>NZ_LR217698.1:192319-1077356 GCF_900698855.1 Candidatus Erwinia haradaeae
AAAACACATGATGCATAAAAGTAATAAATGGTTCTTTTAGATGAGTAAGCCATGTTAGAGATGCAAGTATAATCAACCTTATAATCATTGCACCAGATAAACCTAAAAACCGGGCAATATATTGCTGATGTATAGGTAATTTACCTACTATTAGTAATAGAAAGAGAATATTATCAATACCAAGAACAATTTCAAGAATTGTTAGTATACTTAAGGTTAACCAATTTTCTAAATTAAAAATCCATTCATACATTATTTCATAATACCTTATAAGGGAGTGATAATAATTAATTATAAAAATACATAAAATAAAGATTTAATCTTAATTTATTCTATCATTATAGTGGAAACTATATGAACTTCTCATAAATTTTAAAGAAAATAACTAATATTATAAAGTTAGCAAGGGGGTCTGGTTTCAATGTTATATAACATGAATACTTGTTTTACTCGCTAAAATAACAATTCATTTGAAAGCTAGTCACTACTTTATAAATTTTGTTTAACAAAAAATTACGATAATTGTATGTATAATATTATTTTAAAATAAATTTTTTTATTACATTTTCTTTCTGACAGAAAGAAACCAATATCTATATAATACTACAATATATTTAATAATAACTCTGTGTTTAATTAGGTAATATCTTGGCGTTATCCATCGAAAATAAAGCAGGTGATCTTATTTTTTATATAAATAAATAGACTATGCTTGATTATAGATTATATAAATGATTTATTGATTATATTAAGATAAAAATATCTTAGTCTGTAACTACAGAATAATTAAATAATTGGATATATTTAGTAATTTAATTATTTTTAATAGTTTGAATTTAATAAATCATCTTGAATATTCTATAATTCGATTTTAGATTAAATATTCTTTTCTACAATTAAATAACATATGCTATATTATATTTATTTTAATATATTTATTTATAGTTTTAATATTTATATTCTTTATTTATATGAATTGGATTTTAAATAAACTGAATTTTTTTCAAATTAGATGAATCTGATTTTAGTTCATCAAAATACAGATTAGAATAATCTAGATTAATTTAGTTCTATATAATAAAACTATATACGTTTATTTTTAATATTTTTAAAATATTTTTATTATTTCTATTAATAAGAGATCAACTATATATGCGCGATTTATTTTCTACAGATATATAGATAATAGTTTAGGTTATTTTTTCTAGATAAGCGAAATAAACTAATTTTTTAAATTAAAGTTCATATATGATATTTGATGAAATCATATTAATAATAATTGATAGAAGAATTTATTGAGTAGAAATAAAAATTATTTTCAGGATTGTATTAATTGGTTATCAGTTCTGATATTATGGATTTAGGGTTAATAATATTTAATTTTTAATATTTTGCCAATGAATAGTTTTGTGTATAGATTTTTCTAACTAAATAGAATCATTTAGATTAAAAGTATTCTTTAAAGCCATGTCGTAATATATTATCAATTACGCCAGAGTACGAAGGTATTATTTTTGAATTATTGGATTAATAGGTATTTTCAGTGTTTTGTAATTTATAAGTGGATACGTATTTAGTTTTTCCTCATCCTATATGTCTTGATTCGTAATACCTTACTGATTGTTTTAATGGAAAAATTTCAATAATGATACTGTCTATTATGGATTTTTTGTGAGCTAAAAGTGAATTAATTTTTAGATGTAGTCTATATAATTAGATAATATTTTATCAGATATCAGTGAATTACGAGATAGGAAATAATGGTTATTGCCAAGAGATTTTATTCTTTATTTAAATATAGGATATATATTTAATTTTTTATAGATAAAACTCTTCCTGTGTTTTGATGTTTATTTTAAAAATTCTTTTCATAAAATGAGGATTTATTTTTTATTTTAAAAAAAATAAACAGTTTTAGAAATTTAATTTTTATACATTGTATTTTTATATCAATACATAATAATAAATAATATTGTTCATTAATTTATTTTCAAGATACAGTGTATATCATAGATTTTATATTTTAAATTTATATGATATGAATTATATAAATTTTAGTGAATAGTAATCACTAAGATATAGTGATATAGATATCTTTAATAATAAATATTTTTATTAATTTAATATTAAGTATATTTTATTAAATTAAGTTTATATAAATATATTTATTTAGATTAATAAGATTACAAGTTACATAATATTAATTATCCATATAGCGAACAGATTTGAAAAGTTTAATTAAGATATAATAATACATATTATTTATTTTATTTTACATTTTATGTATGATCTTCATGTGATTCTTGAACGTTGTGTTTTTATTGATTAAATAAAAAGATGTAATAGAAATTACAATCAGATATAGATTATTTATGTTTGAAGTATAAATATAATTTTTTTTATTTTTTTAAATAATGTAATTAAATACAAAATTTAATATATATATTTATGTTAATTATATCAGTGTTTTTATATTTATATATGATAAGAAAGACGTTGTGTATTGTTAGTATTAAATGTTAATTTTTAATTTTTAATATATTATAGAAACTTCATTCTAGAATATAACTCAGACATGCGATATATTTGTATATATTTATCAAATATATATATTGAGTGTACTTGTTTATATATGATTAAGTTTTGATAAGTGAGCATATAAATATTATTGATGTTAATATTAGATTATATATTTAAGTTAATAATTTAATAGTTATAGATATTAAAATGATTTAATAAAATATGAATTTATTTCTAATTTATGAAGTATTTTAAGATTTATCAGAGATCGGTGGGATTTATATATTAGGTTTTATAATTAATAGTTTTATACTATATATCTTCTCGAGTTATAATCAAAAATTTGATAATGTTTTTAAAAAAACACAACTCTCGTAGAGAAATATAATTTAATTTTTTATTTATAAATTTACAATAAATAAAGAATACTCTTTCATGCAATTCAAATAAGAAACTATAAATTTGAATAAAAAATCATAAATAAATATTATCGCACGATACTACAATGATCATTGTAATTATATTAGATTTTTAATATCTATATTTATTTTGATTTATAGAGTTCGTTAAATTGGTATAGAAATATAAATGATCTGTTGTTGGTATATATTTTACTTTTTTCAAAATATAGTAATTATAGGTTTGATATGAATCATGCCATCATATTTAATAGAATGGTTTTGACATAATAGATTTTTTTATTGTATGTAATTAATAAGAGAATATACTTTTACAGTTAAATTGATTCATTATTGTTTTTATTACAAAGAAACAATGGTGATTTTATTTGTTCTATCGTTAATTGTTACAGGTACTTGTATGAAAATTAGTTCTAGTTTATTACAGGGCAGGCAGAAGCAAGTTTATAGGAGAAAAATTCTTAGTTTTGTACATCGTCAGGGTCATTTTACCAAAGGTCAAAAGAGAGCGTTGGACGAATTTTGGCCAGAAATAGGCGTTGATTATCAAAAGGATATAATTAATTTTACCAATGTATTTAATCGTACAGCACCAGTGGTTGTAGAGATTGGATTTGGAATGGGGTCTTCCTTGGTGGCTATGGCTTCTGATAATCCACAGTATAACTTCCTGGGTATTGAAGTTTATAAACCAGGTGTAGGTTCTTGCTTATCAATGGTTCAGTCTCTTGGAATTAAGAATATTCGTGTAATATGTCATGACGCAGTAGAAGTTATGGAATCTATGATTCCAGTAGGTTCACTATATGTAGTACAAATTTTTTTTCCAGACCCATGGTATAAGGTACGTCATAATAAGCGTCGCCTTGTACAAAGTTCATTTGCTAATCTAGTTTTTTCTCGGTTAGAATTAAACGGTATTTTTCATTTTGCTACAGATTGGAAAGATTATGCTGAATATGCATTAGAGGTAATGCACGGTATTCAGGGTTATCAAAATCAATCAAGTAATGGTCAATGGATTATGCGTCCAGAATCAAGACCCATCACAAAATTTGAGAAGAGAGGTCAACAATTAGGTCATGGTACATGGGATTTGATGTTTAAGAAAACATAATAAAATTATCGTATGTTTTATTTATATTTAAAATATATTGAGCCTTATTAGTTATAAGGTTTTATATAAATATTAGTTAATATTGGTTGATTAATCGTAGGTTGTTTAGGTATTCATTTTTTCTGAAATGATTTTCATTAAATAAGAGCATTACTATTCATATCATATGATCTATGATATATTGTAATTTTAAATTCATATCTATCTTATTTTTATATGATATTCTATGCTAGAAGGTATAGAGATCAGTTTAAAACATTAAAATATAATTATAACATAAATAGCTCTACTGTAAAATTAATTAAGGATTCTGCATGCCCTTTATTACCCTCTCTGATGGTAGCAAGAGGTTATTTAACCAGCCTATTAGCGTGATAGACATTGCTAGAGATATTTCTCCTGAATTAGCAAAAGTCTGTGTTGCTGGGTATGTAAATAATGAGATAGTTGATTCATGTGAACAAATTGTATCAGATGCATCGGTGATCATAATTACTTCAGAAGACAAAATAGGTATAGATATCATCCGTCATTCATGTGCTCACCTTTTAGGTCATGCGATTAAACAACTTTGGCCACTAACTAAAATGGCAATTGGTCCGGTTATTCATAATGGTTTTTATTATGATATTGATCTTGAACATAAATTAACTAAGGATGATATAGAGTTACTTGAACAACGTATGCACTATTTAGCAAATACTAATTATAATGTGTATAAGAAGACGGTAAGCTGGAAAGAAGCTCGTGATATTTTTATTTCACGTGGTGAAATATATAAAATAGCTATTTTAGATGAAGACATTAATCCTGATATGTATCTGAATCTTTATTACCATCAGGAATATATTGATATGTGTCGTGGTCCACATGTGCCCAATATGCAATTTTGCCATAATTTTAAGCTTCATAAAATATCTGGTGCTTACTGGCGTGGTAATCAAAACAATAAGATGTTACAACGTATCTATGGTACTGCGTGGTCTAACGAAAACCAATTGTTATCCTATCTATTCAATTTGAAAAAAGCGGAAAAACGTGATCATCGTCACATTAGTAAACAGCTTGATTTATACCATATGCAGGAAGAGGCTCCTGGTATGGTTTTTTGGCATAATCATGGCTGGAGTATTTTTCGTGAGTTAGAAACTTTTGTTCGTAACAGGCTTCGGGCATATAATTATCAGGAGGTAAAAGGTCCATTTATGATGGATCGTAGTCTTTGGAATCGGACTGGTCACTGGGATAATTACAAAGAGGCAATATTTGTTACATCGTCTGAAAATCGTGAATTTTGTATTAAACCCATGAATTGTCCAGGACATATTCTTATATTTAATCAAGGCTTGAAATCTTACCGAGATCTTCCTTTACGTATGGCTGAATTTGGCAGTTGTCATCGTAATGAATTGTCAGGTTCATTACATGGCTTGATGCGTGTGCGTAACTTTACTCAAGATGATGCTCATATTTTTTGCACACAAGACCAAGTCCTTAATGAATTAAATAATTGTATTCATATGCTATATGATATGTATAGTACTTTTGGTTTTCAAAAAATTTTAGTCAAACTCTCTACGCGCCCTTTAAAACTTATGGTTAATGATTCGCTATGGGATCGAGCAGAATCTGATTTAGTTACTTCACTGAAAACCAATAATATTCCTTTTGAATATCAACCGGGTGAGGCCGCTTTTTATGGTCCGAAAATTGAATTTACTTTATATGATTGTCTTGATAGGGCTTGGCAATGTGGTACAATACAGTTAGATTTTATATTACCTTCTCGTTTAAATGCATTTTATATTGACAGAGATAATCAACGTCAGGTTCCGGTGATGATTCATCGTGCTATATTAGGTTCAATGGAGCGTTTTATTGGAATATTAATAGAAGAATATGCTGGATGTTTTCCTACCTGGCTAGCTCCATTACAAGTAGTAGTAATGAATGTAACTAAGATTCAATTTAAATATGTTGCGGATTTAGTCCAGACGTTACAAAATGCAGGAATTCGTGTTCAATCAGATTTAAGAAATGAAAAGATTGGATTAAAAATTCGTGAACATACTTTACGCCATGTGCCCTATCTATTAGTTTGTGGTGATAAAGAGATGAAGAAGGATGCGGTATCTGTTCGAAAACGAGATGGTAAAGATTTAGGATTTTTAAATTTATCTGAGTGGTTAGTAAGATTACAAGATGAAATATTCAATCGTAATTTACGATTAATGGATTAATATCTGGAGGAGTCAAGTATTAAAGTCGGAAAGAGAGTTCAACCAGTTCGTCCAAATCGTATAAATGAGGATATTCGTGCTTCTAAGGTGCGTCTAACAGATTTTGACGGTGAACAGCTTGGTATCGTTAGCTTGAATGAAGCTTTGGAAAAAGCTAAGATAGCTGGTGTTGATCTTGTTGAAATCAGCCCAAACGCTGACCCTACCGTTTGTCGTATTATGGACTATGGGAAGTTTCTTTATGAAAAAAATAAATCATATAAGGAACAGAAAAAAAAACAAAAAGTTATTCAAGTTAAGGAAATTAAATTTCGTCCTGGCACTGACGATGGAGATTATCAAGTAAAATTACGGAATTTAATTCGTTTTTTAGAGGATGGAGATAAAGCTAAAATCACTCTATGTTTTCGTGGTCGTGAAATGGCGCATCAACAAATAGGTATGGCAGTAATTAATCGTGTGCGTAAGGATTTATGTGAAGAGCTAAATTTAGCTACTGTTGAATCTTTTCCTAATAAAATTGAAGGTCGTCAGATGATTATGATTCTTGCGCCAAAGAAGAAGTAATTGGTATTGATATGGTATCATGAGAATTTTATTTCTCTTTTTTTAACTGATTATCAAAGGTAGATAACTGATATGCCGAAGATTAAAACTGTACGTAGTGCTATAAAGCGTTTTAAGAAGACTGCATCAGGTGGTTTCAAGCATAAACATGCTAACCTTCGTCATATTTTGACAAAAAAATCAACCAAACGCAAACGTCATTTACGTTCTGCAACCATGGTGTCTAAGAGTGATGTAGGTTTAGTTATAGCATGTTTGCCTTATAAATAAGATAATTTTTGTTATTTAATGTTGTATTTATTCGGAATCTCTACAATAGAGAGAGAAGTGTATCACATATTAACTAGGAGAGCTAAATGGCCCGTGTCAAACGTGGTGTAATTGCTCGTGCGCGTCATAAGAAAATTCTACAGCAAGCCAAGGGTTATTATGGTGCTCGTTCACGAGTTTATCGTGTTGCATTGCAAGCAGTTATTAAAGCTGGTCAGTATGCTTATCGTGATAGACGGCAACGCAAACGTCAGTTTCGTCAACTGTGGATTGCTCGGATTAATGCAGAATCTCGTGCAAATGGTATTTCTTATAGTCTTTTAATGAATGGTTTAAAAAAGGCTTCAATAGAAGTTGATCGTAAAATTTTGGCTGATATAGCTATCTTTGATAAAAAAGGTTTTTCTGAACTTGTAGTAAGAGCTAAATTAGCATTAGCATAAGCCAATTTATACATCATAAAATGGAAATATATAATCTTAATATGCATAAATATTATAAAGATTATGGTTTTTATATTATTTTGCTAATACGTTCAAATTAATAATTACAGTTGTATTGGTAAAGTAAAAATATTTTTTATGGATAGGTCTTGAAAACAATATCTGGATTCTGGTTTAAGACCAAACTGTTTAATTATATAATTATAGATAGTTTTTTATATTTCATCTATTTTAATATTATTTTCTGCTTAAAATAAGAGCTTTATGCATATTTTAAATATTAAAGATTTTAATTTCTCATCAAAGTCAATTGATTATATTATAATAATTCATGACATTTTTAATGTCTTGATTTTGAATGAACGAATTTTTTTCATATTTAATATATAGCTATGGTTTTTTATTATTCTTTATGAATTTGATTTTACAGTTTTGTGGTTTGTTTTTGTATTAGTATTAGTATTTATTAGTAGCTTATTCCTGTATTAGATGGAGATGTGATTTTTTAAAAAATTATCATTTATATAAAATACTATGGAGATTTTAATAGAAAAATAATCAATATTTATTATTGACCAACTCATGTTCTTATGAAAATTTCATTTTATGTCAGTTTATACAATAAACAGGAAATAATTATTAAGGGATCTTAAAAAGATTTGTTATGTATTACCAATCTTGTAGATTATAAGTGTAAAACTTAATTACTGATATCATGTTGATTTTATAATGATAATAAGCTAGTTATAGGTATATCGTAAATATAAAGTTAGTTGATAAGATAGGAGATCATTGAATTAAATAGTTACTAATAAATATGTATCAGCCTTTCAATCAGTTTCTATTGGTAGTTTATCAGTTGCTCTCATGATAAGCACTAAATTTGATATCAATAAGATTAAGAGAGTGATCTAGATGGAGTTGATGATCATAATATTTCTAGATACATTAATCTAGAGATATGCATGATTAGTATATTAGAATAATGTTATTAACAGTATTCAGTTTATAAACATGCTCTTTTTGATTGGATTGAAGTGATATTAGAGTTGATATTTTTATTAAATTTAGTGTGAAAACTTTATGATAGAAGTATGTTTTAGTTTTTCTCATTGTAAAGTTATTTATAATTTAGCTACTAATCTATACTCTAAGTTTAGATTGATTAAAACATGTGTTTAATTTTAAAGTTTAAACCATTTATTAGGCTTTCCCAATGTTAGGTCTATTTTCCTATAATAGTAAAAATACGATCCTTATTTCTTAAAATATCTTTTCATATATTCAAGAGAAGGAGGCGTTAGTTGATTAAATTATTATTACTGAGGAGTTATTTGTATGTTATAAGATACCTGATTCAGCATGGTTGGAGACAGAAAAATGTCGTATATCGATCATTTAATAAAAAAAGCGAAAATAGCTGTTAATAACTCTAATAATATTAATAACCTAGAAAAAGTACGCCTCGAATATTTTGGTAAAAATGGTCACATCACGCTTCAGATAGCTAGATTACGCACTCTTGATGAACGAGAGCGTCTTATTACTGGATCCGAAATTAATCGAGCTAAAGAATCCATAAAGAATGCTTTAACTGCACGAAAGGATATGATAGAGGTCTTGGAAAGAAAGACAAAGCTAGATCAGGAGTATATTGATGTCTCATTACCAGGAAGACAAACAGTTAATGGGGGTTTACACCCTATTACTTGTACTATCAATTGTATTGAAACCTTTTTTAGCGAACTAGGTTTTATAGTAAAAGAGTCGCCAGATATTGAAGATTGTTATCATAATTTTGACGCTTTGAATATTCCCTATCACCATCCTGCTAGATCAGAACATGATACTTTTTGGTTTGATTCTACCCGTTTATTGCGCACTCAGACTTCTGGCATTCAAATTCACACTATGAAACAGAAAAAGCCTCCTATTCGCATGATTGCACCTGGTCGTGTTTATCGCAATGATTATGACCGCACTCATACACCAATGTTTCATCAGATGGAGGGTCTTCTGGTGGAGGAGAGCATTAGTTTTGCTCATTTAAAAGGAATACTGTTTGATTTTTTAAAAAATTTTTTTGAAGATCAAATGCCGATACGTTTTCGTGCATCTTACTTTCCTTTTACAGAGCCATCTGCTGAAGTTGATATCATGGCTGGAAATGGGCAATGGTTAGAAGTACTTGGTTGTGGAATGGTTCACCCTAATGTGATGAATGCTGTTGGTATTAATCCAATGATTTACTCTGGGTTTGCTTTTGGTATGGGTATGGAACGTCTAACTATGCTACGTTATGGTGTAATTGATTCGCGTGATTTCTTTGAAAATGATCTATGTTTTCTTAAACAGTTTCAATAAGGACGGATACGATTAATGAAATTTAGTGAATTTTGGTTAAGAGAATGGGTTGATCCCGCAATAGATATATCGTCTCTTTGTAGTCAAATATCCATGGCGGGTCTATCAGTAAATAGCATAGAAGCAGTGCAATTTCATTCTTTTAATAAGATAGTAGTTGGTAAGATAGAGCAATGTTATTCGAATCCAGATTCTAGTAACATTTGGATGACTCAGGTAAATATTGGTATTGATCGGTTATTGGATATTCCTTGTAATGCCTCTAATTGTCGTAGAGGGTTAAAAGTTGTTGTGGCAAGGTGTGATCACCTATCATCCTCTAGTGTTAAAGTTGATGTTTCTCACATTCGTGAGAAACATCCTAGATGGATATTATGTTCATTTTCTCAGTTAGGTCTTTTTATTAATCAAGAAGGTGTTATAGAATTACCTTGTAATTCTGTTATTGGTTCTGATGTTTTGCAGTATTTACGGATAAACGACAATATTATTGATGTTAGCATCACGCCTAATAGGGGGGATTGTTTGAGTATTCTTGGTATTGCTCGTGATGTTTCTGTTTTAAACCGCATGTCGTTAAATGAAGTAGATATTTTTCCTGTAACTGCTAGTATACCAGATATAATCCAGATTCATATTGATGATATAGAAGCTTGTCCACGTTATTTAGCAAGAGTTATAAAATTAGATAATTTAAGAAGTGCAACGCCATTTTGGATTCAGGAAAAATTACGTCGTTGTGGTATGCGTTCTTTAAATCCAGTAGTTGATATTACTAATTATATTTTATTGGAGTTAGGTCAGCCGATACATGCCTTCGATCGTGATCGAATTTCTGGTGCAATTATAGTGCGTTATTCTAAAGAAAATGAAATATTTCAATTACCAGATGGTAGTGAAACTAGATTAGGAACTGATACATTAGTAGTGGCTGACGAATATAAAATATTGGCTATGGCTGGAATTTGTGGAAGTCAAGAGGTTGGTATTACTTTAGATACTAAGAGCATAGTTCTTGAATGTGCTTTTTTTAGTTCATTGGCAATTATTGGGCGAGCCCGAAAATATGGTTTATATACAGAATCCTCAAGTCGTTTTGAGAGAGGAGTTGATTCAGAATTACAGAATAAAGCTATTGAACGAGCAACACATCTTTTATTAACTATCTGCGGAGGATCTGCAGGATCTATAATTGATATTACTTACCAGAACAAGTTACCTAGTCGAGACGTGATTATTCTTTATCGTGTAAATCTAGATCGTTTAATTGGAAATATAATAGAGGATGTTGTAGTAACGGATATTCTCCATCGTCTTGGGTGTAAAGTTACTAAACAATTAGATTACTGGGAGGTAAGATCACCCAGTTGGCGATTTGATCTAGTTCTTGAAGAAGATTTAATAGAAGAAATTACGCGGATTTATGGTTATAATAATATTGTTAATATTTCAATAAAAACTAATTTAGTTATTTCTAGAAGAAATAACAAAGCTTTATCTTTAAAGCGTGCTAAAACTTTATTAGTAGATAGAGGTTATCAGGAAGCTATTACGTATAGTTTTGTTAATCCAAAATTACAAAAATTGTTACATCCTAGAGATGAGGGTCTAGGACTGCTTAATCCTGTTTCAGTTGAAATGTCTGTAATGCGTTTATCGTTGTGGACTGGTTTATTAGGTGCAATATTATACAATCAGAATCGACAACAGTTACATATACGTTTTTTTGAGAGTGGTTTACGTTTTGTACCCGATATAAAAGCGCCTCTTGGCATTCGACAGGAATTAATATTAGCAGGTGTTGTGAGTGGTTACCGTTATGCAGAGCACTGGGATCTACCTAAGGATTTAGTAGATTTTTACGATGTAAAAGGTGATTTAGAGTCTTTATTTCAATTGCTTAGTCAAGCAGACAATGTGGAATTTTTTCCAGTAGTCAATCCTGCGTTTCATCCTGGTCAATGTGCTGGGATTTATATGCTTCAAGAGTATATTGGCTGTATTGGGACAATTAATCCTTTTTTAGAACAGAAACTTGGGTTAAAGAGTCGCGTTATTATGTTTGAAATTTTTTGGGAAAAGGTTTTAGGACGAATCTTTCCTCATGCTCATCCTCTTTCTCCTTTTCCTTTTAATCGTCGGGATATTTCTATAATTGTTCCCGAACATGTACGAGCATCAGATGTACTTAAAGAGTGCAAGAAAGCTGGAGGGGAGACAGTAATTTGCGTGAATTTATTTGATATCTATCGTGGCCAGGGTATTGTCCAAGGCTTTAAGAGTTTTGCGATTAGCATTATTATACAAGATATCTGTCGAACGCTACACGAAAAGGATCTTGCCGTTATTATAGGTAGATGTATAAAATCTCTTGAGAAACGATTTCAAGCATCATTAAGGGATGGAAGATATGGCTCTAACAAAAGATAAAATATCAGGATATTTATTTTCAAAATTTTTTGGACTGAAAAAACGTTTCGCTAAAGAACTTGTTGAATTGTTTTTTGAAGAACTTCGTTGTTCTTTAGAAAATGGTGAGAAAGTAAAATTATCAGGATTTGGCAATTTTTATCTTCGTTGGAAAAAAGAACGTCCAGGACGCAACCCTAAAACAGGTGTAGTCATTCCTATTAAGGCACGTCGAGTGGTCATGTTTCGTCCAGGTCAAAGATTAAAAAGTTGTGTTGAAAAAACTAGACCAAAATTAGATTAAAGTAATTAATATCGTCAGATGACTCGATTTAGCTAGTAGTAATCCAGTTTACCATAAAGATAAGAGTTTTAAAAAAATTTAGAATGATCTCAAGTCTAGGTAAACTTATATCGAGTATTAAATTATACAAAATTTTATATAAAAGTAAAGAAAGATATTTCTCCTTATATTTAAAGGATCGGCTATGGATTTGTAAATCACATTCATATGAGTGCTCAATTTAGAATTGAGGTAGATCTAATAATCTTTATTATATTCTTAAGCGAAGCATTAAATATGATTTAATATGATAGATTTTAATATTTCTGATACTCTTTTTTATCTTGATTGTTAACGATATACATTAGAGCATTTTCAATGCGAGTTAAAGTTCGTTCTTGACCAATGGCATAAATAGTCATATAGAGTTCCGGTGATTTTGCTTGACCAGTAACAGATACGCGAAGTGGCATAGCTATTTTTCCTATATGAATTAAGAGTATATCAGCGCATTCCGTAATTTTTTTTTGAATTTCTTCTATGGTCCAATTATGTATATTTGCTAGTTTGATGTATACTGCTCCTAAAAGAAGTCTAAGCTCTTCAGAGTTTGAATTTAGATATATTTTAGCTGAATGATCATCAAATGAATTCAATTCTTCATAAAAATAGCGGCAGGAATCTGCCATATCTTTTAACGTTTTACAACGTTTTCCAAGTAACTGGATTATGTCATCTAGTCTTGGGCCAAGGTGGATATTGATCTTATTTTTCTCAAGATGTTTTTGGAGATGAGAAGCAACATATTCCGAAGGTAGATTATTAATATAATATTGATTAAGCCATTGTAGTTTTTTGTTATTGATAGTACTGGCAGATTTGCTTACTGTATTGAGTGTAAAAAACTGTTTCATGGATTTTGTACTAAATATTTCTTGATCACCATAAGACCATCCCAGTCTCAGTAAATAGTTTAGTAACGCTTCAGGTAAGTAGCCTTGATCTCGATACCATAATACTTGAGCGACTCCATGACGTTTTGATAATTTCTTTCCATTAGAGTCAAGAATCATAGGTAAATGGGCGTAGGTAGGAATAGGCGCGGAAATTGCTTTAAGAATATTAATTTGGCGCGGGGTGTTATTGATATGGTCTGTCCCACGAATAACATGGGTGATTTTCATGTCCCAGTCATCAATGACTACACAAAAGTTATAGGTAGGGGTTCCGTCCGACCGGCGGATAATAAGATCATCTAGCTCTTTATTATGATATTGAATTGGCCCACGTATTTGATCATCAAAAACTACTAATCCTTCTTTTGGGTTACAAAATCGGACTACGTGTATTTTATCATCATCCTGATTATTATATTTATTTCTGCAATATCCGTCATAGTGTGGTTTTTCTCCATTAAGTATTTGATATTTACGCAATTCATCTAATCGTTTTTTAGTACAAAAACATTTATATGCATTACGGGTTTCTAACATTTGGTTGATCACTAGATTATAACGATCATATCGCTTGGTCTGATAATAAGGGCCTTCATCCCAATCTAAATTTAACCATTGCATACTATCTATAATGTCAGTACTAGATTCTTGAGTAGACCGCTCAGAATCAGTATCTTCAATACGTAAGACAAATTGACCATTATGTTGTCGAGCAAATAGCCATGAATATAATGCGGTGCGAGCACCACCAATATGTAAAGAGCCTGTAGGACTGGGAGCAAAACGGGTTTTAATTTTCATAAATTAATATTTAATGATTAGAATATATAACTCAGTTGTACATTACTTTGTATTATTTGAATAATATAATCTTTGATTATGACTTTAAATGATAAATTTCTGTTTTTTAATAGGGTATATTGTTATATAAGTGACTTATGCAATATTTTATTATTTAAGAATAAAAAGGTATTTCTTATTTTAAAGAATATCATTGAGTATATAGTGTTAATTGCATCTAGTTTATTTTCGTTTAAGTACTACATACACTGACATAATTATAAATTTTCAGAATCAATAATTATCATGATTCAAGGTAGTGATAATGATATTTTTAGACAAATGCATAGATACTTTTAATATAGAATAGTCTATTGGAGACTAACTGTCTCTTAATATTATTTTTAATTTTTTTACATGTTAGGAATTTTAAAAAAATGAGTCCTGAATTTATTTAGTTATTGTTGGTTTATCAGCGATATTATCAATGTTATTGACATTATAATTTTATCTCTTTAGGTATCAATGAATAATATATATCAATGGTTTTGATCTAGGAGAAGCTTATCTAAGAGGTAAGTAAGATGAGTTTGATTATTTGTGATATTTGGATTACTGAAATAGATGTATTGATTTTTTTATAAATCATGAGAATCAAGATTCTCAGGCATTTGCTTTTGATCAAATAGTTAATTCATCGATTGTCATCGATCGTTAACCTCTAATTAATTTCAACTTATTTTTTATTTAAGTAATTGATAGAATTTAATTACAAGAGATTAGTTTATCAGAAGATCAAATAACGTTTTCATTAATTTCAACTGAGTAGACATATCTTTTTTCTAAAATTTTTTTCCATAAGGTTTTTATAAATTCGTGAGATGGCGCTTATTAAAACAAATAAAACTTTATATATGCAGAATACATTGTAATGAAATTAGACTATAGATATATTTTTCTGTATTCACAGGTGTATGAAAACATATGCAATATTAAAGTTATATGTTTAATTTGTTTTCTTAAATTGTATATTAATAATATCTATTCCTTTTTGAAGAATTATAGGTTCTTAAGATTTAAGTGATTGTATTAAATGAATATTTCAATGGATATTGAAATATTATATTCATAATTTATTTCTTATATATGTATTTCTTGTATAGAAAATGTGTATTAATCTTTTTGTAGTATATAGAACTCAGTAAAACTTATCAGACTAATATTTTCCATTCTTAAGGGATTTAGTTCAATATGTTATTATGTTGTTAAATTTAGGATTTATTATAGAAAGGAAAGTGCGTTTATGAGTAATCTTATCCCTAAAATTAAACCGGTTAATATTGAAGAAGAATTAAAGCACTCTTATCTGGATTATGCAATGTCGGTGATTGTTGGTCGTGCATTACCAGATGTTCGTGATGGTTTAAAACCTGTTCATCGTCGTGTACTTTATGCGATGAGCATTCTTGGTAATGAATGGAACAAAGCCTATAAGAAATCCGCTCGTGTTGTTGGTGACGTAATTGGTAAATACCATCCACATGGTGATGTAGCTGTATATGAGACGATTGTTCGGATGGCTCAGTCGTTTTCGTTACGTTATAGATTAGTTGATGGACAAGGTAATTTTGGATCAGTGGATGGAGACTCTGCTGCAGCCATGCGATATACGGAAGTTCGTATGTCTAAAATTGCTCATGAGTTACTATCGGATTTAGATAAAGATACTGTTGATTTTGTACTCAACTATGACAGCACAGAAAAGATCCCATCTGTTATGCCAACTCGTATTCCCAATCTTCTTATTAATGGATCTTCTGGTATTGCTGTTGGGATGGCTACAAATATTCCTCCGCATAACATTACCGAAGTTATTAATGCTTGTTTAGCATATTTAAAAATCGACAATATTACTGTCGAAGGATTGATGAAATATATCCCAGGTCCTGATTTTCCTACTGCTGCTTTAATTCACGGTCGGGATGGAATTAATGAAGCTTATCGGACTGGCCGTGGGAAAATTTATATTCGTGCTCGTGCGGTAATTGAAGTAGATACCAAAACAAAACGAGAAACAATTATTGTTAATGAGATTCCTTATCAGGTAAATAAATCTCATTTAATTGAAAAAATTGCTGAATTAGTAAAAGATAAGCGTCTAAATGGAATTACTGCATTAAGGGATGAATCTGATAAAGAAGGAATGAGGATTGTTATAGAAGTAAAGCGTGATGAGGTAGCTGAAGTTATATTAAACAATCTTTATTCATTAACTCAGTTACAGATTTCATTTTGTATCAATATGGTGGCCTTGCATCAAGGGCAGCCGAAAATAATGTCATTAAAGGATATATTAGAAGCTTTTGTTCGTCATCGTCGCGAAGTTATTACTCGTCGTACATTGTTTGAGCTGCGTCAAGCGGGGGGTCGTGCTCATATTCTTGAAGGGTTAGCATTAGCGTTGGTAAATATTGATTCTGTGATTAAGTTAATTCGTTGTTCTTCTACACCAGAAGAGGCAAAATCAGGTTTACTGGAACGCACATGGGACGTGGGTAGCATTTCTACAATGTTAAACCCTGCGCTCTTAAACATGGCTCATGTACAGAGGTTAAAGGCTTCGTCTCCTATATCTTCTAGTCAGTATTATTTTACGGATCAACAAGCTCAAGCAATTTTAGATTTAAAGCTACAGAAAATTACTGGACTAGAACATGAAAAATTACTTTCAGAGTATAAGTCTTTATTAAAGAAGATGACTGGGCTTCGATGTATTCTTGATAGCTCAGTTCGTTTGTTAGAAGTTATTTGTGAAGAACTAGAATTGATTCGCTCGCAGTTTGGTGACAAGCGTCGCACTGAAATTACTTCGTCTAGCGCTAATATTAATATTTCAGATCTTATTCGTCAAGAAGATGTAGTAGTTACATTATCTTATCAGGGATATATTAAATATCAGCCATTAGTTGTTTACGAAGCTCAGCGGCGTGGTGGTAAGGGAAAATTAGCTGCGCGTATTAAAGAACAAGATTTTATTAATCGTCTATTAGTAGCTAATAGTCATGATACAATTTTATGTTTTTCAAGTCTAGGTCGTTTATATTGGATTAAAGTTCATCAATTACCAGAAGCAAGTCGTGGTGCTAGGGGCCGGCCAATTGTCAATTTATTACCTTTAGTCGCTCATGAGCGTATTACTGCTCTTTTACCAGTTAGTGAATATGCTGAAGGATCGAAGATCTTTATGGCCACTGCAAGTGGGATGGTCAAGAAAACAGCATTAGAGGAATTTAGGCGTCCACGTCATTCCGGTATTATTGCTGTTAAACTGCGTAATGAAGATGAGTTAATTGGTGTGTCACTTACTAATGGTAATGATGAGGCGATGCTTTTTTCTGCAGAGGGGAAAGTTGTTCGTTTTTCTGAAAATTCAGTTCGCACAATGGGTCGCATGGCTTCTGGGGTTCGTGGAATTAAGTTAACAAAGGGTGATCACGTTGTTTCTCTAATCGTTCCTCGTGATGATAGCGCTATTATGACTATTACCCAAAATGGTTATGGAAAGCGTACAAAGAATCGAGCTTATCCCATTAAATCACGTGGGACGCAAGGTGTAATTTCGATTAAAGTTAGTAAACGTAATGGGTTAGTAGTTGGTGCTGTACAGGTTACTGATAGAGATCAAATTATGATGATTACTGATGCAGGTACTTTAGTTCGTACGCGTGTGGATGAGGTTAGTGTAATTGGTCGCAATACGCAGGGTGTGATTTTAATTCGTACTGCTATTGGAGAAAAAGTAGTGGGACTACAGAGAGTTGCTGAACCGATAGTGGAAGAAAATTTAGACCACATTACTAATATAGAACAGATAGGTAGTAATACTAGATTCTCAATATGATATTGATGTAGCGCTAGCTTAGAGGATAATCCTGAATAGCCTTTCAATTGTACTGTTGCAAGGCTATTTTTTTAATAAATAGTTAATTATGTTATAATATCTATTTCTAATATTATTTTACTAGGATTATTAGCGTTATTATTTTCCCATAATTTTAAGATATAGATAATTTATATCATCTATGCTTCCTCCTTATTTAGAAGGAGTTATAATACGTATTAAGTTTTTATTTCTAAAATATTCTGCAGAGAATGTGATTTTTTGATCAAGTTGAATATATTATTTATATAATATTATTTTGATCAGATAAGTTTCATAAATTTATTTTATAGTGTGCTTTAAGTTTTTTAGTTAACTTTAGTTTTTTTTATTAATTGGTATTGAGGATCTAGAGTCTAAATTAATATATAAGGTTTTCGTTATATAAAATTATTTGAAGGTTTATTTTATAAGTTTGTTTTAGTTATATAAAGATCAGTGGAATATCTTTAGAATTTTTAGAAAATTTTCGATTATCTCATCAATAAATATTTATTTTATTATATTTATATATATTCATTTTAGGTAAATACGATTTGTAATAGTGAACAAAGTCAGATAATTTTTAGAAAATTCATTAGATGAGTGTTCATGAAGTAATTGAGTTTCCATGAACATTCAGTAAATATTCTGGAATATTATATTTATAATATAATTATAGATTATCTTTATTTTTTTAAATCTTTTTATTTAGTGAATTTGGTAAATTAAGGTTATTCCCATTCAATTGTAGCTGGTGGTTTCCCAGAGATATCATACACGACACGGGAGATGCCTTTTATTTCATTTATTATGCGATTTGAGACATGAGCAAGAAAATCGTGGGTTAAATAAGCCCACCGCGCAGTCATAAAGTCAATCGTTTCAACAGCACGTAAAGCGATAACCCAATCATATTTTCGTTCATCACCCATGATTCCAACGGAACGAATTGGAAGAAAAACAGTAAACGCTTGGCTGATTTTATTATATAAGTTGGCATGATGTAATTCTTCAATAAATATTGAGTCAGCATAGCGTAAAAGATCGCAATATTCTTTTTTAACATTACCTAAAATTCGTATTGCAAGCCCTGGTCCTGGAAAAGGATGACGAGCTATTATGGAACTGGGTAAACCAAGTTCTATTCCGATCTTCTTGATTTCATCTTTAAAGAGTGTTTTAACAGGTTCTATTAGGTGCAGTTTCATCTTTTTTGGTAAACCGCCAACATTGTGATGTGATTTAATCATTCGTGTTGTAGTATTGTTAGACATGGCAGATTCAATGATATCAGGATAGATAGTTCCTTGCGCTAACCATTGTATATTGCATAGTTTTGATGCTTCTTCATCGAAGATTTCAATAAATACTCGTCCAATAATTTTTCTTTTTTCTTCTGGGTCTTCTATGTTGTCGAGAGCATTAAGAAAACGTTGTTCCGCTTCTATATGTAAAACATTAAGGCCAAGGTGACTAGAAAACATTGTCATGACTTGAGTTGCCTCATGAAGGCGAAGAAGACCATTATCGATAAAGATACAAGTTAGATGCTTGCCTATAGCGCGATGAAGTAAAAGAGCTGCAACTGTAGAGTCAATACCACCAGAGAGACCAATGATTACTTTGTCATTACCTAATGTTTTTTTGAGAGAAGTGACAATATTATCAAGAATATTGACTGGAGTCCATAGAGCCGTGCATTCACAGATGTTATGGACAAAGTTTTTTAACAATTTTTTTCCTTGATTCGTTTGTGTGACTTCTGGATGAAATTGTACACCGTAGAAACGTTTTTTTTCGTTTGCTATAATAGAAAATGGACAATTGTTAGTTCTAGCTATAGGGGTAAAATCCTTTGGAATAATTGTGACAATGTCACAATGACTCATCCATACATTAAGTATTGTTTTGTTATTTATGTTAGTTGTATCTTTAAGATCGAAGATTAAAGGGCTGTCTTTTATAATTTCAACTTGAGCATGACCAAATTCACGTTTATTGGCAGTTAGTACTTGGCCACCAAGCTGTATTGTCATAATTTGCATGCCATAGCAGATACCTAAAATGGGGATGTCAGAATAAAATATATAATCGGGAGCTCGAGGGCTATTATAAGAGATGCTGCTTTCTGGACCTCCTGAAAGGATGATTCCATTTGGATTAAATGATTCAACCTGTTTCTTGGTTACATTCCAGTCCCATAGTTCACAATATACCCCAAGTTCTCGTATTCGGCGAGCAATAAGAACGGTATATTGTGAACCAAAATCTATGATAAGAATTCGATCTTTATGCATATTTTTTAGATTCATCTGGTCATCCTAAGACTAAGTTATATGTGATATGGTTGATGATATATAAGAACAAGACTGTATCTTAGATAAGGGACCAGAATGTATGGTCAGGTATCCATGCGATAATTTGGAGATTCTTTAGTAATAGTTACATCATGGACATGACTTTCTGAAACTCCTGCTCTACTAACACGAACAAACTCTGGTATTGTTCGTAATTCTTCAATTGTAGCACACCCTGTTAATCCCATGCAGGATCGTAGTCCGCCCATTTGTTGATATATGATTTCTTTTAAGAGTCCTTTGTAAGGAACTCGACCTTCGATACCTTCTGGAACGAATTTCTTGATTGTATTTTGAGCTTGGAAATAACGATCAGAAGATCCTTGATGCATTGCGCTTATTGATCCCATTCCCCGATAAGATTTAAATGAACGACCTTGATATAATTCAATATTTCCTGGTGATTCTTCAGTACCTGCGAGTATGGCACCTACCATTACTACTGCCGCTCCAGCGGCGATAGCCTTAGCGATATCACCAGAGAAACGGATCCCTCCATCAGCTATAATTGGAATCTCCAACCCATGAAGAGCCGCGTTAGCATCCGATATTGCGGTAATTTGTGGTATACCTACGCCAGTTACAACACGGGTAGTACAAATGGATCCTGGCCCAACACCAACTTTAACAGCATTAACACCTGCTTTAGCTAGTGCAAGGGCTCCAGCCCCTGTTGCTACATTACCACCAATAATTTGTAAATTAGGATAATTTGCGCGTGTTAATCGGATTTGTTGTAGTACATTTTCGGAATGTCCGTGTGAGGAGTCAATCAGTAAAACATCAATTCCAGCTGAAATTAAAGAATCGATGCGCTCGTTATTATTTTTGTTAATTCCAACAGCCGCTCCAACACGTAGACGACCTTGTTCGTCTTTACAAGCATGAGGTTTTTGTTCTGCTTTTTGAAAGTCTTTAACTGTAATCATGCCTAATAATTGAAAATTATTGTTGACTACTAGTACTTTTTCTATACGATTTTCATGCATTTTTTGTAGAACTATTTGACGTGTTTCACCTTCCTTAACGGTGACTAAATTTTCTTTTCGAGTCATAACTGCAGATACTGGTAATTTAAGATTAGTAACAAAGCGCACATCACGCCTGGTGATAATACCGTCAAGTTGCTGATTGTGATTAACAACTGGATAACCAGCAAATCCATTAAGTTCAGTTAGCATCTTAACTTCTTCTAGCAAAGTAGTTGGTAATACGGTTTTAGGGTTAGTTACAACTCCGCTTTCATATTTTTTTACCTTTCGAACTTCTTCTACTTGGTGTAACGTAGACATGTTTTTATGAATAAATCCAAGACCACCCTCCTGGGCGATTGCAATAGCTAAGTTGGATTCAGTTACAGTGTCCATTGCTGCAGAGATCATCGGGATATTTAGACGGATAGATTTAGTTAGCCAAGTAGTAAGGTCGGCTGTGTGTGGTAGTACTTTTGAGTAAGCTGGAACAAGAAGAACATCATCAAATGTTAGGCTTTCTTTTGTAATTCTTAGCATGGCAATATCTCAATGTAGAAGTAAATCAAAGGATTTAAAATATTGCAGCAATATTATACAGGCTCTAATCTATTGCCTCCAGCATTTTTGATGTTAACTCGTATTTATCTGTAATGATATTTATCATATATGTATAATTTTTATATTTTTAAGCGGCATTTAGTTGATTTATTATCAACTATTGTACATTTACTTATAAATATCATTAATAGCATTTCGGTTTAAATATTGCTTAATATACATTGCTTCTATCTTATATAGCATTAATTTGTCTGAATTTATATTTTGTTCTAAATTTTTATATTATTTAGTTTTTAAAACAAGTTATAGGAGATTTATCTTATAATAATTAATAAATAGAATTTTATTATTATTCTATAATGCAGTAAATTCTTTATTATATGTCTATATAGACATGTTTTTGAATCAATATTCAGGTTTATATATCTCGAAGAGTATAAGTTAATTTATGTAATATTTCTGTAAGTTAGTTAGGAAGGTTGTTATGAAGTCTTGTTATTTGTTGCATACTCTTAAAAATAATGTATTTGATATATTAAACTATTGGAATTTTATTCTACATATAACAACTAAATTTTCAATGATTTACTATTATGTTTGGGATAAGTATCCTATATAGATTGAATTTATATTTTTATGAAAATTTTATTATGTTTAGAGTCTAGAATGTGAGAGAAGTGGATATATATAGAGATTTTTTTATCCATTATTATCTTGTTTAAGACAATGCATAAAGTGTTGAATGTGATATATAGATTGTTAGGTATATTGATTTTTTTCTGAGTAAGTGACAAGAAGAATTAGATGAAATATTTTATTATCAAATCGATAATTATTAGACTGTAATAAACAGTAGAATTATAGTATGTTACTGATACAATCAGTATTGATGGTGTAATCAGGATGATATTTTAATTCTTTCATGTGAAGGAATATAGGTGATTACTGTTAATAATCAGGCGTTTTTGTTATTATAGTAGTTACGCAAATAGTATATGAATACTATGAGTTATAGGGATTTATCTAAAAATTATTTCTATCCTATCAAATTAGAAATTTAAGTTGTATGTAAGTTTTATTAGAAGAGTTGTTATTATCAATTTCTCATCTAGTAGATTTTTCAGAATTATTTCATACATTAGGACCTTAATATTTTCTGTATAAAACATCTAAATATAAATCTTAGTTATTTATATGAATTTAATATGAGTATAACATAAAGATGTAGCGATTTAGTTGTGGTTTTCTACACAGATAAGAAAATTGAGAATACTGAATGATAAAGGATGTTATTAGAATGATCTATTTAATTATTTTTCTAATTCTAGAGTAAGGGCGAGGGTTTATAATAATTATTTATTAATAGATGATGAAAAATTAAATGATAATTTCTTAGTATATAAATTGATGCATAGTAAGAAGTTTAAGAATCATCTCTTAAGATGAGTGTCTTCTTAATATTAAATATAAATTTATACTCTAATATTCTTTTTTAGTTTTTTTATTCTTTTTTAGTTTATGTTACATCTCTTTGTGGTGAAATAGAATAAATTATCATTTTATTTATTGAGTTTTAAATAATTCTTGATCAAGAATTCTTAAATTAAGCATGAATATTCTGATTTTAAAAAAAGTTTTATTATATAGAAGGTTATGAAAGAAGCAAGACTTAGTTTTTATGGAGAAATACTCTTAGTAGCAATGCATAATAATCTCTGCATCAGATGTTATAATGAGCGATATTAATTTGATTTCTTATTTTATGTAAAAAACATAAAAAGTATTTAGTAAATTATTGATAAGTGGTCTTTATTACCTTATGGATTATTGTATGTATTGTAAATATTGTTAAATTTTATTGTTTACATTTTATCTCATGATGTTCAGATATTTCCTGAACGATTCCGAGTTTTTTTATCAGCTATACTAAGGAAGCAGGGTATGTCTTTTTCTTTGAAAGAATTATAATTTTGATGTAAGAAATAATATGATTATATCATTTATATCTAATTTTACTAGGCTATATAATGACTAACACTACGATTCAACTTGAATTTCTCAAGAATAGTATCAAAAGTATTCCGGATTATCCGGAACCTGGAATAATTTTTCGAGATATTACTAGTTTATTAGCGGATCCAAAAGCTTTTGCATTGAGCGTCCATCTAGTAGTTCAGCGTTATCGTAATTCTAGAATTAGTAAAGTTATGGGCCCTGAGGCTCGTGGGTTTTTGTTTGGCGCTCCTATTGCTTTAGAGCTGGGGGTTGGTTTTTTACCAGTACGTAAATTTGGGAAGCTTCCTCGTAAAACTTTTTCTGAACACTATTCACTTGAATATGGTTCTGGTGTGTTAGAGATACACTGTGATGCAATTCAGCCTGGTGAGGTCGTGTTAGTAGTAGACGATGTATTAGCTACTGGTGGTACTATTGAAGCAACAATTAAGCTTATTCGTCGTGCTGGAGGTTATATTATGGACGCTGCTTTCATTATAAGTCTCTTTGATTTAGGGGGTGAAGCACGTTTAAAAGATTATGGTGTTGAGAGCTATTCTCTCTTGAGGTTTCCTGGAAAATCGTCTATATGTAATGGATAGGTCAGATATTCTCATTTTTATCAATACTGATTACATTTATTTAACTTTATAACATTATCAAAAATAATAAGAGTGATGTTAATAACAGTATAATGTTCTATCATTTTTCGTATTGAAAAAGGAGTTTATGTTTACACTACATGTTTAGTATATATGGTTCTAGTACTAATTTATTAAAATAATAGGTATATTAGTTAATAATATAATGCCTTTAATTTAGTTGTATTTAATAGGCGAATAGTATCACATTAAGGATAATATGATCAGTATCATATCCTGAGTAGAATATTAGTGAGTTAGTCTGATTGTTATTATGTTTAGATTATAAAAAGAAATTATAACTCTAAGTTTATTAGTATATTGATTTATTTGATTAAAATCTATAAGTCTAATATTCATAATTCTATAATATGGCCCTTTCGTAAATTTATTCTAAAGTTTTGATTTATATTAGGATGGCAGTGAGATTAATAACTTTTTTTGAATTGAGAAAGGTTTTATTTTGATATTTCTTTTGTTAATTAATAGAAATAAGTATCTATTAATAACATGACATACAAGGAAGGTGAGAAGAACGGGTGATAAAGAATATTGATATATCAAGCATAATATTATCTATTAAATTAATTTCTAGATGGAATGGATAGTAATGATTTATTATTGTAATTTTACTATTTTAGTTGTTCTCTTATGAAGAGATTATAACCTATGGTTGGACAACCTATATGAGTTATCAGGTGTTAGCAAGAAAATGGCGGCCACAAGAATTTAGTGAGGTTATAGGGCAGAGACATATTGTATCTGCATTGTCTAATACTTTATCTATGGGTCGCATACATCACGCTTATCTATTTTCTGGTACTCGGGGTGTTGGAAAAACAACTATTGCCCGTCTTTTTGCTAAGGGTTTGAGTTGTGAAACGAAAATTACTGCAAGACCTTGTGGTGAATGTAGTCATTGTTGTGACATTTCTGAGGGTTGTTTTGTTGATTTAATTGAAATTGACGCTGCCTCTCGAACTAAAGTCGAAGATACTCGTGATCTTCTTAACAATATACAATATTCCTCTTCTCGAGGTCGTTTTAAGATTTATTTAATTGATGAAGTGCATATGCTATCACGTCATAGTTTTAATGCACTTTTAAAGACATTAGAAGAACCGCCAGAGCATGTTAAATTTATATTAGCAACTACGGATCCACAAAAGTTACCAGTTACCATTTTATCACGTTGCTTACAATTTCATTTAAACTTACTGGATGAGGATCTCATTCAAGCTCAGTTAGAATATATATTAAATTCTGAAAATATTAGTTCGGAAGCGCCAGGAATTAGACTTCTAGCTCATGCAGCAGAGGGTAGTATGCGTGATGCATTAAGTTTAACTGATCAAGCTATTGTTATGGGTAATGGTGTAATTACTGCTCATAATGTATATGATATGCTTGGTATGATAGATGACGATAAGGCTTTATCGTTGATTGAGGCTTTGGTTTATGCTAATGGTAAGTTAGTTATGAACATCCTTAATCAAGTTGCTATGTATGGTAATGATTGGGATAGCTTATTAGTAAAAATGTTAGAGATTTTTCATTATATAGCAATAGTACAATTCCTTCCTTCTTCTTTTTGTGAAGGAAGAATGGTTTCTTTTTCTCATCGATTACGTAAAGTGGCTCGTTTAATTTCTCCTGAGGATGTTCAATTATATTATCAGATAGTTTTGATAGGGAGGAAGGAGTTACCGTTAGCGCCAACTCGTCGCATGGGGGTAGAAATGACTTTATTGCGCGCTTTGGTGTTTAATCCCGGAACAGTTATGTCTAGTTCAACTGCACCATTGAGTAAGGATAAAAATGATTTATCATCTTGTTTATCTACACCAGATATTAGAGATGGATCAGGGATTGATTTTAGTGAGAGGTTACGACGTTTATCGGATACTACCACTGATCGGATAGATTCACAAAATAAGTTAAAATTTCAAAAAGGTAGCATAAGTGTATTAAAAAATGATAAGATTAATGCTAAGATGAATGGGTTATTAAGTATGGCTTTAACAAAGCCTTCATTAATAAATAAACAAAATTTATTGGATCATCCGAATAGTAAATTTTCACGGGGTTTATTAAAAAAAGACTTTATGTACAACAAATTGTGACTTGTTTTTGTTAGAAGAGCAACTATATGATGCATTTAAAAAATATGATTTTATTCCTAATAAAAGACATGTGCATCAAGCATTTCAAAGATTGATTCTCAAAATTATAGCAGAAGTATCTTCTCGAGATCTTTGGTCATCTAAGATTTATATGTTAGCTATACCAAAATTTTCTGAGAAGTTAGCTCTTAGATAGATGGCAAGAAAAACTTAATATGGTATTTATTTACATTTACGAGTTGGCAAGAGGTATCTAGGTACTCCAGAAGCATATAAAGCATTACATCAGGCTCTCAATTAGGATGCGGTGCATACAATAGATTTAAGAATAGTGGAAGATGATGATAATAAATTCATTTTAACTCCTCTAGAGTGGCACCTCAAGATTTATAATGAGAGATTAATGAGGGCGCGTTAGTTAATTTCAAAAGGTCAATATATTCAGAATTTATGTGATTTTTTTGATTCTACTCTAGAGGAAGAGTAGAATTCAGCCTGTATAATTGGTTTTTACTTCTTAATTTTTAAAAAATTACGATAAGAACTATTTGAATATTAAGAGATGATATATCATTCTTCTTTTTAAGAAGCGACGTTCAGACATAGTTTTTATAAGAAAAGACTATAATTCTTTCATTATACGTAGGTTATATTTGGATTTACTTAGGATTTTATTGTAAAAGTAGTTATGTTAATTAATGTGTATTTATAGTATAGATGTAATTATGATATTTACTGTAAGTATTGTTACCATCTATTTTTTATTTAGATGGCTCATAGTTTTGGTCTTTCTTGGTTAGTTTAATTAATAAATAGAGATCAAAAGATTCCTCAGTATAAGAGCTAAATTATTCTTAGTATAATACAATCCTATTGTCTTATATACATCATTATTTAATAATGAAATATTTTATGAGATAAAATGTTCGGGTTGGATCGGTATTCATTTTTGATAGGCCTTGATTGTTAATGAAGAATGAAAAGGTATATCTAATTAGTCATCAATATTAATTGAATAATTAAATGAATAGTAATATTATCATTATTTTTAAATTCTTTAGAAGTAGGTAAAACTTAGTAATTTTTCGATTATTCTAAAAAGAACTGATATGAGTGATAGTCTAATTGCATTGAAATATATTGTTATATCGTATATTTGGTTAGTTCTTGAGATTAGATGATAGAATGAATATAAACTTATTCGTTTCTACATAATGTCTCTAGCTTACTTTATTTTTATAAGAAATTTAATGATGAATAAATTGATTTGTCAACATGTTATTGACTATAAAATGATAATTGAAATTTTTATTAATCTATTGTGAAGATTTTAAAAAAAAATTAATTGTTTCTTAAAAAATATCATAATAGATTTCACTTACTCTAATATTACAAATAGTTTGCGGTATTATAAGTATGTTCAATATTAGATAAAGTTTATTAAATCACATATATATAATTAAACTATTTTTTGATTACAAAAGAAAATATATATCTAATATTGCGTGTTGAATAACTGTTTGGTTTATCTAAATCAATTTTTATTGATATTGTTACATATCAGGAGTGTAGTTGGAAAAATAGATAAGTGATAGATCTGTTTATCATTTATTGTCCTTTAATTTAATTCAAAATTCAATAGACAAGGTTTATAGCTCATAACTTATATTTACTAAAATAGATATTACTTACCATATAATGATATGGTACTATTTCATAGGATGAAATCCGGTGTTATTAAAGGAAGAGAATTATTATGTACATAAACAGATAATATGTATTTTCATTAATTCTTAACAAGTAATGATGGGTTTTAGTTTTAATTGATGCCCGACCAATATTCCATTAACATGAGTAATGGTCGGGTTTAGTATAAGATTAGAGAAATTGTTATGATATTCTATTGCAATAGAAGTTGATTTATTCGACGAATAAATTTATTAGGGTCTTCTAGTGTCCCAGTTGCGGTAAAGATAGCTTGATCTAGAAAAAGTTCAATCCATTGTGTAAAGAGTGCATCATTTTGTATATCAGAAGCTTTCTGTACTAATGGGTGAACAGGATTAAGTTCAAAAAGATATTTAACTTCTGGTGCCGATTGGCCAGAAGCGGAAAATAATTTAGCCATTTGAGGTGTGATATCGTTTATATCAGTAGTAACAATAGCTGGTGTTTCTGAAAGTCGGCGTGTAAGCAAAACGTCTTTAACACGTGGACCTAGTAGAGATTTAATTCGTTTGATAAAGGGTTCTAGAGATTTGTCAGTGTTTTTTTGTTCTTCATTCTCGCTCTCTGTTAGTTTATTAAATGTATCATCAGATGTACTTACTGATTGGAATTTTTTATTTTTAAATTCTGTAAGATGACTCATCATCCATTCATCAATACGATCGAAAAGAAGAAGCACTTCAATTTTTTTACTGTGAAACATTTCAAGATAAGGGCTGTTTTTCGCAGAGGTATAGCTTTCTGTGGTAATATAATAGATTTTATCTTGTTCTGGTAGCATGCGATTAACATAATCATTTAAAGAGACGGTTTGATCCATATCTTCAAATTTAGTAGAAGAAAAACGTAGTAATGAGGTAATGCTTTCGATATTAGATTTATCTTCTGCGGGGCCTTCTTTAAGAACACGACCAAAATGTTTCCAAAATGTTTGATATTTTTCTTTATGGTTGTTGGATAATTTTTCAAGCATGTTTAATGAACGCTTAATTAGGGCTGATCGTAGCGTTTTAATAATAGTACTATTTTGAAGAATCTCGCGTGAGACGTTCAATGGGAGATCGCTAGAATCAATTAATCCCTTGACAAAACGTAAATAATTTGGCATTAATTCCTCAGCATTATCCATAATGAAGACGCGTTGGATATAGAGTTTAAGACCATTTTTATGATCATGGCTCCACATATCCCAAGGTGCTTGTGACGGGATATATAGTAAGTTTATATATGTTTGTTTTCCTTCTACTTTGTTATGGGTCCAGGTCAGTGGATCGGTAAAATCATTAGAAATGTGTTTATAAAATTCTTTATACTCATCTTCAGTTATGTCAGATTTCTTTCGAGTCCATAATGCTTGTGCTTTGTTAATTTTTTCCCAGATTAAACCATTTTCTTTCTTTTGTTTGGTTTGAATTTCAATTGTTAGATTTATATGGTCTGAATATTTAGTAACAATTCTGCGAACATGCCATTCATCTAAGAACTCGTCTTCACCTTCACGTAAATGCAATGTGATTTCTGTACCTTGATCATCTTTTTCAAGACTAGAAATAGTGTACTCTCCGTTTCCAGAAGATTGCCAAAAGACGCCTTCATTAGAAGGAGTGCCTGCTGCGCGAGTATGTACAGAAACTATATCTGCTACCATAAATGCTGAGTAAAAACCTACACCGAATTGACCGATTAATTGATTATTTTTAGACTGATCTGATCCTATTGCATCAATAAAAGCCTTCGTTCCTGACTTAGCAATAGTACCTAAGTTGTCTATAACCTCATTGCGTTGCATTCCAATCCCATTATCATTAAGCGTGAGGACGCGTTTCTCTTTGTCAATGGAAATTTGTAGACGCAGATTGCCCGAATACAAATCTGGTTTCGAGAGAGATTGAAATCGTAGTTTTTCGGTGGCATCAGCAGCATTGGATATTAATTCTCTTAGAAAGATTTCTTTTTTTGAATAGAGAGAATGAATCATTAGGTCTAGAAGTTGTTTCACTTCTGATTGAAAGGTAAATGTCTCTTTCTTTTGCATTTTATTATTACCTCAATAAAACATAGTTATTTAGTATTTAAAAGTAAAAGTGGGGTTATAAAAATATATTTCAAGAGCCTGCAAATAGTAGATATTATTACAACAGTTATTGTATGAAAATTATGTTTTTTTGACTTTTAAATCTAAGTAGCATTTATTTATTAAATGAAAGATGCAATGTATGAGATATTAGAACTAATGATATTTTGTCTGAAATTGTTATAGTTTTCTTATAAAGTCTATACCTATATTTTCACAATATATATTAGAGATATACGTAATCATTACTTCTCTTGAAGTATTTTAGAGAACGATATCTTTGTTTTACAATAAGTAAAATTAGAAATTAACATGTGACATTTCATATGTATTATGATTTTTTATATTGTAAATTCATATTGAGATGTATTATCTATTAGTTAATCCATGGTAATTTTTATTAAAATGTGTATCTTTGATTAAAGAAGGTACATTCTGAGTTATTTTAGATGAGAAGGTTAAGATTATTATCAGATATGTCAATTTTCAGGAGAAGTAATGTTTAATCTCGTATAGATTTTATTAACTATACCACTTGGTACTTGGTAATTGAGATATGCCGTCACGTGTGTTCAACATAGTTTATGACAAGTGAGGGGACTCGTCCAAATGATGATAGCAATGTTAATAAGTGAGTAACAGAATAATAGAAATTTTGTAAAAGTTATTTATAGATTTTTAAGGGATATTTCCATCGATTTTATCGTCTTTTTTCAGAGACCTGTATACAATTATCTTTTAGAGATTGGAAGTAATGTTTTCGACAGACAGATACGTAAGTTTTATTTCCACCTATCTTTATTTGCTTACCTTTGTTACAAGGCAGTCCAATATTGTCAAAACGTATTACCATGATAGCCTTTTTACCGCAAGAACAGACAGTTTTTAGTTCAATTAATTTATCTGACCAGGCTAATAAATATTGACTTCCAGAAAACAATTCACCACGAAAATCTGTACGTAATCCATAACATAATACAGGAATATGTAGTATATCAACGACATTAGTCAATGACTTTACTTGCTTGCGCGTAAGAAATTGACTTTCATCGACTAAAATACAATTTATTGGACTATTTTTTTTTTCAGCATAAATTTCTTTAAAGAGTAGCGTTTTATTGTTATATAGTTTAGCAGGAGATGATATTCCAATTCGTGAACTAATTTTAGGTATCTTAAAGCGATTATCTATTTCAGAAGTATATAATATAGTTCTCATTCCTTTTTCTTGATAATTATAAGCGGATTGCAATAGAGCTGTTGATTTACCAGCATTCATTGCTGAATAGTAGAAATAAAGTTGAGCCATTGTTTTACTCCTTGGTAATTCAAAACTTTGAAACATATTCAGAGAATAGGATAATATATCTATTGTTTGTGTAAGAAAATGTAATGTAATAAATTAGATAAAAGAGACAGTTGTTTATGACACCTTATTTTTTATAGAAGAATTCTCTGAACTATTTATGATATAAATGTTTTTAATTTATAAGAATATCTATCTTTATAGTTTCTTTATTTTTCTAGGATTATGATATATATCTTCATTAATAGGATATAAATATAGTGTATAAATTTTTATATGAGCAATGTGATTAGAGTTAATTTTTTACTAAATTCATAATATATAGTAATTCTTCATTTATCTAGATATTGTTTGGTTTATAGATACGTTATATAATTTTCTATAGATTGAAAAATAATTAGTTATATGACATCTAGAAAGAATAATAGCAAGACATGTATTTCGTCTCTTGAGTCTGTAAGAATATTTTATATTTAATTTATTTTGAAGTTATTTTATAAGAACAAAGTATAGATCATGACTATGATTATAGTGATGACATGCTGATAGGTCTTTTTAATAAGAAAATTGATGGCGTGTAGTAAGTTTAGGGAGTTGAAAATAGATGTTTAATTTATTTTTATCGATTTATGATTAAGTAAATAATTATTTGTGATTAGATAGGTTCTATTATAATAATATAATAAATATTATTTATTCTATAAATAGATCAAAGTTCGGTCATTATCATATTTTATATACGCTCAGTCATTTTTTTAAATTTATAGAATTGGGCGTACTATGTAGATGTTCTTATAATTTTAAGAGTAATCTAGATGAGCGTGCAAATTATTTTATTGTATAGTAGTTTTTAAAAACATTTAGATAAATAGATAATCAAATTATAGATGTTTTATCAAGGCAAAATGGATTAGATTAATAAAAGTACTATAGATAAAGTAATATTAGATAATGCTAATTATATAGTATTTAAACGTAATTTCTTAAAGAAGGTTTTGTGGTGGTTCTATTATAATTATTTTTTTATTTTTTTTGAGAAACAAAAACGGTTTATGTTCAACACAGGAAGTATATCTGATTATTAGATTGATATTAGAAAAAATAAATAATTTAAAATACAAGATATTTTTTTATTAAAGTAAATAGATTCTTGATAATATAAGTATATATATTTTAAATAGTTTTCTTTATCTGTTATTCATTGATATTCTAGGTCCAGATGAGAGTGAAATATACGTTATACTAGATTTTATTAAGAAGATTCAGTATATATTGAATATTATTTAAATTTAAAAATAATGTTTATATTAGAATTGGTTTGTATCTTTATGTCTAGAACTAGATAATGTATGTTGTATATTATTACGAGTATAAATTTAAATATTAAAGTTAGATAATGATCTTGTTTTGAAGTGGTAGGATACCTTGGGTTACTTCAATCAGTCTTTTAGATTAAAGTGTTTAGTAAATATGTTGTATCAATATTTTTATTAATTCCACTAGATATGGATTTATAGATTGATCTAATGAAAATAAAGAAGATAAGATATATCAGTATTGCTTATGGAATAATATTTCTATATTTAACATTTAATGAGCAGTAATATTTGTGAGTTAACATGAGAGGACTGGTTATGTTATTAGAAGGATAATCATTATATTTCAAGATTACAGAATATTTAAAGTATTTTCTTTTTATGAATGAATAAGGATGACATTGCTTTAGTAATAGTATATTGATTCAAAATATATGTTTTGTTCTTTTTTATTTTTTATTGTTAATGAAATATAAACTATTGCAGTGCATATTCGCTATTACTATTGTTATATATTATGGTCCGGATATATATAATTTAGAGACTTTAACTATGAGTACTTCGCTTAAAATTCTGAATAAAATTCGTACATTACGTTTACAGGCAAGAGAATTTAGTTTAGAGACACTAGAAGATATGTTGATGAAGCTTGAGTTAGTGGTTAATGAGCGCCGCGAAGAAGAAAGTCAAGTTCGATTAGAGTCTGAAGAACGTCTCCGTAAACTTGAGAAATATCGAGAGATGTTAATTACTGACGGTATTAATCCTAGTGAATTATTATCTAGTCCATCTTTTAGCCAGACGCTTAGTAAAACTAAGCGTGCTGTTCGCCCTGCAAAATATGTCTATATAGATGACAAGGGAGAAAGAAAAACCTGGACTGGCCAGGGGCGAACTCCGACAATCATTCGGTATGCTATGGAGAAGTATGGAAAAAATTTAGAAGATTTTCTCCTTTAGATATCTGTAACTTAGTAGTTGAATGGAATTAGCAGTGTTCGGTTCAGTAATGCGTTTCGACAATACTGATGATATAGAATCATCGATAGTTAGAGTAATTATGTGATGCAAGATAGAATTTAGTTCTAAGGTTTAATAAAGGAGACTACATGCGATATTATTAATCGCTTTTCCTGGATAAGCACTGCTTCTCACTATACACTTTTGTTATAACTGTAAAATTAAATTTTACAAACCAAACGAATTGGCTTATCAATAATTATTTGTTTTTTTAAGTTTATTAATGGATTAATGGATGTATTTTTACGATTTTTATTTTTAGTTTTATTAATAATTAAGTGATTGATAATGATTGACAGAACATTTTATTAATTAACTTATAGTCACAATAGTATATATTTTATATCTCCCATTAGTTATTTATGGTCATTAAAAACACCCAGATATAATCTGGGTGTTTTTACTTGTATATATCTTAATATATTTAAATAAGTTTATTATTTATTCTATTTTTATTAGTATCATCACAGATAAGAATGATATGTCTATAAAAGTTTGGACCAAAGTGATCGATAAGATAGTTAGTATATTTTATATATCTTCATTTTTTTACTAATATAGTTTTCGTATTGAATATCATCCTTAATGTATTGAAAAGTAATCTGTGTTCTCTTTTATATAAAAGAATTTTATTTGATTTTATTGAATTTACTTCTCCGAATATGTTCTTTTTTTGGTTTTCTAGTAAATGTAATCAATAAAATAACATAGTATTTTATGATTCATTTAATCGGTATATAAGCATAGTTTTTGATTGTTTTTTCGATTGCTTATTATATATGATACTGGTATCACTTTTTTATGTAATAGATTAGCGATATTTGATTATAGATTTGTGCTGAAGATCTGGTAATATTAGTTATATATAGAGAATACATATTTTTAGTATTCGAATGTATTAAGAGTGTTGTTAAAAGAGATACTTTATTAGGAATATGGTTTTGAATTTTGATCTCTGTATAGATGTTTTGATTTAAATTAGAATATCAAAATATATATATTCGGAATGGTATAAATTTAAGTAGATAGTGGTTAAAATAAAAATTTTATTATATTTATAATATCAGGTCTGTAAAGTCATCTCAAGAGGTTAGAGTAGTTAGTTGGATTTTTATGTCTAGATATTGTGTTGTTTGTCTTGAATTTTATAATTAGAAGATTAGGTAGCATTACTGAAAAGGTATAGTTGCATGAATTATATAAAATGACATGATCATGAATTTCCTCTTAATATTAATCATATTCAAATTTAAATGGTTGTAGAAAAGTTATCTTGCTATCTTTTGTTCAGAAATGCGATAAAATTTTAAGTCTATTAAGATTTACGTGTGGTTTTTTTGTAAATTACCTAGAACTAGTTTGACTGGTGCTATTCATGTGCAAGGATACAATGTACATGAAAATCAAAAATTTATTTGGATGTTACTCATATCATGGTAATGAGATACTCCGTATTACATACTTTTGTATGTATAAGTATCTAGGTTATTTTGATGAATGAAATAAGAGCAAGGAGATAAGTTACTTTTTTTGGTTTACTGTCTAAGATGTATTACAATGCTTTTATTAAACATAAATTGATATTTCATGAATAAGTTTTTATTGCATTAGATAAACAGATTATTAAGTATTGGTGCTTTCTCTTAATGTGAGCGATTATTTCGGGTTATTAGTTTTATGATTACATATAGATTATAGGGCTATGGTATTTTATGTGATTATCTTTATAGCTTTGTAAAAAATGTAATAATAATGAGTAAGTTATGATGAAAAGAATGCTGATCAACGCAACTCAGAAAGAAGAGTGGCGTGTTGCACTTGTTAATGGGCAATGTCTATATGATTTAGATATTGAAAGTTCCGGATATGAACAAAAAAAATCTAATATTTATAAAGGTAGGATAATTCGTATTGAACCTAGTCTTGAGGCTGCATTTGTAGATTATGGTGTGGAAAGGCATGGTTTTCTACCTCTTAAAGAGATTTCTTGTGAATATTTCTTTAAGCGTTCTGATAGCTATAGTCGATCAAACATCAAAGATCTAGTACGTGAAGGACAAGAAGTTATTGTGCAAATTGATAAGGAAGAACGCGGTAACAAGGGGGCAGCGTTAACAACATTTATTAGTTTAGCGGGCAGTTATTTAGTATTAATGCCAAACAATCCTCGTGCTGGTGGTATTTCCCGTCGCATTGAAGGTAATGATCGTATTGTTCTAAAATCAGCATTAGCTTTGCTGGATTTACCAGATGGAATGGGTTTAATTGTTCGTACTGCCGGAGTAGGAAAATCTGTTGAGGGATTGCAGTGGGATCTAAGTTCTCGTATTAAGCATTGGGAGGCAATCAAAAAGGCTGCTAATAACCGATCTGCTCCATTTTTAATTCATCAAGAAAGTAATGTTATTGTACGTGCGTTTCGTGATTATTTGCGTCAAGATATTGGTGAAATTCTAATAGATAATCCAAAGGTATTTCATTTGGCCTGCCAGCATATTTCTGCATTAGGTCGTCCAGATTTTAGTAGTAGAATTAAATTATATACAGGTGAAATTCCATTATTTAGCCATTATCAAATTGAATCACAAATTGAATCTGCTTTTCAGCGTGAAGTTCGGTTGCCATCAGGAGGTTCTATTGTCATTGACACTACTGAGGCTTTAACTGCTATTGATATTAACTCTGCTCGTTCTACTCGTGGCGGAGATATCGAAGAAACAGCATTCAATACCAATCTTGAAGCAGCTAATGAAATTGCTAGACAGTTGCGCTTGCGTGATGTTGGGGGTTTAATTGTTATTGATTTTATTGATATGAGTCCTATACAGAATCAGCGTTCTGTAGAAAATCGCTTGCGTGAAGAAGTGCGACAGGATCGAGCTCGTATTCAGATAAGTCATATCTCACGTTTTGGTTTATTGGAAATGTCGCGTCAAAGACTTAGTTCATCACTAGGTGAATCCAGTCATCATGTATGTCCTCGTTGTAGCGGGACTGGAACTATTCGCGATAACGAGTCATTATCACTTTCTATTTTACGTTTAATAGAAGAAGAAGTCCTAAAAGAGAATACTAAGGAAGTTCATGCTATTGTTCCTGTACCAGTTGCATCTTATTTACTAAATGAGAAACGTGATGCTGTAAGTGCAATTGAGAAACGTACTAAAGGTATTCGTGCTATTATTGTTCCCAATGATAATATGCAGACTCCACATTATTCAGTAGTACGCATTCGAAGTGGAGAAGAGACCCAAACTTTGAGTTATCATCTTTCAAAATTACATGCATATGAAATTAATCTCTCTCTTGACGAGAGATATACTGAACGTAAGCGTTTAGAACGCCCAGAACTCACTACATCTGGGATGTTAGAGCCTTCGTTAGAGCGACAAAAAGTTGTTTTAAAAGACAGGATAAATTTTCGTGCATGTCTTAAGATATTTAGAGTTTCTTATTTAAGAGTATATAAATTAAGTATCTGTATGACTCGTACATTGCGTAAATTATTTAATAAGATGCATAGGCCCTTTTCTCAACAAGACGAATCGTTAGACCGTAAAAACAATCTAGAAGAATGTTCGATTCGATCTCGTAATCATCAAAATCGTCAATTAAATAATGATTCCTCGAATCGTATGATTAGAGATAATCAGTGTAAAATTCGTAATGATGATCTAGATAAGTCTAAGACTGAAAATAAAATATTATCAATAAGAACAAGCAGCGATGCTTTACAAGGCGACTATAGCTTACAGTTAGGAGCTGATCTGCCTCTTAAAAAAGAACCAGTAGAATATAATTCTAAGTTAGATTGTCAGTTTAGACATATACGAAAAAATCGTTATACCCATTCTAATAAAGATAATAAATTTCTTCAGATTGAGGTTGAGAAAACTGCTCATCTTGTTTCAAGAAATGTCACGGAGGTTAAAAAAAGAGAAGAAAATGTACATTTAGTACAGAGCTCTCTTGCTCATAATGATGTTAATAAATCAACACCAGTGATTATTCCGGAGAAGACTAAATTTTGCTCTGTTCATATAGAGAAGTCTACCATGGTTACCGAAGAAGCTAGAAAAATAATGACAGAATTAAAATTAGATGATCCTAATCATGTTCGTGGTAATAATATTATTCGCCGTACCCGTCGAATACCAAGGCATTTACGTGTATCTGGACATCGTCGTCGGAGATACGTGTATGAACGGTATCCAAGATGTTCACCTATGCCATTATCTCATGCTGTAGCATCTCTTGAGGTTGCCTTGGGTAAGGTATGGATTTTTTATCCAGTAAAACAAGTCAATAAGAACAGTTCCTTTCAAAAAGAGACCGATCACTCAACTATTGCAGAATCTACCCATAGAGATGTCCTTTCATTAAAATCAGTCTCTCCTGGTGTTGATTTATTTTCTGTATCTAAAGCTGTTTATTCTGATGCTTGCAATACAAATGAGCAGAACGCCATATCTTCAAAGATTCATATTTCTCCGGTAAATCAACAAGTAGATTCTACTCAGAATTCTAAGGAAATTTTAGAAAATAAACGAATACTAACATCAGTTAAAGTGGAAAATGTTGTTACTATTTTATCTGCAGATACTATGAAATTAACATCAGTTCCTGTCTTGAGTTCTCTTGATGAATCTGTTTTGCATTGTAGACATTCTTTTGCTCCTGTCACTAAAGTAGCTCTTTTTTCTAAAGAAATTAAAATTTGTTCTTCTAGAAAAGAAGAAAGTATTAACTGAGATCTATAGGTACATCTTTTAGTAAAAATTTATAACAATCCATATAATGATTTTATTTTTTCTTAAGGTTATGTTAAATAATTTTTTCTATTTAAAATAGAAATTTGGGATATTTTCTATAAAAGGAAAAGAGAATAATATAATTATTCCACAAAATAAAACTTTCTAAGAATATATTAGTTGTATTTATCTAACATAACTGATTATCTTCTATTGTTTGTGCATGTGTATGTGTTTAGGTCATGTTGAGTAATGTTATAGTTGATAGTGTATTTTACAATCTTATACTGTCATAAATGGTTTGATTTGAACTTTTACTATAATTTCGTTAATACATAAGTATTATTGTATGAAATTGTATTAAGTAGGTATTATATGACTTAGTTGTGGCGTCTGCTCCAAAGAAGACATATTGTTCTATGGGGTATTACAAGTTTATATTTCAAATGCTGTGTATGTTTGACACTAGAGTAATAACATAGTTTATTTTAATATAAATTTCTGAGATATTTTAGCATCCTGTTATATTTATTTCATAATCTTCAAAAAATACGATTGGTCTTATTGATTAATTAATTATTATATTTTTATATTGTGTATGTTTTAAAAAGATCTTCTATATTTAGAAGATCTTTAAAAAATTTTCTAAGTATTTTCTTTATTAAGAGGAGATAAAGTAATTTCGAGTTTTATTGATGAATGGATAGTTTATTTAGAAATAATTATAGAATTATAGTAATTCTATCTATATGTATATAGGGGATATATTATATAAATTTTTTAATTTTTGTAATAATTATGGAATGTTATGATAAAATAATGTTTTTATAAAAAGATAAATGCAATTTATTTTGGTTCATAAAAAGATAAGTATGTGTTTTTAAAATTAGCTTTATTTTACATCTCATTGTTATGAATAACATCGTTAGATTGTATTCAATTTATATTAGATTTTTTACATTTTTTGATTTAATCAGTTAGGATTTTATAAGTATTTGTATGCAAAATTTATGTTTTTATGATTACCATGTATATTTATCATTATAATGGCTAATAGAGTGGGTCTTTGATTGACACAGGTATAGCATTTTTTAGAAACTGGGATAAAGAATGAGAGGTACTGATTGCTTAGATATTATCATCTAATAAATTTATATTTCAGACAAGTTTTATCATATAGATAGATAAATGAGTATGTTTAGTCGATTTTTAGAAAACAATACTTTTAGGATTGTGGGAAATCTATAGCTTAGATAGTTCTAAACTATAACAAGATAATTAATTTTTCTAATATTTTATTTTTCTTTAATTTATAAAGAGGATATAATTAATACGGAATATTAATGTTGATTCTTATTGTTCCATATATATTTTAATATGATTATAAAATAATAGATAATCAGTGTTCTATATCCTTCATCTATAAGATTATATAGTATGTTAGTTTTGATATTTGATAAAAACAAGAATATCAATATATTATCTACTGATATATCTTGATTAAGATATAGCATATTATTAGATTGGTTATTTGGTTAATACATTAGGCGGTTAATATATTTAGAAAATATATAAATATTAGAAGATTCTTTTTATTGATATTATGGATTTTGTTTATTTTTTAAGAAAATGATATGGTTGATTATTGATTTTATAAAGATCTAGTGATAGACCAGATTTTTTAATAAAATATATGAAATAGAATACAATTTATAGAAATAAAAAATTGAATTTTACCAAGATTTTAATACAATATGAAAATATTTTTTATTAAGTCGATTACAGAGGTGTAACAGAAGAAACTTTCCTGATAAAACTTCATTTATTTGTATCAGAATCATAAGGGTATTATACATATGTCTATATTTTAAAAGGAATTTAGAATATATTTAACTTTATAAGAATTTTAGTAATATAAGATATAGAGCTTAGTGTGACAGTTTTTCTTAGACAAGTTTTAATTAATGAAATACAATTTAGAAAAAAATTTAAGTTATCTTTATGATTTTTTATCATAGCTGTAATTTAGGTGTATTTCATAGGTCTAATTTATAGACGATTTGATTACATAGATTATTCAGTTAAATATTAAGAATATTTATAACAAGAAGAGAGTAGGAATTAGATAGGTAATTTTTTATTAGTAAGGTGATTTTTATAGTAAACTTTTTTTAAAATAGTGCCTATGGTTGTTTTTAATTTTACTATAATGATTTTTATTATTATTACATAATCAATCAATATTGAAATGTTTGGTGAATATATGACTATTAAAGTAGGTATTAATGGTTTTGGTCGAATTGGTCGTCTTGTCTGTAGAGCTGCTCAAGAACGTTCTAACATAGAAATAGTAGCGATTAATGATATATTTGATTCTGAATATATGGCATATATGTTGAAGTACGACTCAACTCATGGTCTTTTTAACGGTACAGTTAGTTCTTTTAATGGGTTGTTATTAGTCAATGGTCATTCTATTCGTGTTACTTCTGAATTGAATCCAGAAGACTTAAAGTGGAACGAGGTTGATGTTGATATTGTAGTAGAATCGACTGGAATGTTTTTAACTGATAAAACTGCGCGTAAACATATTAAGGCTGGAGCCAAGAAAGTTGTTTTAACTGCTCCTTCTAAGGATGCTACACCTATGTTTGTGATGGGGGTGAATAATCATGCTTATAAAGGTGAGGATATTGTTTCTAATGCATCTTGTACCACGAATTGTTTAGCTCCATTAGCGAAAGTTATGCATGATAAATTTGGGATTGAAGAAGCTTTAATGACTACTATTCACGCTGTAACTGCAACGCAAAAAACGGTTGATAGTCCATCTTATAAAGATTGGCGTAGTGGTCGAGGTTCGGGTCAGAATATTATTCCTTCTTCTACTGGCGCAGCTAAAGCGGTGGGACAAGTACTACCTGAATTATATGGTAAGTTAACTGGTATGTCGTTTCGTGTTTCCACTCCTAATGTATCTGTTGTTGATTTAACAGCACGATTAACACGACCCGCATTTTATAAAGAAATATGCGAAGTCATTAGATCTGCGTCCGAAGGTTCGATGAAAGGCATCATTGGTTATACATCAGATCAAGTTGTTTCTACTGATTTTAATGGCGCTACTTTTACATGTGTTTTTGATGAAAAAGCAGGGATTGCGTTAAATAAAAATTTCGTAAAATTAGTGGCATGGTATGACAATGAAACAGGATATTCTCATAAGGTGCTTGATTTGGTAACTTATATTAGTAATGCTTGATAGATTCAAAGGAATCAGGTAGTTATATTTTTTAAGAAATAACATCGATGATTAAAAAAAGAAATGATAAAATCTTTTTATTTTAATATTTTATTTTTTAATATATTTATAATAAAAAAAATAATAAATGTTAAATTATCTTGCATCTAATAAATATGGTTTATTAAAGAGACTGAATGATATTAAAGTATTGAAGTTTTATCTATAATGTAAAATATTTATAGTTTAATTCTTTAATATGTTTGTGAAAGTGTATAACTTATTCTATAAGTTCAGAAGATACTAAGAGAGTCATAAGTGTCTTATTATTATAGGAAAGATTTATATAAAAATATTTTTGGATATTAAATGTTGTTATTTTTTTAAAAATCTTATCTGATTATCAATCAGAAATACAAAAAAACATAAAAATTAATATAGTTAATATTAGTTTTTTTATTAATAAAATCTGGTTAATTGTAGTGGAGATTATTTTCTTAACATGGATTAAAGAGTCAAATTTAATTAGTTGATGCGATTTATAATTTAACTTGAATAGATTAATGATCTATAAAGATTAATTTTTTAATAAAATCTCTGTTTTTAGACCAGCGATTTATCTGATTTTTTAATAGGTAGAGGGGGAATTAGATTCTGTTATTAATATATAAATCATGGGTTTTTCCAAAAAAACACATATTTCTTATCTGAAGATAAGTAAAAGATATTCATCTTATCACTTTATTTAATATACCTGATTATTTTTAATCTAATCTATAAGGTATAGAGATCAAAATATTACTATAAGTATTGAAGATAATAAAGATGGAGAAGGATATAAAATTAGGTTCTAAAATATTTAGTTATGCAATGTAATTTAATATAAGTAATGATGGTCGTGTTACTGAATTTTTAATTTTTTATAAAAAATTCATTCATTTACTAAGATTTATAGTAAATCTAGGTAATGGATATGACATTTTTATTTTTTGAGAAAAGATCTCTATTTTCTTATATATTAATATTATACTATGTTCTTTCATTTATGTATGAAATACATATTCTTTAAATAATAAGTTTTGATATCATTTTATTTAGTCGACTGTAATTAAATGATTGAAGATACTATTACTTTCCTTTTTCTAAGTAGATGAAAGGATTTTAAATAGTATGCAAAAACTGGATAAAATTAGAATTAACTCTAATATAGACTGATTTTGATTATTTTAATTTATTGTCGATTAGAATTATATTCTAGATGAATATATTGAATCGCAATTTTCAAATTTATAGAAGTTAGTGTTTTACTATCTAGATCATTATGGTTTAGTTCCATCGTGCGGAGATCTATCTATGTTAAGTTATTTTATTATTAAGGCAAATTATAACCTTCAGTAGAATGCTAGAATTTATAGAAATGTTACTTCTAGTGATAATTATTTCATTAAAAAAGATTTTGGTACAAGATTCTTATGATAGCGAAGAAATCCATCCATAAGTTCTATACAAATACTGAGCCATTTGATAGCCAAATGGAACGGATTAAATTACCTCCTCGATCAATAGAAGCGGAGCAATCAGTATTAGGTGGTTTAATGCTTGATAATGACCGTTGGGAAAATATTTCAGAACGCGTGGTGGTTCAGGATTTTTTTAGTCGTCCTCATAGGATTATTTTTAAAGAAATGCAACATTTACTGGATCAAGGTAAGCCGATTGATTTGATCACGTTGTCTGAATGGATGGAGGTTCAAGGTAAATTAAATATAGCAGGGGGATTTGCTTATTTAGCGGAGTTGTCAAAAAACACACCAAGTGCAGCAAATATTGGTGCTTATGCGGATATAGTACGTGAGCGTGCAGTTGTTCGTGAGATGATTTCTGCAGCACATGAAATTGCTGATTCAGGTTATAATCCTCAGGGTCGCAGTAGTGATGCTCTACTTGATCTCGCAGAGTCACGAATATTTCGGATTGCTGAAAATCGGGCTAAAAAGGATTCAGGGCCAAAAAGTGTTGATGAAATTCTTGAATCTACGGTATCACGTATTGAAGCTTTATACCAAAGGCCTCATGATGGCGTGACTGGGGTGGATACAGGTTATCAAGATTTAAATAAAAAAACCGCTGGTTTACAACGTTCTGATTTAATTATTGTTGCTGCACGCCCCTCAATGGGGAAAACCACTTTTGCTATGAATTTATGTGAAAATGTAGCAATGTTGCAAGACAAACCGGTTCTTATTTTTAGTCTTGAAATGCCTGGGGAGCAGATTATGATGCGAATTTTAGCATCGTTATCACGTGTTGACCAAACTCGCATCCGTACAGGTCAGCTTGACGATGAAGATTGGGCTCGGATTTCTAGTACTATGGGTCTTCTTTTAAAAAAGAAAAATATGTTTATTGATGATTCATCTGGTCTGACTCCAACTGAGGTTAGATCACGTTCTCGCCGTATATTTCGAGAGAATGGTGGTCTTAATTTGATTATGATTGACTATTTACAGTTGATGCGTGTTCCTGCTTTATCTGATAATCGCACATTAGAAATAGCTGAGATTTCTCGATCTCTTAAAGCGTTAGCAAAAGAGCTAAAAGTGCCTGTTATAGCGTTATCACAACTTAATCGCTCTTTGGAACAGAGAGCTGATAAGAGACCAGTTAATTCTGACCTTCGTGAATCTGGTTCTATTGAACAGGACGCTGATTTAATCATGTTTATTTATCGGGATGAAGTATATAACGAGCACAGCACTTTAAAAGGTGTGGCAGAGATTATTTTAGGTAAGCAACGTAATGGTCCAGTTGGTACGGTAAGATTAACTTTTAATGGACAATGGTCACGTTTTGATAATTATGCCTGGCCGAAACAGTATGAGAATAAATAAGTATATGGAATTATATTTTTTATCGAATACTGCATTAGATAACATTATGATATATATATATTAAAATTAAGTATATATAGTATTTTTAATACAGAAAGAATTGTAAAAACAAGGATTTAAATAGATATTAGATTTATTAGATTAATGTATTTTTTAATCTTTTGGTATATTTTAGATGATTTTATTGAGATAGTTGACATGATAAGTAATTTTTTTACTTTTTTTTAATTATGAGTCAAATGGATTGGAATAAATGGTGATTTATACTGCTATCGTAATTAAAAAGAATCTTTTATTTTTATTAATTTTCATTTATGACAATACTCTTTTTAGAAAAGGACGTATTCATTAATTGAGTGAATTATATTATACTACGATAGTGATTGTACTATATATTTTCCATATTAACTACCATACTATTTTAGATTCTGATCCAATGGAATTGGATTTCTGTTAGTCTTATATATTAATATTGATTTTCATCAATGTTCTTATCTAAGAAGAAACCAAGATTTTTATTTTCTTATTGTTAATAAATAAAAAATTTAGATTTCAGATAGTAGATATATGAAATCAGTGTTGTATTTTGTTATGTATGTGACCATTTGTTTGTCATGAAATAATCAAAGAATGTCTAAATCAACATCAATAGTATAGCGTTGTATATTTGAATGTATTAAAAAAGAATTAAAACTAACTAAGTTTTAGATTTAACTAGATTATGTAGTAACGTAAGACAGAAACCTTATATCTTGTATAATAAAGAATTCAATCAATATTGAATATATTGATGCATTTCAGGCAAATATGTATTTAGTTTTAATTATTTTTAGTTTTTTGATTAAACGATATCTATCCTTCTTTTTAACATATATTTGTAATTTTGATGATTTTAATCATTGAATTATGGGTTAGTATTTTTTGCATTTTTACTTTGTATGTTTAATAAACTGAAGAGTTTATGATTTTTTAAAATATGGAATTTATTTCCAGTTATCGTTTCGGTAAATAATATAATGGATTAACAGATTTTCCTTTGTAACGAAGCTCAAAATGTAATCTTACAGAGTTTGTTCCGCTATTTCCCATTGTAGCGATGGTTTGACCAGCTTTGACTGTTTGTTGTTTTGCTACGAAAATTGTTGCATTATGTGCGTAAGCGCTTAGATAGTCATTGTTATGTTTAATAATGATTAAATTACCGTATCCTCGTAACTCATTACCAGCATAGACTACTTGCCCAGGTGCAGTAGATACAACTGCGTGACCATATACGCCTGCAATGTCAATTCCCTTATTTCCTCCTTCTTCCGAAGAAAAATTATCAATAATTTTTCCATGTGCTGGCCATTTCCAACTCGTTATAAGAGGAATATTTTTTTTAGTAATATTTTTTATGATATGGGTAGAAATTAATTCGGATTTTTTAAATAGAATGCGATTAGATAGAGGAGGAGCATTGATTTTATGAATTTGATCTAATTTTTTAGGATAAAACATATTTGATTTGTGCCTAATATTGTTTTTTTTTGTTTTTATCTTGAGTCTAGAAATAGATTGTCCTTTTTTATTTTTTTTGTTTAGAGTAGTTTCTGTATTTTTATATTTTTTGGTACGAGTAGTTTTTTTAAGAATATTTAATTTTTGTCCTATAGTGAGGACATATGGTATAGGAATGTTATTATGACTTGCTAGATGACGAACTGTATTATTAGTAATAGATGCAATATGGAATAAAGTATCACCTTTTTTAACTATATAATTTGCTTGGTTATTTGTTTTTGGTTTAATATTTTTATTTTTTTTTCTATAAACTATAAAACCCTGTTTGGCTACTATTTTGTTTATTTTGATTAATTTAGAGATATTGAGGCTTATTCTTTTATCTAATATAGATAGTGATCTTTTTTGTATTGGATGACTGATTGTTATTTTAGTAATATTTTTAACTTGATTAAAATAATTGCTTAGCATATTTGATGTATTTTTTCCAACTATATTTATAGCTACTTCGGTATTCATAGTCTTAGAGCAACCTATCAGACCAAATCCTAGTATTGTAATTACTACTACAGAATTTGCTTTAAATAGTAGTTTTTCTATTTTCATTGACTCCTCTATTACAGCTTTATACAATTAATATAGTATTTGTAATCTTAGATTTCTCTTTATTAGAATAATAAAATAAGAGAGATTAAGATGTTTTTAATAGTATATTATTAGTGAAGCCTTTGAAGTATAATAATAATATCTGAATTTTCTGATTTATTATTATTATGATAAATAGAGATTTATTTCTATAACATTTTAATAAAGAAAAAGTTGTATAGTTAGTTTTTTAGGTTTGATTGTATTTTCTTATCATTATAGTCTCTAACTGTTAGATAATTGATTACGATTTAAGTATGTTTATTTTGTATGTTTTATATTTTTTTATTCTATTTAGTGACATAAAATTTATGCATGAAGATGATTTACATGATTTTTGTATTTAGTTATATAAATAATTTTTATATATCTAACGTAGAGTACGTTAAAATTAATGTTGTTTTATGTGGTTGGAGATGTTTATTAGTATAGGCAGTTTTATATTCTAGAAATTGGTGTCAATCAACTGATTGATAAAAGTATTATATACTGTTATGAATATGTTAATTATAACTCATTAATTGCTCTATATTTATTTAAAGTAAAGTTGTTATTATTAAAGATGAGTTACTCAGTTTATATGTAATTATGTGCTAAAATAGTTAAATAAGCATGTTTTTTATTAAAAAATTATATTTTTTCTGTATTACTTGATTTTCTTGGATATATATCAAATACCATAAATAATAAAGAGAACATCTCCAGATGATTTTGGATAGTATGTGTTTATTTATAGGAAGTATTATTTCCTGATTATTTTTTGAGTTATGTGGTTAATATATCAAGCAATGTGAAAAGGCTGTTCAACTACTATAAGTATATAAAGTAAAGTATGTATAAATCAAGAGAGAAGTCTGTATTAGAAATGTCAATGGTTCTAAACCATAGAATTTTTAGAAAATTATGCTGTAGTCTTCCTTTTTTTAGGATTTAATAGTTTGATATTTTTGGAGTTTTTTACTAGTTTTACCATAATTTCTTAATAGATTCTTTTTATATTTTTTGATAAAATAAATCTAATTTAGCTTAGAGAAGTTTAGTTCTTCTAATTAAGATTCTACATGTATCTAGGATCTGAAAGTGCTAAATAGAAATTTATAGATGTGTTTCATTCTTATCTAAAATTTCTCTATTCATATTTTATGTATATAGTTATTTATGAGAAATCTAAAAGTGTCAGATAAGAACCTATTCTTTTAGAATAGGTCAATTTCTATTGGTAGATGATAGTTACTTTTTTGTAAGGCTCGTGTGAATTGTTAAACTGGGTGTACTTTAGTTATTGAAAAAAAATATTAGATGGATCAGATGATATAATTTACATATATTATATTTAATTTCATTTCTTTTTTTTAAAGAAAAAATAATTAAAATCTAATTTTTAGAGTATTTGATTATATTTTTAATATATACAATGGTATTGACTGGTTTTTAGGGATATGCATATTAAAATTAAAGTATTACATAGAATTGTTTGTATATCAAGTAAGATGGTTTGTAAGATAAAATTATATTTGTATGTGCCATGTGATTTTTTTGTTTTTATGTTCTTAATTATCAATAGATAATATAATCTGTAGTGGAGACTATAGTCTAATTTGAGATCTTATGGAATTGTTTTCAGTTATGTTAGAAAAGTATTTATAATTCTATTAGGAATACTATTATTAATTTTTTCTGAGCAACAAAATTATAATTATAAAAGTTTGATTTATATTGTTCATGTTTGTTTTATTAAATTTTTTAGATTGGGGCTCATAATTTAGTATATGATGATTATTTGATACTAGTTATATAACTTCTTATCAGTTAGGTTCTATACGATAGATATATTGTACGTATTTTTTTTGGGATTAATAAGTTATTTTGGAATAATTTTGAGTTTAATGATAGATATAATGAGTTATGGATAAAAATGTTATAAGAATATTTGTATTCAATTAAGAATCGTTACCTTTAAATTTTTCCCCTATTATTAAGTGCTGATTTCTAAAGGAATCGTACATATAGATTATGTAATTAAGACTAGTTTAGTATAAATAGATATTATGTATGTTGTTTGATTTTATTGCGTTTTATTTTTAATGACATCTATTGTATTTAATTAGAGAGGATTTTTTTTAGGTAGCTTTTTCTAAAAAGCAAGATGTCTATGACATACAAGATAAAAATATTAAGCATGTTCATAAATTTTGATAGGTATATTTTTTTGTATTTAAAAATAGAAAGTATAGAATATTTAATTTAATTAATGTCTCACAGATAAACTTGAATATTATGTATAATTTATTTTTAGGCGTAGATATAATCGAGACTCGACTTGACCGGTTATTTTTTTTCGATAGATTTGCCAATTATGTGGAACTGGAAGATCTGTTTTATTAATTTCACTTTCTATATAAATTAGTGATTCATTTTCTAACCAGAAATTTCTTTCTAAGAGAGTAATCGTTTTTATAATTAAATCTTGATAAAATGGTGGGTCGACAAAGATTATATGATAGGGTATACCTTTTTTAGATATGTAGTGTAATGCATTTGTATGAATAATATGCCCATTATTCGCTCCTAGAATTTTTTTATTTTTAGTTAATTGACGCACTACTATCTGATTTTTTTCTAACAATGTAATGCTAGAAGCATGGCGCGAAAGAGCTTCAAATCCTAGCGCACCACTTCCAGAAAAACAGTCGAGACATTTAGCTTGATAAATATCATGAGCTAACCAATTAAAAAGCATTTCACGAACACGATGGGTGGTGGGATATAGTCCGATACTATCAGGAACGAATAGTTTTCTTCCTTTCCATTGACCACCAATAATACTTATTTTTTTTTTCGGCATAATTTGGTGTTCTTTTTTTGGTATTGCAATACCTTCTTTTTTTATTAGAAAATAGCATGATTTATACATATGTAAGAAGTATATTAGCTAGCTATGATTAAAACTTTAGAGAATAGATCATTTTATGATTTAGTATTTTATTATTTAATTTAGATTCTAATTTTTTTATTTTATTTTTTTGTTCAAAATATTTCATCCATTATAGTTTATTTTTATATATGTTAAAATAACATGATTGTTATTTATTCTTATTTTTGAGAAAGACAAGCAGGTTATAAATTAATAGTTGATAGAGCGGTTTTATCTGGATAAATTGAAACAACAAGGTATTATGTGGAGAAAAAGTGATACATAAAGATTATGTCAATCGTGAACGGGCAATAGGATTAGGGTATAAAAATCCTGTTACTGTCCGTATAAAACGGAATAGCGGTATATTAACAATCGCATTAGCGATGGTAATTCTTGTTCAATCAATTTTTATAGGTATATTTTTTTTTATGATTCCAGAGAAATCATGTGTTATGTCAGTCACGCCAACTCATCATGAACATGAGATAGGTTCACCACCAAAACCAGAAGAGCGTTGGTACTACATTAAACAACTAGAGAAAAAGAAATTTCATATATCTGTGTTTGATCGTTTATATTGAGAACCTTTTTTAGTTTATAACAATAAAAAAAGTTTTAGTTAGAACAAGTCAACGATTTTTAAACTATTAAAATCAAAATATGATTCAACTAAAGTGCATAGGACTAACTATAGGTTAGTTTATTAAGTATTCTGCAGTTAAATAGTACTAGATATGATATATTATTTATGTATTTATTTTTTCATTATTGTAGTCAGGTTATTTCTATGATCTTAGAAAAGTATTAACAGATTAGGTAGCGGTATTCATTATTAGTTAAACTAAGAAAGATAACTTTTAACTTGATTTATGTAGATTGATTTAGTTTTTTTTAATGAGATATTTTATAGATAAATCTATAAGGGTTTAATTTAATTTAAAATTAATAATTTTTCTAACAAATACAATGGTGTAAATATTGAATTTATTAATTATTCATTATATTAGATATAATTTTTTGTATGATGAATCATCTTGGTATATTTTAGATATATGTATTTTATAAATTAACATATTTCTATTCTATAAAAGAGTTTAAAGTAAATTTTAGAATTATTTAGAAAATATTTTAATTTTTATATTTAGGATATCTAAAGGTGATCTATTTATTAATACTATTGACTATTTTATAGAGAAAATTATTTTTATTTAAAATAGTTAAGTCAATTAAGTTTTTACTTGATCTTTTAATTTAGGAAATCAAATGAAAGGAGATAGATAAGCTTAATTTAATCATAGATTTATACATCTTCTTTAAAGATGTATTAAATTTCACGATGAGACTTATTTGAATAGATTATTATTTTATCTATTTAAATTAGTCTTGAATCTTAAATGATAGATTATTTTTTAATAAGATCATAATTTTTTATTATATACAAGTGTATAATAATTATTATGGAGGTATATGTATAAAATTAATAACATTTGATATCTGATAAATATCATTACTTAAAAAGTTTTTAACTAGATATAAAATATATTAAAGTATTTTGAATACATTTTGTTAACACTGTGTTTTATAAATACTAGAATTATTCCGGTAAGTAAGTGTCATCTTTAAACTAATTTGATTAATAAAATAATATAAATTTTTAATTAAGAGATTTGGTGGTTCATTTAATAAATTAATAAATTTTGTTATGTATTAATTCGAGATTATACTAAATTATTAATGATAAAAATTATTTGCACAAATATATTCTATATAGTTTGATACGAAATAAAAATCTTTTATTCTACGAGATAGAGTATAGTGTATATATTTTATATGGATTTGAATGGATAAACCATCTTTAAATAAAAATAGATTGGTTTTATTTTATGGCATTTAATTTATTTATATTATAAGATTAGTAGTTTATCTTAGTATTTGTTTCTGGAAAACTATTTTTTTAAGTATCTAGATTAAAGACGAATGATTGTGTTTAGGTTATTATCTTCAATAACTGTACCGTTAATTCCTAGGATCTTGTAGTGTGTGAGACGGTAGTATTAAGTAAGGCTTTAATTACAAGAGAAAACAAAGAGTTATTTAGATTTAAAGAGAAGGTTATAAGAAAAACGAACTATATTCGATCTAACTAAAAAAAACAGAAGATAAGATAGTTCTGATCTGTAAGTTTTTAAGATTATAGAAAAGAAGTGATTGAGTGTATAAAATATGTTATATCAATATGTATGTTTGTATAATATGTTCACCTTTGATAAGTTAACAATGAGTATATATTTTTAGTAGTGACTACGTAGTAATTCTATATTTTCTTAAAAACGTTTTTATGGGATACATATGAATATAATGTGGAAAATTATAGTAAAAAATAAGTATAACATTCTATAAAAATAGAATCAAAAAACTCTTTCCTATTTTTTAGGAGAATTATATTTTTATAGTATATATTATTTTTATAAAATAATTTTTTAATTCAAGATAAAACAAAATACTAGATAGAGATTTTTGTTTCTTAATTAATCAAGTTTATTAAATCTTTCTATTTTTGTAATTATTTTTATGATAAATTTAAGTGACATTATTTCAGTCTATCGATACATAGATAATTATCTATATATAATACTAGATGTGTTTTTAAGTGGAAAGTTATTTTTCATAAATTGAGGAATTGTCTTTAAGTAGAGATATATCAGCTATTTCGATAAATAGAGATTGAAATTTATATAATAATGTTAGACGGTTAACACGTAATTCTTTATCTATAGAATTTACCATAACTTTATTAAAAAAGCTATTAATTATTTTATTTAAAGAAGCTATTTTCATCAACGCTTCCTGATAACGAGAGTCTGCATAGTATAAAGGTAATATAACGTATAGATTATTGATTTGATCTGCTAATTGAATTTCTTCTGGCTCTATTAATAACGCTTTATTAACTTGCGTATTTAATGAATCTGTTGTTTTGGATAAAATATTAGAGATGCGTTTATTAGTTGCTGAAAGGTCTTGTGCTTGTTTTAGAGATCGAAAATGTGTAATTGCGTTGATTCGTAAATCTAGATCTACTAGTTTAAACGGGCGGCGCGCGAGAACTGCTTGTAATGTATCATTTCTGTGACCTTGATCATGATACCATGATCGCAAGCGACTTAATACAAAGTAAATTATATCGTCTATTGTTTTAGAATTAATTAGTTGGTTCTCATATAGACGAACTGTTTCATGAATGAGTAAATGAAGATCAAGAGGTAGTTTTTTTTCAATAATAATGCGTAAGATCCCAAGTGCTGCACGACGGAGAGCATAAGGATCCTTATCGTTTTTTGGATGTAGACCAACACTAAATATTCCTACTATTGTATCTATTTTGTCTGCAATTGCGAGTGAACAAGATATTTCGCCAGAAGGAAGGCAATCACCAGAAAATCGAGGTTGATACTGCTCTCTGAGTGCGATCGCTACTTCTTCAGATTCACCGTCTTGACGAGCATAATGCATGCCAATAAATCCTTGTGTTTCTGTAAACTCAAATACCATTTTGGTCATCAGATCACATTTAGATAAAAGACCAGCTCTCTGAGCTTTGTTAACATTTCCTCCAATTTGCATGGCAATCCATCCTGCTAGCTTTTTAACACGCTGCGTTTTGTCATATAAAGTACCGAGATTTTTTTGAAATAAAACGCGCTTCAGATGTGGAAGATAATGTTCTAAACGATGATAACGATCCTTCTGAAAGAAAAATTCAGCATCTGTTAGACGCGAATGCAACACTTTTTCGTTACCAGAAATAATTTTTTCCGTATCTTTTGATTCAATATTAGAGACAAAGATAAAATAAGGTAAGAGCTCTCCTGATTTATTATATATTGGAAAGTATTTTTGATGAGACTGCATAGTCTGTACGAGCGCTTCATTAGGTATTCTTAGAAATGTTTTTTTAAACCTTCCAGTGAGAACTACTGGCCATTCTACCAATGAAGTGACTTCTTCAAGAAGTTCTTCGCTAAGAATTACTACTCCTCCTATAATTGAAGCGGATTTATGAATTTCTTTTCTTATAAATTCTTTACGCGTATGATAATTTGCTTGCACTTTACCGAGTGTAAACAGTATTTTTTGATACTGGTCAGCATGTGGAATGCTAAAATAGGGAATGCCCATAAATCGATGACCATAAGTGGTACGTGTAGAGTAAATTCCTAGAATCTTAGTTTCGATAAGTGTATCTCCAAGAAGTAAAATTACGTTGTGTATTGGGCGTATAAACTGAATTTTTGATTCGTTCCATTGCATAGCTTTAGGCATAGGAATTCGAGCTAGAGATTCTTCAATAATTTCTGGAAGCAATATTTGAACACATGGTCTGATTTTTTTAAAACAGTATGTTAGCCAACTACCATTATTAGTAATCAGTTTGTCTGCTTGATCAACTCGAATACCACAGCTGTGCGCCCATCCTTTAGCAGCGGGGGTTGGTTCTCCGTTAGCATCAAAGGCAGATTGAATTGTTGGTCCGCGTTTTTTGATTATATAACTGCGCTTATCTGTACCGAGTTTTTCTACTTGTAAAGCTAAACGACGAGGTGTAGCAAACCAATGAATCTTACCATGTATAATGGATTCTTTATTGAGTCTATTAGTAAAGTTATCTGCAAAAGCTTCGGCCAGACTTCGTAGTGTTTTTGGAGGTAATTCTTCGGTTCCAATTTCGACTAGAAAAGTTTGATTATTCATAGTGCACCATATTTTAATTTTTTTTACACCGAGGAAATCCTAGTTTTTTTCTAGATGTTAGATAGGCTTCAGCTACGGATTTAGTTAAAGACCGAATACGTAAAATGCAGTGTTGACGCTCAGTAGATGAGATTGCTTTTCGTGCGTCGAGTAAGTTAAAACTATGTATAGCTTTTAGAATTTGTTCATAAGCTGGAAGTGGAAGAGGTGTTTGAAGTTGTATTAGCTTTCTAGCCGATTTTTCGTGCTGTTCTAAAGAAAGAAAAAGAAAATCAACATCAGCATATTCAAAATTGTAGATTGACTGTTCTATTTCGTTTTGGTGAAATAAGTCACCGTAAGTAATTGTACCTAAAGTATTTTTGCTCCATATTAATTTATAAATGTTACTAACTGATTGAAGGTGCATAGCTAAGCGTTCTAAACCATAGGTAATTTCTCCAGTAATAGGTTTGCAGTTTAGGCCGCCGACTTGCTGAAAGTAGGTAAATTGTGTTATTTCCATTCCATTTAACCATACTTCCCATCCAAGGCCTAAGGCTCCTAAAGTGGGATTTTCCCAGTTATCTTCTACAAATCTTAGATCATGTGTTTTGAAGTCAATACCTAGTGTTGTTAAAGAATCAATGTACATGTTTTGTATGTTTTTTGGTGTAGGTTTTAGGATTAATTGAAACTGATAGTATTGTTGAAGACGGTGGGGGTTATCTCCATAACGGCCATCCGTTGGGCGTCGTGATGGTTGTACATAGGCTATTGCTGTTGGTTCTGGCCCAACGGCGTGTAGACAGGTCATTGGATGACATGTTCCTGCGCCGACTTCCATGTCTAGTGGTTGTATAATACTACAACCCTGATTGGCCCAGTAAGTTTGTAAGAGTAGAATAAGTCCTTGGACGGTTTTATTGTCAAGATTTGTCATATTGATATTATATACGCTATAATAAATTATTATATGTCATTAGATACTGTAGTAATTCGTGGTGAAAATTATAAAAAATCTCTATTTTAGTTTGAATATAACTTAGGTTAGTTATTTTAATAAATTATAATAAATGATATGTTTTCTTATAACAAAGAGCTCTATTTAGGTAGAGTATGAAACTTGTTTTAATATAATTTTTTAATTATTCACTTTTTGTAAGATACTTTTAGTACTACAGTTTTTTATTTGAGTTTATGAATTAGAGCTATTTTATTTTCTAATTAATTTTTATATATTATGAGTTATATTTTTTATAAAATGGTTACTTTCTACTTAGGAAAGGTAGCAATTGATTAACTTGTGATCGCTATGATTTCTATATAAATGATAGTTTATTTTATTAGATGCAACATGATAATAGCATACAGAGTTATGAAATTCATATTAGATGAATATTATTTAATTTTAGGATAAATGGTCATATTAGTTATCATAATTATAGATAATTTATTTTATAATACGAAGTGTAGAGGGTTTTTTTATTTCTGAAACAATTTTATTTGCATTTATATTATGGTTGTTATTTTTACTTTTTATAGAAGTCAAGTTAGGAATATCTGATTCTTCTTGTACTGATGGAGTTTTATAGTTTTCTTGTAATTGGTTTACATTGAAATCTATTTTGGTTTTTTGATGTGTAAAACTAGTTCCAATGCCATTTTCAATAGAATAAATTGCTTGAATTGAAATTGGAGGTAATGAAATTTTATGCACTATGCCATTAAAACAGGTATTAAAAGAAATTAGCTCATTTTTGATTTCTAGATTTTCTACTGACTTTGGTGAAATATTCAGTATAATTTTTCCATGACTTATATAAGATATTGGCACTACAACAGAAGGAAAGTTAACATTGACTAGTAGATGGGGTGTCATCTTATTGTCAATTAACCACTGATACCAAGCACGTAAAAGATAGGGGCGTTGATCTGTAAATTGAGATTCGATCATTATTATGTCACTTTATTGTATGTATTTGCATGGCATTCTCTTCTTCGCTAAGAGATGAAAGAAAAGAACTATGGGTAAAGACACGGTTCATATAATCTTTTAAGTCTTTGGAATTAGGCTTGGATATATGAATACCTATTTGAGGTAAACGCCAAAATAGTGGAGCTAAATAACAGTCTATAAGGCTAAATTCTTCGCTCATAAAAAACGGTGAACGCGCAAAGACTGTGTTCACAGATTGTAGTTCTTCTTGGAGTTTTTTTCGCGCAGATTCTGCTTGAGATCCCATATTATTTTGTGCTGTATGCATAAGTACGTACCAATCATGTTGAATGCGATGCATGATAAGTCGGCTTTCAGCTCGCTCTATTGGATAGACTGGAAGAAGAGGTGGATGTGGAAATCGTTCATCTAAGTATTCCATAATAATCTGAGGTTGATAAAGAGTCAGTTCTCGATCAATAAGTGTAGGTATAGAGAAAGGAGGGTGTAATAGAATACAGTCTTTTGTTGAGTTTCTTTTTTCAACTGGTTCAATCTTTATATTTATTCCTTTATGAGCCAGTACAATGCGAACCTGGTGACTAAAAATGTCAGTAGGTCCAGAAAATAGCGTCATCACTGCACGCTTATTAGTAATAGCGGACATGAAGTCTCCAAGGTTAATAAAAAATTTTTATAGTTATCTAACTCTTCTTGTGTCTAAACATACTAATATTATGGAATATTTATAATTTCTTTATTAAATCATAAGATATTTATGTTGTTAAACAAAGATTTGTAGAAAAACATATGTAGTTCTTATCTCTCATCTCAGGAAGAGTTCAAAATAGTTAACGTAGTAGTTCTGTTATTTAGTTCTCTTTAGAGTTATTTAAAATAAAAACCCGGTTGTGGTTTCCGGGTTTTTATTATTTTTTTTAGATAGAAAATTATCGTTTAGAGAATTGTGGGCGACGTCGTGCTTTACGAAGACCAACTTTTTTACGCTCTACTTGGCGAGCATCTCGTGTTACAAATCCTGCTTTACGAAGTTCACTTCGTAATGATTCATCATGTTTTATTAAAGCGCGTGTAATTCCGTGACGGATTGCACCTGCTTGTCCAGAAATACCACCGCCTTTAACAGTAATAAATAAGTCAAATTGATGCATCTTATTAAGTAATTTGAGAGGTTGACACACCACCATCTGAGATGTATCTCGACCAAAATATTGTTCTAGAGAACGCTGGTTTATTACGATGTGACCAATGCCTTCCTTTAAAAAGACACGGGCAGAAGAGCTTTTTCGACGACCAGTTCCATATTTTTTATACTCAACCATTGTCTATAATCCTAATTAAATGTCAAGAACTTGTGGTTTTTGTGCTGTATGGTTGTGTGTATTTCCTGCATAAACTTTTAGTTTACGATACATCTCTCGACCCAATGGTCCCTTTGGTAGCATGCCTTTAACTGCAATTTCAATAATTCGTTCTGGTTGTCGTCTAATCATTTCTTCAAAAGAAATTTGTTTAATTCCACCAACATAGCCAGTATGGTGATAATAGATTTTGTTTTTCCTTTTTTTACCAGTGATAGATATATTTTTCGCATTTAAGACAATAATGTAATCACCTGTATCAACATGTGGAGTATATTCTGCTTTATGTTTACCTCTTAGTCGTCTAGCTAATTCTGTAGCTAGACGACCTAGGATTTGATGTGTTGCGTCCACTACATACCAGTTGTGTTGGGCTGATATAGGTTTAGCGGTAAAAGTTCTCATTGTAACACACACCTAAATTAATTTTTATGTTAATGCAATCCGAAAGTATTAATATATGGGTTGGCATTTATATAATGATTTTTACTAGAAAGATACCAATTTGAAATAAAGTTGGACGCTAGTAGACGCTTAACCTATAAGATAATATCTTATATTAACATAGATTTTACATTATTCTAGAATTAGATTATAAAAATCGAATCTTTTCTTTGAACTCATTATTATATCTGAGTATGTTTTAATTGTTTAAAATTATATTCTATGGGTGTACCATAGTTCTTACATTGTATTTTTTGAAGAAAATATGCAATCTTAGTATTTAAATTTTAGTTGTATCTTGATTCATTATATTGAATTAAGATATCAATGCAGTTATCAATTTTATTTTATTTTTTTATAATTTGTTTATTAGAGTTAAAAATTTTAACGATTGGTCTTGAGTATAGATGGTTGTTATTTTTATAACATATAGAAATCAAACATTGAATGGTATTTTGATTTAATCAAAGTTATATTTATTTCGTTTTGTTTTGTATAAGAGATTAAAATCTATTTCTTATATCCCTTTAGAAATATCTTGTATTAGTATACGTTTATTACAGATTTTGATAGATCTGTATTTTTAAGTAATTTTGTGCGTAATTGCAATAAATATTTTATTTTTTCTTCTGGTATCATTATGATGTCATCTAAACATCGTAATCAGTGAACTAATTTGTGTGATAATTAACGATTCTGTATATCGTGATATTTTCACATTTTTCTTAATTATTTCTATGATTTGATTTAATTACATGTAATAAAAATAATTACTTTAATAATAAGGCTTGCAATTTACTGTAGGTTTTTTTACTTAAGGTTAGGCAGTTTAATAGTTTTGCATTGATTACATTAATAATCTGGAGTTAACAAGTTCTGAGATAATAATTTATAGACACGGAGCCAATGGATCTCAATTTTAAATTGATTCGCAATAATTTCTATTAGACTAATGCAAACTCTGTTATTTTTACAAATGTTCATATTTTGGAAAAACATAATAATAGCGGTGTATTTGTTTTTTTTAGTGACCTATTATTCTTGCATAGAATATACACAAGACATATCATTCTTTTTTTATCCAAAGTATGCAGGCTGGTGATTAATAATGAATATATTTGTTTACGATGTAAGTTAACGTTTCATGTAGTTAGTTTCTATTTTTAAATTTCTAATTTATTTCTTTAGGTCGATACTTGATTCATTTTATCTAAATTAATAATAACAGATTTGCTGTGATTCCATATGGGAGTCATGCTTATTATTAATGTATCTGTTATATTATTCTCAAGGAGATCTGTCTGGAATTATATAGTTATATTCCTTGGTTTCATTTAGGAAATATTTCCTGGTTTGTCTATTATTAAGGAGAAGTTTTTAAGTATTGAGCTTTGATTGTCAAACTGCTAGTTATTTTTATTTATTTGATAGACATTTTTTATAAATCACTTTTAGTTTTATGTGTAAGTTGATCTTAAAAAGTAGTAAAAATTTTTATTTTTTATAGTTACGATATGTTTTTAGATTGATATATTCAGTTCTAGATATAGAATTTTTTTAAATTTTTACGATTAATGCATGATTAAAACAATAAAATCTTTTCAAAAGGTTTTATGTTATTAGAGTAAGATTTACCATAACTTAACACACATTGTTTTTATATACAAAGAAGTTATTTAGAAAATTTATAATTAGATATTTCTTAGATTGTCTTTTGAATAGAGATTGATATTAGTAAAGTATTTAAGAATAGAAAGCCTGTAACATTTTATTGAAGATTCAGTAAAGAAAAGAAGTTAAAAATTATTTTCATCTAATGAGTGTCTATCTATTAAATTAATTTTGGTTTTTAGTTTGTCTTTCGATAAGACTCATATAGCGTCTGTGCTTATTCTTATGAAGCGGTGGAATAATGATTAATTTTCTGATATTTATAATGATAATAATGAGTAGAATTTGTCTGGATAGCATACAAACAATATTTTCTATTATTATGATGTTTAATCAAAGTGTCTCATATTTTTCTGATTAGAAAACAAATAAGATTGTAGGGAGATTAGTCAGCTAGAATGTTTTAAAATATAGAAAATACAAGTTAAGTATATTAAGGATAGTGTATTTTATTATTATTTATCATATGTTGATTGTTAATAGAATAAGTGATTTATTATTTTTAATAAACAAGGATATGTATATTTACGTTAACATATTTTAATCGGTAATTATGTAATAGACTATAAGTAATCTATATTGATTATTTTTTAATAGATATGGATATAATTGTCGAAAATGATTTTGTAATGTAAGGGTTCTAAGTTGTATATTTTTTATCCATTAATATTTCGTTTGTTGAATAACACATCTAGTACATAGAGAAGGTAATAATGATTAATTCGATATCGGTTTAATTACGGTGTTACGAATTATATAGTTATTTGGTTCATTGTATCTATGTACTTTAAATTGAGTTACTATAAGGTTTTTCTTTATCTTAATTAATGTTATTGGATTTAGAGATCTAGGTTAGTTGTAAAAAATAGAGTTTATATGAATAAAGATATTACAAAAAGGATTAGTGGATTATGAGTGTAATGATGTGGGAGCTAGTAGTTTCTGGATTAGTAATTGGAATAATTATCGGGGTTTTTGCAATGTGTTTTGGTGGTCGTAGTTTATATGAGAAAAAAAAATTAGAAGATAAATTAAAGAAAAGTCAAGTAGAAATGATGAGATATCAAGAGGAGTTCCGCAGTTATTTAGCACAGACTGTAAATTTATTAGACACTCTAGAGTGTGATCATCAGAAATTACATCAACATATAAAGAATGGATCTAATATTTTATTGTCTCATCTAGTAAATTCCAAAAGTTTATATAGATATGATCTATCTGAATCGGAACTAGATAAAAATCAAATTCCCATCAATTTTCCACGGGATTATCCGGAAGAGTCTAAAAATTTATTCTCAAAGCCACCATTTTATACTCCATTAAGTAAATAGATCGGTATGATTAATTATATTAGATTTTTTATTTTCTATATTGTCTCATTTAAACAGGTAGTTTTATTGAATATAGAATATTATTAGAGATGTATTATACCATAAAGAGATGCATTATATTATATAAAGAAAGAAAGAGTTTGGTTCTCATTATTTATTTAAAATAATAATATTAACATGTTATGTAATAGTAATTACATTGGTTAAATTTACATTTATTTACATTTGACAAATCATAGTAAAATTAATTTGATTAATGCTTTCTTCTTGCGATTAAATCCTGATTACTAGAGTTGTTTTGTATAAAATTTAATAGGTAGTACGAGTGTTTATAAATTACTATACTAAATAATATTATAATCATTTTTAAAACTATAAAATAAATTCTAATGTATATCTCTTCAGAGAAGATTATTTATATTACTATTTTCATATAGTAATACCATTATATATTACAATGTTATATTTTTAGTATTGTCAAGTAATTTTTTTGATTTAAAAAATTTAATATTGTTTAAAACTTCAAGCGCATCTAGGATTACTGAATATCTAAAACCGTTTGAGATAAATGTTGTATGTGGAGAGATGAATGTATATTTCATATTTTAAATTTCATATGGGTGTTCATTTTTCTTCTTTCGCACAGATATTACACTGATGTATAATTATTGCATAGATCTTTACATGTCTGACTATGTTTGGTTTTGAAAATTATGCTTAAATGATCTATGGTGATCATCCTTTGTAAAGTAATATAAATCTTTGATATAATTGAATTAGATGGTATTAGATTATACTAATTCTTTAATATGTTATGAATGTCATATGAGAAAATTGAATTGATTGAAGTAATTAAAACACTGAAAAAGATAATGATAAGTACAATATTATTTTATTTAAATATTGAGTCTTTTAGAGAAGATTTCTTAAAATATCAAGAGTATTGTTTTGTGATATTAATTAAAAATCGTATGATGTATTTATGTATATTTATTAGATATCAATGTAATTTACATTGAACCATATAGTTCAATTTCAATATCACTGTGAACATAACATAAACAGGGTAAAATTTCACCTGGTTTAATACAAGTTAATGGTAATATATTATAGGTGACTGTCCCCTTTAAGAGACGAGTTCGACAACAACCGCAATATCCTGCACGACACTGATATTCGATATATATGTGATATGATTCTATAATGCTTAAAAGCGTGTCATATAAATTATAGTATTGTATTTCTGTACCAGAAGGGCGAATGATAATCATGCAAGGCGTCATTAGTTATAACTGGAAATCGATAAGATCATCTGTATTTACTTCAGAGTCAATTTGACCAACTAGGTAAGAACTAACTTCTGCTTCTTGAGGCGCGACCTGAACGTTATCTGAGGCTAGCCAGGAGTTAATCCATGGAATAGGATTAGATCGTATTTGAAATGGCTGGCGGAGTCCTACTGCATGCATGCGAATATTAGTAATATATTCAATATATTGCCAGAGAATCTCTTTATTTAAACCAATTATTGAGCCATTTTTAAATAAATACTCTGCCCATTTTTTTTCTTGCCTAACAGCCAGTAGAAAAAGATTATAGCATTCTTTTTTGCATTCTGTTGCTATTTCTACCATATCTGGATCATCTAAACCGCTATGTAGAAGGTTGAGAATATGTTGTGTACCAGTAACATGTAGAGCTTCATCACGAGCAATAAGTTTGATAATTTTTGCATTACCCTCCATAAGTTCGCGTTCAGCAAAAGCAAAAGAGCAAGCAAAGCTGACGTAGAAGCGAATAGCCTCAAGTACATTTACATTCATTAGACACAAGTATAGTTGTTTTTTTAGTTTTCTTAGGTTTACTGTAATAGTTGTACTGTTCGTTAATTTATGAATTCCTTCGCCTAAAAGGAGCCAGGAATGAGTCATAAAGATAAGATTATCATAATATCTAGATATATCCTTAGTTCGAGATAAAATTTCCTTGTGTGTAACAATGTCTTCAAAAATAATTGCAGGATTATTAACAATATTACGGATAATATGTGTATAAGAACGTGAATGAATGGTTTCTGAAAACGACCAGGTTTCTACCCACGTTTCTAATTCTGGAATAGATATAAGTGGTAATAAAGCGATATTTGGGCTACGGCCCTGAATAGAATCCAGTAATGTTTGGTACTTTAAATTACTAATAAATATATGTTTTTCATGCTGAGGAAGTGACTGATAGTCAATTCGATCTCGTGATACGTCAATTTCTTCTGGTCTCCAGAAGAAGGAGAGTTGTTTTTCAATTAGTTTTTCAAAAATATTATATTTCTGTTGGTCAAATCGTGAAATATTTACTGATTGACCAAAGAACATTGGTTCTAGTAGTTGATTATTATTTTTTTGTGAAAAAATTGTATAGGCCATATTTTATTCCAACAACATTAAGTAAGCATCCTTTTGCAAAAGCTTTGAGTAATAGTTAAATTTTACAGGACCCGCTTTCGCACTCTTCGTTTGGATCTATTGGGATAGTTGAATCTTGAGAAGCATCTGATCCATCATGAGTGTTGTGATAATACAGTGTTTTAATTCCAAATTTATAAGCAGTTAACAGGTCCTTTAGAAGTTGTCTCATTGGAATTTTACCACCTGTAAAACGTTTTGGATCGTAATGTGTGTTTGAAGAAATAGATTGGTCAATGAACTTTTGCATGAGGCCAACTAGTTGTAAATATCCGTTGTTATCTGGTATATCCCATAGTAATTCGTATTGATTTTTTAGCCGCGTATATTCTGGTACTACTTGACGAAGTATACCATCTTTTGACGCTTTAATGCTGATATGTCCTCGAGGTGGTTCAATTCCATTGGAAGCATTAGAAATTTGTGAAGATGTTTCGGTTGGCATTAGCGCTGACAACGTAGAGTTACGTAGACCATATTTTTTTACAGACTTTCGGAGTCTTTCCCAGTCAAGAAGGAGAGGGGTATTGCATATTGTATCTAAATCTTTTTTGTATGTATCAATTGGCATAATGCCTTGAGAGTAGGTGGTTTCGGAAAACCATGGACAAGCACCTTTTTCAATTGCTAGCTCATTAGATGCTTTAAGAAGCCAATACTGTATTGCCTCAAAAACCTGATGTGTTAAGATATTGGCGCTATTATCAGAATAGCGTACATTGTTTTTTGCTAAATAGTATGCATAGTTAATTACGCCAATTCCTAGAGTACGTCTTCCTATGGCCCCTTTTCTAGCTGCTGGGATAGGATAATCTTGATAGTCAATTAGCGCATCAAGTGCACGCACAGCTAATCTTGCTAGTTCTTGAAGATCATCTAAACTGTCAATAACACCAAGATTAAATGCAGACAGGGTGCAAAGTGCAATTTCTCCATTTTCATCGTTAATATTTTGCATTGGTTTAGTAGGGAGAGTGATTTCAAGACATAGATTAGATTGACGAATAGGTGCAAGAACAGGATTAAATGGGCTATGAGTATTACAATGATCAACATTTTGAATATAAATCCGACCAGTTGATGCACGCTCTTGCATCATTAAGGAAAATAAAGTAATAGCTTTTATTTTTTGTTTATAAATATTTGGGTCTTGTTCATATTGTGTGTATAGTCGCTCAAACTCTTCCTGGTTTGCAAAAAATGCATCATATAGACCAGGTACATCTGATGTACTAAATAGAGTGATATCTTCTCCTTTAAGTAATCTCTGGTACATCATTTTATTTAATTGCACACCATAATCCATGTGTCGGACTCGATTCTCTTCGACACCGCGGTTATTTTTTAAAACTAGAAGACTTTCAATTTCTCTATGCCATAAAGGAAAGAATAAGGTAGCGGCTCCTCCGCGAACTCCTCCTTGAGAGCAGGATTTTACCGCGCTTTGAAAATATTTATAAAAAGGAATGCAACCAGTATGAAAGGCTTCACCGCCACGAATAGGACTTCCTAAAGCACGAATACGACCCGCATTAATACCAATACCAGCGCGCTGAGAGACATATTTAACAATTGCACTGGAGGTGGCGTTAATTGAATCAAGACTATCACCACATTCAATTAATACACAGGAACTAAATTGACGTGTTGGTGTTCGAACTCCCGACATAATAGGTGTAGGCAAAGAGATTTTAAAAGTTGAAATTGCATCATAAAATCGTTTGATATAGTTAAGGCGAGTTTTGGTTGGATATTTAGAAAATAGACATGCAGACACTAAGATATATAGAAACTGAGCGCTTTCATAGATATCACCGGTCACACGGTTTTGAACTAGATATTTTCCTTCTAGTTGTTTGACTGCGGCGTAGGAGAAATTCATATCTCTCCAGTGATCAATAAAACTATCCATTTTTTCAAATTCTTCAGTGCTATAATCCGTTATGAGGTGTTTATCATATTTCCCCATAGCTACCATGCGTGTAACTTGATTTATAAGTGTAGGAGGCTTAAATTTTCCATAAGCTTTTTTTCTTAAATGAAAGATAGCTAATCGTGCAGCCATATATTGATAATCAGGTGCATCTCTTGAGATTAAGTCGGCTGCTGACTTGATAATAGTTTCATGAATATCAAACGTTCGAATGCCTTCATAGAATTGAATACGCGAACAAAGTTCCACTTGTGAAACGGAGACGTTTTTTAGACCTTTGGATGCCCAGTTGAGCACACGATGTATTTTATCGAGATCAATGCATTCAGCGCGGCCATTGCGTTTAGTGACAAATAGACTTTGATTCATGTCAATTTTTACCTGTTTTAATAAATAATCCTCGTGTTTTAAAATATATATTTTGTATGCAATTCTACATATCAACACAAATATAGCGGTAGGGTAAATGGTAATAATACATGTATTATTCTAATGGTTTCTATTTAGTTAATAAATTGTGATTTCAGGAGTGCATAGAAGCATATAATAAATCGGTTTTTAAGTTCATTTTTCTCTCTTTTCAGTTATGCTAGAAAGTAAATAATTTTTATTTTATCTTTGTATTCGGGTTTCTTTTTTAGATTTTAAAGGGTTGATTATTAACTGAATTAGAATTTATTACTTATCTATCTATAAATAGAAATATGATTCAACCATACTGATATTTTTAAGTTTTTCTTAAAAACAGTCTAATAAATAAATATATTTTTTATTTGCTGTCTTATATGATTTTAAATTTATTGCATATAGTTATGAATCAAATATATGAAGATTTTCATAATCTTGGTTTTTTAACAGAAAAGGTTAACAATCTATTTCAAGATTATAGAGTGTATTTTTTTACATGTTATTTTATTTTTTATTGCTCCAACTTATAATTTTTATATTGAAATTGTGACTTATATAGATATTATATAAGAAATATATTAGATTGATATTTATAGAAAATAGAGAGACATCATTCTTATGATGAACTAGGATCTATAAGAATCAATATATATTTTTATCGTTTTGGAGGGGTATTTGATTAACCCGAACAGGTTAGTATATCAAATTCAGATGAGTCTGTGTGAGTAGTAAGTTTTTTATCATAAGTTATTAGGTATAATGTGATAATCTGTCTATGTTTTATTTCTAGATAGATATTGATGTTATATATTACAATAATTTTTATTGATAAGATGATCAATATTGTTTTATGACCTTTATGTTATAATTAGGTTTGACCTCTTCGTGATATAAATTATAGATGTTTTATGATGATCTTAATTACTTGAGGATATTAATAAAACAAGATTTATTTAAAATAAAGTAAATTTATATTTCATCTTTTCTGTATATTTTTATTAATTTGCATTATTGTTGAATGGCATATTTATATCTATAATAGTTTCATCACGTAGTGATTCTATTGTCATCAAATTTCTAAAGATGAAATTAATTCATAAAAGATCACATTAGTATTCATGTAAGTCTGGTAAAAAATTCCAATTTTATATTTAGTGAAAATCTGTATTTATAGATTAAAAAATTATAAAGCTTAGTTATGGTTTATCACCGGAAAGCAACAATACGCTAGTTAGAGAATTACACTTCTTGAACTAGTTGGAGAGTTTGATGACTATGGATTTAGTTATTTGTTACGTTTTAATGAATAATGAGATATTAATAATGATTGAATTACGTAGATTGATTAAGATATTTATGAAGATCTATAAATAATGAAGTAATGGACTTTAATCATGTAATTTAATTTTTTTAGAATAGATTTCTTGAGTAGAAATCTATAAAAATTGATTAAGGAATTTATTTTCCTATGAGTTAAAAGTAAATAGAAGATGATTTTAGTCCCAATAAATGATTATAAGCAGGTTTATCAAATTTTGTAAAATTAATTGTAGATTTGAAGTTATATTAATATTTTAAGTATAAAATGTATTATAAATTATTTTATTTTATATATTTCAGAGTCTATATGTTATTGATAGCATCTGATTCTATTAATTACTATTTGTATAAAAATTCTTATTTTACTAAAAAGTTAATAAGAGATCTTAATTTTTTTATTTCTATTTTATATAGACTTATGTTTAAGGCTTCTTTCATGAGAAGCCTTAAACATAAGAGATAGTGGATAATTATTGGGTCCACTTAGTGTGGAAAAGGCCTTCTTTATCAATACGCTTGTAAGTATGTGATCCGAAATAGTCGCGTTGTGCTTGGATTAAATTTGCAGGTAGATTTTCTGAACGATAACTATCATAGTAGGAAATAGCAGAAGAAAATGTTGGTACCGGTATTCCGTTTTGTACTGCATAAGAGGTGATTTTTCTTAAATCCATTTGGTATTGAGAAGCGATATTACTGAAGTAAGGTGTGAATAATAAATTAATCAGCTCTGGATTAAAAGTATAGGATTGAGTGATTTGCTCTAGAAATTGAGAGCGAATGATACAACCAGCGCGGAATATTTTAGAAATGTCTCCATAGTTAAGATTCCATTGATATTTTTTTGATGCAGCTTTTAATTGAGCAAAACCTTGTGAGTAAGAAATAATCTTGCCAAGATATAGCGCGCGACGTATTTGTTCAATGAACTTTTTTTTATCACCCCTAAATATTTTACATTTAGGGCCAGATAGAATTTTAGATGCTTTCATTCGTGTTGTTTTGAGTGATGATATATAGCGGGCGAATACTGATTGGGTAATTAATGAAAGAGGTTCATTAAGATCTAATGCGCTTTGACTAGCCCACTGTCCTGTTCCTTTGTTTTCAGCTTCATCTAAGATTAAGTCAATTAGATAATTTCCTTCTATATTTTTTTTAGTAAAGATTTTTGATGTGATGTCAATTAAGTAGCTATTTAGCTCTCCGTCGTTCCATTTTTTGAAAATTTCTGCAATAATATCATTATTCATCTGTAATGCGTATTTTAAAAGAAAATAGGCTTCAGAAATTAGTTGCATATCGCCATATTCAATACCATTATGTATCATTTTAACATAATGCCCAGAACCGTTTGGTCCGATGTAAGAAATACAGGCTTCTCCCTGGAATACTGCTGCAATTTTACTAAAAATTGGAGCAATAAGTTCATATGCGTCTTTTTGACCTCCAGGCATAAAAGACGGGCCTTTTAGAGCTCCTTCTTCGCCACCTGAAACACCAGTTCCGATAAAATTGAATCCATGGCTAGATAACTCTTTATTGCGACGTATGGTATCTTTATAGTAAGAGTTTCCACCATCAATTAAGATGTCTCCGTGTTCAAGATATTGCGCAATTATCGATATTGTTTTATCAGTTGCTTGACCAGCTTTTACCATTAGTAAAATACGACGTGGTTTTTCTAATGAATTTACAAATTCTTTAATTTTATAAAATGGAATGAGATTTTTATCGGGGTTTTCTATCAGAATTTCGTTGGTTTTTGCAGTAGTACGATTGAATATAGAAACTGAATAGCCTCGGTTTTCTAGATTTAGAGCTAGATTACGCCCCATTACTGCCATACCTACAATACCGATTTGTTGCTTTGGCATTCTATTTTCCTCTAAATGCAATAATTTTTGGATGGGACCTCGTGGATGAAAATCAATATAATTGATATGTTATATATAAGCTCAGTGGAGTGTTATTAGACTACTCATTTATATATAGGTTAATGGTAAATACCAAGTTATAGTTAGTTTTAGTTAATAATTTGTATTACTGTAGATTTTTTTAGAGAGATATATAGCTATTATAGTTAAAAGAGATGATAATGCTTTGGTTAGGATAGATGATCACTTTAATTAATTATTGTAGTCATTAAAGGTCATTATTTTTAATATGGTAGATGTTGATTTAATAGAAAATTTTCCTATTTTTTACGATAGGGTTAGAGATCGATTTATTGTTCTCATCACCAATGATTCTATCATATCATATAATGTATTTTATATTATTCATGTGGTTTTGAATAGTAATGATTCTTATTTAAATTGAGTTTTAAAAATATAAAATTTTATATATTATTATATAAATATCGCTATTAACGTGTATAATGAATTTTGTTATTTTTTTTAATCAGGATAATGTGATAAAGATATATAGATTTATAATTAGATTTTTAATGTATAATCAACACCGTTTATTATGTTATTTTTTTGGTTAATTTTTGGGTATGATTAATATTGAAGATTAATTGTATGATATTACAGTCTGGTAATTTCTATATTAAAGGAAAAGTAGAGGATTTGAATTAGAATAAGTCATATCATCTTATTGGTTATGATTAATCAGGAATGGTTGGTTTATTTATTTTCTTTGACTATCTAACATGTTCTAAAATTTTATTTTATTACTATTTTTAGCGTATTTAAGATTAGTGCTTAATATCTAGAGTGAGATATAGTGAGATTTTATCACTCAAAATTATTATTAAAAAGACATAGATTAAATGATACTAGTGTGATCTTTACTCTTAAATACTCTAATGGTTGTTAGTTGATAAGCTAGGTTAGATAGTTATCGTTTTGATAGAGTTTGATAGAGAGCAAGGAAAATGAGTGTTTGACATTAATATTTATTATTTTGAATTTATTATTTCGACTTAATGTAGATATCATCTGTTTTCTATAATGATAATTATTTAGAAAAGATTTATAGAATCTTGTATATAAGTATTATACTTAGTTAAATGTTTTAATGATAGAAACTCAGATATTAAGAAGTAGGACAAGCTATAATATTATTATAGCTAATATAGATATATAAAGTTAATTTAAAATTGTTATCTATATTATTTTATTATTTTAATTTAACTACTTGATTTCTTCTTCATGTAAATTGTGGAGTTAATATAAATTGTGGAGTTATTACTATCATTAGTAATAACTCTAATTATTAGTATATTAGAAAATTTTTTAATGTGTGATGATTGAGTTATAAATCTTATTCTGGATATTTTTTATTTGAGTGATGTTTACATTATGTTAATAAAAACAAGAGCTTATTATATGTTCTCTAATGAGATGGTTTTTATCTATGATCGAATTTTTCTAAATAAATCAGATGTTACCGCAACGCATAGTGATTTTTAATTATCATTTATGGATAATGTGATTATTATATTTAAGTATTTTATTTTTTTATTTGTTTTATTTTTGTGTTAAAAAATTATGATTTATATACATTGGTAAGTGCTTTGCATGCGGATGCGGGAAGGAGTGACTCAATATTACCACCGTTGTGTGCTATTTCTTTGATTAATGAAGAAGAGAGATAGGTGGATTGTTCTGTAGCAATAAGGAATATAATTTCTAATTTAGGGTTTAAATGTTTATTCATGTGGTATCTTTGGGTTTCTTTTTCAAAATCCGATACGTTGCGTAGGCCTCGAATGAGTACGTTAGTTTTTTGTTTTTGAGCAAGGTGTATTAATAAACCACTAAACCTAATTATTTTTACATTTTTTAAATGTGCAACTGCTTCTTGAGCAAATCCTACGCGTTTTTCAATAGAAAACATTGGATTTTTACTGGGATTGGTGGTAATGGCAAGGATTATTTTGCTAAATATTAGTGTTGCACGTGTGATGATATTTATATGTCCATTAGTTATCGGATCAAACGTTCCAGGGTATATTGCTTTATTTCTCATGTAGTTTTTTCTTTGTAGAGCGATTTAGAGTCCATAAGGTTGTGTATTTATTAAAAGTATACTGAGAATTTACCATTGCTAATATCCATCCTTTCGTACCATCTAAAAAACTTGCACGTATTAATAATGTCTGTATAAAAGTCCAGATAGTGTATAAGAAAATACGTATAACATTGCTATTTTTTCCATTTTGATTACTCTGTATAGCCCATGCTTTGGCATGGGATAACTGTTTCAATTGAAAGGAATAAAAATCACTGCAGGTTATATGCAATAGGTCTCCATCTAGTAATTTAATCTTCGTTTTTGGCGCGTATAAGGCTTCATGTACTAGATTGCTATTATATTGAAAATGACGTGGATATAGACGTATTACTCGATCTGGATACCAGCCCCCATGGCGCATAAATCGCCCTAGAAACAGGTTAGAGCGTGAGAGAAGATAGACTGTGTCTGTTTCTGGTTCTTTTAGTATGTTTTGGATTGAATTTTTTAAATTATTTGTTACGCGCTCATCACTGTCAATCATTAAAATCATAGAATTTTGTGCATAGCTCTGTGCTATTTGTCGTTGTTTACCGTAACCATTCCATGAATTAGTTCTATAAACGATAGCTCCATATTGACAAGCTATGTTTCGAGTTTGGTCAGTACTATTAAAGTCAAGTATAATAATTTCATCTGCCCAATTAACTGATTCTAGGCATTCAGGCAGAAATTCAGCTGAGTTTCTAGTAATTATGACTACGGAAATTTTTTGTCGTATTTTCATAGTAATTGTGTTGCGGTGGGAGAAAGGGTTTAAGGATCTGTAGTAGTTGTTGTCGAGTTCCTTGGTTATTTTTTAATATGCGTTGTGCTTGAGAGCCATAATAAACGCGTAAATTTTCATGGATAAGAAGCATAATAATTGATTTAGTTAAGGAACTAGTACTACTTACGGTAATAAGACCATTATTTTTTTTAATTCTTTCACAAATATTTTTAAAGTTAAAAGTGTAGGGCCCCATGAGTATTGGGATAGAATGTGACGCAGGTTCTAATGGATTATGACCACCATGCTTTACTAAGCTTCCACCAACAAACGCTAGATCGGAAATGCCATATAGCAACATAAGTTCACCTATTGTATCAATAATTACCACCTGAATTTTAGCAGAAGGAACCAAATTACTACTACGTAGTATATAATTTAGGTTATATTTTTTCGTTAAATAACATATTTTTTGGCAACGTGAAGGATGGCGAGGTGCTAGAATTAATAATAGGTCAGGAAAGTCTTTTAATAGTTTCTGATGTGTCTCTAAGATAATCTTTTCTTCTCCATGATGGGTGCTAGCTGCAATCCATTTCGGTCGACTGAATGTCCATTGATGACGTAATCTATTAGATTTTTTTTTCATTTCTGATGTGATGGATATATCGAATTTTAGGTTTCCAGTGATTATTATTTTATTTTTGTCTACTCCAAGTTTAATAAAACGCTCTCCATCTTCATGAGATTGTGCTGCGATTAAGGCGATACGCTGAAGTAAAGGTTTCATAAAGATACTAATTCTTTTATAAGAACAGGCAGAGCGTTCTGATAATCTAGCATTAACTATTATTAATGGAATATTTTGATTGTATAAAAGAGAGATCATATTAGGCCATAGCTCTTTTTCCATGATAATAACTAATTTAGGGCATGTTTGTTTGAAAAAACGTTTCATGGATCCAGGCAGGTCATACGGTAGGTATACATGATGTATCCTATGATCTACTATGGTTCGAGCCAATTCTGATCCTGTAGGTGTCATAGTGGTCAAAACAATAGGTAGATTTGGATAATTATAACGTAGGGATTGGATGAGAGGTAGTATTGCTAATGTTTCTCCAACTGAAACAGCATGTAGATGTATGCCATGTGGTTGAATTGTTTTAATAGAAAACCCATAACGCTCAGGCCAGCGTTCTCGATATCTAATGTTTTTATAACTGAGACACCAGAGACGTAACCAGATTATAGGTTGCAATAGATATAGTAAAATTGTGTAAAGAAAAAGCATGATTTTATTTTTTTATATTAAAGAAAGAGCGTAATCTAAGTATTATTGATAATTTAAGAAAATATTGAATTAGGTAAATAAAGATATAAAAATATTGAATATTCTCGTGTTGTCATGTGTTTTATGGATATTTAAGTTAAACTTATCTATTTTTCACGAATACTGACAGATTTCTAAAGAGTCTGCAAGGTAGAATGTGGTAAAGATAAGAAATCAGAGTGAGTTATTATAAAATAATTGATTTGATTGAATGTCTGTTCTTACTTGTTTCTATTAAAAATATAGTTCATTTCTTATATATGATGATATTGAAATCTGTAGTATTTCTAGACGATATTTTCATGATTACTATGATTTTTATCATTACATCTTAATTTGTCCATTAATATAGTGAATTATGATGTTGTTGTTAGTTTTAGATAGATATGATATGTGTCTTTGAGAAGTATCATAGTGGTTCAATTATGGACTAAAATATTATTGGTTATGTATAACATGTATGATTTAGTATAATATTCACAGATAATGAATAATATTTTATATTTATTTTAATCTCTTATACTTCATAAGTTATTACAATCATAGAATATAAAAAATGATTTATATTTTATTTTTTAATAAAAATATTGAGTAATAAATCTTTAATTCGGGTAAGTGCATGTATATTATATCTTATTTTTAACTCTATTTTTAATTTTTTATTTTTCTAATAAACCATTCCTTTTATTACGAGTATGAGTTTATATGTAAGTCGAAGTTTTTTAGACTAAATAAGTTTAACAGTGGGATTTTATTTTGAGATATTTATTAAGAAAGATACTATGAATACTATGATTTGTTAAGATTAAAGTATATTAGTTTTTATTATTCTTTCTACTATGGCACTAATAATTTGTTGGTAATTAGAAGAATAGGTCAGATAAAAATCTTAGTATGGTACTATATTATAGTTTATAAATAATTATATTTTATAAATATTTATTTTTAATAACTGATAAAATATTTTTCATCTCACTAATATTTTTTGGAAAAAGGTTTTTACTTAAAATATCATAGAAATTCAAATAAATTTTTAGTATTTGTAAGAGATACGTTAATTACATAATGTGCACTGATAGAATGCAAAAGAAGTGAGAATTAATTAACAACAGGATAGTTACTTAGGATGTAATATGAATTGCATGAATAACAAGGACAATATTACTTATTTTATTTTTTTGTAAGGCTCGGAATATAATTAATTAATATTAAATTTTTTAATGTTTAACTTTAAATATTGATAAGGTATTTAATCATATGTAAGTTTACATAATTTAAGATATACGTATTTTTTGTTTTTTGACAATAGAATTTAATTGTACCTTACAGGTTAGATGATATGAATGATTTTTTAAAGCAGAATATCGTAAGAAAATAGAATTATTATTTATTTTATTGATTAATAAATGATAATAAAGATATTTTTTATATAATAGATGTGTAAGTGATTTATCTGTAAATATACATTATTTTTAACTTTATATCAAGGATATAATTATAGAGGATAGGTATTATAGTTTTTTATAATTGGGTATTATAGTGATTAATTTTTCTTAGATGTAATGTTTTTTAGTTGTTATTCTAATAATTTTTTAATTAGCGCATCATTAACCGTTAATTAGTTTAATAACTAGAGTGTATTTTTATTGTATGTGATTTGAAGATATATAAGATAATGTCAATTAATTTAGTAGTATATGAGAATAATGTGTTTAATTTTTTATTTTAAATTAAGCGTGGAATGATTAATGAGATGGGGTTGTTTGATTTTTTCGGCACGAGAGGATTTGAACCTCTGATCCCCGACACCCCATGACGGTGCGCTACCAAGCTGCGCCACGTGCCGTAATGTTATTTTACTTTTCAAAAATTTAAATGCAAATAATTTAAATAAGACTTTTTAATGTAATATTCTTCGAATTTAGAAACAAATGAGGTTTTTCATGCAAATCCTGTATGTAAGGGGTCGTAATATATTTGGAATATACTAAGCAAAGCAATGTTATATGAGTATTATCAGCGTATAAATGATAATTTAAACGATCGCATGATATGAGAAATTGTGATTTATCTGTCATTAATTTCTATTATCTCTCTATAATCTATGCATTAAGAATGCAGTAGGCTATCAAGAAATAAAACTATTTTTAAAAATTAATATTTATATATCCTCTAGTGTTCAAAGATGAAACTAATAGTATTTTTTAGTTATTTTTAAGAAATAACTGTGGTTTTCTAATTATGGTAAGAATATATGAATTTAGGGTTAGAAAATATCCATCAATTGGTTAAATAATATATTTTCATTGGTTTCTTGTCTATTTTGGGGTTTGAAAACTCATATGATTCAGAAGATTTTTTTAAAGTAATAAATAGATGTTATGTATTCTCCAATAGAATATGTTAGTTATATTGAGGTTTATCATAATATGAGGTAATTTCTTTTTAACAATAAACATGTATTAATAAATCACTAAGGTTGAAAATAATATTCAATATTATATGTATAGATTAATTTTTTTTAGAATATGTTTTAATATATTTAAAAGAATGGTTGTGATATCTTGAGTACTTTAATACATATTTTGGAATTCGTTTATTAAAATAAAAACCTTGATTAGATAATGATCGGTTTTTTGAGGTTTAGTTTTTTATTTTGGGCCAGGAAATGTTATGGGATTGATTTAATTGTTATCTTTTTCTTTTAAATTTCTAATAAGATCAAAAGAGATCAGTATTATATCTATAATTAGTTAGTTAAAAATTAAATATTTTCAATAATTGATGAGTAAAGGTATAATCTTCTTGATGATTTGTAAGATTGTAGATTAATAGTAATTTATTAATTAACGGTCTAAATATTATATTTTATTGATTTATTTAGATAGGATTTAAAAGAAGATTGATTATTGATACTTATAGAAAAAAATTAGTGTCTCATTTTCCTGTACATTAGTTATTTATATTTACGAATATTTATTGTTATGGAAGTATTTTATATTTTATTATAAATACTGTTAGGAGTTATTAGTTTTTATATTTTAAAACCGATAAAGCAATTTATTCAGAAGAATTATATTAGAATAAATGATGATATAGCTTCGTTGTGATCGATGCATCGAGCTTCTTTATTATTTATTTGGAGATAGAGGCTATGTGTTTTTTATCTGAAGTTTATTGCCAAAAAAATGTAGTTGAAATCTGGTGATTTATAATTAGTTTGTATCTAATTGAAGATTATATCTTATGTCAAAAATATTGATAATGCATTATCAAACAATGATATATACCATATACTTATGGATACTTTGTAAAACTTGATCATACTGTGTGTATCAATGTTACAACTAAGAAAAACGCACGACTTAGAGTTGAAACTATAAAAAATGCCCGCATTTACGCTTTATAAGATGATTTTATATAAATTATTTATTAAAGTGGAGATGTCTAAATGGGTAAGATAATTGGTATTGACTTGGGTACGACAAACTCATGTATTGCCATTATGGATGGAGGTCAGGCACGTGTAGTAGAGAATGCAGAAGGAGATCGAACCACGCCTTCTGTCATCGCTTATGCCCAGGATGGGGAAATTTTAGTTGGTCAACCTGCTAAGCGTCAGGCAATAACTAATCCAAAAAATACTTTATTTGCAATTAAACGATTGATTGGTCGTCGATTTCAAGACGATGAAGTGCAGTGTGATATTAAAATTATGCCATTCAAAATTGTTTCATCCGATAATGGTGACGCATGGTTAGACATTAAAGGAAAGCATATTGCTCCGCCACAGATTTCAGCTGAAGTTTTAAAAAAAATGAAGAAAACTGCTGAAGATTATTTAGGTGAATCGGTAAATGAAGCTGTAATTACTGTTCCGGCTTATTTTAATGACGCGCAGCGTCAGGCTACTAAAGATGCTGGACGTATTGCGGGTTTAGATGTCAAACGAATTATTAATGAACCTACTGCAGCAGCATTAGCTTATGGTTTAGATAAAAACAAAGGCAATCGTACAATTGCAGTTTATGATTTAGGTGGTGGTACGTTTGATATTTCTATCATTGAAATTGATGAAGTGGATGGAGAAAAAACATTTGAAGTTCTGGCTACGAACGGAGATACTCACTTAGGGGGTGAAGATTTTGACAGTCGTATGATTAACTATCTTGTATCTGAGTTCAAAAAGGATCAAGGTATTAATCTTCATAATGATCCATTAGCGATGCAACGTTTAAAAGAAGCTGCTGAAAAAGCAAAGATTGAGTTATCTTCAGCTCAACAAACCGATGTTAATTTGCCGTATATTACAGCAGATTCTACTGGTCCGAAGCATTTAAATATCAAAGTTACTCGTGCAAAATTAGAATCTTTAGTTGAAGATCTAATTTTGCGTTCTATTTCTCCTTTAAAAGTTGCTCTAAAAGATGCTGATCTTTCGGTGTCTGATATTAATGATGTGATTTTAGTTGGAGGACAAACTCGAATGCCAATGGTACAGGCTAAAGTAGCTAAGTTTTTTGGCAAGGAGCCGCGTAAAGATGTGAATCCGGATGAAGCAGTAGCAGTTGGAGCTGCTGTTCAGGGTGGAGTTCTTGCTGGTGAAGTTAAAGATGTCTTACTTTTAGATGTGACCCCATTATCACTGGGCATTGAGACTATGGGTGGAGTAATGACTTCGCTTATTTCTAAAAATACTACAATTCCAACTAAGCATAGTCAAATATTTTCTACAGCTGAAGATAATCAATCTGCTGTAACCATTCACGTAGTTCAAGGTGAAAGAAAACGGGCTATAGATAACAAATCTCTTGGACAATTTAATCTTGATGGTATTCAGAACGCTCCGCGTGGTATGCCGCAAATTGAGGTTACTTTCGATATTGATGCAGACGGCATTTTACATGTATCCGCTAAAGATAAAAAGAGTGGTAAAGAACAAAAGATTACTATTAAGGCGTCTTCAGGTCTAAATGATAATGAAATTGAAAAAATGGTACGAGATGCAGAAACTAACGCTGAATCAGATCGTAAATTTGAAGAATTAGTTCAGGTTCGTAATCAGGGTGATCAAATTGTTCATAGTGTTCGTAAGCAGATGAACGAATCAGGTGATAAACTTAATAAAGACGATAAAAATACTATTGAATCAATTTTAAATTCTTTACAAAATGCGTTGAAAGGTGAAGATAAATCAGCTATTGAGTCTAGTATGAAATTATTATTAGAGGCCTCTGATAAATTAACAGAGTGTGCTAAAAAACCGAGTGGAACTAGTGGTTCATCTGATTCTACTGAAAATATAAAAAAAGATGAGAATGTTGTCGACGCTGAATTTGAAGAAGTGAAAGATAATAAAAATAATCGCACTTGATAGGGTATGCTAGCCCGTTAAAGCAATTGGTTATAACTACCACGGGTGTGGATTGTATCCATTCCCGTGCACCCGTGTTTAAGGGTAGGATTAATTAAAATGGTGAAAAGAGATTATTACGAGATTTTAGGTGTTACTAAGTCGGCAGATGAGCGAGAAATTAAAAAGGCTTATAAACGTTTAGCTATGAAGTTTCATCCCGATCGTAACCAGGGTGATAAACGGTCTGAAGGTAAATTCAAAGAGATTAAAGAAGCTTATGAGGTTTTAACTCATCCCCAGAAACGAGCAAGTTATGATCAATATGGTCATGCTGCATTTGAGCAGGGAGGTGTCGGCGGGGGTAACCAAGGTGGTTTTGGTAGTACTACTGCTGATTTTGGAGATATTTTTGGTGATGTGTTTGGAGATATTTTTGGTGGCAATCGACGTCAGCAGCGCTCTGCGCGTGGAGCAGACTTGCGTTATAAAATTGAGTTATCACTTGAAGAGGCGGTTCGAGGGGTATCTAGAGAGATTCGTATTCCCACTTTAGAATTATGTGGGGTGTGTCATGGTAGTGCAGTAAAAGCAGGGACAAAGCCACAAACTTGTTCTACTTGTCGGGGGTCGGGTCAGATACAGATGCGACAGGGATTTTTTACTGTCCAGCAGTCTTGTCCTGCTTGTCATGGACGAGGGTCAATAATAAAAGATCCGTGTAATACGTGTCATGCTCAAGGTCGTATTGAAAAGTTAAAAACTTTAGTAGTAAAAATACCGGCAGGTGTAGATACTGGTGATCGCATTCGGTTAAGCGGTGAAGGTGAAGTGGGAGAGAATGGTTCTTCATCTGGTGATTTGTATGTGGAAGTACAGATGAGAGAGCATCATATCTTTGAGCGTGAAGCGAATAACTTGTATTGCGAGGTACCTATTAGCTTTGTAATGGCAGCACTAGGTGGAGAAATTGAGGTTCCTACATTAGATGGAAGGGTAAATTTAAAAGTTCCATCGGAGACGCAGACAGGTAAATTGTTTCGTTTACGAAATAAAGGGGTAAAATCATTGCGAGGTGGTTCATCTGGTGATCTATTATGTCGTGTTGTTGTAGAAACCCCTGTTCGTTTAAACGATAAACAGAAAATGCTTCTACGTGAACTAGAGGAAAGTTTTAGTGGATCTCTTGGTGAGCAAAATAGTCCACGTTCTAAAACGTTTTTTGATAGTGTGAAAAAATTTTTTGATGATCTTACGCATTAAATAATCTTAAACCATTAATTTTTTCTGACAGCTATTTATCATCAATTATATAGTCTGTCAGATTTAATTTAACTCTAGATCTACGAAGTCATACTCAGGATCTTAGATTATATTGTAATTAAAGAATTAAATGATGGATATATTATTATAGTTAATAAATTATTAATATGTTTGACTTGGTTAAAATGTAAATTTTATTGTTATTTATAAAAATAAAATCATGAAGTTTTAACTGTTTATGATATTTAGCATGTTGTTGTATTCCCTAAGGAGGGAATACAGGCTGAGTTGTTGTTGTTAAAGAGGGGAATTCTTTATAAAAGTATATTCTTATGATGTTTTATATATTATTATAGTGAATATATAAGTAATTTTTACTTTATTAAAGCAAGTTAGCTCGTGTCATCAAGATAATTAATATACTTTTACTTGGTAAAATAATTACTAATTAAGTACGTTATAATTTTTCTAAATAAAATATGATTTTAAATTTGATTAAATTTTGTACATAAGTTTTGTTGATCGATTTATATAATAGAATTATTGATATTTGCTAATTATTTAGATTGATATCATAGGTATGGTTTAGAGTGAATTATTCATTGATATAACCGAGAGTTGATATAACTGAGAATAGTTGATAAATTTAAGATTTATTCTGATGAATAAATAATTAAAGCGCATAATTATTCATAATTATGCTATTGTGTATTAGTCGTTCAGATAAATGTATTGATTTTTAATTGTATTTAAAGTTAATTTTTTAATCGAGAGGATATTTCTATAAATTTTATTCTTCTTAAGACAAGAAAGGTTATTGTTATTGTATGTATACATGTAGCTTTACAAGATTTATGATAGAAGAAAGTACATATAACATAACATAAGTTTTTGAGAATTTTTGTATTAACTTGTCTATAAAAAATAATCAATATTATATTTTATTTATCTATGATATTATACAATTTATTTTGGATTATAAATGTTATCCATTGGTTTAATTAGCTATTTTATATTAATAAGTTTCATTATTATCTTAATAATGGGAGAAGCTTGACAAAGATAATATAGTAACAGATTCTACCTAACGGTATGATATAGAAAAATTAGATAGATAGAGATTAAATTAAATAAACATTAAAATGTTTGTGTTGATTAAATTTTAAAAGGTTTATTATCATACTAATATATAGTTTTTATAATTGATTATCGATTAGTTTTTTCAACATTTGAGAATTTGAGATTATATAGAACGTATATTTAATTGAACGGTAGTTATATTTTATATTATTTTGATGGAGTTTTATCTCAATGCATCAAGTGCCAAAATTTGATGGTTTAAACATTGATTATAGTGAAGTGACCAAGTTTTCAGTGATGGCTTCGCGTTGGTGGGATTTGGAAGGTGAGTGTAAGTTATTACATAGAATGAACCCGGTGCGTCTTGATTGGATTAAACATTATACTAATGGTTTATCTGGAAAAAAGATATTAGATGTTGGATGTGGAGGTGGTATTCTTGCAGAAAGCATGGCGAGTTTAGGTGCTAATGTTGTGGGTTTAGATATAGAGAAAGACCTATTACAAGTCGCTAGGCTACATGCATTGGAAAGTGGAATTAAAGTTCAATATATACAACAAACAGCAGAGGAGCATTTAGTTAAGTATGCGGAAAAATATGAGGTAGTTACTTGTTTAGAGTTATTAGAGCACGTACCAGAGCCTTATTCTGTAATTAATGCTTGCTCTCAATTGGTAAAACCAGGTGGAGAAGTGTTTTTTTCTACTATCAATCGAACTAAAAAATCTTGGTTTGTAGCCATATTTTGTGCAGAATATATATTAAGAATATTACCACAAGGCACGCATAAGATGTGGAAATTAATTCAACCTAGAGAGTTGCTTCATTGGATTGATAAAACAAAATTGTATGCGCATCACATAACTGGGATATCTTGCAATCCCTTAACTGAGTCATATAAATTAACTGCTAACGTGGACGTGAATTATATGGTGCATGCACATAAAGAGTGATAATATTAAGTTATCTTGATATTGTGCATAATCTATATCATATGGTAATGTTGTAGGTTAAATCTGGTTATCAATTTAGATGACTTAATCTAATATCATCTTATAAATAAGTGACAATAGAATATAGATAACTGTCTAATGATTAAACAGAGCTTAATGTGTGAAGAATCTAATAATTTATTAGGTTGTATATTTTGATCTTATATTTATAAGATTGTTAATCTTAATGATTTATCTTATGTTTAAAATTGAGATATGAATAAATTATTTTATTCAATTGGGTTCTGTCATAATCATAATTAGATTTAATTAATATTAATTTTTTTAATTCAAATTAAGTTTATTATAAAATTTCATTTTGAAGAGGTACTAATATTAGTAAACATAGATTTTAATTGAGTATCTTTTAATCATACTTTGACATCTCTGATTTTTAGTATATAATATATCTGCAATAAAATAAGATCCTCTGTAGTTCAGTTGGTAGAACGGCGGACTGTTAATCCGTATGTCACTGGTTCGATCCCAGTCAGAGGAGCCATTTAAAATAATCACTTAAAAAATTGAAATGATGCATTTAGTAGTTTATATAAAAAATAAAATACGAGCTTTCTTTTAAAGAAAGAATTATTTATAAGATATTATCTTTTTTATTAGAAAATTAGTAATTAAAAATAATTGATTATTATTTATAATTTTTTAATGCTTAAGATTAATGGGACTTTAATTTTCATTTTAGTAAGAATTTGGATGAACCATCTTAGTAGATTCATAAGATAAGGACAACTGTGAATATAGATAATAACTTATAAATACTGTATCTATAGTTACATCTATTAGTATAATTATACTATTAATATAGTATTTTTTATTTTTTTAATAAACACATTAAATTGTATGAGTAGTTTTGTGTAAAGAATGAGCATGAGGTTGATAGTTATTTTTTATGCATATAGAAATAAGATAAAATATCTTATTAAATGTTATTTCAATTAGTATTGATATTCAATATAATTATGTATTTTGTGATAGAATTTAATATTATGTTTTGTTTTTTTATCAGTGTTATTAGTAATGATTGAATTTTTGATAGGGAAAAGTAGTTGCTTTTGAGTTTTTATATTTGATATAAAAGTTAATTAGATTCTTTGATTATGCAGAATATGTTATTTTTAATAAAAAATAAATGATTGTAAAAGTGTTGAATGGTGTTCAATACTATTTTTTTTATTTTAATATGATTAATGAATTATTTTTCAGAATTGTAATAAAAAGGTTAAAGATAGTGAGTTCATTAAGTATCTGATTAATTTTTTAATATAAAGTCAGTAAAATATTAGAAGTTATGAGATAGAGAAAATGATTAGAAAGCTAAGCCTGATTATATTATTAATGCCTACCTATTGCCTAGGTAGGCATTATGTAAAGTAGAAATGTATATGATAAAATCTTATTTTTTAAAAAAAACGTTGTACTGATATGTTTGCTATTGCTTCTAGAGCAATACGCCACGGGGATATTGGAAGTATCTTAAGTGCTTTTATAGCTTTATCGGCTTCTTTTTCCGCAGCTTGACGTGTTTTTTTTAATGAATTACAATTAGTCATTGTTTCTAAAATTTGATCAAGAAAAGAGCGTCCATCTCCTTGAATAATGGCTGATCGAATGAGATTAGCTTGTTCTTGGGTTCCATGATTCATGGCGTGCAGTAAAGGCAAGGTGAGTTTTCCTTCTTCAAGGTCATTCCCTATATTTTTTCCCCATGCCTCTCCATTAGAGCTATAATCTAGTAAATCATCTATTAATTGAAAAGCGGTTCCAACATATCGACCATAATCTTGTAAGGCTTGTTCTTGATCTGCACTAGCTTCTGCTAAAATAGCGGAAGATTGTGTTGCTGCTTCGAAGAGTCTAGCAGTTTTACTGTAAATAATCTGCATATAATTCTCTTCAGTCATATCTGGATTATTGCGATTTAATAATTGTAACACTTCCCCTTCAGCAAGAATATTTACAGCCGCTGACATGACTGTTAGTATTCGTTTTGAATTCAGACTTATGATCATCTGAAACGCACGAGTATAAATAAAATCACCAACCAAAACACTAGCAGAATTTCCAAAAGTGGTGTTTACAGTCGCTTGACCTCTTCGCATGCTTGATTCGTCAATAACATCATCATGTAGCAGTGTTGCAGTATGAATGCATTCAATGAGTGCTGCTATTGTAATATAATGTTTATTTGAGCAATTGTTTATTGCTCGTGCAGCTAGAACAGAAATGATGGGACGGATGCGCTTCCCTCCTCCATTAATTATGTAGTAAATTACCTGGTTGATAAGAGAAACATCTGAGTGCAATTTGGTAAGTATGGTTGAGTTAATCTCTTCCATGTCTTGTGAAATAAGTTGATTAATTTGCTGTAAGTTCATTAGTCTATTTAACAATTTCTCAGTTCATGTCTAGGATATATGTGTTGATTGATTTTTTGGTAAAACAATTCAGACAATATAAAAAGATTGTACTGGAAAAATATTATGTGATCTTTTCTTTTATATGTTTAGCGATTTATATAGCGTTGGATAATAGATACTTGTCTTTAGTCATAAAGTTTCGTAAAATTTATAATTCAATATTATTAATAACGTGGTATTAAATTGAATCAGGCAGGTGCAGAAGTGGAGTTGAATATGTATGCAGTCTTTAAAAGTGGTGGCAAGCAGTATCGGGTTAGAGAAGGTCAAACTGTCCGTTTAGAAAAATTTGATCTAGCTGCTGGTGAGAGAATAATTTTTAATCAAGTATTAATGATAGTTAATGGTATAGATGTCAGTATTGGTTCACCTGTTATTAGGGGAAGTTTAATTCATGCAGAAATTATTTCTCATGGTCGTGGTAAGAAAATAAAAATTATTAAATTTCGTGCTCGTAAGCACTATCATAAGCAACAGGGGCATCGTCAAAGCTTTACTGATGTAAAAATCACTCGTATTACTTCTTTAGGGGATGATCTAAAAAATGGCGCATAAGAAAGCGGGTGGTTCAACCCGAAATGGACGTGATTCTCATTCGAAAAGGTTAGGGATAAAACGCTTTGGTGGTGAATCGGTATTAGCTGGTACAATTATTGTTCGTCAACGTGGTACTAATTTTCATGCTGGAAGGAATGTAGGGTTTGGGCGTGACCACACTTTATTTGCGACTGAAAATGGTAAGGTTAAGTTTGAAGTAAAAGGCTCAAGAAATAGAAAATATGTTAGCATTATTACTATGTAGATTATTTAGATTAGATCTAAATAACGATAGATTTTTATTTATAAAATATTAATGTATTTTAATTATTATAAGTATGGTTTTATGTTATATGAAGTCTGTATCTACACAGAACTGTAATCGTAAATTAGGCTCATGAAGATACATAAACGAGATTTTGCATCGATCACTATGGTTTATTTTTTTAAATGTTCACTTTTCTTTTAAAAAGAAAGGATAATAATAAATCATCCATGATGAGAGAATAATCTTTCAAAAAAGAAAGATCAGTACGTGGATGATTAAGGATAGGGATATGATCTAATTTTTTATTAAAAATATATATTAAGTATAGATATGTAAATAGATATGTTAGTACTTATATACTAGTCTTAACTAAGACTAGTATCTTAAAATATATGAAATTATATTTTTTGATATTAATTTAGAAAGATATCTTTCTATAGATGACTGAAAAATAACGTTTATAACTATAATAATTAATAGTGTAAATAGAGAGATCTATAATTGATGAATTCTTAATTTTTAGATCGTAACTCATTATTCTTCATACATAAGATAATCAGTTATATCAAGAGTTTGAATTTTTAGCTACTTGATGGGATTTATCATAATATAATTGTTTACTTTAAGGTAAATAAGATAGTTGTATGTGTGTTTTGATAATAATGGAATGTCTTGTTGTTAGAGTATAGATTGTTTTTTTGATAGAATAGTCATTATGGTCTGTCCATTGTATTTTTTTGGAAACAATTATCAACTCTAGTTAGTATAATTATTATCGGGATATAATGAAAAGATTATCGTGGAATATGTTTCAACGACTGAGAATACTTAATTTTTTGATTGTTTATTTCAATCTAAATGAGATTGAAGTAGTTATAATTTTTTAGCCGATTTTGAGTAATGGGATTCAAAATAGAAGATGATGTGTATAATTAGAAAAATGATCCATGTTTTTTCAACATAGATGTAGAGATAATAATTTTTTAGTTTTATACGTAATCAGTGTTTACTGATATATATAAATATTTTTATTTTAATATTTATTTATAATTTATAAAAATTTTTATATATTACATAGTTTATTTGTTTTTTGTCACTTGATTATTAATATTAGTTTATCCATATATTTTTGATAACTACCTATTTATAAAGGATAGTTTGAGAAAGAAAATTTTAGTTATATTATACGACATATATTTGTATGGAGTGAAAATACTTCAATTATATTTCAAATTGAAATTATAAATACTGAAGCAATGTTTTTTCTATAGTTTTTAGGTTGTCGTATTTGATATTTAATGAATGTGAATAATTAAAATAGATATAATAATTTTATAATGAGTTTGTAAACACATTATTTTAACATTTTATATTTTGTATATTGTTAAAGAATTTAGAATATCTTTTTAATAAAAGGATTTTAGATATTTAATGGTCTATGTGTGATTTTAGTTAATCTAGTTATATATCTTAGGTTTATATGGGTTTATTTGTTTTGTTTTTTTAAAATTAGAATAAAGTTATGTAAGTGACGGAGAAGTAAAATGAAATTTATTGACGAAGCAACTATAGTGGTTGTGGCTGGAAATGGTGGTCACGGTTGTATAAGTTTTCGTCGTGAGAAGTATATCCCGCGCGGTGGTCCTGATGGTGGAGATGGGGGTGATGGTGGTGATATATATATAGAAACTGATTCAAATTTAAATACCTTATCGTTTTTTCATTTTGAAAAAATTTTTAAAGCTGGATCTGGTCAGCATGGACAGAGTTCTAATTGTACTGGTAAACGCGGGAATGATTTACTAGTTAAAGTACCTTTTGGTACGCGTATTATTGACAAAGGCACTGGTGAAGTACTTGTAGATATGGCACATCATCAGAAAGTTATGTTAGCTAAAGGTGGCCATCATGGATTAGGTAATACAAGATTTAAGTCATCGGTAAACCGATCACCTCGTCAGAGGACCATGGGGGCTCAAGGTGAAATACGTGATTTACACTTAGAGCTAATTCTTTTAGCGGATGTGGGCGTATTGGGACTTCCTAATTCAGGAAAATCAACTTTTATTCGTGAGATTTCTGGCGCTAGGTTAAAAGTTGCTGATTACCCGTTTACTACATTGATACCTCGTCTTGCTGTTGTATTCGTAGGTAGAGAAAGGAGTTTTGTAATTGCTGATATACCTGGTTTAATTGAAGGAGCTTCCAAAGGAATAGGTCTTGGTGTTCGCTTTCTTAAACACCTTGAACGATGTCGTATATTATTGCATATAATTGATTTATCTTCGATGGAAAAAGTGAATATATTAAGAGACATAAAGATTATTATACATGAAATAGGGCAGTATAGTCAAGCATTGTTTCATAAACCCCGTTGGTTGGTTTTCAATAAGATTGATCTATTGAGTAAGGAACAAGCAAGATTATGCAGTCAAGTGATTGCAAAGGAACTAGGTTGGCATCACAAATATTATTTAATTTCTTCTATAAATCATTCTGGTTTAGATGATTTATGCTGGGATTTAATCTCAGTTCTTCAAGCGCCTCTACAGATAGATTCATTGGATTCAATTCCATAATCATGTAAATAGAATTTATCATGAAATAGTGAAGAAGACAATCAAGATTATTTGATACCTGAGCTGTAATGAACGTAGAGATAGGATAAAACTGAAAAGAGTTAGGTTCTCTTGAAGGGTATAGTAGTCATTAATTTTGCTCTGTATATATTAAGATATGTAATATTTTTAGATTTGTTTATATTATGGAACTGGAATTAGGAGTGTAAAGTTACTATTACCATAATATTGGTGATCTGATATTATAATAATCCTATTTAGAGTTGTAATAATATAGTATATTCCTGTATAGAAATCTTTTTTTATTTAGTTTTACTGTTTACATTTATTTTTATTTTTTAATTAAATTATATTGCGTAGTAAAAAAAATGATTTTGACCTATAGGTATCAGCTGATAAAGTAAAGATCTTTAATATTAGGAGTAATGGGCCTCAGGTAGTTTAATCGACTGATTTTATAATTGATATAAATATACAATCGGCCTTTTTGGTATTTCTTTCTATGTCTCCCGATACGCTTATTAATACAATCTGTGATTGTTTGAATAAAAAAATAGTGTATTTTCTCGTGTCTTTTTTCGGAGTTATGCATGGAATTTCTTTTAGACCCCTCGATATGGGCGGGTTTTCTTACGTTGGTTATACTTGAAATTGTCTTAGGTATTGATAACTTAGTTTTTATTGCTATATTAGCAGATAAGCTTTCTCCAAATCAGCGCGACAAGGCCCGCCTGACTGGATTGTCACTTGCAATGATAACACGATTAGGTCTTCTTTCTTTAATTTCCTGGATGGTTACTTTAAGGCGTCCATTTTTTAGTATAGGTGACATTAGTTTTTCTGGACGTGATTTAATTTTACTGATGGGAGGTATTTTTTTATTATTTAAAGCAACGATTGAACTGCATGAGCGTTTAGAAAATCACGATATGAATAGTTTAGGTCATAAAGGCTATGCTAGTTTTTGGTCAGTTGTAATACAGGTTATTGTTCTTGATGCGTTGTTTTCTCTTGACGCAGTTATTACTGCAGTAGGCATGGTAAATAATTTATCGGTGATGATGATTGCGGTGGTGATTGCCATGGGAGTGATGCTTCTTGCCTCGAAGCCGTTAACTAGTTTTGTTAATAGTCATCCGACTGTAGTTGTTTTGTGTCTTAGTTTTCTTTTAATGATTGGGCTGAGTTTAGTAGCAGAAGGTGTTGGTTTTCATATACCAAAAGGTTATCTATACGCAGCAATCAGCTTTTCTATTATTATCGAGTTATTTAATCAGATGGCTCGACGCAATTTTATGCGTTATGAGGAACGTCGACCGATGCGAGAAAGAACTGCGGAGGCTATTCAGCGTTTGATAAGAGGAAATCGACAAAATGAATCGAATGGTATAGAGAATAGTACAATAGAAACTATTGCACCTCAAGAAGCTTTTAAAGATGAGGAGCGTTATATGATTAATGCTGTTTTAACTTTAGCGTCACGTTCTATACGGAGTATTATGACGCCACGAGGAGAAATTTCTTGGGTAGATCTAACTTGTTCTCCAGATGAAGTTCGTATTCAGTTATTGGATACACCACATAGTTTGTTTCCAGTATGTCGTGGTGGACTAGATAAGATTGTTGGTGTTGTCAGAGCAAAAGAATTATTAGTAGCATTAGATCATGATATCGATATCTCTTCTTTCTCTACTACTACACCGCCAATTATTGTTCCAGATACTCTTAATCCATTAAACCTCCTTGGTGTTCTTCGTCGTGCGAAAGGTAGTTTTGTTGTTGTTACTAGTGAATTTGGTATAGTCCAGGGTTTAATTACACCCTTAGATGTTTTGGAAGCTATTGCTGGTGAATTCCCTGATGAAGATGAAACTCCTGATATCATGGTAGATGGAGATGGGTGGTTGGTCAAAGGTGGTACGGACTTACATTCATTACAACATGTATTAGATTATAAAGAATTAATTAAACCAGAAAATGATCATGAATCTTTAGCAGGTTTATTAATTAAATGCCAAGGTCGATTACCTTTAACTGGTGAGGTGATTGATATACCACCACTTCGTTTTCAAATTGTAGAAGCAAGCGACTATTGTATAAACCTTGTACGTATTATTAAATTTTAATAATATAACTATTTTATACAATTATTATTAAAAAAGATGTTAATCAGTGGCTGAGATGTATTATGAGATTAATTTTGATAGATCTAATTTTCTTCGTATGATTTTAATTAAGTTTTATGTTTTTAAGAATAAAATTTTTATGTAAGAGTTAGATGTTTATATTGTGTATAGATATTAGCGATAAGAAAAAAGATATAGAGCGTGCTAGAAAATCTATTTTTTCGATGCGGTTGAAAAGTTCTACTAAATATAAATATACTATTTATTTTGATTAATATTAAGAAAGAGAGGGTTTTATTATAGAGTGTGTTATTACATATGATTCAGTTTTTATTGTATCTAATATCATTAGATTCTTCTATAAGAAATCTATTCAAAGTTAGTAATTGTTTGTTAGAAACATTTTCTAATGAAGAGAAATTATACCATAAATTAGAATGAATTTCATTAAGATTAGTTTAGATTCTTATTTGAAGATATAAAAGTTATAGACCAAAATAAGATTGTATATGTTACTTTATAAAGCGTAGCCCACTAAGAGTAAATTTTAACATTACTAGGATTATAGACAATTGTAAGGTAATTAAAAATTATAGGTTAATACAAATTTTACTAGAAGTAGGATAGTGGTTTTATATGCAATATATTGCATATAAATATATAAAATTGTTTTTATTATAGGTACAAGAAAGGATGATAACTAATTAGAGAAATATTTTTACAGTAGTTAGATGGTTCTTAATGTGATAGTAAGTGCAGGTTGTGTTTAAGATGAATGTTATTTTAAGATTTTTAAAAATTATGAGCAGGACACAAATTGGCCTTTTAAAGGCATTAGTAGTAGTTAGTTTTATGACTTTTGTGTCGCGGCTATTAGGTTTTATTAGGGATGCTGTTATAGCAAGGATTTTTGGTTCAGGTATAGTGACTGATGCTTTTTTTGTTGCCTTTAAGTTACCTAATTTATTACGTCGTTTTTTTGCTGATGGAGCTTTTTCTCAAGCTCTTGTTCCATTTCTTTCTGAATATAAAGGTAAGAAGAATGTGGAGGCCACCAAAGTCTTTATCACGCATGTTGCTGGGTTTCTAACGTTAGTATTAGGGGTAGTTATTATTTTAGGAATAATGTTTGCTCCTTGGTTAATTAAGGTAACAGCTCCTGGTTTTGCTAACACTGTTGATAAAATTAAGTTAACTGAAACGCTTTTACGTATTACACTTCCTTATATATTACTAATATCTCTATCATCATTGGTTGGATCTATTCTTAATACATGGAATTATTTTGCTATACCAGCATTTGCTCCTGCATTGCTTAATTTAAGTATCATTTTTTTTGCATTATTTGCTGCGCCATATTTCCATCCTCCTATTACGGCATTATCTTGGTCAGTATTAATAGGCGGTATGTTACAACTTGGTTATCAACTACCATATTTAAAAAAAATAGGTTTATTAGTTCTACCGCGCTTAGTTTTTCACGACATAGATGTCTGGCGTTTAGTACACCATATGGGTTCATTAGTCCTCGGTGTTTCAGTGAGTCAGGTTTCTCTTATTATTAATACTATCTTCGCTTCGTTTCTAAGTCCTGGTTCTATTTCATGGATATATTATGCTGATCGATTAATGGAATTTCCTGTTGGAGTATTAGGAGTAACATTAGGTACTATTTTATTTCCTTTATTAGCAAAAAGTGTGAGTAGTGGCAATTTTTCGGAATATTCATATCTGATAGATTGGGGGTTACGTTTTTGTTTCCTTCTAGCCTGTCCCAGTGCGGTGGCGTTGGCTATTTTAGCAAGACCTCTTATTATAGCTTTATTTCAATATGGTAATTTTACTGATTTTGATGTAGGAATGACCCAACATGCATTAGTTGCTTATTCAGTGGGATTAATAGGGTTGATTATCATTAAAGTATTGGTATTGGGTTTTTCTGTTCACCAGAATGTAAAAACTCCGTTAAAGATTTCAGTATTTACATTACTAGCAACACAGATTATGAATATAGTTCTAATTGGGCCATTAAAGCATGCTGGGTTATCGCTTTCTATTGGATTAGCTTCTTGTCTAAATACTCTACTTCTTTATCGGCAATTACGTAAACAGAAATTATTTTCCCCTCAGCCGGGCTGGATGTATTTCTTTTTGCGATTAATTATCTCTGTTTTAGTGATGGCTGGTTCGTTAGTTAGTGTGCTTTATGTTATGCCCATATGGGATAATGGGGGCATGATTGAACGATTAGCACGATTAATGATAGTAATTTTAATTGGTTTTAGTGTTTATATTCTAATGTTAAGCGCACTGGGTTTTCGTCTCCGTGATGTGATTCCTTTGCATAAGACTGGAGAATTTAGTTAAAAAGCTGAATGAATTGGCGATAGAATAGTAGTAACTATGTAACTTTTCTAAAAGATGGAATTATGTTCTATGGTGGCTATCGTTTATTAATAGGATTATTGTGTAATATGATTTAGGGATATTTTATTTTTATAGATTATAGTATAGATTTTTATATAAAAATATAGCTCTGAATAATTATGTTGTATTAGTTTTTAATTTAAAAATCTTAAGTGTTTATAAAATCTCTATTTACTTTCGTATATTCAATTTTTTATAATTGATATATATTATAGATGTTATAATAATAACTACTGAAAAAGAATGATTGTGTTTGAAATTAATGTTTATAATTTTTGATTTTTAAACAAGTTATACAACGAAATTTTTACATTGATTGTTAGTAGTTTTTCTTTTATTTAATTAATATTTAATGAATAATAGAATCGATTTTTTATATATTGTAATGACTCTTGAGATATATGAAGAGATGTTAAGGTTGCTAGTTTTGGATGGGATTAGAAGAATAATAGAGCGAAGGGTATTTATAAGATGTTATCTTTATTGAAAGAATCAATGGGTGTTTGTATCTTATTTTTTAATGTATTTTATAATTACATTTTGTAATGAAAAGCATATTGATTCGTTTTTGTTTTTTATATATTTTTATTCCTCTAACTGTTTTAGCAGATCCACAGAGTGTTTTACAGCAGCGCTTAGATCAAGTTAGTAGTATATATGTAAGATTTCATCAGAAGGTTATGGATAACAATGATATTTTGGTACAGGAGTCTAATGGTGAGCTGTGGGTGCGAAGACCTAATCAATTTTACTGGCATGTATTTAGTCCGGATGAGAACATACTACTTTCGGATGGACGAGATATGTTTTTTTATCATCCTTTAATTAATCAAGTTGTGATTTATCGTATAAAAAATGATCTGAGTTATAGTCCATTAATGCTAATTGTAGGTAATCAGAAGTCTGATTGGAAAGATTATAATATAATACAAAAAAATGATAATTTCTTTTTTACTCCTAAAAAAAGTGAGCAAGATTTTATTCAATTTTCTATTGAAGTCACTAAATCTGGTGTTATTAATTGCTTTAGTGTTATGGAGGAGAGTGGACTTCGGACTAGTTATGATTTTAACAATCAAAAAAATATACTAGTAGATATTAACAAATTTAAACTTATATTTCCTTCTGGAGTGACAATCGATGATCAACGATAGAAGAATTGTACCTAAAGCATGAAATTTACCTCTATATTGATATATAGAGGTTATAGATTTTTTTAATGACTCGTATTATTTGATTGTTTACCATATATCTTTATGTTAATTTTTTTAGTAAAAATTATTTATTTTGAATAACAATTAGTTTTATCTGTTAATATAGATAAAACTTTTCTACAGAAATATTTTAAAATTCAAGATATTATGTGTTAAAATAATATTTATTTAAATAGTATGTGCCTATGAGAATATATAGAAGATATTATGGTATTTTCTATAAATGTTTTTAGTTTTTTATGATAGTTTTAACATAAAAAAAGAATTAGTAATCGATGTATGATTCTATATTTTTTTAGTTAGGGTTACTAATAGGTAATAAATTTAGATTAGAGGTTTGTTTGTTTTGATTCTAGAATAGAATCTTTTGATATGTTTATACATTGCTAAGATATAAATTCTAGAGTACTGATAAATTTAATATTTTGGTTTTTCATGATTTATTGAGTTTTTAACTATATATTTGAACAAATATATTATCTAGTTATCGTATTTTATAATGATTTCTTTCATGTTTTCAATGCTTCATTTTTAAAATTTAATTATCCCAAGTATTTTACAGTTATTCATTTTTTTAATTTTTTCAGTTTATTAGAGAGAAAGTATTTAATATAAATTGATCAATAATCTCTGTTTCTAATTTACTTATAAGTCACATAAATTTGAATTTTTTAGATAAGTTAGGTAATATTTTAATTGATTGTTTTATAAAATATTTCGATATATTCACTATAGCATGAATATATATAATTTTTTAATGATAAAAGATATAGTGTGAGTATATTTTTTATTCCTTTAGTCATTTCTTATATAAATTGATAATTTATGCGTACTACTCAATATCTTCTTTCTACTCTTAGAAATGAGCCTTCTGATTCTGAACTGGTCAGTCATAACCTAATGTTGCGTGCTGGAATGATTCGGAAGTTAGCATCTGGATTATATATTTGGTTACCAACTGGTTTGCGTGTATTAAAAAAAGTGGAAAACATTATACGTGAAGAGATGAATAATATTGGGGCATTAGAAATCTCTATGCCTATTGTGCAACCGGCTGATCTATGGAAAGAAAGTGGGCGCTGGGAAAACTATGGTTTAGAATTGCTTCGATTTTTTGATCGGAGCAATCGTTCTTTTGTCCTTGGTCCGACTAATGAGGAAGTAATAACAAATTTAATTCGATACGAGCTTAGTTCATACAAACAGTTACCACTGAACTTGTTCCAAATCCAAACTAAGTTTCGTGATGAAATACGTCCTCGGTTTGGAGTCATACGATCTCGTGAATTCTTAATGAAAGATGGTTATTCATTTCATGCAACGCAGGATTCTCTTCAGGAGACTTATTCTGCTATGTATCATGCTTATAGTCATATTTTTAAGAGAATAGGTTTGAATTTTTGTGTGGTAGAGGCAGATTCTGGAAGAATTGGAGGTCAAATTTCTCATGAGTTCCATATTTTAGCTCAAAGTGGTGATAATTGCATTGCATTGTCTACCGAATCGGAGTATGCGGCCAATATAGACATTGCTGAAGCCATATCGACTTCTGGAAGTCGAAACTCTTCTACTAAAATCAAACGTGAATTTGAAACAGAAGGAGTTACAAATATCAGAGATCTTGTTACTCAATTTGACCTTTCACTTACAGATGTAGTACAAACGATTATAGTACAAGCCTCTAAAGAAAGTAGTGCTAAATTTATTGCTCTTCTAGTTCGAGGGGATCATCAATTAAATATTATTAAAGCTGAAAGCATTGATATTGTTGCTAAACCATTGAGATTTGCAAGTGAAGAGGAACTTCGTGAACAGGTAGGTGTTAATTCTTTCTCATTAGGACCAGTTGGTCTTAAAATACCTATTATTGCTGATCGATCTGTGTCCTTGATGAATAATTTTATTACAGGGGCGAATATTGATGGATGGCATTTGAGCGGTATTAATTGGGAGCGAGATCTGCCAATACCACGTATTGAAGATATTCGTAACGTTGTCACAGGTGATATCAGTCCTGATGGGAAAGGTACTATTTTTATTAAACGTGGAATCGAGGTGGGTCATATTTTTCAGTTAGGTGAAAAATATTCACGGGCGTTAGATGTATGCATACAAGACAAAGATAGACAACGTCAGGTTGTCAGAATGGGTTGTTATGGTATTGGTATTAGTCGTTTGATAGCGGCTTCCATTGAACAAAGTCATGATGAGCGCGGTATTATATGGCCAACTGCTCTCTCTCCCTTTCAGATAGCAATTTTACCTATGAATATGCATAAATTAGATCGTATTAAAAATATAGCTGAGGATATATATAGTCAGTTATCTGCGCTAGGTATAGATGTAATTTTTGATGATAGGAAGGAAGGGATAGGTGTGATGTTTTCTGATATGGAGCTAATTGGTATACCGCATCTTATTGTTATTAGTGAACGTCATCTTCGGAATTCAGAAGTTGAGTACCAATGTCGTCGTTCATATGAAAAACATATGATAAAAATTAGTGATATTGTCCTTTACTTAATAGATTTGTTAAAAAAAGTATCTAGTTCTTATTAGAACTAGCATATCTTTCATAAAGATATGGAAGCATATTATACATAATGTAATAAGTTAGAAATATATATACTTTTATTCGATAATGAACCAAATAAAACTAGACATACCATCTATGAAAATAGATTTAGATTACACTATAATAGTGATATGCTAAACATATTGTTTGGCTAATTTTTATAATTATCATATTTTTTAATTTTTGTTTATTTTTATAATGCCTTCAATATAAAATCCATGTTATTTTTTTATCATTAGATATTTTTTTCTGCAAAACAGATATAAGGAACCAATTAAACCAAAGAACATCATTGCTAAAGGCAAGATCATCATCAAACATATTAGTTGATTAGCATAGGCATGAAATACCGGTGTTTGTCCGAACATAAATCCTATCATGATAAGAATTAATACCCAGAGAAATGAGCTAGTCCAGTTGAAGAATTGAAAACGCAAATGATTTAAACCAGATAACCCAGCTAGAACAGGTAAAATAGTACGGACAAATGCAATAAAACGTCCAAGAAATAATGCAGATAATCCATATTGATGGAACATATTTTTAGATTTTTTATGATATTGAAGAGGAAGGTATGATAACCATTTTTTTACAGTATAAGTATTTCCTAGCCATCTGCCTTGAAGATAACTAACCCAGTATCCAAGACTAGCAGCAGTAGTCAGGATAAGTAAAGTAGTTACACAATTAATTGCTCCCTCAGCTATTAATGTACCCACGAGAATTAATAAACTATCACCTGGTAAAAAAGATGTTGGAAGTAATCCATTTTCTAAAAATAAAATTAAAAATAAAACTAAATATAGGGTCCAAATAAGGGTAGGGTCTTCAAGGATAACGTAATCTTGTTTCCACAAGGCTTGAATGAGAGAGGTTAAGATACTCATTAGTTATATTAGCTCCACTAGACGATGTGAATGCTTATCTATCTATTAGATATATAGATTGGATGTAATTCGTTGTATATTGTTTCAATTATATCTATTGTATAATCAAATCATATTTTTATTAGTTATTTTCATATTGTTCTTAATTGGTTGAATATGAATGTCACTACAATGACTGATTAGTTTTAATATTTTTAACTGATAAATCGTATTATTGTATCTGCTTATAGCATGTTTTATATCTACTTCCTTAATATTCTTTTTTACATAGTAACAAGATAATGTTTTAATAATATATTTAGAATAGTAGTTATCAGCAATAGTTGACTAGATTGGTAATTGTATTAATGAAAATTATATATTGGTTTCTTATATAATATAAGATAACACTATGTAGATAGTGCTATTTTAAAGAGGTGAATATACGAATATAAATATTCTGATTTTACATATTTAATTAATTTTATCACAATATGATAAAGGATAGGTCTAGTCGATTTGTAAAAATTATAAGAATATAATAATCATTGATTTTAAATTTCTTTGTTAAAATTAAATAAGAACGGATTGTTGAAATCATATGATCTAATATGTTTTATAACATAGGACAATTACAAGTAAGAACTTGCGATTTACCTTTTTAGTGTTAATAAAATCACACTACTCCTAATTGGTTTGAGGTTCAGTCACTTAATATTAAGTTTGACATACTGTATTTATTTTAATAAATGTTAGATTGTAAATCTAATATCGTAATTATATAGACATATCTATACTCATATATTTTTTTAAGAGTTTATTCACAATGAAGTTTATTTTTTATTAGTCATTCTTGGTCTTTTTCTTCTTTATATGAAAGAAGAGGTTCTTTTTTTCCTTCAACAACCAACTGGTCGATAATTACTTTTTCAATTGTATTTATGGATGGAAGGTCATACATGATGTTTAGTAATATATTTTCTACTATTGATCGAAGTCCTCTTGCTCCAGTTTTTCGTTCTATTGCTTTTCGTGCGATAGCCCAGAGAGATTCTTCGAGGAATTCTAGTTTGACATTTTCCATATTAAATAATGCTTGATATTGTTTAGTGAGTGCATTTTTAGGTTCTCTCAGAATACCAACTAGCTCCTCTTCATTAAGGTTATCTAGTGTTGCTACTATTGGAAGACGACCAATAAATTCTGGAATTAGACCAAACGTAATAAGATCTTCTGGTTCGACTTGTGCGATCAGATTATTTTCTGATATTTTTTCTGACTGCCCTGTTATCAATGCATTAAAACCTATTCCGATTCCAGTATCTACTCTTCTCGCTATTACTTTTTCTAGCCCTGAGAAAGCGCCTCCACAAATAAAAAGGATTTTAGAGGTATCCACACTTAAAAATTCTTGTTGTGGATGTTTTCGTCCTCCTTGTCGTGGCACAGATGCAATAGTTCCTTCAATTAGCTTTAGAAGGGCTTGTTGAACTCCTTCACCAGACACATCGCGAGTAATTGATGGATTATTTAATTTTCGAGATATTTTGTCAATTTCATCAATATATATAATTCCATATTGAGCCTTTTGTACGTTATAATCACATTTTTGTAGTAGTTTTTGAATAATATTTTCTACATCTTCGCCAACATATCCTGCTTCAGTTAGAGTGGTAGCGTCTGATATGGCAAAAGGCACATCAAGTAGGCGTGCCATAGTTTCTGCTAATAATGTTTTACCCGTCCCTGTTGGACCAATAAGAAGAATATTGCTTTTTCCTAGTTCAATATGATTTGGTATTTTAGCATTACGAATGCGTTTATAGTGGTTATAAAGAGCTACTGAAAGTACTTTTTTAGCTTTATCTTGTCCAATGACGTATTCATCGAGATGAATACGAATGCTATGTGGATTTGGAAGTATATGAGCTGGATCTGGTTCTGTTTGATCGCTTTTTTTGTCTTGATCGATCATATCATTACATAAATTAATGCATTCATTGCAGACATATACTGAAGGTCCTGCAATTAGTTTTTCTACTGTATATTGGCTTTTTCCGCAAAAGGAACAATGCAGGTTTTCACCTGAACCGTCTTTGTTTTTGTTGGTCATTATTCTTTCTCTATTATAATTTTCTATTGACTACAAGGTTAGAAATATATCTCTAGTTTAATATGTAGCAATTTTTTATAAAATAATAATTGTATACAATATGAATTGTAGTGTGATTTGTTAGGTGCGCTGAGAGAGAATGGCATCGACTAAACCGTATGAAACTGATTCTTGAGAGGATAGAAATCGATCTCGATTAGTATCATTATCTATGGTTTCAACAGTTTGACCAGTGTGTTTTGCCATTAACTGGTTCATTATTTTTTTTGTTTTGATAATTTCGCGTGCATGAATATCAATATCAGAGGCTTGTCCTTGAAAACCACCTATGGGTTGATGAATCATCATTCGCGAATTGGTTAAACAATACCGTTTACCCTTTGTACCAGATGTAAGAAGTAGTGCTCCCATAGAACATGCTTGTCCTATGCAAATAGTTCTTATGTCTGGTTTAACAAATTGCATCGTATCATAAATCGACATTCCAGAAGTAATTACTCCACCAGGAGAATTGATATAAAGGTGAATATCTTTTTCTGGATTATCGGCTTCTAGAAAGAGAATTTGTGCCACAATTAAATTGGCCATATAATCTTCAATCGGTCCAGTAAGAAATATAATTCGCTCCTTTAGAAGGCGCGAATAAATATCGTATGCACGTTCTCCTTGAGAGGTTTTTTCAATGACTATTGGTATTAAAGTCATATAATCTATAGTACTCGCGTTGGTGTGACTATGTAACACAGTTATCTCCTAGTTTACTCTTGGGTAGTAATTAATTGATATTAGAGCTGTTTAGGATTTTAGAAATCTTCGATGAAAGTTTTGTGTTTAAATGTTAATAATTATAAGATTTCATATCTAGATGAGAATTATTTGGGGTCTTTCTTGGGTATTTCAAGGTTATCATAGAGTCTAATTACTTAAAGGAAGAAATTTTATGTTATATAATGATTTAAAATTATGTTGTTGGCAGAGAGTTTAAAACTCCTGATCATGAAGAGAAAAGTTTTTGCTTTTCATACCGGTATATTCCGAAAGAATAGTGATGTATTTTCAGAAGGAGGGTCATTTTATAAATAATGGATATATATAAGAACTGTGTATAAGTGATTCCTGTATATCGTTTAAGCATATTTATTTTTAAATATTTGATTTAGTTCTTATTTCTTTCACTATTTTGCATAGGTATAGATCTGATAGAATATACATGATTAATCCATTAGATAAGAATCAATATACTATTGATTTTCCCATTAGCAATAAATTAAGATAGATATTTTTAATTGTTTTTATGGAGTGAGCTAAACATTCTATTAGAATATGATTCATTTTAAATATTATTTAGAAAAATAAATAATTTTAGATACACAAATCTTTAATTTGGATCAAAAAGTAAATCTTATTAAGTTTTGATAATGGGAGGATCTTTATAAAAATATATGATTAGTTTATATAGTATGTTAATACAAATATTATTATATATTTTTATGATAGCTGAACGGATTTATCAAAAAGAGAGAAGATTTTGATTAAAAATATTATTTAACAATTCTATTGGTTTATTTTTAAAATATCGGAAATAGGACATGTTGCTTTTGTCTCCTTATTTATTTTATTTTATTTATATATTATCTATAATGGTATTATTTTAAATTTATTCGTATGTTAGTTTTTCATATCTCTCTAATTTTTTGAACTAGGGCGTTTATTGTATCCCGATTTTTATTATTTAATATCCTATGGTATAGGATATATTGGAGAAGGAATTTTCATTATTGAACTTTTCTTACAAAGTAACTAAGTTAGTAGCTTACTGTAGTTTAATTCGTGGTAATCAGCCTGTTGGATTACTTCTGTTACTATGGCCTACTTTATGGGCTTTATGGTTATCAGAGATGTCTTCTCCATCTTTTAGGGTTTTCCTTATTTTTATATTAGGTGTCTTTTCTATGCGTTCCGCTGGTTGTATAGTCAATGATCTTGTTGATTGGAAAATTGATAGTTGTATTAAACGTACATGTAAACGGCCTATCCCGAGTGGATTAGTATCAAAAAAAGAAGCAAAAATACTTTTTTTGTTTTTTGTCTTTTTGTCTTTTTCTCTAGTTTTGATGATGAATGAAAAAACGATTTTTTTGTCTTTTATTGGTTTATTTTTAACTCTAATTTATCCATTTATGAAGCGTTATACTAATTTACCACAGATGGTTTTAGGTATATCTTTTAGTTGGCCCATTCCTATGGTGTGGGCAGAAGTTACCCAAAGTCTTCCGAAAATTTGTTGGTTATTGTTTTTAGCAAATATTTTTTGGGTAATGGTGTACGATACACAATATGCTATGGTTGATCGATCTGATGACTTAAAAGTTGGTGTACGATCTTCGGCGATTTTATTTAATCGTTATGATAAATTGATTATTGGATGTTTACAATTATCAGTATTAATCGTATTAATATTAATCGGATGGAAAATTCATTTAGCTAAGAGTTTTTATTATAGTATTTTTATTATTTTTTTATTGTTTATTTATCAGCAGATGCTAATAGCAGATCGTCATCCAGAAGATTGTTTTCAAGCGTTTCTTAATAATAACTGGGTTGGATTTGTTTTATTTCTTGGTATTTTTTTTGGTATATAAGTTAGAACATCTTAAATAAAATTATTATTTAAATGTTACATAGGAATTATTTAAATTAGGTATATTTTATAATTTTGCCTATATGGATTATTATAAATAAATATTGGATTAGGTAAGAAACCACAGGGTTAACTGTAATGATATATCAAGCAGAGATTCTCTATGTATGAGATGGTTCCCATAATTTCGTATAGATATTGTATCTAATACAATACAAATTGTATTTGAATTTATATCATGTATTATTACTGAGTTTGTTTAAAAAAATCTGTTAAAGATCCCAATAAAGCTATATTAAGGCTTAATTGGAATAATTAATTTTAACATTGTGAACTACAATAAAAAGGATTACAGATGTATTTTTAGATAAATTAATTTTTTATATTGAAACTATAATTTGATAGTTTTTAAAAAAATATAAAAAATCATAATTGAACTGTTTACAATTAAAGAAAAGTTTGTATACCTGGATATTAATATAATTAAAGAGCGTATAGGTTGATTGTTAAATCTAAATCAGAACTATAAAGATTGTTAATAATAAATTATTAATCTTTTAATTAAGATGAAATTCTTTTTTAGATATAGAAGTTATTAACTCATAGTTTATAGTTGATTTTAACTAGATTTAAATATTGTTTACAAATAGGAAGTAAGTCATATTTTATTAACTTTTGGATATTCAGTGGAGGTGGCGGAGAGAGATAGGTTTCTATCATTTTTTTTGCTAGAGAGTTAGAATTTAATTCTGTCAGCGCTCTATCTTCTCCGGCTTCTGTCAAAATTTCCTTTGGTCCTCCAGGACAGCATGTGCTAATGACAGGCGTTCCGCACAGTAATGCCTCTACAAGAACATTGCCAAAACCTTCGCTGTCTGAACTCAGAATTAGCATAACTGCATTTTTAATTAAAGGGTAAGGGTTGTCTTGAAATCCAGTGAGTATGACTTTATGTGAAATACTCAGTTGTTCTATTAGTTCTGTGATTTTTTTGACTTGTTTTTTGTTTCCTGTACCAACTAGAACAAGGAAAGCTGGTATATTTGATTGCGCATAAGCTTCAAGTAATCGATCATGACGCTTAGTTGGATGAAATCGTCCTACATGTATTAAGTATGGTTTTGGTGGTAGATTACAATGTTTATTAGACTGATTAAGAATGTAACTAATGTTAAATGGATTATGAATTATAGCTAGTTGATTAGGTAAAATAGAGAAATTGTATATTAAATCTTCTTCGATAGCTTTAGAGACTGCTAAAATATTTTTTCCTTGATATACTTTCATAATTTTTCTTTTTTTGATCCATCGACTAAGTCCATGTCGATGGTTTAAATAAGATGTTGATAGCATACTATGCACACAGTACCATATTTTTTTACCAGAAAGTAAATTAGCAGAGGATACTATACGGTCAGTGTGGTGTAAATGGGAAAAAATTAAGTCGAACTGGCCTTCATTCTGTTCTTTTTTTTGAATAATTTGTCTGAGCTGGTATGCTTGTTGTTGAGATTTCGTTAAGAATCTTAGCCAAGAAAAGGGATGATTTAAAGTTTCCAAAACTTGATATCCGATTCCGATAGGAATCGGATAGTAACAAATATTGCGTAATGATAAGAGACTAATCTCATGTCCTAATATTCTCATTCCTTGACACAGGGTGAGAACGACTTTCTCCGCTCCTCCACCTGGAAGGCCATCAATAATCATTAGAATGCGCATAAGTTAGTCCATAACTGTTTGATAAAGAGATATTAGTTTTTGAGTTAGATGATCAGAAGAAAGTGATATAGTTTTTTTCCGTATATAGTTGCTTATATGGCTAGAATATGTCGACGGCGGGAGATCCATAATGGCATCTCTAATTGAAGGAATGTTAAGTGCATCACAAATATAGCCGGTTTTACCAGATTCTATAAATTCCTTACCCCCGCAAGTAGTGGAAGTAATAATTGGTAAGCCACAAGCCATCGCTTCAAGAATCACATTGGGACCGGGATCGTATAGAGATGGAAGAATGAGTCCGTCTGAAGCTTGATACCATTGGCACATATTATGTTTTATTCCAGCAAACATAATACGGTTAGTACAGCCAAGTTCATTAGCTATTTTTTTGTATTTTTCTTCTTTTTTATCTCTTCCAATCACAATAAGATAGTAGTGTGTCATTGCTACTGCATGGATTGCAGCTGCAAGTCCTTTACGTTCAAAACCAGAGCCAACATAGATGAGTATACGCGACTGTAATGGGAGATGGAGTTGTTTTCGAATATTGATTTTTTCTTGTTCATTAGCAGGAATAAATTTTTTGGTATTAATCGAATTATAAATAACGTGAATTTTATTACTAGTTAGACCAAATCTTTCAATAATTTCTTTTTTTATCATTTTTGTATTACATATCACTGCTTTAAGTTCTGGTGCTTGGTACATTTTATTTTCAGCTTCCATAATATAATTATGGAATTGACTGCTAAGTAGTATTTTTTGCCGCCATTTAGGTAGTATGCGACAACGTTGTTCTAACCAGATTTGATGGATACCGTCTCCTGCGCGATATATATGACATCCCGAAATCCTTTCATGGCTCTGAATAAGGTTAAAGTGTTTTCGCTTCCAGAGTGTACGAGCGGCTTTTGCAAAGCCTCGCTCTCGGCTTATACGTCCTAATTTGATTGGATTACATGGGTGAAAAGTAGAGTGTGTGAGATATTTTTTCGGCCATTTTCGTGCAATAATATGCAGATTAAGTTTTTGAAGTCCTGAGGCTTCTAGTATGTTGGTAATAAAATTTTCTGCTCCGCCATCAAAGCGATGTTGTTGTCTAACAATTACAAGTTGTATATTTTTCATAATGGATGATTTTAGTATATAATTTAGTTTTGGTGTCATATAAAATTTAAGATATTGTTTTTATTTTTTAGAATAGATAGGTTTTAGATTAGGTAGAGTCATTACGTCTTAATTAATAAGATTGATTTCTAAGTTTATTAATTCAACTTAGTATGGTATTAGTTTTCAGTCAGATAAGGTATAATATATTATATGTTCAATGATTAAGGTTGTTATTAATTAGAGAAATAGGTTCTGATAAAAAATGATTTTTTTTAAATAAGATATTTTCTATTTCAACGCACAGTAAGGATAAGAGATAAAATGCATTTTATTCGTAAGATAACGTTCATCAATTTTAAGAATTATTTGAACTGTTACTCACGGGGAAGAGTTCATATAATAGAATATTTTATTTTAAAAGGTATTGAAAGATGAAAAAAAATTTTCTTTATTTTGTTGATGCAGGAACGATTAATATCGAGAACAATATCAGTATTCCTTGGATCTTATAATAAGAATGTTTGATAGAACAAGCAGACATCTGTTAGGTTGAATAAAATGTATTTTCGACATTATATGGTCATTAAGAGATCTTAGTCTTTTATTAATGGTTGCCTATGATAAGCTCAACCTTAAAATTTTAATTATTTATGGAAATAAATTCTATAATTAATATAGACTTGTTATTGATTTTATAGGACTTATCTTAGTTATAAGATATTTTTATGTAGATTTATGTTTACATAATATATTTTTTAAATCGCAAAAATTTAATATTATAAGTATATTTTTCTAAAAATCTCTTGGTCACTGGGTAAGAAATATATGTAAAGAGGTTAAAGTTCTATTAATTTATATGATATGTTTCGTTTCTTAATATTTAGGGAATAGTACGAAATGGGTTATAGCTTTCGAGCTGGTCAACCAGCCCGACAAAGTGATCTGATTAATATTGCGCAATTAATTTCTCAGTATTATCTTTTTCATCCTCAATTAGGTAATATAGATCATGCAGTCAAATTTGGAACCTCTGGTCATCGTGGTAGCGCTGTGCGGTATAGTTTTAATGAGACGCATATTCTAGCTATTACTCAAGCTATTGCTGAAGAGCGTAGAAAAAAAGGTATAACTGGGCCTGTTTATGTAGGAAAAGATACGCATGCTCTGTCAGAGCCAGCAATGTATTCAGTATTAGAGGTTCTCGTTGCTAATGGTGTTAATGTCATTTTGCAAAAGGAAAATGATTATACTCCTACGCCTGCTATTTCTCATTCTATCATTGAACACAATAAAAAAGTTAGTTTAAAAGCTGATGGGATCATTATTACTCCTTCACATAATCCACCAGGAGATGGTGGAATTAAATATAATTTACCAAATGGTGGGCCCGCTGACAGTCAATTTACAAAAATATTAGAAGTTCGTTCTAATTTTTTAATTCAAGATCAATTAAAAGAAGTACAACGCTTGCCTTTTGAGCAGGTATTGGCAAGTGGTTATTTAGAGGAAAAGGATATACTTCAGTCTTATATTGAGGGTTTGTCGAAGATTATTGATATTCCGTCAATTCAGAAGGCCAATTTAAAGATTGGTGTTGATCCTTTAGGCGGATCTGGCATTAAATATTGGCAGTGTATTGCAGATTTTTATCAGATTGATTTAACTATTGTTAATGATTCGATTGACCAAACATTTCGTTTTATGCATCTTGATCATGATGGGGTTATCCGCATGGACTGCTCATCAAAACTTGCTATGGCAGGTTTATTATCAGTGCGTAATCAATTTGATATATTATTTTCTAATGATCCAGATTATGATCGTTATTGTATTATTACTTCTGATGGAATGATGAGCGCTAATCATTATCTTGTAGTAGCTATTCATTATCTATTTCGTCATCGGCCTCTATGGGGGGAAAATCTTGCTGTAGGAAAAACGGTAGTCTCTAGTAGTGTGATAGATCGCGTAGTTCATGATTTGAATCGTCAGCTTATAGAAGTTCCAGTTGGGTTCAAATGGTTTGTCGATGGTTTGTCTAATGGAACCCTAGGTTTTTGTGGTGAAGAAAGTGCAGGTGCTTCATTCTTATGTTTTGATGGACAACCATGGTCAACTGATAAAGATGGTATTATCATGTGTTTGTTAGCAGCAGAAATTATGGCGGTTACCGGTAAAAATCCTCAACAATACTACAATGAGATTGTTAATTGCCTTGGTGAATTTAGTTATAATTGTTTACAGGTTCCTGTTACATCGATACAAAAAAATTTTTTATCAGAATTATCACTTGATATGATTAGGTTTGATGTGTTAGCGGGTGATCTAATTATTAACAGTATAGTCATTGCGCCTGGCAATGATGAGGCAATTGGTGGTCTGAAGGTAATGACTAAGAATGGTTGGTTTGTGTTACGCTCATCTGGTACTGAAGATTTTTATAAAATCTATTGTGAAAGTTTTATTGGAGAGAATCACCGAAGAAAAATAGAAGAAGAAGTATTTGAGATGGTTAGATCTCTTATTCATTGTGTTTGATAAAATAACGATGAAGTAATTAGTAAGGTAATTGTTATTATGATCTTTTTATATAATTTAATTACTAATTTATTTAATTTTTTAGAATTTTTATATAAATAAAATGGTTCTAATCATTTAATTTTCATAACAAATTATTTGAAGATTAATTTTATTTATAAAAGTGATTTTCAAATAAATAATAGTTAGTTAATCACGAAGTTTTAAATGATTCAGGTTTTTATATTATTTAAGATATCAATATATAAAATGTTTAGTTTTAGTAAGGAAAAAGCGAGTAGTTCTATTAGGTCATATCGTATAAAAGTATTTTTATTAAATTTTATAAAATATTACTTTATAGGTATAAAGTAATAGTATAATGATTTATTAGAGATCACTCTAAAAATATATTTTTATAGAAGATTTATTGAAAAGAGATGATTAAAAATTGTTTTGTTATAGGTGCGATATCTTATGTTAATGATAGTTACAATTTAATACTTTTATATTAGATTTATTCTAAGAGTTTTTCCAGTTTTTTTCATTAGAGCAGTATAACTTGGATTGATAGACGTGTTGTTTTTTATTAATTTAGGCTTTATTCTATAAAGGGTTATAGAATCTAATATATATTATTAGGTGATAATTTTATTGGTCATAATCTTCAATCGTATTGAATTGTTTTATTATTCGAAATTATGACTTGATAAATAGATAATGATGGAGTTTTAGGGTATTAATAGTTTTTTTTGTTTCTCTTATTAGGAATTTTTGCTTTATCAACTAAATAAACAATAAATTTTAGTTACGAATGAAAGAGAATATATGTAACGGATATATAGTTTTCACATAAGAAGTTCATTAATATTGTTAATAAGGCATGTTTTCTGACGTAATAAACTTATTTTATGATTGTGAGTAATTCACAAAGAGAGTCCGTACGAATCGATTATATCCATATTTTTGTAACGTGAGGTATGTAATTATAACTATTTATTTTTTCAAATATTTTAGTGTTTATAGTAATGGTATATGCATTTTAACGTTTGTAATATTGTTTTATGGGGTATTACATTTCTTGTCTTCTAAAATGGATTATATTTAAATATGATATATGAGTTGAAGTTATTTTTTATCTTCATGTATAAGAAGTTGAAGGATATAGTCCGAAATAATTGATATAGTTATGAGCTATATAAACATAAATAATAATTACATATTATATTAATATTTTTTTGATCCACATTTAATATAGTACAAAATTAAAATTTGTAGCATCTTGAATTGGTGCAATAAATATTGCAATGATTATTAATCTAAATAATAGATATTATTAATTAATTATCTCTATGGTCTTTTTTAACCACGTCCTAAAATCATTTCCAAGTGTTTGATGGTTTATTCCAAATTCAACAAAAGCTTGCATATAACCCAGTTTGTTACCGCAGTCATAGCTCTTTCCTTTTAGATGATATGCCTCAATTTTTTCTTTTTCTATTAGCATTGCAAGTGTATCGGTGAGTTGAATTTCATTATTAGAGCCAATAGGTGTTTTAGATAGCAAAGGCCAGATTTCTTTGGAAAGTACATAACGTCCTACTACTATAAGATTTGATGGCGCTTTGTCTGCTGTGGGTTTTTCTATTATATCTACTATGAAAGTTCTGTCACCTGGGTTTAATTGTGTTCCTCCACAGTCCACCACACCATAGGATGTGACATCCGTCATTCGTTCAACCATGATTTGACTGTATCCTGTCTGATGAAATACTTCAATCATATTTGCTAGGTTATCTTTTGATAAATCTGATTCATGCTGACTTAGGATAACATCAGGAAGAATCACCACAACCGGATTATATCCAATAACTGGCCATGCGCAACTCAAGGCATCTCCAAGTCCTTTAGTTATCTTCTGACGAACCTGAATAATATTAATATATTTAGGACAGATAGAGTAGATTTCTTTTATGAGTTGTTTTTGAATGTGCTGTTCTAGTGTAGTTATTAATTGCAAATCAGCATCAAAATGATTTGCGATAGAAAATTTAGATGTATTTGTCACTAGAACAATGTCATTGATACCAGAAGAGACGCACTCATTTACGATATATTGAATAAGTGGTTTATCAACTAATGGTAACATTTCTTTTGGTATTGCTTTTGTAGCAGGGAGCATTCGTGTTCCTAGTCCAGCAGCTGGAATAACTGCTTTGATTGTTTTTTGACTATATTGAGACATGGTGCTTACTCTTTTTAACTTATTTGAGGTTTTATCATCTTATAACAAATAAAGACAAGATAAACATAATTTGCATTAGGATTATAATTCTTGTAGATTGTTGATTAGGTTTAGTGGCTCTTTAATTTAGTACTAGATAAATTTTACTTAGATTATGCATGATCATTATTATCTTATTTTGGAGTATAAGTATAGAAGAGTCTAGTTTGAGTGTGGTTATAGTCAATAGAATTGAAATTTTATAAAATTTGGTTTACTATTAGGCATCAGATATTGTCACACTATGGTAATAATACGATGGTTTCTAAATGATTTAGGAGCTTTGAAGTAGTCTAAAATAGACTAAAAGTATTTTTTTATTGTATATGTACAAAAATATATTATTAAAACATGAGTATGTAATAAATATTAATATCTATTCTAACAATTAAGGAGATAATAAATGAGTATTGTTGAAAAAATTCAGAGACAGATTTCTGAGAACCCTATTCTGTTATATATGAAAGGCTCTCCTCGACTGCCAAGTTGTGGTTTTTCGGCTCAAGCTGTTCAGGCTCTAGAAGCATGCGGAGAGCGCTTTGCATATATAGATGTCCTGAAGAATCCGGATATTCGTTCTGAGATGCCAAAGTATGCAAATTGGCCAACTTTTCCTCAGTTATGGATTAATGGTGAATTGTGTGGAGGTTCTGATATTATCATAGATATGTTTCAAAGCGGTGAACTGCAAAAGTTAATTAAAGACACTCTTCGTAAGAGAACTGCTTCTCTAGAAGAATAGAGAAGAATTTATTTTATAGATCATTTAATTTTAAATTGCATGATAGTTTTACCGAAAGGTACATAACATAATATTATGATTGACTATTATTGTAATGAAAGATGCAATAATTATAAGCGAAACACATAAAGTTTATTTAAGGGATTGTTATTGAATTGGATTTTAATCATGTAATCTTATTGTTATGATTAAAAGTTATATGCATCTAAGAGATTGATAGCACTAAAGAGATATATTTTAACATAATTTTTACATAATTGACAATATAGTCAATCGATTGAATGATATTAATTATTAAGGAGGAAAAGACCTTAAAAAATAGTATTTTTTATAATATAACGCTTCTTTAATAAGAATATATTTCATTAATATAGATTATATTGTTAGTATTTTTAATACAATTAAATAGGATTAAAGGATTGTGGTTAGTCGATGCGAAAGCGTGTGATCTTTTTTGATCTCGATGGTACGTTACATCGAGAAGATATGTTTGGCTCTTTTATATTATGGCTTCTATGGCGTCAACCGTTGAATTGTTTTTTGCTAATTTTTATTTTTCCTATAATTGGATGCGTTTTTTTAGTACAAGGTTATTCATCGCGATGGTTAACAAGTCTTCTTCTTTGGTCTATTACATTTGGACACAGTGAATCCACTCTTACAAAGAGAGAAGAGCAATTTGCTAATTGGTTTAGGAAGTACCTCACTCCTTTTCCGAAAGTACAAGAACATCTAATACAGCATATTTCTTCTGTAGACACTGAAGTTTGGTTAATTACTGGTTCACCTAGGCGTCTCGTAGAGATCGTATATGGTAATTCGTATTTTCTTCCTCGAGTAAAACTTCTTGCGAGCCAGATGGTAAGGTTTTGTGGGGGAAGAGCACTTTTAGTTCGTTGTGTAGGATATGAAAAAGTGTTACAATTGGAGTTAATACTTGGTAAACCTTTAAATATTAAAATTGGTTATAGCGATAGTAAAATGGATGATCCTTTATTATTTTTTTGTCGAAATGCTTTCCGTATCTCTTCATCAGGGGAGTTAACAAAGATTAAATAACTAAACTATGGATGTTATAATGTATCATAGTTTTTTATATAAAATCAGTTTTTCTTTTTTTTTAAAAGTTTAGATTTTTGTATTATTTATGGTTCTTATTATCATATCTTCAATATCATAATATTTAGATTTTTTTTGGTATTTTTATCATTTGTTTGGACATGATATTCTTATTATATTTCGTGATTTAGTAAAAATTTACAATAATATATTGTTTATATAAACATATTTATATTTACGACTGCTTAGTGTAATTATAATTGTGTTTAATTTTACTTACATCTTATGAGAATACTTTTAGTATTAGATGTTAACTAGTTAGTAATTTTTTAATTCTTGTAACATATGTAATCAATTTTATTTTGTTTTAATTTAAAATATTTTATTTTAAAGGTAGGAGTTGGTTTTTGATATAGTGATTTAATGTGATTGGATTTAATGAAAACTAGATGAACACTAATTTATATGATAATTTCTTTTAGAAAGATTAGAAATGTTAGATAACATGATTCAGGTATTAATACCACAGAACTATATGTACTATAGACATAGTATTTAGACTGATTTATGTAAAAATTAATGAGATGTATTATAGTAAAGTCCTTAAATTTTGATTGAGATTTGTATTTTAATATAAAGCATAGAACTGATTGGTGTAAAGTGTGCCTACAAAGTTTTAGGCGTGCCTAATAGGTTGGAGTTCTTTGTGTTATTTTTATTTATATATGATAGGCTCTGATTAATGAAGGTTTTTTATACTAATATTAATGATTATTTTATAATACATATTAAATACTTCTTCTTTTGTTGTTTTATGAAGAAATAGATCATAGTCTATTTTGTCTATCTTTAATTTAAAGGTTAGGTTTAGGTCATAGAAAATATTGATATTCAAGTTTTATAGGTCATTTAATCTCTTTTAATGGTTTTAAAAAAAAATTAGAAACTGTTGCAAGTGGATGAATTATATTTTGAGGAAGAGTATATTAATGTTTATGAAATACTATATGAGATGAGTGTATTGGTAGCAATGTGATTCGCTAACGAGAATTGTTGTTGAGATAAATTAATATTTATTTTAGAAATATTGATTGCTTTATTCATGAATTACATTGACTAGATAATGGAAGAATAAAACTACTAAATTCATTTTAGAATGAAGATTCTATCAAGATACTCAAGAAATAGATTTTGTATTATCATTCTTATAATAGATTATACGAAAACTTTTTTAGATTAGCATAGAAAAGTAGATTTATAAGTTTTATTTTCTGCTAGAAGAGAAATAGGCATAATTTCGTTATTATTTTATCTCTAATTTAATCAGAGATAAGTCATATTAATGGAAAATTTATATACATCAAGTTATTTGTTAGTTGATTGATAACTTTGTGTAAAGCATGTTTAGAATCTTTAATATCTGGTCTAGAAGAAGGCGCGTAATTATATTGAAAGTTGTTATGTAATCTGTTTTTATTTAAATAGTAAGATTTGTATTTAAGGTAAAATATTCTTGTTTTTAATATAGTAAGCATATCCATGCTGGATTGTTTTATTCTTAATTACAATATTGCATTTAAATATAATATATTAAACTTACAATTATTCCATAATGATATAATTTTATGTGAGCTTTATAGGGTCTTCATAATACAAATATTAATTTCCTATTTATTTAATAAAATTTTATATGCACAGGAATGTTTAGTTACTTTAGAGGTGGTAAGTTTTTTATGAGTTATTAATTTGTTTTAGGCATAAAGCAAATCAGTGGTAATGTTGATATATTTCATTAGAAATTAGAATGAAATTTACATAAATATGCCATATTGTGATCAGATGATAATTGGTCTATTGTAAGCTTTATTTATTTTAGTTAAATTAATAATGCAATCATAAGGAAAAGATATAGATATATTATACATGACGGATTAATAGAATTATAAATAGACATAGTAAAAAGATAATCTATATAGAATTATTGATCTTAAGTCTTAGCATAGGATGGTTTAATCTGGATTTATAAAAATAAGATAATATACATTTTCTAGAAAGAAAATCTATATTATTATATTAAATAATATTTTATATTTGAACTAATTTATGAAGTCAGATTAAATATCACTAAGGTCATATTACAGGATATTGATTAATGTTATTCATTGATTGCAATAAGGGTGTAAAGAAAATTCAATTATAGATATCTATAATGTTTATATAACTTTCTTTTATATCAATTGGTTTATGAGAATTTGTTATTAATCAATTATAAAATATGCAATGAGTATATAATGATAGTTAGTATCAGGTCTGTGATAATACATTGTATCTGATTAACTCATTCTGATAGGTTTATAGTTTTTTTAAAGAGGTTTTGTTTCATTTATGTTGGATTAGCGAAAGCTATACTATAATTTATGGCAATTTTGTATGAGAATTTTAGTAAAAAGCACAGTCATTCCTGATAATCTAACATATGAACTGGATATCGATAGATCTCAACCAAGGGGTATATGTCTTATCTCATGAGTCACAAGTTGATTTATTTACATTGCAAACGAAGTGTCGTAAGAAAAATCTTCCTGATTCATTAGAAGAATGGGGGCGTTGATGATAAGAATATACCAGATGTTGTATTTATGCATAAAAACAAGTTTCTTTTCTCATCTTTACCAATCTTTAGATTTAGTAAGTTTTTTTGCATTATGCTATGGACCTAAAGAATAAGAATTCTGACATTAATATTCAAATTGTGTTTGTTTCTATAATATTTGGTCGTTCTTTACTTAGAGAACGAAAAAATAAGAAAGCGTGTATTCTTATGTAACGTTAAATAGTATATATAAACTTTTAATTATATTTTTAGGTTGTGATAGTTTTATTCGTTTTTTAAGATTAGAGTTACTGTATTATTTTATAATGAATACCTAGAAAAGAGAAAGGGACTCTAAGGTTCTGATAAGAGTAGTTCGTATGCATTTTTTTCGTCATCTTCTAGCTATGGTGGGCCTGATTTTACCAGTTCGAAAGAATTTATTTCATAAATTATTGGAATCGAGAGCAATAAAAAAAGCTATAGACGATGAGTCCAACAGCAAACAGATTTCTACAGAGAAAGCAAGAAAGCATGCTGTAAGATTTATAAAAGAAATAGCTTCTAATCCATCTGATTTAGCTCTGTATTTTACATCGCATATTATGAAATGGGCGTGGAAACGACTCTATGAAAAAATTAATATTACAGGGGCTGATCGCATACGGCGCTTAGCGAAAACTGGAAAAGAGTTAGTCTATGTTCCTTGTCATCGTAGTCATATCGATTATCTTCTTCTCTCCTATGTTCTTTATAATCAGGGATTAGTTCCGCCTCACATTGCTGCTGGTATTAATCTTAATTTTTGGCCAGTTGGTTTTCTTTTTAGACGTTTGGGTGCATTTTTTATTCGTCGTTCTTTTAAGGGTAATAAGCTTTATTCTACGGTCTTTCGTGAGTATTTGAGCGATCTTTTTATTCGTGGAGCTTCAGTGGAATATTTTGTTGAAGGTGGGCGCTCACGTACGGGTTATTTGTTAAATCCAAAAACTGGTATTTTATCTATAACAATACAGGCTATGTTACGAGATGGTCATCGCCCAATTGTATTTATACCGATCTACATTGGTTACGAACATGTTTTAGAATCTCAGACTTATGCTGATGAATTACGTGGAACTTCTAAAAAAGAAGAAGGTATTTTATCCATTATACGTGGATTGTGTTGTTTGCGCAATCTTGGTCAGAGCTATGTTAATTTCGGTGAACCGCTTTTATTAACAGAATATTTAACTCATCAAGTACCAGATTGGCGTAAAAGTATTAATTCACTAGAATCTCAACGACCAGCTTGGTTAACTTCAGTTGTTAATGAGATTGCGCAAAAAATTATGATACGCATTAATAATGCTGTAGTTGTTAATACAATCAATTTGTGTGCAACTGCTTTGTTGGCTTCGCGTACACATTCTTTATCTCGTCAACAATTAATTAATCAGATTGATTGTTATATGAATCTTTTACGAAATACATCTTATTCTTCTGAGTTAACGCTACCAACAATCACATCACAACAATTATTGGATCACGCGTTAAAAATGGATAAATTCAATGTATTTCAAGACAGTATAGATGACATCATTATGTTAAAACCTACACAAGTAGTATTGGCTACTTATTATCGGAATAATATTTACCATGTTTTAGTAATACCAGCATTGATTGCATCTCTGCTTATAAATAAGAAAGTGGTCAGTTATCTTGACCTTCTTCAACATATAAGTGTAATTTATCCTATTATTAAAAGTGAATTATTTCTTCGATGGACTGTTGATAATCTATCTAAAGCACTAGATATGTTCATTGTTGAAATGGAACGACAGGGTTTGCTAATAGAAGAAAAAAATTTTTTGCGATTTAATCCAGATTCTTTTCATATTTTACAGCTTTTAGCAGAAGGGAGTCGTACTATAGTACAACGTTATTCTATCATTTTTTATCTTTTGAGTATTTCTTCTACGATTAATCGTGGTATGTTAGAAAAACAGAGCCGTACTATAGCACGACGTTTATCTGTTGTATCTGGTATTAATTTTTTAGAGTATTTTGATCAGTTATCTTTTAGTTCTTTAGTGTTAAATTTACGCAATCAAGGTTACATTAAAGATGTAAGTTATCCTGATTGCTTACGAGCGCGAACGACTTATCAGTTATGTTTGGATTTAGTCGACGAGAACATACGAATTGTTATTGAACATGCATCAAGACATTTATAGCTATATTAGTTTTTTAGATTATAGTGATATGAAATAAGTTTTAGGAAAATGCGCTAAATAGCGTGTTGTATAGTGTATGAGATATTCAGAAAGACTTAGGATTAATTTAAGAATGTTATAAAGAGTGATATAAAGTGAAGTGTTAAGAGATACGTTCAAACATTTAGAAAAAATGGGGATAGTATGAGATTTTTGGTTACAGGAGCGGCTGGATTTATTGGGATGCATGTTACTCAATCCCTTTTAAGCATAGGTCATGAAGTGGTTGGAATAGATAATTTAAATAATTATCATAATGATATGACATTAAAAATAGATCGATTATCTACGATTAGAAACTCAGATAACTTTACTTTTATTAAATGTGATATAGTTAATCGAGAGGTCATGGCAAATTTATTTCGAGATCACAGTTTTCAACGTGTTATTCACCTTGCTTCTTGTGCGGGTGTTCGTAACTCTCTATTTGATCCTTTTTCATACGTTAATTCTAACATCTTAGGGTATTTAAATATTCTAGAAGGTTGTCGTTACAACAAAGTAGAGCATTTATTGTATGCTTCTTCTAGTTCAGTATATGGTCTTAATGATAATATGCCATATGAAATAGATGATGATACTAGTCATCCAATTTCTTTTTATGCTGTCACTAAAAAATCTAATGAGTTAATGTCTCATAGTTATTCCTATTTATATGGGATTCCTACGACTGGTCTTCGATTTTTTACTGTATATGGGCCATGGGGGCGTCCTGACATGGCGTTATTTAAATTTACCAAAGCAATACTGTCTGGTGAAAAAATCAATGTTTATAATTATGGTAATATGAAGCGTGATTTTACGTATATTGATGATTTAGTTACCTCTGTGATTTCTTTACAAGACATAATTCCAATAAATAGAGGTACAGGATTAGTTACTAAAGATGTGGATCATCTCTCTAATAGATGTGTGCCTTATCAGATTTATAACATTGGTAATAGTGAACCTGTAAGTTTAATTTCTTATATTCATGCTCTAGAAAAAGCACTGGGGCGGGTAGCAGATAAGAATATGCTGCCTATGCAGGCTGGAGATATGTGTGGAACACATGCTGATATTAGTTTATTAGTAAAAGTTTTAGGTTCTGTATCTCACACTTCAATAGAAATAGGTGTGTCACATTTCATTTCATGGTATAATCATTATTATAACAATATACAATAGATTTTTTATTATTGTTTATTAGTAATCAAATCCATATACCGAGTATTTAAAAAAACATCTTAGTCTAAGATGTTATAGAAGGTTCATTTGATTAGTTAAATAAAAATAATGAATAATGAAAATATTTTCAGATTAGGTTGTATTTTAGTGTCGTACGAATGAAGTATGTAATATTTTATTTTGAGTAGGTTTGTTAAGAATAAAATGTTTCCAAAACATGTATGAAATTGATCAAAATTTGTTTTTTTGATTTAGAGTTCTTACTATGTATATTAGTTTGAATGTATTTACGTATCTTGAATAAGATAATTTTATTTATATAAATATATTTTATAATTGTACTTTAATTATATTACTGATTCAGTAATCTAATTTGATAGGATTTTCCCTTTATCTTAGTTAAGATAAAATAGTTATTATAATATGAGTATGTCATTCATAACTTGATCTGATGATTTTTCAAAAGAAAATATTTATATAACTAGAGGTGAATATAGTGACAGAGAAAATATATATTTTGTAATATATAAAAATATTAAAAGATTTTAATTAGAATAGGTTCGATTCTTACTTGAATATCTAGTAAAATAACTTAAATTGATTGTAATGTGACCACTTGAAGGTCACAGTAATTAAAACTAGTTATTAATAACTTCTATAGTGAATAATTCTTCGTTATGCTACTGAAAGGTTAATTTATAATCTTTTTAATAGAGATTTTGCTAGGTTTTATCGTGGAATATTTGAGATATATATGTGGCCATTAATATAATATAATTATAGAATAATTCCTTTGCTCTAAGTTAATTAAGATTATATTAGAACCAGATACTGATTAGATGACAATATATTGATATGATATGATTGTTGATTAATGAGTTATGATGTTTTAGTATGAAATTAGAAGTTATAGATTCTAGTTGATAAAGAATCTTCTAGCATTCTCTGTATTAGAGAATTATTTTAAGTTTATGAAATTAAATTTAATTTAGTAATTTGCAAGAAAGAAGACTCAAATGTATGCCTCTCTTCTAGTTGTATTTTTCTTGATTAATTTATTAGATAACAAGTCTAGTAGTATCCATATATTAGAGATAATTAAAATGAGATTTTATAAGGTGTTTATTAAGGCATGAATTTCTTCTTATAAAGCAAAAATTAAGAAGAATGAGTGAGGTATAAAGATTAGGTGATGTTAATCCGTCTCATATTTCTTTAATTTGATTGAGAAGGTTAATAATCATGTATTAGTATAGCTATTTTTTATTGTTTTTTTCTATTTTAGAAACCTGTTTAGTTTTAAAAAGAGAAATAGAGTAGATTGGGAATATTGAAGATTAAGTTATTAAATGTTGATATATTTTAAATATGTTTCATGGGAAAATTTTATATAATTTTATTAAAAATTGATTTAAAAATTTGCATCTATGTATCAATAATAATAATTTTAATGTAGTTTATTAAAATTAGAATTAATTTGGCATTATTATTTAACTTTTATTTTATATAGACACGCTTACTTGACAATACTATATAAATTATATTTAGTTTATACAGATAATTTTTTGAAAGTGAAGAAAATTTATCTAAAAATTATTATTTTTATGTTGTTTTGGTTTTCATGCGATAAGTTAATTACGGTATGTTAATTATAGATAACTGAATATGCACTTAAATATCATTCTAAGAATGAAGAAAAATATTTAAGTGAGTAAATTAGATTTTATGAAAAAAAATGATAGTTAGATTTTATATTGTGTGCAATTTTGAAGAAAATTAATGTGATTTATTTTCATTTTTAAAAAGATTACAGAATTAATTTTTTATTTTTTGTTCAGATATTTAAATAAGGTGGTTTTGATTACCTTAAATATAGTGGCTTGATTTGATAATATTGGTATTTTAAATTATACTAAAGTATTCATATAAGCATGTGTTATAGAAAATAGATTAAAGATATTTAATTTATAATTTTATGTAGCTAGTTATAGTACAATATATTTTAGTCGTATTGATAGCTAAATTTATAAGTTAGGTATCGATATATATTCTGATTCTATTGAAGGAGGTTGGTGATATTTGAGATTATAATAGTAATACATGAATCTGAATTCATGTAGATTAAGTGTATCATGATGCAATAGATCTTTGTGTGATTTTTAAAAAAAATGATCTAGATTCAAGGTTGATATTATGAGTGACGAAATTTATATGGCTCGTGCTTTAGAATTGGCTTATCGCGGTCGGTTTACCACTGCACCAAACCCAAATGTTGGATGTGTTTTGGTGCGTGATGATTCTATTGTTGGAGAAGGTTATCATCAGTACAGAGGTGGTTTACATGCAGAGGCTCATGCTTTACTTATGGCTGGTGAAAAAGCAAGAGGAGCTACCGCTTATATAACTCTTGAGCCATGTACTTATTATGGTTGCACTCCATCTTGTTGTGATGCTCTTATTCTTTCTGGAATCATTCGGGTTGTTGTTTCTATGAAAGACCCAAATCCAAGAGTATCAGGAAAAGGCATTCATCGATTACAACAAGCAGGTCTACATGTTTCTGAAGGGTTAATGGCGCTGGAAGCAGAAAAAATAAATTGTGGTTTTCTCAAACGTATGCGTAAGGGTTTGCCTTGGATACAATTAAAATTAGGAGCATCATTGGATGGGAAAACTGCCATTGCCAATGGAGAAAGCCAGTGGATTACATCTAAGGAATCCAGATCTGATGTACAAAATTTACGTGCACAAAGTTCAGCGATTCTTACTACTAGCTCTACTGTTATAATGGATAATCCAGAATTAACTGTACGTTATAAGGAGCTGGATTCTTCTGCGTTAGAGTTATATCCAGTAGAGAGGTTCAGGCAACCCATTCGTGTAATTATTGATAATAAAAATCGCATTACTCCTCAGTATCGCATTATTGACCAACCTGGAGAAACTTGGTTGGTACGAACTAAATATAATCAGTTAGATTGGCCTAATAATGTTAAAAAATTAGATGTAAAATATGATGAAAATCATCTGAATTTATATTCTATGTTTTTAGAGCTTGGATATAAAGAAATAAATGTAATTTTAGTAGAATCTGGAGCAAAATTCGCTGGTGCATTATTAAATGCACAGTTGGTAGATGAATTAATTGTTTATCTGGCTCCTAAACTAATAGGTGATACTGGACGTAGTTTATGCGAAATACCACCATTAAAGAGACTTAAAGATTCTCTAGCTTTTAATTTTAATCATATTTGTCGGATTGGTCCTGATATCAAGTTAATTTTGACACCGCATATTGTTGTTCCTAACATTACATCGGTTGACGAGTAGTCCGGTATAATAATTTTGTTCGCGTTGTTTAATCAACCTTGGAAGAAAGAGTATGAATCTTATTGAAGCTGATATTATTGCCCCAGATGCTCGTATTGTTTTAGTGATTGCTCGGTTTAATAATTTTATCAATGATTGCCTTTTAAGTGGTGCTATTGATGTATTAAAACGTATTGGTCAAGTCCAGGATGATTACATAACTGTAGTATGGGTTCCAGGTGCTTATGAACTTCCATTAACGGCTAAAGTTTTGGCTAAATCCGGAAAATATGATGCAATTATAGCGCTTGGAACGGTGGTTAGAGGTAGAACTTCCCATTTTAAGTTTGTAGCGAATGCAGTTAGTTCAGGGTTATCTCGTGTAGCTGTGAGTAGTGAGATTCCAGTTGCTTTTGGTGTTCTCACAACAGAGAACACTGAACAGGCTATAGAGCGTGCTGGTATGAAAGAAGGTAATAAGGGTGTCGAAGCTGCTATCACCGCTCTTGAAATGATTAATATATTACAATCCATTAAGAATTGATCCAGGAGAGAGTTTAGTGAATCCTTCCTCTCGTCGTCGTGCTCGAGAATGTGCTGTACAGGCGCTATATGCGTGGCAAGTATCTAATAATAATATGTCAGAGATTGAATATCAGATTCTGGAAGAGAACAATATTAAAGATATTGATATTATTTATTTTCGTGAATTAATTAATGGTATTGTTATGTACAATGTTCAGCTAGATAAGTTAATCGAGCCACATTTATCTCGTGATTTAGCTGATTTAGGATTAGTAGAAAAAGCTATCTTACGTATTGCATTATTTGAATTACATAAGCGTTCGGATGTGCCTTATAAAGTAGCGATTAATGAAGGTATCGAGCTTGCAAAAGTCTTTGGGGCACAAGATAGTCATAAATTTATTAATGGAGTATTAGACAAGGTTTCATTACAGATTCGTGAGAGTTTTATATGATTTATCACTTCTTATAATTAGTCTCATTTTAAATTCTGGAGGCTTAAACATGGGGACTAGCGAATCTCAAGTAATTTCACGTTACTTTGATCGCACTGTTTTTGTTCAAAAGGATGTAGAAACGGGAATTGGAGATGACTGTGCATTGGTTAATATATCAAGGAATAATACATTAGCTATTAGTACTGATACATTAGTAGAGGGTGTTCATTTTTTACATGACATCAGTCCTTGTGATCTTGCTTATAAAGCATTAGCTGTTAATTTAAGTGATTTAGCTGCAACAGGTGCAGAGCCTGTATGGTTAACATTATCAATAACATTACCTAACGTAAACAATGCGTGGTTACAGGTTTTTAGTGACAGTCTTTTTAAGTTTTTATCTTTATATAAAGTACAGTTAATTGGTGGTAACACAACACGAGGTCCTCTAAGTATAACATTAACTGTTTATGGAACAGTCCCAAAGGGATATGCGCTCAAACGAAGTGGCGCATGTATTGGTGATTGGATTTATGTTACAGGTACCTTGGGTGATAGTATAGCGGGTTTGTTATTATTGCAGAACCAAGTATCAGTTAATAATTCAATTATTAAAAATGTACTTATTAAACGACATTTGAGACCAACTCCTCGAGTGGTCCAGGGTCAAGCATTACGCCATTTAGCTAGTTCTGCTATTGATCTTTCAGACGGTCTCCTTTCTGATCTGCGTCATATTCTTAAGGCTAGTGATTGCGGCGCTCGTATTGATTTGAATTCTCTTCCTATTTCATCTGAACTAAGAGATCATTTTCCATCTTCTAAGGTTCTTAAGTGGGCACTTAGTGGTGGAGAAGATTATGAGTTATGTTTTACTATATCGAATAAAAATCGATTAAATTTAGATATTGCACTAGGAAAATATGGAGTAGATCATACTTGTATTGGTCGAATTGTTCCAAAAACTGAAGGTTTAACCATTTTTGATCATGATAAACCAGTTGATCTACTTTTTCAAGGTTTTGATCATTTTATAAATGTTGATTTAAAATAGACGTTTAATCTATTATTTATTTTTCGTTCTAGGGATTTTACAGTAAATGATGTAATCATTTAGACGAACAATATTATGATTGAAACTATAATATAATTTTTATATATTGGGTATATTTTAATGTAAGTTTCGTTACAATTTTAGATTGTATCGTGAATATGATATTCTATATGAGTGGTTTTTAGATGAGCAGATTCAAAATATATAATGTTTATATAAATCATACGATTTATTAATATCCTTATATTTATGTTGATATTATAACACTTTTACCATTTTCTTAAATTTAATAATTCATTCATGAGTTAGTATTAATGAAGTAATAGCATGGTATGAGATTTTTTTGGTTTCACTCTTACTAAGTTATACTATCTCCTATTCTTTGTATGAATTAGACACAAAAATTAGAATTAATCTATTATCTAAAGATAGTTTTTATTAATTTTTCTTAATTTTTAAATATTAATTTTTATTTTTGATTTATTGATTTTAAAAATAAAATTAAAGACGTAAATGATATATAAAAGTCAAAGATATTCAAAAATTATTAATTATTTTAAATTATTGAGATTATGTACGACAGTTCATCTATAGGATTAACCTATCATGGATAAATTATTCATATAAGGACGAAGAACTATAGGCACTTCAATTCTACCATCTTCTTGCTGATAATTTTCTAGAATTGCCATTAGAGTGCGCCCAACTGCTAAACCAGAGCCATTGAGAGTATGTACTAGTTGTGTTTGTGTTTTTTCTTTAGATCGATACCGCGCTTTGATACGACGAGCTTGAAAATCTCCCATATTTGAACACGAAGATATTTCGCGATAAGTAGATTGTGAAGGTAACCATACTTCTAAGTCGTAAGTTTTGTTTGAACCAAAACTCATATCTCCAGTGCATAATAATACTGTGCGATACGGTAGATTTAGTAGTTGGAGTACTGTTTCTGCGTGTTGGACTAATTCATCTAGTATATCCATAGAATCTTCAGGACGAGTGATTTGTACTATTTCTACTTTATCAAATTGATGCATACGCAGCAGTCCGTGTGTATCACGACCATAGGAGCCTGCTTCAGATCGGAAACAGGGCGTGTGTGCAGTCATTTTTAACGGAAGATCTGACTCTTGTAGAATTTCATCACGTATTAAGTTGGTTATTGAGACTTCAGATGTTGGAATTAGTGCATATTTCTGGTCAGCATTCTTTTCGTTTAATGGTGCAAGATAGAATAGATCTGAATCAAATTTTGGTAATTGACCAGTACCAATAAGACTGGTTTCGTTAATTAGATAAGGAACATATAATTCTTGATAACCGTGTTTTTCGGTATGAAGATTTAGCATAAACTGGCTTAGAGCACGATGCATGAGAGCTATTTGACCTTTCATTACAACAAAGCGTGAACTTGTTATTTTGACTGCGGCACTAAAATCTAAACCTTTAGATAATTCACCTAATTGAACATGGTCGCGTATGGAAAAATTAAACCTCCTTGGTTGACCCCATCGTCTTATTTCTTTATTACTATTGCTATCGTGGCCTTCTGGCACTAAATCATCAGGAATGTTTGGAACGGACATTAATATATTATTGATTTTAATAATAAGCGCATCGAGTTCTTTTTTAAGTGTTTCGAGATGTATAGATATCAGATGAACCTTTTGACATAATTTGTTTATATCTTCTCCACGTAACTTTGCTTGTCCAATATATTGAGATTGGGTATTACGTTGTGCTTGAAGTTTTTCTGTTTCAATTTGTAATTTTTTTCGTTTTTCTTCGTATTGGAGTATTTTTGGAATATCTAGATTATAGCCTCTTCGTGCTAATTTTTTAGCAACTAAGTATGGTTGATGACGTAGAAGATTGAGATCTAGCATATTTGTCCTGTTAATGATCATAAAATAAAGGATAATTGATTTATCTTGTAAATGTGATATAGATATTTATAGTATCTTAGATACTATAGAGATATTGCATCAAGCGTATGTATTCATTATAAGATATGAATATTCATAATAAGGGCGTAACAGGACAGAAGCAATGTAGAATAGTAGTTTTATGTTAGATTTCAGTTTATTTCTTTCTTGATTACGGTTTTTTGACTTGTTTGCATATTTTATTAGGTCATTGAGCATTTGGTGATGATGTATTTTTTATAAAATAAAATAAAAAATAAAATATTGTGATAGGATCAGATAGTGTGAAAGCTGATTATTATATAATAATGTCAATATCATATGCATGATATTAATCATATTAGATCAAGAACAATAAGCTTAGTATCTAATGAAAATTTTTCTAAATATGTATCAGAAAATAAAATAACGATAAATAAGAAAGATTATTATAATCATGGGTTAGATTTGATTTTAAAATGAGTTTAATTTTATGTTGTGTTGTATAGATGGATGTATATTGGTGCGATATCATAATTAGTTTATCTTAATCTAATTTAATTATATTATTGATTTAGACGTTGATGATGTATAGATATTGTGTGTAGATATATACTTTAATTAATTTGATTATATCATATTAAAAGAATATCAGGAATTAATAAGAATGGTTGTTTTATTAGATTTGTATATAAATATTTTTAACAAAAATCACTTATATATTATAGTCAGAAAGTTAGATTTAAGGAGGAGTTATATAAACAATATTTATTCACTAGATTATATTTTTAATGTAGTTGCAAAATATCTAAAATAACAGCGCATTATTTATAATAGATTGTGAAGAAAATAATTTTATTTATCTTAATCCTATTAAGATACGCAACATGCGTCGTAGTGGTTCGGCAGCACCCCATAATAATTGATCTCCAACAGTGAAAGCAGCTAAGTATTCTGGACCCATATTGAGCTTGCGTAAGCGACCAACGGGTGTGCACAATGTACCGGAAACCATTGCTGGCGTGAGCTCGCGTAAGGTTGTCTCTTGTTCATTTGGAATGACTTTGACCCATTGATTATGTTCGGATAATTGTTGTTCAATATCTAAGAGTGGTATGTCTTGTTTCAACTTTAGAGTAAATGCTTGACTATGACATCGTAGTGAACCAACTCGTACACATATACCATCTATTGGTATTGTATCTTTAGTATTCAAGATTTTTTTAGTTTCAACTTGACCTTTCCATTCTTCTAGTGTTTGACCTGTATAGCAGTATGCATCAATCCATGGGATTAGGTTTATTGCTAGTGACACTCCGAAATTATTTATAGGAACACTGTTACAAGCAATATTTGTCATTTTTCGTTCTATATTTAAAATAGACGAGGATGGATTATGTATTTCTTTAGAAAAGATATTATATAATTTTCCCATCTGAACCAGTAATTCACGCATATGATTCGAGCCAGCGCCAGAAGCTGCTTGATATGTAGCTACAGATGCCCATTCTATTAAATTATTTGCGAATAATCCCCCTAGTGACATTAACATTAAGCTTACAGTACAATTACTTCCAACAAATGTTTTAATACCAAGATTGAGACTATCATAGATCAGGTTATGATTTATTGGATCCAGAATGATGATTGCTTCGTTTCTCATACGAAGAAAAGACGAGGAATCAATCCAATAACCTTGCCAGCCAGATTTTCGTAAACGTGGATAAATATCTTGCGTATATTCTTTACCATGACAAGTGATGATAATATCCATTTCTTTTAGTGTATCAATATCATAAGCGTTTTGTAGTGTGTTTGTGAATTTTCTTAATGAGAATGGTACTGTATGACCTACTTGGGAAGTAGAAAAAAAAACTGAATGAACTAGATCAAAATCATGTTCTTCTTTCATTCTCTGCATAAGAACTGACCCCACCATTCCTCTCCATCCAACAAAGCCTAGTGTATACATTTAGTTCCATTTTTTGAATAACCAATAATATTGCATAGATAATTATTTTATAACATAAAAACAGTTATGATACCATTTTGGTTATATCGAAAGATAATATTTAAATTTATTTTGCATAGATTAAGTGATAGAAAAATATTAGAATCATTCTTTTTTAGGAAAAACAAAGGAGTAGAAGTCCCATACTGACATGATTTTATAATTATTTTTAAGTGATTGATCTTATAAATTGAGTATTTATATTGCTTTACATGGTAAAGGTTTAATTATTTTATTATATAATTTATATATAGCATAACAGAGTTGATATTTTAATGTTTGTTTTTAAAACATTAGTGAAATTTAATTTCAAATATAAATAATATAATTTTTATAATTTCTGAGATGTAAAAAATATTTTTTAGTCACAATTATTTTTATATTTTGTTTAGAATAAATATAGGTAATAACTAAAGGGCAATCGATAAGTGTTGTATATGCAATAGAGTATGGGTATTTATTGTAGTAATAGATCTAATTTTATACATGACATTGATTTTTGGTATAAAATATTACAAAAAATAAAATTTTAATTATTTAGGCATTATATATAAATATATATTTTCTATAACATCGAAAAATAGAGTAATAAAGATGTGGTAATATGTAGGATTTCTTATAACAATTGTAAAATAAATGGTTCTATTTATATATAGAATTATTTATGATTTTTTGTAATATGAATATATTAATATTATATGGATGTGAAATCATTGCCTTTATATTTTGATAAAATAATAATATTAGTTGTTGTATTCTTGGGATATAAAGATAATAATCATATTAATGAAGTTATAGAAAAAATATCAGATTACAGTATATAGTTATTTATTGATGATATTCATAATTATTGATAATTCATTTTAATGTTTCAAAGATCATTAAAATTTAGATTACATACGTTTCATATCTCATGTATGTTTAAATCAAATGTATTTTGATATAGACGATTTCTATAATTTTACCGTTTATTAAAATATTGGTATTAGATATAATCTATAGTTGTTTTATAAAGAATGTGCCAGTTTATAACTGAGTTAATTGTTTTTTTAGTTAAGTTTTTTCTGGTCTTATTTTTATAATATTACAACTGTTTTTTACTTTGCTTAATAAGTAAAGGTAAATCTTTTAGACCATCTAATATCCAGTCTGCAATTTTTTTAGCGTTGGTTGAATTAATTATATTTTGGTTTTGAATTAATATTTTCGTTCCAATACCAGCGGCTTTTGCTGCTTGCATGTCCTCGACCTTATCTCCTATCATATAGGAATTTAGCATATTAATGTGCAATCTTTTTTGAGCAGAAAAAAGCATTCCTGGTTTTGGTTTACGACAGTCACATGATTGTCGTAATTTTTCTATTACTGCATTAGGATGATGAGGACAGAAATAGACAGCTGTTAAATGAATATGATGTTTTCTAAGAAATGAAGACATCCAATGTGTTAATTGGATGAATTGATTTTCACTAAAAATACCACGACCAATACCAGATTGGTTGGTTATTAATACTAAAATAAATCCCATTGTTATTAGTTCGCGCATCGCCTCAATAGCTCCATCAATAAATTCAAAATTTTTACTATCTGAGATGTATCCGTGATCGATATTAATCGTCCCATCTCGATCAAAAAAATTGCTGGTACTTTCTTTAGATTCATTGTTTTCCAATTTGATTGTTTTTATGTAGTGACAAATAGAAATAATTAAAAATGTTTAATAAAGAAGGAGGACTTTATAAGTATCTTTGAAATTGTTACATATTCTAAATAACATATATCTATATACATGATATATAATTTTATATCTATTTTAATATAGAGTCGTATTTATACTCTAGTGATAAAGTTATATAAACCAAGAAGAGTGACTATGTGTATGCATTAACATCATGATATTTAAGTGATCATAATAGTAAAATTAGATTAAACTTTTTATTACAGTAAAATTATATAAATATTGATTGTTTTTAAATGCCTATCCCATGCGTTTAATAATTCAATCATCGTTAGTACATAGACTACTATTTTAGTACTAAGTTGTTATTATTGTTTATTTCTAATAGATAATATATGTCATTATGAATTATATTTCATAATTAAATTTAATTATTATATAAATAGAATTTAGCGTTTTTAATATTCTTGATCTGATGTAAAAGGATGAGTTTGATTTCATATTATAATTTATTTTTAAATAATTATTATATTTGGGGTATATTTAGTTTGAATTACATTTTTTAGGTCTAAAGAATATTTATTTTTTATTGCATGTTGATAAAGTGTAAGTTTATTCACGTGTATTGTATTTGATGATTTTTAATGTAAGATTTTATATGTGATAAACAATGTTTATTTAATATAAATTATATCATTGATCTATCAAAAGATCGGTTTTATACTAGAATATTTTTTAGCTCTATCTTCAGAGGTCTAAAGTCTAAATATTTACTAATATGAAGTGAAACTAATAATTTACTTAATGAAATTCTTTGTGTATGAACAAAGATATGTTTTTTTGATTTAAAATTGATCAAACAAAAAAAGTTTGTTTTATTAGCTAATAATGCATTATGGTTTAATATTTTATTTATCAATATATCTGTATGTAAAGATTATTACAGGAAGAAAAATGAAATCATTATATTTAATGATGAATTTTTAATTACATTAATTGTAAAATAAAGAATGTAATATATATGAATTAAATGACAAGATCAATAATCTGAAACAAGAAAAATATTATTAAGATAATATTTATTTCCATCAGACTATAATCAATTGATTATGCAATAAGTTTAAGATTATTCATGATAATATGCGATATATATAAAATGTTGGAATCATTGATTATCTTATATTTTGGAAAAATATCTATCGATATAGGTATATAGACATACACTAAATCATTTACATATTAAAAGTCACTAGTATTGATAGTTTTGGTAATTAAGTTAATTTTTTAAAAAATTGAGTTGTTCATAATTTATCATTATCGATTTTGTGTAATTAAAGGTGATTTTTTCTCTATTTATATTTTTTATCTGGAGTTTTCTAGTTTTATATAGTTTTTCTACAATTTAATAATTTGATATTGATAAAGGAATTATATATATCATTAATATTTTAAATTAGATTACAGATGACTCATAATTCCTGCTATTATGATAAAAGAATTTAATATTTCTATATAATGAAATATATAATAAATATATGTTTCAGTTGATTTTTATATACAATTTTCTAATAATATTGAATTATTAGGTATTATTTATGTGTGCAACTGTCTTAATTAAGTTACTTGCGCAGAACGGTATGGCTCAAGAGATTATGTTAATAATATAAAAGTTATGATATTTTAATGATATTATAATGATCTTATGTATAAATAGGATTGTAAATTATCTGGTTATGTTTTTTTGTATAAGAAATATGTATCTTTAGATAAAAGAGAAAAGAGATGCAAGAGAAAAGTTTAAATTTTTTATAATGATATTTATTTAAAAATCTATCTTCTAAATTATTCATAGATAGTTATTGAGAAGACATCTACCAGATTAAATCTTATTTCTCATTTAGTTTTACATAATTATTAAATTAAATGAATTGTTAACCAACCAGTATTGGAATTGTTTCACTTTGACGAAGAGTTAAAATTTCATAGCTATTCTGAGTTACTAGAATAGTATGTTCGTATTGCGCTGATAGACTATGGTCTTGAGTTTTTACTGTCCAGCCATCTTTCATAATTCGAATTTGACAGTTACCCACGTTAACCATTGGTTCAATGGTAAATATCATGCCTGGTTGTAAAATTATTCCATTATCATAAGATTTATAATGAAGAACCTGTGGGTTTTCATGAAAGTTCTTTCCAATACCGTGACCACAATATTCACGTACTATTGAGAATCCGTGTTTTTCAACAAATTTTTGAATATGATATCCTAGTGTTTGCAAGCGAATTCCTGGTTTTACAAGCTGAACTGCATAGTAGAGACTTTTTTGCGTTATATCACACAGGTGATATGCTTGGGTACTGGTGTTGCCAACTATAAACATAGTAGACGTGTCTCCATGGTAATCATCTTTAAGTACCGTAACGTCAATGTTTACAATATCACTATTTTTTAAGATTTGGTCTTCACTAGGGATACCGTGACAAACAACATCATTAACTGAAATGCATACAGATTTTGGAAAACCACGATACCCTAAGCAGGCAGATATAGCATGTTGTTTATTCACGATATAATCGTGACAAAGACGATCTAATTCAGCGGTACTAACGCCTTGAATAACATATGGCTTAATCATGTCAAGTACTTCCGCTGCTAGCATACCGGCTATTCTCATTTTTTGTATTTCTTTATTAGTTTTGATTGGAATATTCATTTTTTTTCCAAGTTGATAATTATTTTTTAACTAGTTCTATAATTGTATTAGTAAGTATTAGCAAAGATATAATTAATATGGCAGAACAATTCATTTCATTCTAGAAAGAATAAGTGAAGATGTGTAGTAATTTTAATAACTTTCATGTGCTTTCGGCCTGATATTACATATCAAATTAACTGACGGATTTTTATTGCCATAATTAATGAACATATATGTTTCTATGTTTTAGGAAAATTAGTTCATAATAAGTTGTAATTTTATTTATTATATTTAAATGTGGTTTTTTTAGTATTTAGATGAATAAGGTTGTCCTGAAATACTGTGTAAGTCAAAATCTTTTTAAGATCAAGAGTCATTATAATATATGACTATGAATTAGAGTAGTTGTCTAGTTATAAAAAATATTAGGCGATTTTTGAAGATATAAATTCATTTACATAGATTGCTATACAAGTGTTAGTTGGTAGTTAACATCAAGATTTGAGTAAAACACTGTAAGGATCTAGATGATTCGTTTAGATCTATCAAGTATATTATATGTGTAACTGAGAACCTGTAAAAGATTATTTGTAATTTGCATACTTCTTGTAGAATCAGAAAGAAGTGCTAAAGTTAAGTGATAGATTACGATTTTTATGGATTTAATAACGGTAAAATAAGGGTGTAGAATGTAAAGATTAACATTGTTTAAATTTAATTTAGCGTTTTCATGAAAGTAATAAACAATATTTCAATATTGAGAGCGTGATGGGTTTGTCTTATTTTTTACCATCGAAAGGGATTATGCTCTTAAATTAGGGTAGAAATAACTATAATTTTCCGTTCTTTAACTAAAATATTCGTTTAGCTGTTTAGATCTTTCTACGCATAATAGATTCTTTATGTTTTCATTATTTTTTAATAATCGAAATCGTATTTTAACCAAGACGATATTTCTTAAAATACTCAATGAATGATTGAACAAAATTAAGATATTATATCTCGGTCGTTGATAGTTGTGTCTGAATTAAAAAGAAAAGATAGATAAGTGTTAGTGAAGATGTTAGTTTTTTTATTTAGATTTTATAATAACTGGGCGTTATATTATAGATGGATGGTTGGTGTATGTCGTTTTTTATTAGATAGGACTGAACTGGAACGTCTATGTTGATTTAGGTTTAAGGTTCGAATTAGTTGTGCCAGTAATTATAATAACAAGTTTATATAATTATTAGTATATTTAAAACTATATCTACAATAGACTGATCAACATTAAATATATTTTTATTTTTATTTGATAAAAATGAAAACTCCTACATTATAGGATGCTTAGCGCTTTGATTTTAAACAATTATATTTATAGAGGTGATCATGGTAACTATTTCCATGCACGACATGTTACAAGCTGGTGTGCATTTTGGTCACCAGACGCGTTACTGGAATCCAAAGATGAAGCCATTTATCTTTGGTTCTCGTAATAAGGTGCATATTATTAATCTTGAGAAAACTGTTCCTATGTTTAATGAGGCTTTATCTGAATTAAAAAAGATATCATCCCGTAAAGGAAAAATTCTTTTTGTGGGCACTAAACGTGCTGCAAGCGCATCTATCAAGGAACATGCTATCAATTGCAATCAATTTTTTGTCAATCACCGCTGGCTTGGTGGAATGCTAACCAATTGGAAAACTGTACGACAGTCAATTAAGCATCTAAAAGATTTAGAAATTCAGTCTCAGGATGGTACTTTTGATAAATTGACAAAGAAAGAAGTTCTGATTCGTGCTGGTAAGTTAGCCAAGCTTGAGAATAGTTTAGGTGGAATTAAAGAAATGGGGGGGCTGCCAGATGCGCTTTTTGTGGTCGATGCCTATCATGAAGAGATTGCGATCAAAGAAGCAAATAATTTAGGGATTCCAGTGTTTGCTATTGTTGATACTAACTCGAATCCAGATGGTGTCGATTTTATTATTCCCGGAAACGATGATGCGATTCGCGCAGTTAGTCTGTATTTAAATATAGTGGAAAATGTAGTTTGTGAAGGACTATTTCTAAATATGCCACAAAATTTGGAAGAAGTCCATATGATTTCTCAGGAAGAAAACTTACCATGTTAGGTATAGATTATCTTTCTATATAAATTTAAGGTATTTTACTTGAAAAGTTTGTTATTTACAGTTTTAGATGCATGGGTGTTGTATAGTTTGTGGAAAAAAGAGAGATGAATCTTCAAAGCTATAGTTTAGATTTAATCTATAAGTATATGATTTATAGAGCCGAGTAAACTGAGGGCAGATCATGGTAGATATTACAAGTGCTTTAGTAAAAGAATTGCGTGAGCGCACAAATGCAGGCATTGTTGACTGTAAGAAAGCTCTGACTGTCTCTTCTGGTAATATTGAATTAGCAATTGAAAATATGCGTAAATCTGGAGCTATTAAAGCCGCAAAAAAAACAGGAAATGTCGTCTCAGAGGGAATAGTAAACATAAAAACTGAAAGCAATTACGGTGTAATGATTGAGGTTAATTGTGAAACTGATTTTGTAGCTAAACATTCTAGTTTTCAGTTGTTTGTGAATCGAGTTCTTAATGCTTCTTTTGCTGATAAAATTAATGATCTTATGGTTTTAAGAGCTAAGTTTGAAGAAGAACGTATAAAACTTATTGTAACGATGGGTGAAAATATTAACATTCGTCGTTTAGCTGTGATAGAGGGTGAATTAATAAGTTATTACTTGCATAACACGCGTATTGGAGTTCTTCTCTCTACGATTTCAGATGATACAGAATTTTCTAAACAAATTGCTATGCATATTGCAGCAAGTCAACCTGAATATATAACGCCAGAAGATATATCTAAAGAGGTAATACAGAATGAGACTGAAATTCAGTTAGGTATTGCTATGCAATCTGGTAAGTCAAAAGAAATTGCTGAAAAAATAATACAAGGTCGCATGCAGAAATTTATGGATAGAGTGTCACTTACCGGCCAGACTTTTATTCTGAATCAGAATAAGACTGTAGGTCAGTGTTTAAAAGAAAAAGATGCATCTGTTGTGGGTTTTGTACGATTTGAAGTTGGTGATTCTATTAGATAAAAGAGATTAAAATAATCTAATATCAGATTCAATTCTGATAAGAATATCTTCATAGATTAACAAGTATCAAGTGGTGTCTAATAAATTAAATCTTGATTTCAATAATTCAAGAATTTTGATATTAACATAATACTCTTAAGATGATATCAGAAAAATAGTGAAATTTTACTAAAGGTGTCATCTGGGGGGGATAAGAATGAACACTAATACAAAACTTATATATCAACGGGTGCTTCTTAAGCTTAGTGGAGAGGCGTTAAAGGGTTCTGAAGTTTTTGGTCTTGATGCCAATATACTTGAAAGGATCGCGATAGAATTAAAAGAATTAGTAGCATTGGGTGCTCAGATTGGTATAGTGATTGGAGGAGGAAATTTTTTTCGTGGATCTGGATTATCGAAAGTTGGTATGAACCGTGTAATTGCTGATCACATGGGGATGTTAGCAACAGTAATGAATGGTTTAGCTATGTTTGATGCTTTAAATCGCATTTATGTAAAGACATCTCTAATGTCTTCTATTTCTTTAAATGGGTTATGTGATAGCTATAGTTGGTCTAAAGCTATGCGATTACTATATCATAATCGAGTGGTAATTTTTTCTTCTGGTACTGGTAATCCATTTTTTACTACTGACTCTGCTGCTTGCTTGCGTGGTATTGAAATTGAGGCAGATATAGTATTAAAAGCGACTAACGTAGATGGTGTTTATTCTTCTGATCCGAAGAATGATCCGGGAGCAGTTTTATATGAGAAACTCTCTTACTCTGATGTATTAAAGAAAGAATTAACAGTTATGGATCTATCAGCTTTTATGTTGGCTCGAGATTATTCACTTCCTATTTGCGTATTTAATATAAACAAATTTGGTGCGCTTCGTCGTGTTCTTATGGGTGAAAAAGAAGGAACACTGATTATGCATTAATATTATGCACTAAGATTTTTTTTCGATATTGGAAAGTACGTATGTTTCTAAGAGTTGCTAAAAAATACTTTATATTTAAAGTGTTCCAAATTTTCTAGTAGTATATTAGGAAATTTTATATAGAATCTAAGGAATAGAATTTGATTAACGACATTAAAAAAGATATAGAAATACGCATGGAAAAATGTGTAGAAGTGTTTATCACTCAGGTTCGTAAAGTGCGAACTGGGCGAGCTGCACCATCTCTTCTAGATGGTATCATGATTAACTATTATGGCTCTTTAACTCCACTTGCTCAACTGTCTAGCATAACTGTAGAGAATTCGCGCACTTTAAAAATTAATCTCTTTGATCCCTCAATGAGTTCTTTAGTTGAGAAAGCTATTATCACCTCTGATCTTGGTTTAAACCCAAGATCAGAAGCAGGGGGCATCCGAGTTCCATTACCAACATTGACTGAAGAGCGTCGTCATAAATTAATTAAATTGGTTCGAGGTGAAGCGGAAAAAGGTCGTATAGCTTTACGTAATATACGACGTGATGTAAATGATAAACTAAAAATATTGATTAAAGATACAAAGATGAATGAAGAAAGTATTCGCCATATACAAGATATGATACAAAAAAAAACCGGTATTTTTATTAAGAAAATCGATTCTATATTGGCAGAAAAAGAAAAAGAATTATTAGATTTTTAGTATTTTACCGATTATCAATTTGATTATTGAGAATTAAATTAATCATGCAGTCTCTCTTTAAGAGAGATCAAAGTTGTGTACCAAACGCGTTAGTTTGCCTTTACATTTGAGACTACTAAATTTTATTTTTTTGAGTAAAAGAATGAAAAAATTAACTATCCTCGGTTCCACTGGATCTATTGGCAGGAGTACGTTATCTGTAGTACGAAAAAATCCTCACCTGTTTATTATTAAAGCTCTTGTTGCTGATAAAAATGTTCAGATGATAGCAGAGCAGTGTTATGAATTTCGTCCTGATTTTGCTGTTATGTCAGATCAATTAGCTGCAAACAAACTTCGTGAGATCTTAATAGACATTCAGATTCCTACTAAGGTGTTAGGTGGGGAACAGGCTATCAGTGAAATTGCTTCTTTAGATGATGTTGATCAGGTCATGGTCGCCATTGTAGGCATGGTAGCTTTATTACCAACTCTATCTGCTATTAAGTCGGGAAAACAGGTTTTATTAGCAAATAAAGAGTCATTAGTAAGCAGTGGTCGTTTTTTAGTAGAAGCAGTGAGAGATTCTACTGCTCAACTATTACCGATAGATAGTGAGCATAATGCTATTTTTCAGAGCCTTCCTTATAATCTACAGGAAAATCTTGGTTTTTTATCGACAGAGAAGCATGGTATTGAGAATATTATTCTTACAGGTTCTGGGGGTCCATTCCGTGAGATTTCATTGTCAAAATTAGATCAGATTACACCAGATCAAGCTTGTTTGCATCCAAACTGGTCAATGGGCCAGAAGATTTCAATTGATTCAGCTACGATGATGAATAAAGGGTTGGAATATATTGCAGTTAAGTGGTTATTTAATGTTTCTTTTTCTCAGATTGAAGTTATTCTGCATCCTCAGTCTGTTATTCATTCTATGATTCGTTATTGTGATGGTAGTGTAATGGCACAAATGAGTTCTCCTGATATGCGTGTACCTATTTCTTATGCGATGGGCTGGCCTGATCGAATACAATCTGGTTCATCTTCTCTTAATTTTAAGAATATTGAAGCGATTACTTTTTCTGAACCGGATTATTCACGTTATCCCTGTTTGAAACTAGCAATTGAGGCTGGTTTATCTGGTCAAGCAAGCACAATTATACTGAATGCTGCTAATGAAATTGCGGTGGCGGCATTTTTAGATTCAAAAATTGGTTTTACTGATATAGCTAGACTAAATAGTATGGTTTTGGAGCATCTGCTTTGCAAAGAACCAGGGAGTATTGAAGAGGTTTTTGCTATTGATTGTGAGGCTCGTTCCGTATCAAAAGCATTACTGCGACATTTTCCCTTAAAGTAATTGTGGCGTACTTTCATCATTATAGTTAATTGTGAGCAATATAGAGAAATGGTATAGTCGTTCTATAAATTAGTGAACGTTACAGTGCAGTCCAATCGATTTAGCCTATATAATCGCAGATATTTAATGTTAACGGAGTGACAGATTTCAGAATGTATTCATTTCTGAATTAAAGGAATTATTACGTGTGATGTCGTTTGAAAAACAAGTTCAAAGTCGTGACAATCAGGAGTCACAGCCTCGACATGTAGCAATTATTATGGATGGTAATGGTCGCTGGGCAAGAAATCAAGGTAAGAGGCGTATTTCTGGTCATCAAGCGGGTATAGAATCCGTTCGTCGAGCTGTAAGTTTTTCTGTAAATCATCATTTGGATGCATTAACATTATATGCATTTAGCAGAGAAAATTGGAATCGGCCTGCACAAGAGGTTATGGCTTTATTAGAACTTTTTATTTTGGTAATAGACAGTGAAATAAACAGTTTGCATAAAAATAATGTTCGTTTAAAAATTATTGGTGATATTAGTCGTTTCAGTAGGCGCTTGCAAGATTCTATCTGCAGAGCTGAAGACAAAACTAAGAAAAATAAAGGATTAAGACTTAATATTGCTGCTAATTATGGCGGACGCTGGGATATTATCCATGGAGTCAGAAAAATAGCGTGGCAAGTTAAAGATGGTCTTCTTCAGCCGGAGCAAATTGAAGAAGAAACTTTAGGTGCACATCTCTGTCTGCATAAAATAGCACCTGTAGATCTAGTCATAAGAACTGGAGGAGAGTATCGCATTAGTAATTTTCTTCTATGGCAGATTGCTTATGCGGAATTTTGGTTTACAGATACTTTATGGCCAGATTTTGATGAATATGTGTTTGAAGGCGCATTAAACGCATTTGCACAACGAGAGCGTCGTTTTGGTGGAACTAGTCTTTAATTTTTTATATTTTGGGAGATAGGGTTTTGTGTTACAGTTGCGCTTAATTACTTCATGTATATTAATTCCTATTGTTATCTCAGGTTTATTTTGGTGTTCTCTCTCATGGTTTGCTTTTATTATGATGACAATCAGTATATTAGCGGCTTGGGAATGGACAGCGTTATCAGGACTGGTCTCTTGTAAAAAGAGACTAGGTATGACAATTTTGTTTGGTCTTATTATATTAATATATACACTATCTGAGGTATATAAATTGACATGGATGTTACATGGGTTTAATTATGTTAATGTTCTTCAGATCTCGTGTTTTTGGTGGATTATAGCTATTTTTTTAGTGTTATTCTATCCTATTTCATCTTTATTTTGGCGCACTTCATGTTCATTGCGCTTAATTTTTGGTTTACTAACTCTTCTGCCTTTTTTTGTCAGCATGCTTGTTTTGAGGCAATATAATTATTTATTGGATCGTCATTCTGGTTCTTGGTTAATTCTTTATTTAATGTGTCTTATTTGGGGAATGGATTCTGGTGCTTATTTATCTGGTAAAAGATTTGGAAAAAATAAATTATCACCGCGAGTCTCAGAAGGTAAAACTTGGGAAGGTTTATTGGGTGGTTTACTGACTTCAAGTTTTATGTTTTATTTTGTGTATTTATTTGAGCCATTGAAGATTTCGTTTGTTTCTCTTTGTGTTTGTTCTCTATTATCTGTTTTAATATCGGTTTTTGGTGATTTAACGGAAAGTATGTTTAAACGTGAAGCTGGAATCAAAGATAGCAGTAATCTAATTCCGGGACACGGTGGTGTTCTTGATCGTATTGATAGCTTAACGGCTGCAGCTCCAGTTTTTGCAAGTCTACAGTTGTTATTGGCAGGAGTATTCTAAGAATATATGATACTTAATGCACTTTTGAATTTCATCGTTTTTATTTTTTCAGTAGGACTTTTAATTGCTGTTCATGAATTTGGACACTTTTTAACAGCATGTTTATTTGGAGTTAAGGTAGAGCGTTTTTCAATTGGTTTTGGTAAAACGTTATTACGTTATGTAGATAAACAGGGCACCGAATATATACTTGCACTAATTCCTCTAGGTGGTTATGTTAAAATGTTGAACGTACGTTCAATTAGTATTACTTCTTCATTTTCCTCTCGGGCTTTTAATAAAAAAAATATATTACAACGGATGGCTATTATTATAGCTGGTCCTCTTGCTAATTTTATTTTTTCTGTTTTTCTTTATTGGATAATATTTATTATTGGGATGCCTGGTGTTCGTCCAGTGATTGATAGAATTACAATTAGCTCGCCTGCAGAAGAAGCACATTTTACTAGAGGAATGGAAATAAAGGCTGTTGATGGCATAATTACTCCTGATTGGGATGCTGTTCGTATGGCTTTTCTAAAAAAGATTGGTGATGATACAGCTCGTGTTACTGTTACGTCTCTGGGAAGAAAGAATAATAGCGAAAAAATTATTAACTTGCGTTCTTTTAAAGGCAATATAGATAAGAAGGATTTTATGCAATTGCTAGGTATGGAAGGGCCTGGTCCCCATATTGATTTAGTATTGGATCAGGTAGAGAAGAATTCTGCGGCAAGTCGTGCAGGCTTGCGACCTGGTGATATAATTGTTAAAGTTTCTGGTAAACTTGAGACGACATGGAATCATTTTGCTGAGATAGTTCGAGATAATCCAAATAAAGCGTTATATATTGAAGTAGAAAGGGCGGGTAGTAATGTGCGGTTAGTGTTAACACCAGACATTAATTTTAATAAGAAGAATCAAGGATTTGCTGGACTAGTTCCTCGGGTAAGACCTTTATCTGAAGAGTATAGAATAACATACCAGTACCTACCATTGGTAGCTTTGGGTAAAGCGGTGTCTCAAACCTGGCAGTTTATTCAGTTGACAGTCAATATATTAAGTAAACTAGTTAACGGTGAGATAGGTCTCAGTAATCTCAGCGGTCCTATTTCGATTGCGCAGAGCGCAGGGCAGTCAGTAGAGTATGGTTTTAAATATTATCTAATGTTTCTTGCTCGGATCAGCGTCAACCTGGGGGTGATGAATTTATTGCCACTGTTGGGTTTAGATGGCGGACATCTTTTGTGTTTATTAATTGAAAAAATAAAAGGTCAACCGTTGTCTCAGGGCGTGCAGGAATTTAGTTATCGCATTAGTTTTATTATACTGATCATCTTAATGGGACTGGCGATTTTCAATGATTTTTCATATTTCTGATTTATTGACCGGTAAATGAGCAATGAGCATTAAACTGGCGGTATTTATTAAAGGGTGGAGATGAAACATTTTCTTATAGCTTCGCTGCTTTTAAGCAGCGCTACTGTATATGGTGCAGATGGATTTGTAGTTAAGAATATTTCTTTTGATGGACTACAGAGAGTCTCGTCTGAGACAGTATTGCATAATATGACTATCCATGTTGGTGATACTGCTTCTAATGTAGATTTGGGAAATACTATTCATGCACTTTTTTCGACTGGTTACTTTGACGATGTTCATATTTTACGTGATGGTTATACACTTATCGTTCGTGTGAAAGAGCGTCCTACGATTTCTAGTATTACTTTTTATGGAAATAAAGTAGTGCAGGATACAATTTTAAGGCAGAGCCTTAATTCTTCTGGTGTGCGTGTGGGTGAGATTTTTGATTGTTCTGCTGTCACTGCGATTAAAAAAGGATTAGAAAATTTCTATTATAGTATTGGTCGATATACTGCAACAGTTAGAGTAGAAACCATTCCTTTGTCATTCAATCGTGTTGATTTAAGGTTAGTTTTCTCTGAAGGTATTGCAGCAAAAATTAAACAGATAAATATCGTTGGAAATAAAGAATTCAGTTTTAATCAGTTAATTTCAAATTTTAAACTGCATGAGAAGGGAGCCTGGTGGAATATTATTCGTGACGGCAAATACCAGACTCAGCAATTATCTGGAGATTTGGATAGTTTACGCAACTTTTATTTGTGCCGGGGGTATGCTAGGTTTAATATTGATTCTTCTCAGATTAGTTTAACACCAGATAAAAAGAATATTTATATTACTATAAATATTACTGAAGGTCAAAAATACATATTATCTGGTATCACAATAAGTAATCATCTAGAAGGGAATTTTCCAGATCTAAAAACTCTAACGAGAGTAAAATCTAATGAGTTTTATGACTGGGAAAAAATTGCTCATATACAAGATAAAATAAAACAAATATTGGGTAAAGATGGCTATGCTTATCCACATGTTGAAACTAAATTAGATATTGATGATATCAAGCATACTGTTAATGCATATTTTCATGTAGATAGGGGGCATCGTTACTATGTCAATCAAGTACGTTTCAAGGGAAATTACAATTCTAAAGACGCAGTATTAAGACGCGAGATGCGACAGATGGAGGGGTCTTGGTTTGGTAGAGATCTTGTGGATCAAGGAAGAGAGCATTTATCTCGTCTTGGTTATTTTACAACAGTAACTTCTCATATATCTCCAGTTCCTGGATCGTTAGACCAAGTTGATGTTGTTTATGAGGTTAAAGAGCAGAATACTGGTACTATTAATTTAGGCTTTGGTTATGGCACGGAAAGCGGAGTTAGCTTTCAAGCTGGTGTAACTCAGGATAACTGGTTAGGTACTGGAAATACAATTGCTCTTAACAGTACTAAAAATGATTACTTGACGTATGCCTCATTTGCCTTGACTGATCCTTATTTCACAATTTCTGGTATAAGTCTTCGTGGTCGTATATTTTATAATGATTTTAAAGCAAATGATGCTGATTTATCCGATTATAAAAATAAAAACTATGGGTTAGATACTACATTGGGTTTACCGATGAGTAAAGCCAATACACTTCGTATTGGAATGGGATATCAACATCACGCTATTTCTCATATGAAACCACAGGTGTCTATGTGGCGTTACCTTGGCTCTATTGGTCCATACCCTTCCCTTTCTTCTGACGCGGCTTTTTCTGTAGATGATATAGCATTTGATTACGGATGGACCTATAAAACTATTGATCATGGTTTTTTTCCTACAACTGGTCACAGTGTGAGTTTTAATGGGAAAATTACAGTACCAGGTTCAGATAACTGTTTTTATAAATTTACGCTTGATGCACAGAAATATATTCCGATTAATCAATCTAGAAGCTGGATTTTTTTAGGTCGCAGTCGTCTAGGCTATGGAGATGGAATTGGTAAAAAAGAATTACCTTTTTATGAGAATTTTTATGCTGGTGGTTTAAGTACGGTACGTGGTTTTCGTTCTAATACAATTGGACCTAAAGCTGTCTACTATAATACTAGTACTTCTAAATGTTCTACTATTCATCCTAATGGAATCTGTCATTCTAATGACGCGGTTGGTGGAAATGCCATGGCTGTTGTGAGCTCTGAGTTAATTACACCGACTCCACTTATTGATGTAAAATACTCTAATTCTATTCGGACCTCTTTGTTTATAGATGCAGGAACTTTATGGGATACTCATTGGGTAAAAATTACGGATACAGATCTAGTTCACATTCCTGATTATAGCCAACCTGGTAGTTTACGTATCTCAACTGGTCTTTCGGTGCAATGGATGTCACCTATTGGTCCTCTAGTATTTTCTTATTCTCATCCTTTCAAAAAACGCCATGGTGATCAGACTGAGCCATTTCAGTTTCATTTTGGGAAAATATGGTAAGTAATTATTAATCCTAAAATTCAGGCTGGATATTTTATTTCTCAGTGAATACGATAGCTCATACATACTTGATTGTAAATCATAATAAAATTAGTATTTGTTTTTAATTTAACAACAGTAAAAGTGAAAGGAGTTTAAAAGTGAAACAGTTTTTTTATATTGCAGGTTTAAGTTTATCTTTAGTTATTTCTGCAATGGCTGAAGCTTCTGATAAAATTGGTGTGGTGAATATGTCTAGTATTTTTCAACAGCTTCCCGAACGCGCTGCTGCCGCACAGAAATTGGAAAATGAGTTTAAAGAACGCACTGCAGAATTACAGGGCATGGAGAATGAGCTTCAAACTAAAATACGTCATCTTCAGCGTGATGGACTTACGATGAAGCCCAGTGAGCGAATTAACATGGAGCAAGAGGTAATACAAAAAAGAGAAGCTTTTTCAAATAAAGTTCAGATATTTGATCAGGATAATCGTCGTCGTCAAATTGAAGAACGTAATAAAATATTAGACAGGATCCAAAATGCTGTGAAGAAAATTGCTCGTATTCAAGGGTATGATATTGTATTTGATCAAAATACTGTAGCCTATTCTGTTCAATCTAAAGACATCACTGATGATGTTTTAAAACAGGTTCAATAATTTATGTTTTCAATTCGACTAGCTGAATTAGCCCAGCAGTTGGATGCGGAATTGCATGGTAATGGTGATATTGCGATTTCTGGGATTGCTTCTATAGAATCTGCTAAAACCGGTCAGATTACTTTCCTTTCAAGTAGGCGTTATCGTAATAAGCTTCTAACATGCCAGGCTTCAGCGGTAGTTTTAACCCCATCAGATATAAGATTTTTTAATGGGTCCTCGCTGGTAGTTAAAAATCCCTATTTAACATATGCTCGTATAGCGCAATTTTTTGATAGCACGCCAAAATCAGATATAGGAATTGCGCCTAGTTCGGTTATCCATGATACAGTCCAATTTGGTAAAAATATTTCAATTGGTGCCAATGTAGTAATTGAATCTGATGTAGTGTTAGGAGATCATGTTGTAATTGGTGCCGGCTGTTTTATAGGGAAAAAGACTCATATTGGTTCAGGAAGTCGCTTATTGGCAAATGTTTCAATTTATCATGCAGTTAATATTGGTTGTGATTGCCTTATTCAGTCAGGTGCTGTAATAGGTTCTGATGGTTTTGGATACGCAAAGGATGGCGAAGCGTGGGTTAAAATTCCGCAACTAGGTACGGTCATTATTGGACACCGAGTGGAGATAGGTGCGTGTACAACTATTGATCGTGGTTCTCTGGATAACACTTATATTGGCAATGATGTTGTCATAGATAATCACTGTCAGATCGCACATAATGTAATCATTGGAAATAATACTGCTATAGCTGGCGGTGTAGTCATGGCGGGTAGTCTTAAAATTGGTTGCTATTGCATGATTGGTGGTGCCAGCGTTATTAATGGTCATATAGAGATTTGCGATAAAGTCACAGTGACAGGAATGGGCATGGTGATGAGATCTATTACTGAGCCTGGGATATATTCTTCTGGTATTCCTGTACAGCCTAATAGGGTTTGGCGTAAAACTACAGTATTAGTAATGAATATCGAGGACATAAGACAACGTTTAAACATTATCGAAAATAAAATTGATAAAGAGTAAAAACATCATAATAAACATGATCAATTTTTGATAAAGCATATGTACAGAAAGAAAAGTATGAGGTCTAGACATGATTTTTGGCCTAAAGAAAAATAAATTATTACAGGTCGTTTTATTCCAGCCATAAGATTTTTCAGGACAGGAAGAGTATTTTGAATACTAAAACTCATACTCTAAAAATTGAAGAGATTATTGAATTACTACCACATCGTTATCCATTTTTACTAGTTGATCGAGTCATTGATTTTGAAAAAAACAAGTATCTCCGAGCAGTTAAGAATGTATCAGTTAATGAACCGTTTTTTCAGGGGCATTTTCCTGGTAAACCTATCTTCCCAGGTGTCTTAATTCTTGAGGCTATGGCTCAAGCCACTGGTATTCTTGCATTTAAAAGTGTTGGTCAATTAAAACCAGGCGAACTTTATTATTTTGCTGGTATTAATCAAGCACGATTTAAACGACCTGTTGTGCCAGGTGATCAAATGATTATGGAAGTGACTTTTGAAAAAACCCGTCGTGGATTAACGCGTTTCAAAGGGTGGGCTGCCGTAGATGGTAAAATTGTCTGCGAAGCAACAATGATGTGTGCTCGAAGCCGGGAGGTCTAGCTGGTGATTGATGCTACAGCCGTTATTCATCCCAGTGCAATTATTGAGGCAGGTGCTGTGATTGGTGCAGGTGTTCAGATTCATCCTTTTTGTATTATTGGTTCTCATGTTAGTATCGGGGAAGGGACGGTGCTAAAATCCCATGTCGTAGTTAATGGTCATACCTGCATTGGGAAAAATAATACTTTGTGGTCATTTACTTCAGTAGGTGAAGTTAATCAGGATCGAAAATATACTGGTGAACCAACGAGAGTGGAAATTGGCGATCGTAATCATATTCGTGAAAGCGTGACAATTCATCGCGGAACTACACAATCAAATGGGATAACGCGTATTGGTAATGACAACCTTTTGATGGTAAATGCGCATATTGCTCATGATTGTGTTATTGGTAATCATTGTATTTTAGCTAATAACGCGACATTAGCTGGGCACGTGATCGTCGATGATTTTGCAATCATTGGAGGTATGACAGCGGTGCATCAATTTTGTATTATCGGATCTTATGTTATGGTAGGTGGATGTTCTGGTGTAACTCAGGATGTGCCTCCTTATGTTATTGCACAAGGTAATCATGCTAGGCCTTTTGGGATCAATCTTGTTGGATTAAAACGTCATGGATTTAGTACAGATGCGCTACGAGCGATACGCTCTGCATATAAGATACTGTATCGAAGTGGTAAGACATTAGATACAGTGAAGCCAGAGATTGCTCGTATTGCAAATTTACATCCGGAAGTTCAGCCGTTCTACGATTTTTTTGCTCGATCTACTAGAGGTTTGATTCGTTAAGTTATGTCGAATAATATATTAACTATTGCTCTTGTTGCTGGAGAGATTTCTGGTGATATGCTCGGTGCAGGACTTATTCGGGCGATAAAAGAAAAACATTCTAATGTGCGTTTTATAGGTGTGGCTGGTCCTCTAATGAAGTCTGAGGGATGCTTGGCATGGTATGACATAGAAGAATTAGAGGTTATGGGCATTGTGGAAATTGTAGGGCGCCTGCGTCGTTTATTATATATTCGACGTGATTTGGCACGTCGTCTTATTCTTTTGCAACCCAATGTATTTATTGGTATTGATTCACCTGATTTTAACCTCACCTTGGAAGGTTGTCTTAAACGGAATGGGATTCGTACGATTCACTATGTTAGCCCATCATTATGGGCGTGGAGACAAAAACGTATTGTTACTATTGGGCGTGTAACTGATCTTGTTTTGGTGTTATTACCATTTGAAAAAGTTTTGTATGATCGCTGGAATGTTTCTTGTTGTTTTATCGGTCACCCCATGGCTGATTTGATTCCTATTAAGCCAGATAAGTTATCTATACGACAAAAGCTTGGTATTGATTCAGATTCTTTATGTCTAGCTTTATTACCGGGAAGTCGTAGTTCTGAGATTGATATGTTAAGTGAAGATTTCCTGAAAACAGCAATAATATTGCAGGAAAAACATCCAAATCTTCAGGTGATTGCACCGTTAGTTAACTCTCAGAGACGTTTGCAATTTAAAAAAATTAAGGATCGAGTAGCACCTACATTACAAGTACATTTTTTAGATGGTAAAGGACCTCTGGCCATGCAAGCCAGTGATGTTGCTTTATTAGCTTCTGGAACAGCTACGTTAGAATGCATGTTAGCCAAATGCCCGATGGTAGTAAGCTACCGTATGAAACCCTTTACGTTTTGGTTAGCTAAGCGTTTAGTAAAAACTAGTTACGTTTCACTTCCTAACTTATTATCTAATTCTACTTTGGTCCCAGAGTTATTGCAAGAGAAGTGTCAACCAAAACACCTTGCAGCTGCACTGGATCCTTTTCTTATTAATCCGAAGATATGTCCTTTTTTATTAACTACCTTTACTGAGTTACATCATAAAATTCGACAGAACTCTAATGAAAGTGCGGCGAAAGCAGTGCTAGAGTTTTGCCAATAAAAAAAATTTATTAATATTTAGATAGACATTAATTGCTTTTTATTTTCATTTGATAACGTAGCTTTTTGTTTTAATCTTTAATCTTTAAGTAGAATACATTTAATGTTTTTTCTCACTATATATCCTAAACTATTTTACACATTATATAGAAAAGGAGATATAATTTATATTATAAATATAAAATTTGTTATCAATCTGGATGAGAATAACTTTTTCAATATAGGTAGATAAATTGTCTACATGTTTATGATTTAGTAATATATATTATCTATTATGAGAGTAGTTTTCTACTGCAATTATATTGCAGTCTGATTTTAGACTAAAGTCCGAGTATTAATATTTATAAGAATCACATCTATTAGTTGCTTATCTTAAAATAGGTAAGATTTACGTATTTGACAGAGAAGCGTTCTAAAAACATAAGTGCTACTTGTTCCAATATTCTCATCTATAATTTTACCATACAAACTTACAAAATAAGGATGTTAGAATATAATTAATGTATGTTGATTGTTTCTATAATTTCGCCTTAATTTTGAATTGGAATCAAGATGTCTGAGCCTCATTTTGTTCATTTGCGGGTCCATAGCGACTATTCTATAATTGATGGATTAGCTAAAATAGGAACATTAGTAGATTTTGTAGCACAACTAGGCATGCCTGCTGTTGGTATTACAGATTTTACTAATTTTTTTGGATTAATTAAATTTTATAATGCTGCACATAAGAAAGGTGTTAAACCAATTATTGGCGCTGATTTTAAAATGAGTAGTGAGCTTATGGGTAATAACCTTTCGCAAATTACTATACTAGCTACTAATAATCAGGGTTATCAAAATCTTAAATTTCTGATTTCGCGTGCTTATTTGAGTGGTTATGGGAGCCAGGGTCCAATAATTAAACGTAGTTGGTTGATGGAGAATCCAGAAGGTATTCTTTTGCTTTCTGGTGGTCTTCAGGGTGAAATTGGTCAAATGCTTTTACGAGGAAACGAAAGACAGGTTCAAGAATCTATTAATTTTTATCAGAAATATTTTCCTGATTGTTACTATCTGGAATTGATTAGAACTGGACGAATAAATGAAGAAATATATTTGCATGCTGCAGTGGAATTAGCAATACAAACAGGTGTTCCTATTGTTGCTACCAACGAGGTGTGTTTTATTTCTCAATTAGATTTTGAGGCTCATGAGATTCGTGTGGCTATCCAAAATGGATTTACTTTAGAAAATCAGAAACGTCCTCGTCTGTATAGCGCTCAGCAGTATCTACGAACTGAAAAGGAGATGTGTATACTATTTTCAGATATTCCAGAAGCTTTAGAAAATAGTGTGGAAATTGCTCGTCGCTGTAATGTTACAATTCAACTTGGTTCATATTTTCTACCAAAGTTTCCAACGGGTTCTATGACCACGGAGGACTTTCTTGTTTTAAAATCTAAAGAAGGTTTAGAAGAGAGGTTAAATATTATATTTCCAGAGAAAAAAGTTCGTTCTCATCGTCGTTTACAATATGACCAGAGGTTGAAAACTGAACTCAAGGTTATTAATCAGATGGGTTTTCCTGGTTATTTTCTTATTGTTATGGAATTTATTAAATGGTCTAAAGATAATGGTATTCCGGTTGGTCCTGGTAGGGGATCAGGGGCAGGTTCTTTAGTCGCTTATTCGCTAAAAATCACTGATATAGATCCATTAGAGTTTAATTTGTTATTTGAGCGTTTTCTTAATCCAGAGCGTGTTTCACTTCCTGATTTTGATGTCGATTTTTGTATGGAAAAACGAGATCTAGTAATTGAACATGTAGCAGAGATGTATGGTCGTAAAGCAGTTTCACAGATTATTACTTTTGGTACTATGACTGCGAAAGCGGTTATTCGTGATGTAGGACGAGTTCTTGGCCATCCTTATATTTTTGTTGATCGAATTTCAAAAATGGTACCAGCAGATCCTGGAATAACATTAGAAAAAGCGTTTCGATCTTCCCCTAATTTATCAGTTCTTTATAAGTCAGATGAAGAAGTAAAACTGCTTATTGACATGGCAAAAAAGTTAGAAGGTGTTACACGTAATGCTGGAAAGCATGCGGGTGGAGTGGTTATTGCACCTACAAAAATCACTGATTTTGCACCATTATATTGTGACGAATCTGGTCATTATCCAGTGACTCAGTTTGATAAAAATGATATAGAATATACTGGTTTGGTTAAGTTTGACTTTCTTGGTCTACGTACACTAACTATTATTGATTGGACGTTAGCAATGATTAATGCGAATCATATAAAAAATCATGTTCAACCAATTGATATTTCTTCTATTGATCTTAATGATGAAAGAAGTTTTGATATGTTAAGGCAGGCTGAGACTACTGCTGTTTTTCAGTTAGAATCGCATGGAATGAAAGACTTAATTAAACGATTACAACCTGATTGTTTTGAAGATATTATCGCGTTAGTCGCTTTATTTCGTCCAGGGCCTTTACAGTGTGGCATGGTTGATAATTTTATTAACCGTAAGCATGGTTTGGAAAAGATTTCTTATCCAGATGAACAATGGCAACATGAGTTGTTAGAGCCTGTTCTTGAATCTACTTATGGAATTATCCTCTATCAGGAACAAGTAATGCAGATAGCTCAAGTTTTGGCTGGATATAGTTTAGGTGATGCGGACATGCTGCGTAGAGCTATGGGGAAAAAAAATCCAGATGAAATGGCTCGTCAACGCGAGGGTTTTGAAAGAGGTGCACAAGAGCATGGCATAGACGGTAGATTAGCTATTAAGATTTTTAATCTAGTAGAAAAATTTGCGGGATATGGTTTTAACAAGTCACATTCAGCGGCTTATGCTTTGGTCTCGTATCAGACATTATGGTTAAAAACGCATTATCCTGCTGAGTTTATGGCTGCAGTAATGAATACTGATATGGATAATACAGATAAGATAGTTACTTTAGTAAATGAGTGTTGGCGGATAGGTCTTCAGGTTCTTCCACCAGATATTAATTCTGGTTTGTATTATTTTTATGTTAATCATCAAGGAAAAATTGTGTATGGTATTGGGGCGATTAAGGGCATAGGAGAGGGTCCAATAAAGGCAATTATACATGCGCGTAATCAGAAGGGTTCTTTTAATGAATTATTTGAATTTTGTTCTCGTATTGATACGAGAAAGATTAATCGACGGGTTTTAGAAAAATTAATTTTATCTGGTGCTTGTGATTGTTTAGGCTTACATAGAGCCGCTTTAATCAGCGCTTTACCAGATGCATTAAAAGCTGCTCATCAGAGTTCTAAGGCAGATTCCATAGGACAATCTGATATGTTTGGAATTCTTACAGAAACTCCAAATCGAGTTAAGAACATACTGTTAGATGTACAACCATGGTCAGAACAAATTCAGCTCGAGGCTGAGAGAGAGGTTTTAGGTCTTTATTTAACTAGTCATCCAATTAACCAGTATTTACAAGAGCTTAAGCATTATGTTAGAGAAAAATGCTTAAAAGATATAGAAGTAACTAGAGATGGAAGAATAACGATTGTTGCGGGCTTGGTTGTATCAACTCGTATTATAGTTACAAAACGTGGAAGTCGTATGGGGATTTGTATCCTAGATGATTCTTCAGGGCGTTTGGAAGTAATTTTATTTGTAGATATTTTAGATAAATTCAAGCAGTTCTTAGAGAAGGATCGCATCTTAATTGTTAGTGGACAGGTTGTAGTGGATGATTTTAACGGAAAGATTAAAATGATAGCAAAGGATATCATGGATATTAATATAGCTCGTACACGATACATACGTGGGCTTGCGATCTTGCTAACTGATAAGAAAATAAATGATAATCTTGTGCAGAGTCTCGATCATCTATTGTCACCATATAGATCAGGAAATATACCCGTTCATCTCTATTATCATAACAGAGATACTCGATCTAAATTATGTCTAGGTAAAAAATGGAATATCTCACTTAGTGATCATTTATTAAATGATCTCCGTGTATGGGCAGGTCTAAAACAGGTGGAATTAGAGTTTGATTAATATAGGATTACTATGAGTCTTCATTACCCAGATTTCGAACAGCCTCTTGTAGAGCTGGAGGCAAAAATTGATTCTCTTAAGCTTGTTTCCTGCAATGATAGTCAAGAAAATATACGTTTAGATGCAGAGGTTCAGCGTTTACGAAATAAAAGTTGTGAACTTACACGTAAGATTTTTTCTAATTTAGGTGCTTGGCAAATTGCACAGTTGGCACGTCATCCACTACGACCATATACATTAGATTATATACATACTGTATTTACTGATTTTGATGAACTAGCGGGAGATCGTGCTTACGGTGATGATAAAGCTATTGTTGGTGGTATTGCTCGTTTTTCTGGGCGCCCTGTAATGGTAATTGGTCATCAAAAAGGGCGCACTACTAAAGAAAAAATACGTCGTAATTTTGGTATGCCTGCACCTGAAGGGTACCGCAAGGCACTACGTTTAATGAAGATGGCTGAGCGCTTTAAAATGCCAATCATCACGTTTATTGATACACCCGGTGCATATCCTGGAGTAGGTGCTGAGGAGCGTGGTCAAGCGGAAGCTATTGCTTGTAATCTTAGAAAGATGTCTAGTCTTTCTGTTCCAGTAATTTGTACAGTTATTGGCGAAGGAGGTTCTGGTGGAGCTTTAGCTATTGGTGTTGGTGATAAAGTTAATATGTTGCAATATAGTACATATTCTGTCATTTCTCCTGAGGGGTGTGCGTCTATTTTATGGAAAAACGTCGATAAGGCACCAATAGCTGCTGAAGTGATGGTTATTATTGCTTCTCGTTTAAAGGAGTTGCATCTTATCGATTCTGTTGTTCCTGAGCCGTTAGGAGGTGCTCATCGGGATTTACTTCAGATCAGTTCTGCAATTAAAGATCAGCTTTTATTGGATTTAAATGATTTAGATCTTCTTAGTATAAAACAATTATTAGATCGTCGATATGAGAGATTGATGGGTTACGGTTCTTATTGCTAATTAATATTTTAGAATAAATTCTAAAGTTGGATATTTTAATATGTCAAGATAGTACATCTTCATACTATGAAGTATAGTCATGTGACTAATTGGATCTGAACATTAAAAGATTATTGATATTTTTATGAAATAATTGTATTTTTAAGTTTATCGGTTAGTTTGCATAAAGCTTACTGATATAATAACAAAAGCGTATTTATAGTATATTTATATAGTCAAAATATTTGATTAATTTATTGTATTATTAGTAATATCACTTTAATGTGATTTGATCTATTATATCATTAGTGTAATTAATATTAATTATATTAATAAGCGAGAATTTATGAATGTTCATTTTTTAAATGATCAGCTTCTTTCTGAGAATAATCTGAGTTATAATGACCTCACTGCTATTCTTGGTTATCTTTTTGAAAAAAAGATGGATTACAGTGATTTATATTTTCAATCTAGATACCAGGAATCATGGGTATTAGAAGATCGGGTGATTAAAGATGGTACGTATGGTCTAGAGAAGGGATTAGGAGTACGAGCTGTCAGCGGTGAAAAAACCGGATTTGCTTATGCGGATCAAATTACATTAGATGCGTTAAACAAGAGCTCTGAGGCAGCACGTAATATTGTTTCTGAACAAGGAAGCAAACAGTGCCACGTTTTAGGGAAACAAGTTGTTCCTGCACGATACTTATGTGTGGATCCGCTGAGTAGCTTAACATGTGATGAGAAAGTTTTATTGTTGCATCAGGTTGATAATATTGCTCGATTAACTGATAGACGCGTTCACCAAGTTACTGCTAGTCTTACAGGTGTATATGAGCAGGTGTTAATTGCAGCTACTGACGGGACTTTAGTATCTGATATTCGCCCTTTAGTTCTTTTATCAATTAGCGTTCAAGTGGAAGACCGTGGAAAACGAGAAAGGGGTTTTAGTGGGGGAGGAGGACGATTTGGGTACGAGTTCTTTTTAGAGAATATCGACAATGAGGTTCGGGCTGAGGTTTGGGCACGCGAAGCAGTGCGTATGGCATTAGTAAATTTATATGCACTAGAGGCACCTGCTGGATCGATTCCTGTTGTTTTAGGGTCAGGATGGCCTGGTATTTTACTTCATGAAGCAGTTGGACATGGTTTAGAAGGTGACTTTAATCGTCTTGGTACATCTATTTTTAGTGGTAGAGTAGGGCAACAAGTAGCATCTGAATGTTGTACCGTAGTAGATAACGGAACTAAATACGGCCTACGAGGCTCTCTCTCTGTTGATGATGAGGGAGTACCAGGACAATATACGACTTTGATTGAAAAGGGTTTACTGAAGGGATATATGCAAGATAAGTTAAATGCACGATTAATGGGTTCAGAATCCACTGGTAATGGTCGTCGCGAGTCTTACTCTTGTCTACCTATGCCTCGTATGACGAATACTTACATGTTAGCTGGAGATTATACTCCTCAAGAAATTATTGAAAGTGTTGAGTATGGTTTGTATGCACCTAATTTCCATGGGGGGCAAGTAGATATTACTTCTGGTCAATTTTCTTTTTCTACTTCAGAGGCTTATTTAATTAAAAATGGGGTAATTCGACAATCAGTGAAAGGAGCCACGCTTATTGGTTCCGGCATTGAGGTTATGCAGGCTATTTCAATGGTTGGAAATGATTTACATTTAGATTCAGGAGTAGCAATTTGTAGTAAAGATGGACAAAATATTCCTGTTGGCGTAGGTCAGCCTACTGTTAAGATAGATAACCTCATTGTAGGGGGTTGTTTGAACATATAAATTTTAGAAAAATTTTTCTCTTAAAGAAGAGAATGATTGTTCGTTCATGAAATTAATGAATTTGCATTAATACATAATTTTTCAAATATATAGTTAATTAATATCTATGTTTACTTGGAAGTATATTTAATATTTCTTTCTATTAGATGATCCTCTACCGATTCCATAATAAATTAAACCTTCTTTTTGAATTATTTCTGGATCATATAAGTTACGACCATCAAAAATTACAGATTCTTTTAGATTTTTTTTAATTAGATTTAAATCAGGGTTTTGAAAATCATCCCATTCAGTACAAATAATAAGTCCATCTGCATTCTGAAGTGCTAGCTCTTTAGTTTTCATTAATTTAAGATCTTTTCGAAAACCATAAATTAGTTTTATTTCATTCATTGATTTTGGGTCAAATGCTTGAATAATAGCTCCAGCATTCCATAATATTTCCATTAGTGTTCTGCTTGGAGCTTCACGTACATCATTAGTATTGGGTTTAAATGATAAACCCCATACGGCAAAAATTTTTCCGTGAAGAGCGTTGCCAAAATGTTGTTTAATTAGATCAGGTAATTTATTTTTTTGAGAAATATTAATATCTTCTACAGCTTGAAGTAAGCGAGGATGATAGCCCATTTCTTTTGAAGCTCTTATTAAGGCTTTAATATCTTTTGGAAAGCATGACCCTCCAAAACCACAGCCAGGCTGAATAAATGAGGAACCGATCCGTGAATCAGAACCAATTCCTTGTCGTACATTTTCAATATCAACGCCAAGTCGTTCTGCTAAATTAGAGATTTCATTGATAAAGCTAATTTTAGTTGCCAACATGCAGTTGGCTGTATATTTTGTTAGCTCAGCACTTCTTATATCCATTAGAATTATAAAATTTCTATTTTGGACAAATGGGGAATAAAGTTCATAGATTAATTTAAGCACAAGTTTATTATCGGTACCAATAATAATTCGATCTGGATTTATACAGTCCGTGACTGCTGTGCCCTCTTTGAGAAATTCAGGGTTGAAAGCTATATCAAAATTTAATTTTACACCACGCTTTTTTATTATATTGACCATTATTGCCTGCATTTTTTCAGTGGTTCCCACTGGAACAGTGGATTTATTCAGGACCACTTTATAGTCTTCCATGTATTTTGCAATAGAATGTACGACAGAATTAACAGATTGTAAGTCGGTAAATCCATTTGAATCTGATGGAGTACCAACGGTAATTAATTGAATTAGTCCGTGATTTACTCCCTTTTTTTCTTGGGTAGAGAAACGCAATCGTCCTTCTTTAAAGTTTTTTGTTATCAGCGCAGATAAGTTTGGCTCAAAGATAGGAAGAATGCCTTGTTTTAGATTTTCAATCTTTTTAGAGTTAACATCGATACATAATACATGATGTCCTACTTCAGCTAGGACCGCAGCTTGAACAAGTCCGACATAACCAATACCAAAGATTGTAACTTTCATTTATTATTCCAGTGTGTTAAATATGTTGGTTTATTATATATAATATGTTATGTTATGATTTAATCTATATATCATATTGTGAAATCTTTTTTATTAGTATTAACTAAGCGATTAACCTTATTGTGGAAAGAGAAATTATTGGTACTCTTTTTTGATTTTTTATCTATTTATAGTGAATTTAAATTAGAGATCATCTCGGACATTTTGAAGAATCAATATGGATTATTTAATGTTAAGGGTAGATAGATTATTTTATATTTTTCCAGATATTAAAAACTTGGTTTGTATAAAAATGATTTAGGTGATTCGCGCTATGAGCGAATTTTGTCTGCATATATTATTGTGTCTTAAAGCATGCATATTAACTATATATTAATTTTGTACGTTTTAATGATCATTCTGTCTATCATAGAAGATTATATATTTATTAATATTATTAAGATAAGTTTAATGCGTGTTCTACAAGATTAATTTGATAGTAGATATATCTTTATAATTATTTTTATATCAAACTCTATAATATAATTTTTTCAGAAAAATAAGATTTAAAGTTTTTATGGTACTTAATCATTTTTCTATAACAAAGTCTGTATATTTTTTATTAATTTTGTCAAGATTATTTAATGGGTGATGGGAGGAGTCATGGATTTAATATATAGGTTTTTTTTAAAATAGATATTTGATGGTAATTTAGTATATATAGAGTTCGTTTAATATAATATTTTATATTATTTTAGCGGTATAATCTAATTAGTGTTTTATATTATCTCAGGTAGTTTTATATAATTTATATAGTTATTAGAATTTTAATGGTGTCTAGAGATCTGTTATAAAGAGATAGGTTCTAATTTTATTTAGAGATTTGTTTTTTCTATTGTTTATTGGGGTCTAAATTTTTTATTTTGATTTCTAAGAGATTATTTTCCAATGATTGTCATATCATATATTTTTAGAGTGTATATAAATTTTATTTATTTCTTTAGAAAAAAATTATGTAAGAAATTATTTTATTAAAACAATATTATTAGGTATTTTCTTGCGATTTTTCTCGATCGTATAATATAATCAGGAACAACCTTACTAATATTTTTATAGTGTGCGCTAAAAATATCTGAAGATACATGTGTGTAGTAAGTAGAAGATGCATTATACGGATGTGGTCAGTATTGCTTTGTATTTCTTATTATATTTTCTTTTTTAGGAAATTTCAGTGATCATTCTTATAATTAACATGTTTATATGTCTTAAATGAAGTTACAATATTTATTTTGTTAAAGAGGTATATTTTAAGTTTTTATCAAAAATGAAATTTATCTAGATTATTTCGTGGAACTTGTTTTATTTTTAAAATGTAGATTTTTTTAATTTATGCGTCTTGTCTTTTTAGCATAAAATTTTTAATATGAGATAAATAAAGAAGAAAAAAGATAATTTTGAGAAATTAGAATAATGATAAGTAGTAGAATAACAGATGTAATATTAAATAATTTTATTATAGAATTGATAATTGACGTCGATTAATTATCGACCTAGTTCTATTGGATTAATATAAGATTAAAGATTAGAGCGCTATGCAGGATACTTTTAAACATATACCAGTCTTATTAAAAGAGGCGGTAAATGGTCTAAATATTAGATCAGATGGTATTTATATTGATGGAACTTTTGGTTGCGGAGGGCATTCGCGTCTAATTTTAGATAGACTTGGTCAATTAGGGCAGTTATATGCTATTGACAGGGATCCTGAGGCTGTGACGATTGCGTCTAAAATTAATGATTCACGTTTTACAATTATTAATGGTCAGTTTTCAATGATAGGTAAGTATGTTGAAGAACGTGGATTGACAAGAAAAATTGATGGTATTATTCTAGATCTTGGTATGTCATCATTACAAGTTGATAACCCTTTACGAGGGTTTTCATTTATGCGAGATGGTCCACTAGACATGAGGATGAATCCAGTATATGGACAATCAGCAGATAAAAAATTAATGAATGCAAAAGAAAGCGAGATTTATTTTGTGCTAAAAACTTTCGGAGAGGAACGTTTTGCGTGGCGTATTGCTCACGCTATTGTACAAAGAAATAAAATCTGTCCAATAACGCGAACGAAGGAACTAGCGAATCTTATTTGTTCTGTTGTTCCAACTAGACGACTTCGTAAACATCCAGCAACACGAAGTTTTCAGGCAATTCGAATTTGGGTTAATAATGAGTTGGAAGAAATAGAACAAGCACTAAAAGGAATATTAGGCAGCCTAAAAATAGGAGGACGTATATCAATTATTTCTTTTCATTCGCTAGAAGATCGTCTAGTTAAACAATTCATACGTAAGAATAGTCGTGGATTACAAATTTTTTCTCGATTCCCCCTTAGAGAGAGGGGGTTCAGGGATTTATCTCATCCCTCTCTTCAGGATTTAGGAAAAATTAAGGCAAGTAAAAGTGAGGTATTGGACAATCCACGCGCACGCAGTGCTATGCTTCGTTTAGCAGAATGTATAGATTTATGACTAGATCTACGAGATGTAGTTTATCCAGTCTTATTGCTATGGATCTTATACGTCATAGTAAGATTCCAATATTTTTGTTAATTGTAGTCGTTGTATCTTCTTTTTTTGTAGTTATTACTGCATATAAAACACGCTTAAGCATTACAGAACGTGAGAAATTAATTTTAGAATGTGATGCATTAGATACTGAATGGAGGAATTTGATTCTTGAGGAAAATGCATTATCAAAATATCATTCAAATGAATCTGTCAGTCCCAGCTCAATGCAAATGAATCATTACTTTTCTAATTAGATATAGATTTTTTTATTTAAAAATTAGATTTCAATTTAATATGTACAGAATATAGCATTATGTAATGAGGGTCTTATCTATTTTTTAAATATTCTATCCAGAGCTTCTGAAGAAGACTAAATAATAGAAATATACTACAATAGTTCATATGCTATTTGGAATAGATTGCTAGAAAATATATATTTATATATATTAGTATATAAGACATTTCTGGATATGAGAGATAACTAATTATTATATATAAAGAGTTTCGATGAAGTGAAGTATTTTTTTTTAAAAGCTTAAAATGATATATAGTTATAGATTTATATTTAACATAAGTTCTCATTATTTTTATAATGTCTTTAGTGTTAAAGAAAGAATCAGAATGTTAAAAATTTTTTTTAAAGATTTATTTATAACTTAAAAGGGGAAAATAATGCCATGCTAGCTGCTAGCATACTTTATGGTTTTATAATGTAACATGGTAGGTAGATAGTATTATTATTTTGATTTTGTTTATAAAATTTAAATATATTTTATATTACTATTTAATACAATATCTGTATTAGAGTAAGTACAGATTCTTTTCTGTGTTTTAATTAATAATTTTAGAAAATATTTTTATTTGATCAGTGGTTTTGAAAGTTATCTAAAAAACAAGAAGTGGATAGATAGAAGACTAAAAGTGATATTTGTATATGAAGTATTTTGATCTTTCTTGAAAACTTAAAGTAGAACAAGATTATTTCATGATCAATGATAATTCACTACGCTTCTATTAGGTATTTTTTAATTTTTCTTTTCGAGAGTTTATATTCAAAATGATGACAATGATTGAATAAAATAATCAATTCCAAGCGTAATTTATTGATTTACACTACCATGGTTCTCACGTAACTATCTTTGATATGATCAAAGATATGTGACTGTGTCATATATATTTATCTATTCTATTTTCATGAAACTTTTAATTGATTATGCCAGAACTTTACTGCTATGACCTACCTTTTAGAAAAGGTGACCAACGGAAGCTGGGACAATTAACCGGTTCTGCCTATGCTATTGAATGCGCCGAAATAGCTGAGCGTCATCACGGTCTTGTGATATTAATCACCCAGGACATAAAAAATGCTCGATGTCTTCAGGAGGAACTAAGACAGTTTACTCATCAACCAGTGAATCGTTTTCCAGATTGGGAAACATTACCATTTGATCGATTTTCTCCAGATCAGGCAACTATATCTGCTAGACTTTCTACTCTTTATCAGCTGCCAATGCTAAAAAGTGGTATTCTGATTTTATCAGTACATACCTTAATGCAGCGCGTATGTCCATATAACTTCTTATCTTCTTTAGCTGTTTGCTTAAAGAAAGGTGTTAAAATTTCTCGTACACAGTTACGTTTGCATCTTAAAAAGGCCGGTTATCGTAGTGTACATCATATTGTGGAGCATGGTGATTTTTCTAACTATGATAGGTTTTTAGATATATTTCCTATGGGAAAGGATCAAGTATATCGTATTGTTTTTTTAGATGATCAGATTCATGATATATATTTTTTAGATAGTGATAGTCAACGAACAAAGAAAGAAATTACTGAACTCAATCTCCTACCTGCGCACGAATTTCCAACTAACAAAGATGTAATTGATCTTTTTTTGAAACAGTGGCGCAAACATTTTGATGTTCGATTGGAGCCTGAGCATGTTTATCAGCAAGTTAAAAAAGGAGCTCTACCTGCTGGGATTGAGTATTGGCAGCCATTATTTTTTGAAGAGCCTTTACCTAGATTTTTTAGTTATTTACCGTCTAATGCGCTCTTGGTTATATCTGGTGAACTAAAGAAAAGTAGTGATGATTTCTGGTTTGATATTAATAGGAGATATGACAATCGTCGAGTTGACGTAATGCGTCCTTTATTAGATCCTAAATATTTATGGTTATGTAGTAGTGAGCTTATGTCTGCATTACAGGAGTGGCCGCGTATAGAACTCCAACAGCAGTGTTTAGAAGAGGATAAAACTCATACTAATTTAGAATACTCATCATTACCAGACTTATCGGTTAGACCTAAGGCTCAACAGCCCTTAGATGGTTTACGAAGATTTCTTGAATCTTTTAGTGGTGCGGTAATTTTTTCAGTAGAAAACGAAGGTCGTAGAGAAGTTTTACAGGAGTTACTCGCACGCATTAATATTCAAGCAGATATTATTTATCAATTATCTCAAGCGAAAGATTCTGGGTGTTATTTATTAATTGGTTCTAGTGAGCAAGGTTGTATTGATCACCGACGAAAGCGCGCATTAATCTGTGAAAATGATTTACTAGATGATTTTGTTAGCTATTCTGGCCAAGATCGTCGTAAGACAATGCATGCTGATATTTTAATACCGAATTTTTCGGATTTGTCTCCAGGTCAACCAGTAGTGCACATAGAACATGGTGTTGGGCGATACCTCGGCCTTTCTACTTTAGAGACGGGTGGTGTTCAAGCAGATTATCTAATGTTAGCATATGCTGAAAATGCGAAATTATACATTCCTATGCCATCACTACATCTTATTAGCCGCTATACTGGTAGTTCTTATGAAAATGCTCCGTTACATAGGTTAGGTGGTTCTGCATGGTTACGAGCTAGGAAAAAAGTTTCTAAAAAAGTGCGTGATGCTGCTGCTGAGTTGTTGGATATTTATGCTCAGCGTGCAGCAAAAAATGGTTTTGCTTTTAAACATGATAAAAAACAATATCAGTTATTTTGTGAAAGTTTTCCATTTAAAGTTACTTCTGATCAAAAAAAGGCAATTAATGCAGTACTCAGTGATATGTGTCAGCCATTAACAATGGATCGTTTAATATGCGGTGATGTTGGTTTTGGAAAAACAGAAGTGGCTATGCGTGCTGCTTTTTTAGCAGTCTTTAATCATAAACAGGTAGCAGTTTTAGTGCCAACCACTCTTCTTGCTCAGCAACATTATGATAACTTTCGAGATCGATTTGCTAATTGGCCGGTATGCATTAAGATGCTTTCTCGGTTTCGTACCGAAAGAGAACGGGAGCAGGTATTAAAGGAGACGAAAGAGGGGAAAGTAGATATATTAATTGGCACTCATCAGCTTTTGCAAAACAAGATTAAATGGCACGATCTTGGTCTTCTTGTTGTAGATGAAGAACATCGTTTTGGAGTCCGCCATAAAGAACGCATTAAAGTAATGCGCACAGATGTTGATATCCTTACTTTAACGGCTACGCCTATTCCACGTACATTAAATATGGCAGTACATGGTATGCGTGATTTATCAATTATTTCTACTCCACCAGCTCGTCGTTTAGCAGTGAAAACTTTCGTTCATCAATATGATCAGAAAATTATTGGAGAAGCCATTTTACGTGAAATACTCCGTGGTGGACAGGTTTATTATCTTTATAATGATGTTGAAAATATTGAGAAAGTAACAAAAAAACTTTCTGAGTTAGTTCCAACAGCGCGCATTGCTCTTGGTCATGGCCAAATGAATGAGCGTGAGCTAGAACGGGTTATGAATGATTTTTACCATCAGAGGTTTAATGTATTGGTTTGTACTACGATTATTGAAACTGGTATCGACATACCTACTGCAAATACAATTATTATTGAAGGCGCTGATCGATTTGGACTAGCTCAGTTGCATCAATTAAGGGGGCGTGTTGGTCGATCGCATCATCAGGCTTATGCTTGGTTATTGACACCACATCCTAAAGCAATGACTATAAATGCACAGAAGCGTCTAGAAGCCATTTCTTCTTTAGAAGATTTAGGTGTTGGTTTGTCTTTAGCTACCCATGATCTTGAAATTCGTGGAGCTGGTGAGTTACTTGGGGAAGGGCAGAGTGGGCAAATAGATAGTATTGGTTTTTCATTATATATGGAATTATTAGAACATGCTGTTAATTCTTTAAGGGCTGGTAACGAACCTTCATTAGAAGATCTTACGCGTAGTCAGATTAATATTGATCTCAAAATCCCTGTTTTTCTTCCGGATTCTTTTATTCCTGACGTAAACACTCGTTTAGCATTTTATAAGAGAATTGCTAGTGCAAAAAACTATAGTGAATTGGATTCTATTAAGGCAGAGTTAATGCATCGTTTTGGATTAATGCCAGATTCAGCTCATGCTCTTTTTGACACCGCCTCTTTGAGGTTATCGTCACAAATAATTGGTTTAAAGAAAATAGAAGCTCATGAAACAGGTGGGTTTATTGAATTTAGTGAAGATAATAAGATTGATTCTTCTTGGTTTTTAAGTCTTTTAAAGAAAGAGCCTAATTGTTGGTTTCTAGATGGATCCACACGTATTAGGTTTGTTTGTGATTTATCAGAACGAATAGTGCGTATTCAGTGGATTACTAAATTAATTGAACAGATGCTTGATAACATAGTGCCTATGTAGTTTATTTGATAATGATACAGAATATTATATATGTTTTATATTTATTATCAGTTGGAGGTAATATCTTGAATTATTAAAGACTTTTATGTTTTTGCTTAAGGTATTTTCATGTTTTAAACATGTTGTTTTCTGACGTTTTCATTGTACTTATAGTTTTCAATGTGATTGGAATATACTATATTAGTTAAATTTTATAAGATTTATTTTCTTTTTTATCCTACCTTTTATTAATTTTTAATTAAGAGGTTAATTAGATTGTTTATTTTATTTTATTTAATGAAAAATTAGAATAGTAAATATTAGTTGATAATTTAGTTGTATTAGTTTATTTTTTTATTGTGTGTTTTTGGTTATTTTATGATTGAATGAACTATTATAGTTAATATAAATATAGGTGATTGTATTATAATTGTTAGTATTTTGACACTTTATAGGTTGTAATTCTTTATATAGAATATTTCTAATATTATGTAAAATTTTTAAGTAGAGTAACTGTTATATGATATCGAGTTATAGTATATACCATGATTATATCTTCTTTAGAAGATATAATCATGTAGTTATATTGTTCTTCAGAATGTCAATTAACCGGATATTTTCTAATGTTATATTTTATTTTTTAATACCAAATTTTTTTGGTAAAGATATGCATATCTTATTTTTTTATAACATATTTATATTGTTTTAATTTTATATTCATTAACTTAATTAGTGGAAGATAAGTTGATTTTGTAATATTTTTTTCAGTTAAGATCTCTCCATGTGTTAATATAAAATATAAAAATAAATCTATCATTATTTAATATCACTTTTTTATGAGAGAAAAGATTATCGATTATAAAATTTAACATATGATATATAATATCAAAGTAATATTTATTTTTAGTATAATTTCTAATATTGTTATTGATATTACTTATTCATTATTAGAATAGGTTGATGTATAGTTTTTATTTTTAGAATTAAAAATATTAAATTTTTTTAATTCTAAAAATATAGATATGAATTTATAACAAAAATATATTTTATATATCTTTTGTTTCGTAAAATCCTATTAAAATAAATAATATTTTTTCTAAAAAATGATTTAAAGTAGGTTACTGATTATACAATCAGTATTGTATATGTCTCGGACATAATATATGACATTGGGAAGATTTTAAATATAAAAAACTTATACATTAATTAATAGTTATGATCAGAGGAATTTAATATTATTATCAATTTTATAATTAAGATATTAATATGATATATTACGATATTTAATATATTAAGGAAAAGATTAATATATTATTTAGTATTGTACTATAGCAAATAAAAAATAAGAGTGTAATATATTTTTTTATTTTGAATAATTAGTCCATATTTATTTTTATGCATTAATTATTTAATTTTTTAGTATTAAGAGTAGAGTATTTGTTTTTATTTATTTATTTTTTTATTTATTAAAATACAAGAAAAAAAATATATTAAGAAATAATATTTATAACATGGATGTTAGTAAGATACAAAATAAGATCTATATAGTTATTACTTAACTAATAATCATAATGCATAATACATAATTTCTTCAGAGTTAAATTTTTTATCTAATAGATCGGTAATTATAATTCTCCATATCAATATTAAGCAGTAATAACAATTATATTTGTACAATATTATTGTAATTGTGACAATATTTATTACTTCAGTTATTTCAAATAATTTTAATTTTTAAAAGTTAGGCTATATTTATTTCATCTGTAGATGAATGCAATAGAAAATAGGAAGTTAGATATCTATCTAGTCTAGACTAGACGACAGTATGATTTTTTTATTCAGTTTTAGAGATGAATTTGCAAGAATATTGAAGTTATTAATAGTTACATTATTTTTTATAGAAAGAGTACGATGTTTTATCTTATTTTGCATTTATTAAACTGATACAATTAAGAGTATTCTATACTATTAAATTAGATTTATGGGTGTAATATACAATACGCATATTAAGATGAAAGAATAATAATTATCTATATATTTGGCATTACGTTATAATCATTAGAAGTAGATATATATTATCTATAAAATTTGTATGGATTTATAAAGTTTTTATATTTTTAAAATTAATTTTTAAAAAAGGAGCATTAAGTATATTTCTTGATTTCTATTCTAGAACAGATTTTTATTCAAATTTTAATATTTTTTTAATAAAATTAGTAGGAGTAAAAATATAATATCACTTGATTTTTTTATTTATTGTTATATATTGGTGAAATCATAAGTAGTTAGGGCTTTTTTGTATACTAGGTGAGGTGTCCGAGTGGTCTAAGGAGCGCGCTTGGAAAGCGCGTATATGGTAACGTATCGAGGGTTCGAATCCCTCTCTCACCACCATGATATTAGAAATATATAACATATCAATATGTTAGATTGATGTTTTTTTAATTGGGATTAAAGATATACAGATCAATATTCTATTGATTGGCGTTTATTATTTCAGTTAATTAAGAGGTATGCAGATTCAGTTAGAGTCTAGAGTCTTAATATAGATTCTATAATTTATGGTATAGATAATTTAGTATATATTTTAGAGTATTTGATTTCGATTCCAGGTGTTACGCTTTTATAATTGTGTGTCTAAGAGTTGAATCTTATTCATAAACTATAAGGGGGTTATTTTTATATGCTATGCTCATTATCTATATTTAATTATAGTATATTATTTTAAATAATAACTGATTAAAAAATTGTTGTTGTGTTTCTATATGATTTTTACTTGATTTCTGATTGTTTAGTGTTGGAGCTATTTATTTCTTCTAAATATAAATAAGATTTAAATTGTAAGATTTATTCATTAAAATTACTGAATTATTTTAATTTATAGAACAATTAAAGAAATAGTATATTATATGGAATAATGGATTGTATTGATTTTATAATCGATAATTTTTACATTGGATATTATCTAATAATATAAATAATTGTTATAGTTTACGTTATCTAGAAGTATTTAGTATTTTATCAAAAGTTAATCCGAAGTACTTTTATAGATTAAAAAATAAGTTATCTTAATTTTTAAATGTTTAATATGTTTAGTTTTTATTGTTTTCCATTTTTTTATTTATTTATTTTTTGTGTTTAAAAGTAAAAAATTTTATTTTAATATTTTATACTTTAGTTAGGAAGTTAATACAAGAAATTTAATTATTTATCATATGAATGATATTATCATATAAATTAGTGATCAGAATGTTCTATAAATTTTATTTATTATGCAAGTATTTACTTAATTGTGCATATATAAATGGATAAGATGAATTGCGTTTTGATAATTTTATTATTAATCTAATATTAAATACTATTATTTATTAGTAAAGATCTTCGAGTATATCTAAGTTTAGAGAAATGATACATAATTTAATTCCTAATTAAGATTTGTTTGAATAAAAAAAGATATGTTCATTAGATATGGTCAATATCTATAGATATTTTATTTTTTATAACTATAAAAAATTGAAATTAAAGAAGTGATTTACGATTTAAAATATGTGTAGCAGGTTATTTACTAACAGTTAGTTTTATAAAATATAGTATAAGATTATTGCATATAATAAATATTTTCATTGATATTATTATATTTATTTGTAGAGGTTACGATTTATTTATTAATAGAAGATCTTGTAATTTAATAATGATTATATCAAGTCTTGAGGAAAGTTGAGATTAGGATTCAATAGGTCTATGCAGATCTATCAGTTACATACTGTTTTATGTTGGACCAAATAGAATTTTTTCTTTTATTAGTTAATATTAATAAAATAAGCTAAGTGTTATTGTTATATAGTTTTATATCTATATAATTATAGATTATAAATATAAATTTTACTTTGTAACTGAATCGCTTGTTCATTGAGTTTTATACTAACTCATATGCAAATTTAAGTTAGTATAATAGTAACGTTAGAAGTAACCCTCTTGGTGGAAAAGTTAAAAATTTTTTATAAGACAATTGATTAGTCTAATATTAACTACATTTTTAGATTTTAAAGTTTATCAATTATATGTAAAACAAGATGGGTTTTAACACTATTATGATCTTAGTGTTGTCTTCGATCTATTCTGTAGAAATGATTATATATTTGAATCCTGTGAATGGGTAGGTTCATAAGTGTATATGATGGTGTTATTAAAGCTTATGGATGATGAATTTTTTATCTTTTAAGTTTGTTGTTAAAACATTATATTAACAGGTTGTGTAAGGATTGCTATAGTTCTAATGCTATAGTAGCTTGTAACTTACATTAAAAGTTATTTTTTTGTATTAATAGTTCATTATATGCACTAATTCTGTGAGATATATTTCTATGAGAATCCATTAGTAAAATAGAATCTATTAATTGTTCGTCAAGCGTTATTTTTCAATTAGCTGTTATTTAGTTGTAAACTAAGTGAAAATAACTGAATAAGACAATAGCTAACTTACTTATGTCTCATTCTCTGTAATAATTTTTAGTTGTTATCATTATTTTATAAACCGTATAATTTTCTGATTGTTCATATGTTACAGGAGAATTTGTTTGGTTTATAGTCTGTAGTAGTAATAAGACTGTTAATCACCTAAATCTTTCTGTAGTAAGAGTTTATGCATATGAGTGGTTTTAGTCTCATTAACAAATTAGATTAACTCTAGTATATTTTTAATGTGTTTTTTACGAGAGAAAGAAGATCGTTATCCTGATGAAATCAAGATAACTTTGATTAATAACATTAGGATGTAATTTTAAAAGATTGTATTAACAAGTTCGAGAAGATTTATTAAGGGTGATGTCATAATTCCCTAGATGTCATTAAATGGAGTTAAACAGTTATTTTTTATTATAATTTTGTCAATGGGTTTTTAGTAACAGTTTGATTTTTCTGATAATTTTAATTGTGTTATATTAGTCGTATTATATTGATTATTTTCTTAATATATTAATTTTTCTATTTTTATTAAATCGATATTAAGTTGTTTTATAACCTAAGGCTAAGTTATTTAATTTCATGATTACGCTAGAAGAATACAACAATTAGCTAGAATTTAATTTTTCTTATAATTTTGGAAATATTTTTGAAGATCAACATGTTGTTATGTTTTTCCTCATGTAATTAATCTATTAATATCTAAAATATAAATATGTTATCCTAAATTTTAGGACTTATAATAAAGAATCTTTTATCTATTTTATAGATCTAATTAAATTTGAGTCAATTTAAATATAATTTAATATAGTCCTTTTAAAAAATATTTATTTTTTTAGATTATTTTACTAATCATAACAAGATTATATAAAGTTCAAGTAAATAACATATGTCTACTCATAGATAATAGTAGGACTGATTATTATATAGATCTACAGTTATTACACTGTCTTAAATATTTAAGATTAATATAATCTAATCAAATATAATGATCAAGCATGATTGGTAATCATAATCATAGAGAAGTAGATATATTTATATTATATGGGTTTAGATTATACTATTATATTTTTAGTTGGTATTAAAATTAATTATTTAAGAATAAGAGATTAAGGTTGCTTATTTTTATAAATATATTGAGTGTACTAAATTGGTTCAATTGCTTTTATCAATAATAAGTAAAAGTATTATTATATAATACTTATGAAGTATGTATGTATGAAATTCTTTTCACCTAATATGTTTATACACAAAAAGAGGATATAATAGAAGAAGAATAAAAAATGAAATACGCTAGATAAAATCTATTTTTATAAATAATTCTTGTCAGATGTAAGATAAAGTGCCTTAAATAGGTAGAAATAGATTTTTTTGAGTATCTTGGTAGTTATGGAAATCAATTTTTATAACAATTACAGAAATCCAAGATTCTGATTTGGATCAGATAATAATTTCTTATATTGAACAAGATATAACTTTATACCAACAAGGTTGATATATCATAGTTATTTTATTTAATGGTGCTCTATTATAAGTGGGGTAGTATTTAGTTTTTCTACCTGTGCTTGAAGTATCAACTAAGTATATCCTATATATTAATATTTTAACGAAGATACCCTATCCTGTTGTATACAGAACAATATGAACAAAAATTTTAGGAATTTTTATATGAAATCACGGGGAACAGATGATAGTATTAGCATCGAAACTAGATAAGTATAGAAATTAACATGCTGGAATTAATTTCCTATTATGTAGTATGTATTTATCTTGGACAATGTATAAGTGGATGGTATATCTATACTATATGTTTTATTTGATATATTTAATACAATAAATAGAATTCAGTAGATATTATGTAATTAAGTTTTAAGGAGTTAGTAACGTTATGGCGATAATTGGTATTTTTTTTGGTAGCGATACAGGGAATACAGAAAATATTGCAAATATGATTCAGAAGCGTCTTGGTAAAGGAGTTGCGCAAGTTTTTGATATTGCACAAAGTAGTAAAGAAGATGTAGAGAATTTTAATATTTTATTACTAGGAATTCCCACTTGGTATTATGGCGAACCACAGTGTGATTGGGATGATTTTTTTCCGACGTTATCTGAAATTGATTTTACTGGAAAGGTGGTTGGTTTATTTGGTTGTGGAGATCAATTAGATTATTCTGAATATTTTTGTGATGCAATGGGAATAATACGAAATATTGTTATCTCAAATTCTGCGGTAATGATAGGTTATTGGCCTAGTCATGGATATGTGTTTGAGGCATCTAAAGCGATAGTTAATAATAATTATTTTGCTGGTTTAGTTGTTGATGAGGACAGGCAGCCAGATCTTACAAAAGATCGTGTGGATCAATGGGTGCAGCAAATTTCTTTTGAACTAAATTTACCAGAAATTATTGCAAAAACTATTATGTAACTAGAAAAATAATTTTTTAGTTCATAATCAAAAGCTCTTTATGTTTTTTTATCTTTCTAGCATTTAAGAATATATATCTTTTACGTGGATATATATGATTGAGATACTATTAGTGTATTCTTCTGATGAAGAAGAATGGATAAGAATTTTATAAGGTTTTTCGTTGATGGCAAGTTTTAGTAACATGATTAATTATTGTCTGAATATTGTCAGATAAAATTATTTAATTTGATTTTTTTAAATATCTATATTTTTTATTTTCTATAGTAAGAATCTAATTTGGAATTAGATAGAATTTAGAATATAATTAGTGTTCATAGTGAATATCACTATTATCATAATAGGTATAGCTATCTTTTGAATAGATAGATATATAACATATAATTTAATTAAATCTTAATTGATATATTTAGACGATATAATTTATTATTTTATCTAAAATTCAAAAAAAATGATCCTCAATATTTATAATTTAATATTAATTTTAATGTATATGCATTTTGTGTGATAGCGTACAGAGAGTATGGTGATTTATATTTACACCATCTTATTATATTTTGAGATAGTTTATAAATTCATATTTAGGTGATATATGATCATATCATTATTGATATGTATTTTTAATTTTTATAAAAGTTTCTTTTTTTGTTGATTTTATTTTTACCCTAAATGTGTAATTTAGAAAAGTATACAGTAAACATAGAGTAATACAACATTGTCAATATTTTATATTAACATTAATTCGTAATAAGATAGAAGTGAAAATATTAAGTATATCTCAAAATGTAGAGAGATTTTATCTATAATTCTGATCAATTTATTGTTATTATCAGATAATCATGGAATTATTTATTATTCAGAGCATTCTTAACTAAATTAATCCTATTAGTTAGATAATCTACGGTTTTTCTACTTTGCTATTAGTCTATCAAGAATATTGATCATCAATTTTCTAAAATTATATAAGAGGTTCATACAACTATATTTTATCATGGTTTAGTGAGGAGATTATATTGAAGTTATATATATATGAACATTGCCCATTTTGCATTAGAGCTCGTATGATTTTTGGTTTAAAAAATATTCCTATGGATTTAATAGTTTTAATGAATGATGATGAATATACTCCAAAATACATGATTGGAAAAAAAATGGTACCGATCTTAATGAAACAAGATGGAAGTTATATGTCAGAGAGTTTTGATATTATTATGTATGTTGATGCTTTGGATCAAACATCTTCTATTATTGGTCAGCCTAGATTATCAGTAACTAATTGGTTTGAGACTGTGAATGGCTATGTATACAAACTTCTTATGCCTTATTTACCTATACCATTGTTCTATGAATTTTCTACTTTAGAAGCGCGTCAATATTTTGTTAATAAAAAAGAGGCCACTTATGGTAAGTTTTCTAAACTAAAAAACAAACGTCTAGTTTTAATTAAAGATCTGAATGAGGATTTATGTAAGCTAGATTCATTAATGATATACCCGAATACAATTAACAGAGAGCTATCTTTTAATGATTTTCAGATTTTTCCATTGCTGCATTTACTACATTTAATTTCTGAAATTAAATATCCGTCATCTGTGGAGAATTACTATTCGTACATGGCTAAAAAAACAAAAATAAGTCCCCTTTTCACTTGAACTACTAAAAAAGGTTACTAATCAATAGTTTTGATATATTGTTATGATATCTTACCTTAAGTATTTTAATGTCATTAATAGATTTTTTGATAGATCATTGCTAATGGATTCGATTTGATTTTATATCAAATGAGCTAGCTATAGATATAGAATCTTATTTAAATTTTAGAATTATATTATAATTTCTAGTAAGTAAAAATTTTAAATAAAAATATATTTATTGATTACTCATAATATAGGTAGATCAAATGTTTGTAGAGGGAAGATATAGTTAGTTTGATTATTCTGTTTTAAGGAGTTTGTAGATTTCTATGAGAGATAGGGTTTACTTTATTAGTGTAGAATATCTATTTAAGATAGGTTAAAAGAATTAGATCTATAAGTTTTGATGTATATAAAATTAAATATAGTATTTTTTATTTAGTTAAAAGTAATTTCTTAAAACTAAGATTGCTTTGTTATGAGTTATGACTGTTAATTTTACGGAGTATACTAAAATTAGTAAGGCCTAATAATTTTATTTGGTTTTTATTATTATTCCAAATAGTGTATATATGGTAGAATACTTTTATTATTTTTTATAAATATTTTATATTACAGATCAGTTGATTCACAATCTTATTTATCGTTAAGTGAGTAGTATTATACTAGATTTATTTATATTGAGTATTAGAATATTTTTATTCATTTGAAATTTGTTTTTACAGTTATGATGACTACATTTGATTCGGTTTAAATAATTTTAAAATGCTCATTGTATATAATTTTTTATAGATTTACTTGTTAAAGTTTTTGATTGGATGCTATAAATTATATGTAATAATATATGACTAACATATCCATGTTATTTTAGTATAAATTTATAATTAAGTTATGATTAAGGTTTTTCACTTTATGAAACGATTCTGTTTAGATAGAATTTGATGACTTTTGGTAAGTTATTATGTGTTTCTAAGTCATCTTAATTCATTATTAGAAAGAGAAATCTTCTAGATGGTGTTAACATTAAAATTAAACAACATTTATTGTACTATAATACATGATTAGTGGGTTTATTTTATAACTATTTTAGTTAATTAGAGTAACTAATTCTTGGAAAAGATAGATTAGTCCAGACTGGAAAGTTCTTGGATTTTAAAGAAATGTTTAGGAAATCTTCTTACAATCATAGTGGTTTAGATAAGCTAAGATCTTCATTTTTTAATCTATATTTTCATTTGATTTTTTTATATTACAATAAAAAGTAATTTAGATAAAAAATTCTTTTGTATACATGGAGTAAACTGTATTTTTATCTTTTTATGCATTCAATATCAAAAAGGATAATATTTTTTAACTTTGATGATATATGATAATTATCATAATAATTTTATAATGGTATTATTATATGTATTTGTATTAATTGTGAGAATAAGTTTTAATGAAGAAGAAAGTATTATTTCCTCTAAGTTTCTACAATCTTTGTATCTTATTTGGATAAAAATTTTTAATGAGTATCATAGTTAATACACAATCTAATTTCGATTAGTTTCTCTAATGTGGACTAAACCTAGAAGAGATAAAATATTTATATTTTTTATACGCTTAATAAAGTTAATTCCATTAATTCTAGAAGAATAACAGGAACAGAAGAATAATATAATTTCTTGTTTTGGGTAAGGATTGTAGTCGTAGAAACAAGTTTGAATAATTTGAGTCATATTTTCTACAATGTAAACATAATTACATTAGTTTTTTATAGAGCAGGGATAAAAATTTATATGATTTTTGTTTTTAATTATATAATTTAAATATTTTTTAACAAGAATTTTCACAGTTAAAAAGATTGTGTTTAATATCTTACTTATTTAGATGTATTACTCTTAGACTTTCAACTAACTATTATAAAAGTCTAATATCTATATTTAACTTATTATATTTAATTTATTATTTTTATACATTTAATTTATTAATATGATTATCTTGTATTCTATTTTATAAATATTTTACTTTTTAATAAAAATTTTTTATTTTACATTTATATATGATTTGGTAATTATAATAATAATATTAAGTTTAAATATAAAATATATTTGAGTATGGTTATAAAAATTAATTAAAATATATTAAAAATATTGTTTTTTTATAATTGTATGATGATTATGTAATAATATCTCTGATGTTAATTAGAAAATAAAATTTATTATTAAATATTTAATAACGTATGTAGTATTTTTTTAGTGATTGATTTACTGAATTATTTTCAATGTATGTTATGAAACAATTGGTTGTGTTATATCATCAACAAGATGAATAATAATTTTCTTCTAATCTGTAGTTTTTTTAAAAAACTTCAAATTATCATAGTTGATTGAAGGCGGTAATATTATCTTTAATAATTAGATATAGATACCTTTTGTAATCAGAAAAATATTTTAAGATTATGATTGTAAAATATGAGTCTTCTCTTAATGAGAGAAATCTTATTTTCATATTTTAGAAAAAATCTTTAGTAAGAAATTTTATAAATATTTTAATCTGTTAATTTAATTTGTTATCTCTTTAAGAAATTATGAAAATATGATAGATAAACTCTTTAGTATAAGAGAATTATTAATTCAACATGTTTATGTAATCTATTGAGTTAAAGAGTTATATAATTATATTGAGATGATATAACGATCATATAATATGCATTATTAATTGTATCATTAGATCTAGAGTAATTACTCTTGGAATTTGGTTTATCACAATTATGGATATTAATACTTAAATAAAGGAGATAGCTATTTTTATTAATTTATTTAATTTTTTTAGAAAAAATGTGTTATAAATTAGAGTTTATTCTTTAATTTATATTTTTTGATTCAAGATAGATGATTTTTTTTTAGATTTTGATATAATTAAATTTCTTGAATCAAGAGAAATTTTGATAGAAGTAGTTAAACATTGAATAAGTAAGGAAAATAAAATATTATGATACGTATTGCTCTGTTTCTTCTAACTAATCTTGGGGTTATGGTTGTTTTTGGTTTGATTCTTAGTTTAACAGGTGTGCAATCAAGTAGTATGACAGGTTTGCTGATTATGGCGGCTCTCTTTGGTTTTGGTGGGTCATTTATTTCACTTTTGATGTCAAAGTGGATTTCTCTTCGTTCAGTTGATGGTGAGATAATTAAAAAAGCAGGTAATGATACAGAACGTTGGTTATTAAAAACTGTTAATTTGCATTCTAAATCAGTAGGAGTGTCTATGCCAGAAGTTGCGATCTATCACGCTCTAGATATGAATGCATTTGCTACTGGAGCACGACGCAATTCTTCATTAATAGCAGTTTCTACCGGTTTATTAGAAAATATGACTCGTGATGAAGCAGAGGCGGTATTAGCTCATGAAATTAGTCATATAGCCAATGGTGATATGATTACGATGACATTAATACAGGGTGTGGTAAATACATTTGTAATATTTATATCACGAATTTTAGCACAGATTGTAACAAGTCTTATGCCTGGTGACCGCGAAGAAGATGAGAGTAATCATGGTCATCCTATAGTCTATTTGATTGCTTCCACGGTTCTTGAATTAGTATTTGGTTGTATTGCAAGCATGATTACCATGTGGTTTTCTCGCTATAGAGAGTTTCATGCTGATGCTGGTGCTGCTCATTTAGCTGGACGTGAGAAGATGATTTCCGCATTACAGCGTCTAAAAACTAGCCATGAACCAGAAGAGGCTGGAAGCATAATGGCATTTTGTATTCATGGTAAATCTAAATGGATCAGTGAATTATTTATGTCACACCCTTCGTTAGATAAGCGAATTGAGGCGCTAAGAACTGGAAAAGGATTGTTTACTAGATAATACTTTTAGCGTATTCGATTACTTTATTCAAATATGTTATTAATATTATATGATTTCTAAGTTTCAGTTAATATTCATTAATGCATTAGTATAATTAATTATCATTTAAGATGATATGATATTATAAATAAATACAGTAGTAGTTTAGATAATATTTCTAATTATAAGTATAAGAATGTTCTTTTCTTACTTCATATTATAAAGAATTTTCTTCTAACCAACTTTCCAATATAATAACTGCAGCTATAGAATCAATATTTCGTTTACGAAAAGCTTGATATCCTTCACATTCAAATAATGTTGAACGCGCTTCTTTAGTGCTTAAGCGTTCATCATGCAAAGAAATTGGTATATTGTAACGATGATGTATGGAGTGAGAAAATTTTCGTGTGCATATTGTTATTACCTGATCACTGCCATCCATATTGAGCGGAAGCCCTATTACTATATGATTTGGTTGCCACTCTTTGAAGAGTATATCAACTTCATTCCAATCTGGTTTACCATTTTTTGCATTCAGAACGTTTAATGGACATGCTGTTTTAGTTACGTTTTGTCCGCTAGCAACTCCAATACGTCGCATTCCAAAATCGAATGATAATAATGTTTTATTGTTCACTAGGCATGACCCGCTTCACTAACAATATTATAAATATCCACACCAATATTTTTTGCTGCTTCACGCCATCTATCTGCTATTGGTGTATTAAAGAGGACGTGCGTATTGGCTATAGTAGTTAGCCAAGCATTATTCATTAATTCTTGTTCGAGAGGGCCTTTTCCCCAAGCGCAACAACCGAGAGCTACTAATATGTGTTCTGGTTGTTTAGAAGTTCCTAATGTCTCAAGCACGTCACGAGAGGTAGTCATTACCGTATTTTCTGATACTTGGATGCTAGAAGAAAAAGTTTTTTGTGCTGAATGCAAAATAAAACCTCGATCTTCTGCTAATGGTCCACCTGCAAATACTGGTGTAGTTAATTTTTTTGTATTATCTTCATCTTGAACTGGTTCAATTTTTAGTTTTTTTAACATATCTTCAACCATAAAATTATCTATAGGTTTGTTAATAATAAGACCCATAGCTCCATCAGAATTATGCTCAAAAATATAGACTACCGCCCGTTTAAAAAACGGGTTTTGAAGCGTTGGCATAGCAATTAAGAAATTATTTTGTAAATTCATACTAAATTTTTCTATAGTTTAGTCATGCTAAGATGATCGAGTTAGCATGATGTAAAGGGTTTTTATTCTGTAGGAATATACTTCGTTATAGAGGAAGCATTAAGTATTTTTTTTTCGATAGAATTCATTAACATATCGGTAATAGAAATTGGAAATGCAGCTTCAATTTCACGAATACCAGTTGGACTTGTAATATTAATTTCGGTTAGTTTATCACCTATGATATCTAATCCAACAAAAATCAACCCATTTTTGTTAAGAGTTGGGATTATCTTCTCTACGATCGTATAGTCACTGGAAGACAGGTGACGCACTTCACTATAGGCGCCAGCTGAAAGATTACCTCTTGTCTCACCGGGTTTGGGAATACGAGCTAAGCAATATGGCACAGATTTACCATCTACTATAATAACACGTTTGTCACCATCTTTTATAGCTGGTAAGTAAGCTTGTGCTATACAATAGCGAGTATTATAGTTGGTAATAGTTTCAATAATTACCGAAATGTTAGGATCTTTTGGTTTGATATAAAAAACAGATGCACCACCCATTCTATCCAAAGGCTTAAGTATAATATTTTGATGTTTTTTCCAGAAAATTCGTATTTGATCAGAATTTTGAGTAACTAATGTTTCTGGGATCAAGTCAGGAAACCATGTTGTAAATAATTTTTCGTTATAGTCACGCAAGCTTTGTGGTTTGTTAATAATTAATGTACCTTTTTTTTCAGCGCGCTCAAGAATATAGGTAGCATAGATAAATTCAGAATCTAAAGGTGGATTTTTTCGCATTAATATAACGTTAAGTTTTGATAGTTGAATGTCTTGTTCTTGACTAAAGGTAAAAAAAGGATAACTATTATTAATTTTTAGTATGCGAGTTCGTGCTCGTCCTTCATCGTTATGTAGATACAAATCAGAGATCTCCATATAATAGATTTCATAACAACGTTTTTGAGCTTCTTGTAGCATTGCTAAGGTGGAGTCTTTATTAAAATTAATTGAAGTGATTGGATCCATTACTAATCCAAGTTTGAACATATTTCTCTCCACTATTAGCGTTATTTGTAATATTTTTTGAGAATCCAAGTTAGATTATTCTCTTTTTATTATCAAAAATTTTTTTTCTTTCAGATCTATTTTGAGACCTTACTATTTGTTTACAAAGTGTGAAGTATTGAGGTATATAATATATATATATCTTTTATAGAAAGTAAAACGTTTTAAATTTTATGAATTAGGCTATGATCATTTAAGATTAAATTAGTATAAGTAGGTTTATCTTGTTTAGTTTTAAATAAATTCTTTTGATTTTTAATTTTTATAAAATTTATACATACGTATAACAGAAGTATCTTATATATTCTACTATTATCATTTCTAGTGTAATAGTTATATGATGTATATCAATTTATTTTTTATTAGAAAAATCAGAAATTATTTAATGAGTTCAATCTTATTTCTTTTGCTCTAATAGATATTAGATTTTTATAGAGTTAGTTGTATGTATTAGATAATTACAGGTAACTTGAATTAAGTATTTGGTTTATTTTTTATTGATATTCATGGTTGGAAATTTATATTTCAGTATCTTAATGATTTTTAATCAGAAATGAACAGAGTGCTCATTTTTGTAATCTATATTTTAATAAGAAGGTGATAGGTGATTTTATTTATGTTGTAAATCTATAGATGAGTTATAAGTACAGCCTAGACAAAATTGATATTAGATCATATTTTGTATAAATTATATAATCAATATGATATTGTTTAAGATTACTAAAATTACTAATCTTTTTTATGAAATTTGGATATCTATTTATAATAGATGTATTATTTATTCAGGTATATTTATATGTGATATATATCACATGATTTATTTTTCATATAGAACGATTCTTTTTATACAAGAGTATGAAAAGATTGATTATATATAAAAATATATATTTTTAACTAAATCAGACAATTTTTTTATTAAAATGGTATATAAATTATTATTAGTCAGTTCTAAATAATCTAACATAACTAAAAAGTATCTTTTCTTATTGAGCAATATACTGAAAAAGGTATATATTAGGTTTTTTTATATTTTGTATTCTTAGTAATAGTAATTATTTTATTTTTTTATTTATTGATTTTTTTGTTATAGTTATTAACTTAAAAAATGAATATCAATTTCAATATGAGGATTGTAGTTTAACACAATAGAAACCATTGATTGACTGATATTTTAAAGCTTAGACTATAAAAATTGATTTTCATATAAAATAAACAACTACAGTTGTTAATAAAACTGAAATTAACTCAAAAATTAAGGAATTTTCTATTATTTTTTTACGTAGATCTACATTATAGATATTAATAATGTATTAGATATAAAAGTATTTTAAGATATTAGTTTTTTATAAAAAATCAGTATTTTGTACAAATTTTTTCAAATTATAGTAAATTATTCATACAATCAAATATATTGGAATTTTTTCTACATCAAAGTTTTTCTTGTTATCTTTCAAGATAAATTTTTTATTTAAAAAATAAAATAATAATAAGATTATGAAACCCATCTTATCCAGATAAGTAGTAATTTTTAACTAGATAACAATACTGGATTAGTAATGGTTTTCTCTTATTTCTGTGAAATTTTGGATATTTTCTAATTCATTAATAATATAATTATTATAGAGATTAATATGTGTTATATAGTTTTTGTAAACATATGACATTAATTTATATATCGTATGTAATATGATATTATTATATAGTGATATTTTATCATAAAATATATTGAATTGTAATAAAAATAGAAATATTTTAATTACTTGATAATAATTGTAACCGATGATAGATATTGATATTATGGATATACTTGAAAAATATATTACTTTTTAGATTAAAAACAGATCATCTTAAAACTTACAATGTATACATTTCTAATATGGACAATGAGTCTAAGAATGATTTTAAGTTAAAATTTTATCCTTACATTTTTGATATAAAGATATATGATCTTATATCAATTATGATATGATGTCAATAATCTTAGAGTGATTTTAGAAGAAATAATATTTTATATAATCTTTCATGATTATCAAAATCAAATTTTCTATTATTATAAATACTCCATAATTATTTTAATATGATTGAGTGTTTTAATGAGTTTTATCAAGTTATACAGATATCTTGTCTCTATAAGACATTTCTTTAAACATTATTAAGAATAACCTTATTATTATTTAGATTAATTCAAATTCAGATAACAAGAGAGGTATGCGATCTAGATTATCATATAGTTAAGTTATAGCGTAATAGTTATGGCTAGGGATTGTTTTTTTAATAAGTGAAGTAAGATAAGTTTATTAATTTCAGGTTTGTTTCAGTTAATGTTTAAAGGCATAGAAGAAAGATTATAAAAATATAGTTCTGATAATGTATCTGAACAAAAATTCATTCATATTTATTTTAATACAGTGATTTATATTAAGGATTTTTAGAATAAATCAATAGATGAATAAAGATATACTTATAAATTAGATCAATTCCTAATTATTTTTTTATTTTTTTTAGTAATTACTTTCTTAGTAAAGATATTGTCTTTTATCTTGATAAATTTAATTTCATTCAAATTATATTTTTCTGAACTATCTAATTAATTCTTTATTAAAGTCATAATTATATTATAAACATTATTTATTTTAAAAAATAATATTTATCTTATATAATAATTTGATTTTTTATAAATATCATATCCATGATATCATAAGAAGAATATTAATGAATATTTGTTATTATGGAAAACAGTTATTATTTTAAATATTTCGAAATAATTAAAAAACGATATTTTAAATTTGTTATGAAAAATATTTATATATATTGTATTAGAATTTTAATAATTAATTTTACGCTTATTGTCTATAATTGGATAAAAAGTGAAATGTTAGATTTGAATAGATATTTTATATTATGATTACTTATTTATTTGGCACTAGCTATATTATATATAGACTAATATGGAGATATAAAATCTTATATTATACTCGATAATCATGGGTGTTATGTAAAAGTTAAACTATGTATTTTCTTTTGAGTTAAGTAGTTTTTAAGACTGGTAGATTATTCAACTGGTGAAGACGAGTTTTTAATGTATTTATAAAATAGAGGTATTTTAATATCATGAAATGATTATTATGTCATAATATCTATTTTCTATTAGGATTGATATATAACTATTTTATTTTTTTAAGCTAAACAAGGTTTTATTTGAATGAAAAGTTATTTTATTTACTGATTAGTTAATCATATAGTTTTTAGTGGAATCAAGTTGGAGATATATATTTTATCTTTTTCTAAACAAGAGGCAAAATGTTATTAAGTTATAAAAGAATTTTTATATTGGTACTAGAAGTGAATCTTTATATAAAACAACATGATATTGTGATTTGGATGTTATAATGTCATTCAATCGATTTTTTAGGAGCATCAGGTAGTTCCTTATTTCTTTTAAAGACTATCTCTTATAATAAATTATTTAGCATTTATTTTAAAAATAAAATTATTTTAAATAATATGTGGCAACTATACATTAGTAATAGTAATATTTTTAGCTATTTATAACATCTATCTCTATTATAAAAATATTTTTCTTTCTATATTAAGGTAAAGTCTCTGTAATTAACTTATAATTTCTCTTAGAAACTATATGATATATCTAATAATGGTTATGAATGAAAATCTCTGGTGCAAGAGTATTGCAAGAAATTTTCGTAATTATTATTTTTTATTAGATGGGATTGGTTTTGGGATCAGGATTTTAAACACTGATAGATTAGTAGTTATTTGTGTTAAATATGACTTATAACTATCAAGAGGTTTTTAAAAAATATGTTTTGTAAGTTGCATAGTGATTGAAATGGAAATATATCTGGTTTAAAAATACTCTCTAGTATAGAAAAGTAAAAATCTTTAAATATTGAGATAGAGCTTGTCATATTGTATTTTATGTTTGAGAATAATCAAAAATTATTAATGTTTATTGTATATATTACAATATCAAAGATTTTACTGAACAAATATTGAGAAAGTTTAAAATATGCATAGATTTATTAGAATATTTTCTTGTGGTGTTAGGTTTTAACTTAGATTTTATGATATTGCTGAGGTAATATTTGGTATGTTTTTTCTGAACGATTGGTATTAAACTATATATATTTTAAATATATGATCTATCTTAATATTTTTTAAATTTTTTAGATTAGTTATTTTTGAAGTAATTTCGGTTCAAAAAGAAGTAATGTATCGTTTTTTTAAGATCATTAATTTTTAGTAATAACATGATGGTGATTTTTATAATTAATATTAATTTTCATATAGAATATTATTCGGAGTTTTTCTAAATCTAAGATTGTAATTGTTATGAGAAGAGGAAAGGTTATAAATTACATTTATCACTTATATTTTATGTAGATTGATATCTAACTCTTTTATCAAAAGGTAGATTTGATTTTACAGTAAATATTATTTTTATCTCAATTGTGATTTATAGTTTTAGATATTATGAACTTTGTTATTTTTTTTGGAAAATTAATGAGATTAAAATAACATTTGTATGTTATTAATGGGGTAAAAATGAACCTGATAATAGACAATAATACAATAAAAGATACATTAATAGCTACGTTAGCATTAAAAGAGGCCCATGTTAGTAGTAATGGAAGTCATTTTCAAATCATTGCAATTGGTGATGTCTTTAGTGGTCTGAGTCGCGTTAAGAAACAGAAAATAGTCTATGAGGTACTAACAACTTATATTACTGATAGTAGGATTCACTCTGTTTCGATCAGAACCTATACTCCTGAAGAATGGGTGCGTTAATATGAATCAAAAGAGATTTATTTTTTCAATTTTTTTATGATATTGAATTATACATAATATGTGACGTATATTTAGAGTAATGGTTTGTTTAATAACCAGAGGGTAGTGGTCATGGATAAATTTTGCATACAAGGTCCTACCCAATTAAATGGTGAAGTGCTTATCTCTGGCGCTAAGAATGCTGCATTACCCATCTTATTTGCTTGCTTGCTTGCTGAAGATCCGATTGAAATTCATAATGTTCCAAAGTTGAAAGATGTAGATACAACTATACAGATCTTAAGTGAGCTCGGTGTTCAGACTAAAAAAAATGGTTATATATGTTTAGATGCTAGTCAAGTGAATATATATTGCGCTCCTTATGAGTTAGTAACTACTATGCGAGCCTCAATTTGGGTTTTAGGTCCTTTAGTTGCGCGTTTTGGTCAAGGGCAAGTGTCACTACCTGGTGGTTGTGCTATTGGAGCCAGACCAGTCAACCTACATCTTATGGGTCTGAAAAAATTAGGTGCTAAGATTACGATGGAAGAAGGCTGTCTGAAGGCTTCTGTTAATGGCCGCCTCAAAGGTAGCCATATTATTATGAATCAAGTGAGTGTTGGCGCAACTATAACTATTATGAGCGCTGCAACCTTAGCCACTGGTGTGACTATTATTGAGAATGCTGCCCGTGAACCGGAAGTTGTTGATACTGCTAATTTTCTTAATATGTTAGGGGCGCGAATTGAAGGAGCGGGGAGCAATCGTATCACGATTATGGGTGTTAAGAGGTTAGGAGGTGGGATATATCAGGTAATTCCTGACCGGATTGAAACAGGAACGTTTCTAGTTGCAGGGGCAATTTCTGGCGGAAAGGTTATTTGTCGTGCAGTACAGCCTGATACATTAAAGATAGTTTTAGAAAAACTATATGAAACCGGCGCTGATATTAAGAAGGGTAAGAATTGGATAAGTTTAAATATGCATGGTCAGCGTCCTAAAGCAGTTAATTTGTGCACAGCACCTCATCCTGGTTTTCCTACTGACCTTCAAGCGCAGTTTAGTCTTCTTAACTTTGTAGCTAAAGGATCTGGAATAATTACTGAGACGATTTTTGAAAATCGGTTTATGCATGTACCACAATTAATACGCATGGGTGTGCAAGCTCAAATTAAGGAAAATACGTTAATTTGTCATGGTGTTACTAAGCTTTTAGGTGCTTGTGTGATGGCGACTGATTTGCGTATGTCAGCAAGTTTAGTTCTTGCTGGATGTATTGCTGAAGGGATAACTTTAGTTGATCGCATTAATCATATAGATCGTGGTTATGAAATGATTGAGGATAAACTGATAGGGCTTGGGGCTAATATTAAGAGAATAAAGGGCGGTTAAAAGATAATTGGTCATTAATTTGATACGAAGACTTTGATAAATATAAGAGATTTATATCGGATTTTAATTGGATCTTGGATAATTATTTTTAAATAAAATTTTTAGAAAGGGTAAATCATATGTCAGATTTACTAGTGTCATATTATATATTAAGAATTATTATTTTTTAGAAATATTCTTAAATCCTATTTATTATTTATAGGAAGAATATACATATTTGTATATTCTATTGTTGTAGTTTTCTATAACTATATAACCTGTATAAATCAGTCTTTATTTTTAGATAAAAACTGTATTTGATATAATTTGTAAATATAGATATTAGTTATTGATATAATATATAATATTTTTTTATATTGCATTTAATATAAATGTTTTCTTTTGTAATATAAGTCTATGATGATCTTATATATTCCAAGTGACTAGATACGCGTGATATATTTTTATAATTCCCATATTAGTAAGAATATAATATTGATTTATAGTAATATATTTTTTAGCTAACAGAGAAACTATACTTCCTTGACTCTAGAAGTTTGGTTCTAGAGAGTTGATTCTCGTTTTAATCAAAAGTTTATAATTTATTTTTTTGATTTGGTCACTATATATCTATAGTAATTTTTTGGTGATATATGGTTTTAGATGTTGATTTCAATATTTTGATGTTATGAGCTAAATAGTATTGAATATCATACGATATATCTTTCTAGAATTAAAGATCTAGAATATGTATTGGAATTAGATTTCATAGTTTATATAATAGATTTTATAATTTTAAATTATCTTTATAGGCTATCTATTTACATAGAAAAGGTGGTTATTAATTTTTAATATCAACTTTTTGATGAATTTATGTGAGTTTTGGATTTTATTTTTTAGATGGATAATTGTAGTTATTATTATGATGCAATAAATTAGATTCTATCTAAAATATTACAAGATAGAGTTTTAAATATTAAATATAATTAATTGATACTACGTAGTAGTGAATTAGCTTTTATTTTTGACAATGTTTTATTATCTACTTGTTTGACGATTACTGCACAATTTATACTATATTGTCCATCTTTAGAAGGAAGACTTCCTGCAACTACTACTGATCCTGCAGGCACTCGTCCCAAATAGATTTGACCATTAGAGCGATCATAAATCTTAGTACTTTGTCCAATATACACTCCCATTGAAATAACAGAATTTTCTTCTATAATCACTCCTTCGACAATTTCGGATCGTGCTCCAATAAAACAGTTATCTTCAATAATAGTTGGATTCGCTTGTTCTGGTTCTAGCACTCCTCCGATTCCAACACCACCGGATAAGTGCACATTCTTACCAATTTGTGCACAAGATCCTACGGTAGCCCAGGTATCTATGACCGTACCTTCATCGATGTATGCGCCAAAGTTAATATAAGATGGCATCAAAACAGTATTTTTTGCAATATATGCGCCATAGCGTACTGTGGCTGGAGGAACAATCCGGAAGCCACCTCTCTTGAAGTCTTCATAAGAATATGAAGAAAATTTCATAGGTATTTTATCATAGTAATAACTTTCTCCGCTAGATATAATTTGATTTTCATATATACAAAAAGAAAGAAGTATTGCTTTTTTCACCCAATCATAGGTAATCCATTGATTTTGGATTTTTTCAGCGACGCGTAATTTACCGCTATCTAGTAAAGAACTTACATGACAGATAGCTTCACGTGTTTCTGTATCAACAGTTTTAGGGGTAATTTCTAATCGCTTTTGAAAAGCGGTTTCAATAATAGATTTTAGTTGTTTCATGAATATCTTACCTGATTAAAGCGTTTGTTGTTATTATTAAGAGATAGTTGATTAGTTTATTACTGAATTATATGACAGATTTTGAATCTAATTAATTATTAAATGTATATAGTTTTTTTAAATATGTATTTTAGTCTCTTTATACATTTAGTAGATGGTATTTTTTGGAAAATTTTAAGTTAGCTTCTTCTCTATTTTATGATAAGTGGGATCTTTTAGAAGCGTTATTAACGAGTTTAGACGAATATTACTTATTTTAATAAAACTGTATTAGTCTCTCTGTTATTGTCTGGATTTTTTAAAGTAATCTGATTTATTAGATAAATAATTTTTATATATAAAGCAATACGATCATCCTCGTTTTATATAAAGGGTATATTTTTATTGACTTTTAGTTCGAATCTATAAAAAATAACTACTTTATTTGAGTTCTATACAAGGAGCTTTATGGATAGTAGACTTATGAGAGAAAGAATTAACTAAAGTTAGACTTTTCTCGTTTTGTATAAAAATATAAGATATTTTTTTCTTTTGTAAGATTGAGTGTTAAATTGAGATTAATTTTATTTTATGTTTATTTTAAATATATTGAATTAAAGATAAGAATTTTCTAGTTAACAGATTAATATATTTTAGGTTATTCACATTATTAGGTGTTGTAAAATATGAAAAATCATAAATTAATTAATTATTTTATATTTTTATTTTTTTGAATTATTGATAATTCTTTTAGGGTGCAAAAGTAAATCATATCCTAAAAGATTATTTTTAACTATTCTGCATGTTTTTATTTTTTTTTAATTACTTGATAATAAAAAACTTTTGTCAGATTAAATTATTTGAGTAATTGTAATTATAAGATTATATCTCTAATTTAGAGTCTCTTGAATACTGTTCAAATAGTATATGATTTATCTCTAGATTATATACCTTTACAGCGTTTAGTCTTAGAGATAACTCAATATTGTTCTATATATTCTTGATGAATTCGAGTATCTTTATGTTTATATAAGATCTAATATAAAATTACTTAGCTTTATATATTTTATCGGCTACGAAAGACAACTCGTCCTTTACTGAGATCATAGGGAGTTATCTCAACAGTGACTTTATCACCTGTAAGTATACGAATATAATTTTTTCGCATTTTTCCTGAGATATGTGCGGTAACTATGTGACCATTTTCTAATTCAATTCGAAACATCGTATTCGGTAGTGTGTCTAATACGACACCTTGCATTTCAATGTTATCTTCTTTAGACATCAAATCCTCTAGGTCAATACCTTAATTTGTAAAGTAATTAAATCTATATTAACTGTTTATATATTTCTATAAATATGCTTAAGAATCATTGATTGATTATTTTCTTTTTTATTGTTAACTTACAATTATCGAGTTAAATATATTGTCCATGAATATTATAAAAGACACAGATAAATGGTTACATCGTAGATGACATTAGATTTTATCCTATGAATGTTTGTATCTTAGGTATACTTATTTTTTATTTGTATCTTAGTATTTCACATAACTGGAATAATTCCAACATACAATTTTTTTAAATATTCAGACTATCTGTTCATCGTGATTTGATATGTGAAAAATCTTCTAGAAAAATCAATATACTGAGATAGAGAAAATAAATAGCATATAATAGATTTTAAATATTTGTATAGATTAAAAGATTAATTAGTGACTAATTTTTTAACAAAATTTATCTTATATAAGAATCAGGATTTGTCAAAAAATATTATTTTTTATTGATGTATAATTGTGTTATATGAACAGATAGGATATGCTTTGTCTATTCTTATAATTAGAGTCAAAAAAAATATTATTTAATTCATATTGATTAATGATAAAAAATTAAAATGTCGCATTTATTGAAGATTTGTAATCATTTCTCTTGAAGCAATAGCTCTTAATTATTTTTGAAGTCGAATTTTCAATGTGATACAGGTATTCTAACATTAATTTCTATTAATTTATAATGTATATTTGTATATCAAGCCATTCGATTTCTTTCATAAATTAAAGTATTTGATGAGTATCAGTATGATTAAATTTTTTAAGAAAAATTGGACTAGATTTTTATTAAAGATTTAGTCATGTACTGATAATAAAATTATTTAAGATAGAAGATAAGCGTTACATGCGTCATAGTGTGTATGTGAGAATGTTTAGATTTGAAATAGATATGAAAAGATTTAGGTGATCTTTATAAAAAGATACATGTAATAAAAAATATACAATTTATAATTGTAATATTGATTTTACCTATATTGAAGTAAGAATCAATGATTTTACTTTAAAATAAAGATTTATAAATAATTAAAGAGGATATTTATTTTTTTATAAAAATGATTATAGGGTGACTTCATACGTTACTTACTTATTAATTAAGGACAGATATTCAGCAATCTTTCTGTTGTTATTAGATGATAAGCAAGATAAGCACGATTGTGAGTATAAGTTATTTAGAAGAGAAGCAGTCTATTTTAATACTTATATTTAGACAAATACCGATGTCTAGTCTTTGATTTAAATTACATAGTGGTAAGTATAATGATTGGTATCATATTTTGATCTAGAAGATTCAATTGTATTTTTAATAAAATTATTCTAACTTACATAAGAATTATAGTTGTATTATACTGAATATTATTCAGTCGAGATAGATGCAAGGATATTTCTCTCTTAGAGAATGCGTTTCTTTTTAAGACTATGCATTGTTTTTACTTAAAGAAGACAGCATATTCTTATATATTTTTGTATAGTTTAGTAGTTATTAATTGATTTAAATCATGCACATATCAATCTTCAATTCTATTAAATCTTTAATTGAAGTATTAGAGTATTTATACATATTTTATATGTAGTAATCTTGATTGAACAAAATTAAATAATAATTGAAAATTAAATATATTGTATAAAATTTATAATTTTAAATATTGTTATATTTTCTTAGTTTTTCGTATGAATTTGTCACAATAATAGACTTTAAAAGTCTATATTCCTTATATAAGGAATCATTTGATTTTTTACTTAAAGAAAACTTGTAAGGTATGATAAGATGTTGTTTATATCTTTTGATATAAACATTAGACGATTTTTCTTGTTAGAAAGGACGGTAAGTTTGTGAAAATTTGTGCACAGTTTTAATAAATATCTTTGCATTTTCTGCTGACAAATCCTGATGGATTCCGTGACCAAGATTAAATATATGCCCTGTTCTATATCTATAATCATCAAGAATATTTTTCACTTGCTGCTCTATTCGCATAGGAGAAGCATATAATATTGATGAATCCATATTTCCTTGTAATGCAACCTGATTTCTAACTCTGAGTTGAGAATCTGCCATATTTGTAGTCCAGTCGATACCAAGTGCATCACAACCAGTTTTAACCATTTTTTCTAACCATTGTTCCCCCCCTTTAGTAAATAAAGGTAACGGGTATATAACGATATTCGTTATTCATTTAATAAGCCATCGATAATTTTATGCATATATTGAAGAGAAAATTCCTGGCAAATTCTTCCAGTCAGAAGACCGCCCCAAGCATCAAAGATCATCATAGATTGAACTCCATCAAGGATTTGAGCATTGAGATACAAGATAACGCTATTTGTTAATTTATCTACATGATATGTAGAGTTTTTGGTTCTGAATACATCATTTTTTTATTTTAGAAAATACTTTACTACTTCTACCTTCAATCATATAGACTGCTAGTGTCCATGGGCTTCCAGAAAAACCAATAAGTGGTACTTCATCATACAGATTTTTGCGAATAGATCGAATTGTATTCATGAGGTATCCTAAATTTTGTTCAGGGTCAGGAATGGATAATTTTTCTATATCAGAACGATTAGTAACAGGATGCGAAAAATGGGGTCTATTGTGATCGGTAAAATATAGATCAAAACCCATTACATTAAGAACAGTTAAGATGTTAGAGAAAAGAATGACTGCATCTAAAGGATAGCGTTGTAATGTTTATAAGGATATTGCGTAAGCAAGATCAGGATTTTTATATAAAAAACATAAAATTTCCAGAAACAGCACGTATAGTTTTATACTCTGGTAGGTATCTTCCCACTTGGCGCATCATCCATGCAGGGATAATATTAACGGGCTGACGTAGTAAGGTGCCAAGATAACGGTCATTTTTCAATTTACTCATTATTTGGTTCTATTTTGAAAAAAAATAAATGTATTGAATTATTTAGAATAATCAATGATCTATTATATCACTTTTTTATTTTTTTACTAAAAGTAAAATAATTATTACTATAAATACAGACTTAAACAATTATTTTTTATGAGTTAATAATCTGTATAGAGAAAACGACTTAAATATTTTTATTTAAGATTATTAAAATCTATTTATATTAATATATTTATCACTAATTTTTGAGATTATAGCGCTATGGATTTACTTTTCTGGAAGTGTTTGATGATTGCAATCTTATTGCATCACAGTGCTATATAAAATATTATAACGGTTTTATAGAATAGATTAAAATTCTATTATTAAAATAATTCGGTAATTTTAGAGCATCTTTTTAGATTATCTGGCGAATATTGAATTATGTCATTTTATTATCAAAAATTCAATAGAATCGAAGTACACAAGCTAGTTAGACCTTAGTTGATCAAGCTCAATGAGAGAATTACTAGGTGGTATGAGCCTTTTAGTGGATTTAGAGGGCTCTTAACATATAATAGAGAAGAAAAGGAGATACCTTTTCTTGAAAGAAATTTGGTATAAAATGGTTGAAAACTTTAAAATGATTAAAATTTATTAATTTTATTACTAGATCGAGAAAATACTGAATCAATCTATAAAACTGAGAGTTAAAAATACAATATTGAATCTAATGCAGTCAAAGTTTAATTAGAAAAAAGTTAATATAGTATGATATTCATATATAAGTATAAGATCATATATAGGATATAAAATTGCTTTTCCAGTTTAGTTTGAGACTTCAAAGTTATTAGATAGGGTAAAATTATATTGATAATATATATCTTTGATATAAGAAATAAGATTTTATGCTATGTGTATCACTACAAGAAGTAATTGATTTACGGTATAGATAAATCTTATTTAATTGATTAAGTATGAAAAATAGAACCTTATGTTAAGAGTAGAGCGTCAAGAAGAACGATGATAGACTTATATTATAGAATATTTAGAAAAAGACAAAATATAATTAGCATTGTAATGAAGGTTTTAAAATAAAAATTTTAATTTAATTGGGTCTCTAATGTTATTTGATTATGAAATTAAATAGAGTGATCTTTAATTATTAGAGTCCAAGGTAAAGCTATCTAAATTATAGTAAAAAATTTTGAGTGATTTAATTTCTTTTTTTGAAAGAAAAGAGGAATTAATTATTATATTACAATATGTATATTGTTAATAATATATACGTAATAGTAAGATTTTTTGATTGTATTCTGCCAAAAAAGTGAGATTTTTAATAACAAACATTAAGTGTGCATCTATTTACATTCATTTTTTTGATATCTATAACTTAATGAATGAATTATCTTGGTAAGATTCAGGTTTGAATTGGCATATTTATTATACCCTGATGGTATTACGGTATAATAAAATAAGCGCGTATTAAAAAATTTTTTATTTCTGTATTTTTAGTATGATCATTCTCTTTGATGTAATTAATTTAATTAAAGACAATAATAACTTATTAAGGTAATATACCAAATATTGAGAGAGATACAAAATCAGTAGAATGTTATATCTTATCTAAAGAAGCTTATCTCTGATAAGTAGAATCTTAAATGCAATGTTCTTGATTTATAGTTTGTTTACAGAAAGTTCTGTTTTCACTATTAATTATAATAAGAAAATTATTTTTTTTATTTTTTATTTTTCAAATTCTTCTATGAAAGACGTTTAATCATATAAGAGATTGTTTTTATTTTTTAAAAAAGATTATATTTCATTAAGTTTATTTATATTATTTATTGATAGATAGTGTGTTATGAAAATCTAGATTATTTGAATTATTCATTTTTTATAATTATTAGTTCTAATAAAAATTTTTAATTTAAATATTTATCTTATACTATCATTAATAGATAAAAGATAAATATAGTAGAATTTTATTTATTAAAAATTTTTTGTAAGATTGTATTATTTCTAATACAATAAGTATTGTTATTTTCATTTTTTCTTCTGGTTTTTTTATTTGTTTTTTAATTCAGAAAAATGATAATTTTATTTTTTAATGAATACTGAGGGTCCATTAAGATATTCTATAGATAAAAACTTTATTACTGTACAAATCAATTGATATAAATAATATGGATTGTTGCACAAGAATATTAATCAAATCAATAGGTTGTATAACGGAATAATGATTAGTTTTATACACAAAATAACATGTTAGTATATAATTTGAAGATTAAATAATATTAAAAATTGTGTAAAAAGATAATATATAACATATTGTAATGTATTAATGTCAGATTGATCTATTACATATTAATAGATGTATGAGCAAGAAAAGAGAGATTAGTTCACTGAATTCTTAATAAGTCTTAAGTAGTTTATTAAAATAGAATGGTTAAATGTATTAATCACGATGAGTATTTTCATTATTATCTTCAGTCTGAAAATTAAATTGGTACAGCATATCCATTTCTTGGTCAATACTAGCCATTGCTTCTATATAAAATGTCGGCATAAGTTGGTAGCGTACTGTGAATATTGATAATGGATCAAACACTCCAATACCATATTTTATCTGTAAATTAGGGAGCACATTAGCACTTACTTCTATTTTTTGTTGACTACCTACTCCGATGGTATCTAGTGCAAGATTACTAAGTCTTAAGCTTCGACCAATCTGATCTATAATTTTTTCGCTTTGAGCTAGCCCTAGGTCTACTAATATTGAGGTTAGCGAATAATTCCTATGATTTATAGCGCTTAATTTTTGTCCATGTAACAAATAAGATAAAGTTTCTTCCTGTGTATGTTTCGGTTCAGAAAATACCTCTATTTTAGGATCATTAGCTAGGCCTGTTACTCGTACTCCAGCTATTATGTTATCTTTAGTTTTTTTTGGATTACGAATTGCTTCAATATATAGATATGGTTGATCTAGGAATTTAGAAAATTTTAGCTCTCCCTTTCGTATGTTCAGATCTTGAGTGTATGCATAGAAACGACCAGATGGAATATTAATTTGACCAGTGAGATTTGTGTTATGTTTATCTTTTAGTATTTTTAAATCACCGTTTATTGCAGCTTGCAAACCATAGGTGGAAAGAGTTACATTCTTTCCAAAATGAATATTGATATTACTAGTTATAGGCATACTAATTGATTGGGATGTTAATGGTTGAAAGTTTTTATCTAAAAGTATTTCATCAGGAGAGGCATTAATGCTGTCTTTTGGTTTATCTTGAATAAGAAAATGTGCCTTCGGTATATTGATATGACCCGTTAAAATTATTAGATTTCGCGTTCTTTCGAGAACGAGCTCTGGGGATATATCCATATATAGTATTGATGGCATTGTTACACGGATGTTTTTCCCTTTTATTTTAATATTTATATACCAATTATTTAGATTATTCCAAGTAGAATATCCATGCATAATCAGATCGCCTTTTTTGGTTTGAATTATTCCTTTGATTGCAGATTTGTTACCATTAAAGAGCACTTCCATGTTAGATGTTTGTATTTGAATAGGCATGTCTTGACTATCTAGGATCATATTTTTTATTTTTAGATCCCCGAATATTTCTGGAGAATCTAAGTTACCTCTTAAATGGAGGTGCATATTTAAAATTCCAGATATTTGTTCATCGATATTCAATATTGGGTTTAATATTTTTATTGATATTTGATCGGTATCGAGTGTACCAGATAGTTTACGGTCTTTGTCCAGATTAGAGATCTGGATATTTCCCTTTATTTGTTCATTATTAGCAAATTGAATTAACCATTGGATATGCATATAGTTATTTTTTAATTGAGTATTAAGAGTTACTGTATCTAGTATTATGGGTGAATTTTCTATATGCGTTTTATAGTCAATTTGAATTTTTTTCCCTTGTAAAAAAACCTTTCCCTCTGGAAACCCTGTATTTATATTCCAACTCAAAGATGCAGAACCATTTAGTTCTCCTCTTAGTTCTCTTTTTCTATCTATAAACACATTAAGTATTGATAAATTAAAATGATTAATATCAGTATTTATGGAAACAGATTGTCCAATGTTAGTGATTTTTGGTATAGATAGATTAGATTTTAAGTTATTCCAGAAGTAAGGTTGGAACATGAATGTATTTGTTTGATAAAAATAATTAACAGTAATAGATTGTGTTAAATTCCACACTCCCGTTGGAGTGGAAAAGAAACTGTTTTTTACTACTCCCTTCCAGGTTTTCTCTAATAAGTTCATAGTTCCATGAACGAAAAACTTCCAAGAAATTAGTTGGCTTTGTAGGTTACAAGTAAGATCATGTTCTGTAGAAGTTCCTGTAGCTTTTAATTGAAATAAGCGAATTATAGTATTATTATTTTTTATATTCTCTATAAGAAGGTTTATACGCCCTTGAATTGTATCACTTATGGTGAGCATGCTATCGAGATTCAGATGACCAATATATATGTTTTTCCACTGCAGAGCTCTAATAGTCATTTTTGTAAATAACTGTGCTTTGTGTAGAGCTCCTCTAACATAAAAAGATCCACATATATTACCACTTAGTTCAGGAAAGACATCATGTAGATGCTTGCCGTCAATATTTATATCAAGATGTAATTGTTCAGAAAGAACCCCATGAAGGTTAATAATGTTTTTACCAATAAGAAGTTGAATATGTTGAATATTCAAGAAGCTAGGTCTGTCGATTAATATAGAACCATTTAGTGTTAATGGCTGATCTAGTATTTGGCCTTTAAGATTTAGGTCTAGATCTATTGTTTTAATTTTCCAGCTATTCTTATAGAAATAGCCATTAGTGGTGAATGTACCCATTATTTTTGTTTTTAATGTAGGATATTGATGTTCTGTATTAACTTCAGATAAGGTTAATTGACTATGCCAATTAATAACTTTATTCCAATTAACCCATCCTGCTAAATTTATGGTTCCTGATAGGGAATTTAAATTTAATTGATCTAAGAAAAATTGTTTACCATGTCCTTTTCCTTGTAAGATTAGCGAAGTTGGTGGAATATTGGTCCCTAATAAGTTAGTTTGTAGTGCAATGGTATAATCAATAGCTTTACCTTTAAAGATCAAGTTGACGTTGTTAGCTTGAAATTGTTTAGAATCACGCATGGGCCAACATATCTTAGGGCTTACCAATGTCATATAAAAAGGTATGCCAGTAATAGCAAGTTGAGCATGTAAATGAAGAATTGCTTGGATTGGTCCAGATAAATTAAGTATTAGTTTGATTGAGCGATATAGATTTCCGTTTATAATTATTTGGATCTTCTCGTTTTTTAGAGAAGGTGTAGTTAAATTACCATTGAATGTGAATTTTAGTGGCCAGGTATCAATGAGATTTATCTGGCCTTCAGAGTTAAATATACCGTAAGGAGAATCAATTCTTAATTGTTTTAGATAGAGATATTGAGAGTTAGTATGAAATTGTGTCAGAAGATGATTTATAGATATATTATATTTTCCAATAATTTCTATTTTCTTAAAAATCAGTTGTACTATGTCAATGGTAAAAGGTAATGTTAACTTCGACACAGATGGTAGAATAGGTTTATTCAATATTGATTTCAATATATCATCAAATAATAGAAAAATAATTTTAAGATCTTTAATGTGCTGTCGTTCTTTCTCGTTGTTAAGTATTTGCTTTTTTATTATTGGTAGAACGATTTTTAATCCATTGATATAGGTTGGTCTAAGTGTAAATTTATTCTCGATCCAGCTCGCGCCTCCAGTAAAATTTGTTATTATAATCTCAGTATTATTAATAATTAAATTAATCTTATAAAGATTAAGTTGATTAAAGAGTAATGACTTGATGTATTTAATTTTAGTTGTGTTATTACTTTGTTCTAGATAAGGCTTTAGTCTAAATAATTGAGGTGTTTGAGTTGTTACTATTTTTGCATGTTTTATTGTTAGATTTTTTAAATATAAAGTTCTTTTCAAGAGAGAGGTAAGGCATAGTTCTACATGAAATTCGTCTATATTAATATCTATGGTTTGTGTTATATAGTGAATACTTTTTAGTGTTAGGTCACTTAAACTGCCTTGGACTGTCTGGATCTTAAGAGACGGAAGGTAGCATTCTATCGTAAAGAAGACTAATTTAGCTCCACTTGTCGTTTTTATTAAAAAAATCATAAAAAAAAATAAAATCAGGATGACAATCAGTATATAAATAAATCCTCGTTTCCATATTTTCATAGTTCCGGTCCTAAACCAACATAGGATTGTATCCTATGATGGTTTCTATCATTAACTGGGCGTGCAATATCAAGTTTAATCGGACCTAGAGGAGAATTCCAATGTATACCGAAACCAATACTTATTTTAATATTTTTCTCTTTAAACTCCTGCACGACTTCACCCATGTCTATAAAAACTGCGCCCCACCATTTCCCATTAATATTATATTGATGTTCCAGTGAACCTATTATAATCTTTGAAGCACCAAGGATTTTTCCATTATGATCGCGCGGGGATAGTTCCTTGTATTTATAACCACGGATACTGTGATTTCCTCCGGCAAAGAAGCGCATATCTGGTGGAATTTTTTCAAAATGATGAGTCTTCATCCAACCAAAATTTGTGTGTATAATCAATCGATTTCTTTTTTTAATAGTTTTAATCCATGAATTTTGTATTTTAAATACTAAAAAATCTATATCAGATCCCCAGGATATATCGGAAAAATCAATTGAATAATGTTGTGAATAACCATGTGTGGGCATCAGCCCTCCGTATGAGCGAGTTCGGTCAACGCTAATGCTTGGATAAATTAACATAGCTGTATTTGTGATGCCATCTTCAGTAAATCGTTCTAATCTCCAGCGTAAATTGATTGATTTTTTCCAGCCGTTAGTACCATTCCAGTATCGTGATGTTGTTATAACAGAGGAATCTGTCTTAATATCATTCCAATGAATGCGTTTTAGACTACCTTGTAATAAGTAATATTTTTCTAGTGGGTTTTCTAGGATTGGTATTTTATAGGTAAATTTTAGCTCACATTCAGGCGAAGAGATGTTGGCAATGGTTTTAAAACTATGTCCTCGATTATTAATGATATTTTTATTCCACATGGTTCGTATATGCATTCCAATCTTTTTTGAGGAGCCAATCCCAGTAGTAAATGTGTTCTCGGTGCGTTCTGTAAGAACACCATGTAATCGTAAAAATGCGCCTCGGTTTGGTTCATCAAGTGTTGGTATAAGTATTACAGAATGAAACCAGCCAGTGTCTGATAATCGACGACTTAGGTCTTCCATATGGTGTGAGGTATAGTAGGTACCCTCTTTAAATGGTACTAAATTTTGTAAATATTGTTTAAGGAGTTGTGACCCAGTAAAAGTAATTTTAGAAAAATGATAACGTTTTCCACTATTGTACCCAATATCCCAGAATGCTTGATGTTTTTGCACTGATACTTTTAGTTGGTTCCTGTAGTAATTAGCATTAAAATATCCTTTTTCTAAAGCTAAGTTATTTAAAGATTTTTTAAATTTTTCATATTCTCTATGATTTAGTGTACTACCTAATTTTGGTAGTCTATCAGCGATAAGATTAAGATAATCACGGTCTTCTTGTGCATCACCTTGTAGCTTTACTCTAAGGCCAGAAACGATCACTGGTTCTCCTAGTGCGACTTGAATTATAAGTACAGGCTCTTTTATTTTTTGTTTAGTTGGATTAAGATAAATTTGAATTTTCGGTTCATAATACCCAAATACTTTTGTGGCTTCTTTAACTATTTTTTCGACACGATCATAAAATCGATTACTTATAGTTACTTCTTGGATTCTAATTATCGATAAATGTTCTTCAACATTTTTTTTTAGAGCTCCAGATAATCCTAGTACATGAATATTGATTGATTTTGCGTGAATAGATGCAGAATAGATGTTAATTAGTAGGAAAGATAGATAATAGACATAGGTTTTTAGCACACTTTCTCCTCATTCTGTCTTTGTTTAATGCTAAAGAGATTCATTTATGTCAAAATATAGCTAAGTAATCATGATGTACTTATGTGGTGATATGGTCTAATTTTCTTCAGTTTTTGGAGTAGATGGAATATCTAAGATTTGTTATTAGAGGTAATATCATGAGAAGTGTTATCTAGTATATATTAAGCAGTACACTACATAAAATAGTTTTTATTTAATGATCTTTAATTGAGACTTTATAGATTTATTTTAAGATAATTAAATGATATTATATAATATCTTAGATTAAATATGATACGATAAAAAATCGTTCCGTACTAACGACATCAGTTTTTGGCGTTAAATTTATTTTAATAATTTATTAAATGATTTTATCCAAAGTTGTCTTATTTCTCTTTGAGAAATAGGTGATAACTTGGGAATAGATATAATTATAATTTAGAACCGATGTTCTAGTTATTTGTTCTCAAAAAAATAAATTATCTTTTTTTTAATTGATTGAATGTTTTTATAAAAATTGATTTAATATAAGATATTTATGTTATTATTTTAATAAAAAGTTTATTGAAGTGATTTTATGTACAGTGGTTTTTACAGAAAAAATTAAGTCTTCATTTATTTAGTAGTTAATTAGCAATGTCTTCTTTTTTTGGTCTTTTAAAATGAAGATGTGATTGCGTGATTGTGATTAATATTAGAATGATAAGAAAATCAATAAGATAAATATTTATTTTGTAATAGTTAAAATTAACGTGTTTTTAGCGATAGTATTATAAGGAATTTTTTCATATTTTATAATTATAATAACGTGGTAAGTCAAGTATTACTGATAAAATGCAAGATTATAACCTGATGATAAAATAAAGAGGAATTTTATATTTATTATTGTGCATAATTTTTATATTAATGATTATTAATCATATATTTTTCTGGAAATAAATATATACTTTTATAATTTGTTTTATATAGTTTTATGTAGATAAAGATTGATAACATATGTATATGCTCGCCTTAAATTACGAGATACATATTTTTTATAAGGATAAAATGCATTCAGTAGACGTATATTGGTTTTCAAAAGATGAGCAACAATGATTTAATCAGATTTAATAATAACTCACATTAGTATTATTAGAATAATAATATAAGTTATTTATAAGATGAATAATTTGCGGTTGATTCATAGATTAATTTTTTAAATATGTTTAGATATTTTAGGTTATAAGTGGGAACTATTGGAGATTTAATAGAATTAGATTCTGCATCTATAAGATTTTAGTTACAATATACATTGATTCTGTAAACAGAATCTAATTATATAATTGTATATAGTAATCTTTTCATACATTAAACTGAGCATTTTATTGTATTTAATAAAGGGGAGATCAGATAGATATTTATTATTATTGCAAACTTACTTGAGGTAAGTACGGAGCGTTATATGGACATAAGGTGTTGTTATATCACTTTGTATATGATTGGAAATCGTATAGATTTTATATGTATGAGTTAATCAAGTTTTAGAGAAAATATTAATTATTGCTATTAGGGTCCACTAGTATAGTGTAACTTAATTAGAGATTTTATTCGAATACATATTGTGCATATCTCTTTTTCTATTTCTATATGAAATAGTATATTAATTAGTTTGATTCATATTTTGACTGATAAGAATAACGGTGTGGATATGAGAAATTATTATATATATTAGTGGCTACATATTATTTAGAAATGCAATAAGTTATCAACATATTATATGTCGAGATAAAAACTATCTCATAATAGATTTTGTAATTAGGATTATTTTTGTCAAAGGCATGTTGCTACAAGCATAATAAACTATAAGGGTATATATTACTTTAATACGATTAGATTAAAGTATAACTAGCAGTCTTTTGTTTTTTTTATCAGGATAAAACTGACTTAATAGCAAAATCTTTTTTCAGAAAACAAGCTATTGCTAATTACCTTTCATATCCTTTTAATTTTTAAGGTTAAGTGAATAGACAGAAGCAGTGGAATCAATTGAAAAGCAACTTTCTTCGTGACTATACTTCCGAGCGCAAATTGTTTGTACGCCGAGAGTTAATTTCTTTTTTAGGTATTTTACTTCTCTCATCTGTATTAGTTAGCAATCTTTATCTACTTCAAATCATCCGTTATCGAGATTATAGTACTCGATCTAATGCCAATCGTATCAAATTAGTGCCAGTAGCTCCACGAAGAGGTATGATTTGTGATCGTAATGGTGTTTTACTTGCTTTTAATCGAACAATTTATCAACTGGAAATAGTTCCAGAGAAAGTTGATAACTTGTCATTAACTTTATCTCAATTACAACCAATTTTTGATTTGACTCATGAAGAGCTTAATCTTTTTTATAAAGAAAAAAAACGTTTACGGCATTTTTCTTCAATTGTACTTAAAACCAATCTAACTGAAGTTCAAATCGCTCGATTTTCAGTGAATCAGTATCGGTTTAATGGTGTAGTTATAGTAGGTTGTCAGCAGAGATTTTATCCTTATGGTGCTATTTTGACCCATGTTCTTGGGTATGTATCAAGAATTAATCATCTTGATATTAAGCGTCTTGAAAAAAAAGGTATATGGTCCAATTATGCAGCAACTCACAGCATTGGTAAATTAGGTATTGAACGTTACTATGAAGATATTTTACATGGTCAGTCGGGGTATGAAGAGGTTGAAGTAAATAATCGTGGACGAGTGATTCGTCAATTATATGAAAAAGCGCCACAATCTGGTTATGACATTTACTTAACTATTGACTTAAAATTACAACAATATATTGCAACGCTTCTAGCAGGTAGCCGCGCAGCTGTAGTGGTTACTGATCCTAGTACTGGAGAGGTTCTTGCTATGGTATCGACTCCTAGCTATAATCCAAATCTTTTTGTACAAGGCATTTCTAGCCAGAAGTATAGCCTTTTACTTCATGATGAAAATCGTCCTTTAATTAATCGTGCAATTCAAGGGACGTATCCACCAGCTTCAACAGTCAAACCTTATATTGCGATTTCTGCCTTGAGTTCTGGTATCATTTCACGTCAGACTACTTTATTTGATCCTGGATGGTGGAAATTGCCGGGAACAAACAAACGATTTCGTGACTGGAAACATTCAGGTCATGGACATCTTGATATTATCAAATCTATAGCAGAGTCTGCTGATACTTTTTTTTATCAAATTGCATATGACATGGGAATTAATCGTCTTAGTCAATGGATGAAAAAGTTTGGTTATGGTTCTCTTACTGGGATCGATTTACAAGAAGAGTCTCCTGGTATTATGCCTACTCGTGAATGGAAAACTACACGTTTTAAGATTCCTTGGTATCCTGGAGATACTATTCCGATTGGAATAGGGCAGGGGTATTGGTCTGCTACACCTATTCAAATGAATAAGGCTTTAATGATTCTGATTAATGATGGAATGGTGAAAACACCCCATCTATTGATGGAGGTGATACGGGGAGAAAAGACATCTTTATGGCAAGATTTACCAAGTAATGGCATGGTTTACGTAAATAGTGAATATTGGAAAATAGTAAAAGAAGGTATGTATAATGTCGCTAATCAGATTAATGGTACTGCTCGTAAGTATTTTTCAGATGCACCGTATAAAATTGCTGCTAAATCTGGTACAGCACAGGTATTTGGTCTTAAAGAAACGGAAATTTATAACGCCACTGGATTAACTGAACGTCTTCGCGATCATAAAGTTATGACTGCTTATGCTCCATATATGAAACCACGTATAGCAATTTCTGTAATTTTAGAGAACGGGGGGAGCGGATCGGAAATTGGTAAAATTACACGTCAAATTTTCGATTATATTATTCTTGGTCATCATCAAGTGAAGTCTCCTACCGTAAGTGTGGGTCGATTAGACAATGAGGATCAGTGATTCATGATAACAAACAAGCAATCATGGAAAAAAGCTTGGAATCGTATTCATCTTGATCCAATTTTATTTTTTATCATCGTTTTGCTTTTAGCATTTAGTATATTGGTTATGTGGAGCGCTAGCGGTCAGAATTTAGGTGTGATGGAAAGAAAGATTATTCAAATTACAATCGGTCTATGTGTCATGGTAATAATGGCTCAAATTTCACCGCGTGTTTATGAAAGTTGGGCTCCTATTCTATATACAATCTCTATTATATTATTAATTTCAGTAACAATATTTGGTCAAAGCAGTCAGGGAGCACAGCGTTGGTTAGATCTAGGGATGATACGATTTCAGCCATCTGAAATAGCTAAAATCACTGTACCTCTAATGACGGCACGCTTTATTAATCGTGATATTTGTCCCCCTAGGGTGATTAATATTATTATTACATTAATAGTTATTTTAATTCCATCACTGTTAGTTTTTGCTCAGCCTGATTTAGGTACTTCAATCCTTATTACTGGATCGGGTTTATTAGTATTATTTTTATCAGGAATGAGCTGGACTGTAATAATGATATCAGTATTAAGTGTTGTAGCATTTGTTCCAATTTTATGGTTTTGTCTAATGCATGAATATCAGAGAAATCGAGTTATTATGTTGTTGTGTCCTGAAAGCGACCCTTTAGGAGCTGGTTATCATATTATTCAATCAAAGATTGCTATTGGATCTGGTGGGTTACCAGGGAAAGGATGGTTGCATGGCACTCAGTCTCAATTAGAATTTTTACCTGAACGTCATACTGATTTTATTTTTTCTGTATTAGCGGAAGAATTGGGATTGGTAGGAGTTTTATTTTTACTGTTACTATATGTCTTGCTGATTTTACGTGGATTAGTGATAGCAGCTCATGCTCAGACAACATTTGGTCGAGTTATGGTTGGTGGTAATGTATTAATTTTTTTTGTTTATGTATTTATTAATATAGGGATGGTAAGTGGTCTTTTACCAGTTGTAGGGGTTCCGCTACCTATGGTAAGTTACGGTGGGTCTTCGCTCATTGCTTTAATGGCTGGATTTGGTATTATTATGTCAATTCATACACATAGAAAAATGTTATCCAAAAATTTATAAGTATTATAATTGTAGATTGGTATGTATAATTCAATTAGAGAAGTACATGATATTTTAAGAGAATATAAGGATAATGAGTATGTGTGAAGAATATTACTAGATGATAAATAATGTCTCTAAGAGGCGCTGAATATTGTAGAAGATACATAGTTTTAATGTTAGTTTATACATGTAAATAACTTTCTTGAATATAGAAAGATCAAGTAATGAGTTAATGAGCAAAGAGGTTGAGTACATTAAACACGTGTGATGATATTTATTTTTTTAGAATTTATCTTTAGAAGATAATTGCGAGTTTTATTTAATTCTAATTATTATATTTTTAGTTTTTTTATATTGGTTTCTTTTAAAGAAGAAACCATGTGATAAAAACATGATTTCAGCATCAGTTTTAGTTTTATACGATTTACATATATCTAAAATTACGAGATATATTACTTGTATTCTTAAATTTTCAATTAAATGCATGTTTTGGTTAATTAGAAATGTTCTTAATAAATGTTTACAAGTGATAGAAGATTTATCAGAGTAGTTATTATTAGATAAAATATTTTATTGAATTCAAGAGAATTTATTTTTTTGAACTATAGTGATATTTAGTGCATAATGTCAAAAACGTGATAAGAAAAGATAACAATAGGAAGAGGCTGGCATCTTCTTAGTGACAACTAAGGGATATAATGTATTTATTATAGTTTCATATTTTTTAATCAATTTTATTGTGATGTTTTATAATTAATTCAAATTGATATAGGGGTGATTGACTGTCTTTAAAAGTTCTTTTTTTGAAAAGATGGTCTATCAAATGTTTTAACATTTACTTTGTTATTCTAATAATGGCGTCAAATATTGTTTTAATATTGATGATTTAATTTATTTTTATCTACTATCTAGAATTAATGTTTTATTAAGATATAATAACATCTCATGTATGATGTAGTGGTTCAGAGCACGTGATTTCATATTGTATTGTCAAGTAATAGCTATATAATCATATGTAGCGTTGTCTTTCTACTTAAATAGAATTGATATTTTCAGGTTTTATATAGATAAGGCACCGCTTGATTCATTAATAATTTTAATATAGATTATCAAATTAATCTGGTTTTTTTATTTTGTAGATAGATATTATTGTATATATTCAATATATTAGATTTGTATCATGTATAAAATAATACCATAGTTTAGTGTTTAGATGATTCAGTGATCCAATTATTTCAATACTTTTCGTATATTATACATGAGATTATTTTTTATTCAAAATTGTAAACTCTAGTAGTTGATTTTTAATGAATGTAATGATTTATATAGTTTTAAAATTAACATGATGGTTTTTATATTTTTTAGTGTTTTTTATATGTACACTAGATTTACATATAGCATCAAGTTATATATTGTATTATTTAGAAATAATGTTTTCACAGAAAATACATATTTATAGATGATATAATACATGACACACTATGCAATTTTGTCTATTGATCATTATTTCTTTATTAGAACAGTTATGTATAAGGTAATTTATGAGTTTAAAATGTGGCATTGTTGGTATGCCAAATGTTGGTAAATCTACTTTATTTAATGCGTTAACTAAAGCGAGTGTTGAGGCCAATAATTTTCCTTTTTGTACGATTGAACCTAATAGTAGGGTGGTTCCTTTACCTGATTCACGATTAAATCAATTATCTGAAATTGTACAACCCAGACGCATTTTACCTGCTATTATGAATTTCGTAGATATTGCCGGTTTAGTTCAAGGCGCATCGAAAGGAGAAGGGCTTGGTAATCAATTTTTAAGTTATATTCGAGATACTGCAGCTATTATACATGTTGTACGCTGTTTTGAAGATGAAAATATTCTTCATATAAATAATAAGATTGATCCTGCTGATGACATTGAAACAATTCAGACAGAATTAGTCCTATCTGATTTGGATACGTGTCAACGCGCCCTTCAAAAGGTACAGAAAAAATCTAATAGAATTTCACATACTGAAAAAGAAAAAGTTGTCCTTGAAAAATGTTTATCCCATTTATCTCATATTGGCATGTTACGTTCTTTAGATATGAGTATTGAAGATAAGTCTATTGTTCATTCTTTAAATTTTTTAACTTTAAAACCAACTATGTATGTTGCTAACGTTAATGAGGGTGGTTTTAACAATAATGTATATCTAGACACTGTATATAAAATTGCGAAAAGTGAGAAAGCAGTAGTAGTAACTATCTGTGCGGTTGTTGAATCAGATCTTGCTCAGATGGAAAAGATAGAGCGACAGGAATTTATGACCGCTTTAGGCATGAAGACAACAGGATTAAATCGTATTTCGCAGGAAAGTTATGATCTATTAAAATTACAAACGTACTTTACGGCTGGTATAAAAGAAGTTCGGGCTTGGACTATTTCAGCTGGATCCACAGCTTCACAAGCTGCTGGAAAAATTCATAGTGACTTTGAAAGAGGATTTATTCGTGCGCAAGTTATTTCTTTTGATGATTTTATTTCTTGTAAAGGTAATAAAGGCGCCAAAGAATCCGGCAAAATGCGATTAGAAGGAAAAAGTTATATTGTCCAAGATGGAGATATAATAAATTTTTTGTTCAATATATAATATATATTATTAATAGAATGATCATTATTATAAATGTATAAGGACTTAGAGATTTTAAATAGAGAATGTAATAGACTTATTCAATAAATGATTTTTTGTGTTTTTAATGGTCTTAATTATGAATTAATAATGTTTTCTAATTAATAGTTTCTTAGATTTTGATCATAACTTATATTAATTAATATAGAAATAATTGTTTTATTGATGAATTCTTATTATCTTTAATTTATATTTTTTATATGAAAATAGAAAGATGTATTTTGTCATTTTTATAAAATAAAATGAATTATATTGTATACTGATATTATAAAAATTAGAATTAATCTAATAATCGTTTTCTGATAATAGAAATCTTCGTATCGTTAATTACAATAATATAAATAATGAATTGGTAAATCATATTATAGATATATTGATTTTATAGGTCAGTCTATTTTTCTAAATAATAAAGAAAGGAACTGAGTTTTTTGATATAAGATTAGATCTTGTTTAATATATAAATATTGCTTATAAGATTAAGATGCATATATAGAGGAAATAGTATTTAATTCTAATATAGAGAGATTGTAAATTTTTATGCTGTTTCTCTACATTTAGGACGAAAAATCTATTAATTAGAGAGATTAGATTATTACATCTATAATAATGTATTTTATTATTTTTATTTTCATAACTAACAATAAGTTTATGTGAAAAGATTCTTGGGGGATATAAAAATATAAGATGATATCTTTAAAACTAAATGAGATGTTAAGCTTATATATTTCTTATGAGTTGAAATCAAATAGACTATGTGTTACCAATGTTTCATAAATTTTTACTTTGTATTATGTTTGATGATGATTTCTTCTCTTTAGAGAAGAGATATAAAGGTGGTGAGAAGGAAATAAATTAAATGATATTTTGTAAAATAGATTAAAATAAGATAATAGATAAAAAAGTTTTAATATGGTATTGTCAGGCTTATTATGAAGAGGGACCTTATTTAAGGATCTTATAAATATGATTTATGTTGATAATTTTCCAATAAATTAGAAAGAAATTATCATTTATAACAAGATGAAGTATTTTAGTTTTTGTATAAAAATCATTCTAGCAGTTTATAACTATATATTTCTGTTCGTAGAGAATTGTAGTAATTGAAGTAATATTATAGTTATTATTTATAATAAAATAAGCATTTCTTGATTCTTTAATATAAGAATGTATACAAAAATATTTTAAGGTGTTAAATATAAAACAATATTTTATCTAGTAAAGTAGAGTAATAATATATATAGCAAGTGGCAGTTGATTTTCAGTTTACATACGATAGCCTTAGTATTAGATCACTTATTATATTGATATCATCTGAGTCGATATCGAATTTTAAGACATATCCACAATAGATTTCACAAGAATAAAAGAAAATTTCTCAGTTTTATTTCTTAACTTCTATTAAATCTTTTTAAGAAGCAAGAAGAAAATTAGAACTTATGTTTTTGACATGAATATATATTTTTTTTGGATAGTTTCTTTATAATTTTTGTGTTATAGAGAAGAGTTGAACGTTGATGATAAAAACGTAATTGAAAAGTAAATATCATTGTATTGATATTTATATCAGGTCTTTTCTTAATAAGAGAGAAGCCTTATAGAAATCTTTTGGTAATCATTACCTATATTAAAAATGTATTACGGCATTTCATAAAATAATGTAATTAGTAGATTTAGTGTACGATATTTGTTAAATAAGCGTCTTGTCGAAAATTGTAATCCACTTATATTATGTAGGATTTTCTGCATAATATTTAATACAATTCACTTACGGAATGCGATGAGAATCGGAAACATTTTCTAATATCTATCTCATGCTAATAGAGATAGTTGAGAAATCGAATTAAGGATATTAGAGGTACCACAATAAGATAAGTAACTTGTCTAATCATTAATTTATTCATAGAATTGTTTAGAAAAGGATAGTCATATCTCATTTTTTTTCAGAAAGGCTCGGAATATCAACGTTAGTTTCTAAAGAAACATGTTTCTGTTTACTAAAAATTTTAACAGTGATCCTTGATTTATATTAAGTAAGACTTATAACTTAGATATAAACTATAAAAATATTAGAGTATACTTATGTTAAGTAATGGCGATTATAGATATTGGAAAGTATGCCAAAATTTTTTGGTTTTTTCAGATATTGCTTAAGATATCGTTTTTCATCTATTTCTTATGGTTAGTTAGGTATCTCATATTAACTAGAAATGCTACTTTTGGAGTTTTTATTGTTTTGATTTTATGGACATAAAAGTAAGATTAGTTTATCTCAATAAGTTTGAGATTAGTTGCATATTGTTTACTAATTTTAACTATAAGGCAAAACATTCAATTGTATAATGATATATTATCATAGTAATTTTTATTAAATATTTAATATACATAATTATTTAATAATTTCATCACATAAGCTTAAGGTTTAGTTTCTGTTTGTGTAGCGATTTTAAAGAATATTTTTTATGAAAATGATTAAATTATTTTAATTATATTTTGATAGAAAATATCTCTAGATTAGAGTGATGACAAGATTATTTATAGTGTATTATTTAATCTAAAATAGAATAATGGTTTATAAAAGATAAGAATGATAGTAATGTTTTATAGTTTTATAAGTTTATTTTGGTTTTTTTGTATGTAAATATTTTCTATTTTAGATCATGGCAATATATCTACAGAAAAGTAGATTATAAAAGGATTTGTGATTTTTAGAATCTTTCTAATTGTGGTCTAAATTCCATTATATAATTTCTTTAATTTTCCATAACGACAGAAAAGGATGTAAAGTTGAAGATTTTACTAGATTAGTATAAATCTAAGATCCTTAATTATAATAGTAGATTTTATGAAAAATATCAATCCAATAGATACGCCTGCTTGGAAAGATTTACAACAACATTTTAAAAAGATGAAAAATATTAAAATTATTGATCTTTTTAAACATGATTCTAAACGTTTTACCTCTTTTTCTATTAAGTTTGAAGAGGAACTGTTGCTGGATTTTTCAAAAAATATTATTACGGAGGAGACGCTTGAAAAATTACAAATGTTAGTGAAAGAAACTGATGTACGAGGTGCAATTCAGTCCATGTTTTCTAGCAAAAAAATAAACCGTACTGAAAATCGTGCAGTTCTACATATAGCATTACGTAACCGAAAAAATACGCCAATCTTTCTTGATGGTCAAGATATTATGATTGAGGTAAATGATGTACTTGTAAAGATGAAATTATTTTCTGAGGCAATTATTGATGGTAAATGGAAAGGTTTTACTGGAAAATCTATTACTGATGTAGTCAATATTGGCATTGGAGGTTCTGATCTTGGTCCTCGTATGGTAACAGAAGCACTTCGTCCGTATAAAAATCATCTTAGGATGCATTTTGTTTCTAATATTGATGGAACTCATATTGTTGAAACATTAAAAGAACTTAGCCCTCAGACTACTTTGTTTTTGATTGCATCAAAAACATTTACTACACAAGAAACCATGAGCAATGCTTATCATACGCGTGAATGGTTTTTAAGATCAGGTAAAGAAAAGGATATAGAAAAACATTTTGTCGCTTTATCTTCTAACGAAAAGGGAGTAAATCAGTTTGGTATTAATAATCATAATATGTTTAAACTCTGGGATTGGGTAAGCGGTCGTTATTCGGTGTGGTCATCAGTTGGTTTATCTATTATTCTTTCTATTGGATTTGAAAACTTTGAACACTTTTTAAGTGGTGCTCATGCCATGGATTGTCATTTTTTTAATGAACCAGACGAAAAAAGTTTACCAATACTGCTTGCTTTGATTAGTATTTGGTATAATAATTTTTTTGGCTCAGAAACTGAGGCGATTTTCCCATATGATTATTATATGCGTTATTTTTCTAAATATATTCAGCAAGGTAACATGGAATCAAATGGAAAGTCTATTGATCGTACAGGACAAGTGGTTTCTTACCAGACTGGTCCGATTATTTGGGGTGATATAGGAACTAATGGTCAGCATGCATTTTATCAACTAATTCATCAGGGAACCAAGTTAGTACCATGTGATTTTATTGCACCAGTTATTTCACATAATCAACTTAGCAATCATCATGATAAACTGATGTCACATTTTTTAGCGCAAACTGAAGCTTTAGCTTTTGGTCAATCAATTAAAATGACAGAAAGAGATAATGTCCACATTGGACAAGATTTGAAATTTCTTCAGGATATTTCTCCTTATCAACGGTTAGAGGGAAATCGTCCTACTAATTCAATTCTAATACGTTGCATAACCCCCTACAGTCTCGGTCTGTTAATGGCGTTATATGAGCATAAGATTTTTACTCAAGGTATCATTCTTAATATTTTTAGCTTTGATCAGTGGGGGGTTGAATTAGGTAAAAAGTTAGCTAATCGGATTCTTTTAGAGCTTTCTGATATTAATGAGGTTAAGAGTCATGACAGTTCAACTAACGGACTTATTAATACTTATAAGTCTTGGCGCTAACTCTTGAAATACGGTGTTGTGAAAAGTGTTCTATTCTTAATAATTTTCTTCTTACAAAGATTTTTATAGATCTTTATGTGTAGTATTTTCTATTTATAAGAAGCAATAAAATTACTGAATATTTAGATATTATTTCTATTAAGTTTTTTTCGATATATTATGCAATTAAGTTAAGGTGAATGATCACATATTTATGTTAAAAGAATTTAAGGTTGCTTGTGTATTATAATCAACAATAGGTTCTTTTTTATAAAGAGAATTACACAGAAAAATTTTTTATTTTGTTTTACAATATTTTATTTTTTTAGAATAAAATTCTGATAAAGTCATACTTACTGTATGAGGATAGAGCCAGTTAAATAATTGTTCCAAATCGTTATATAGTACTTCAATGTCATATTTAGTTTTAAATGTTGGACTGCCACCTGGCATTAATTCAGAGGAATGTATCATAAATTCGACATAGTCTCTTCCATTTCTCAGCGATGTTTTTACTACATCTATCATCTGTTTTACATTCCCTCCAGAAGGACGGAGCCAGTATGCTGCTGGATTGTGTTCTTTTCCTCGCCAATGATGATATATTATTTTCAGTTGGTTAATTAAATTACTGTATTTGTATTGAATACTCATTGGAACTTCTAATAGAGTAGAGTCTCCGGGTTTTGAAATATTTCTTTCATCGATAAAATACGAATAATCAGGAAACGCCTGATAATCAGTACCACCTCTTCCTTGAGGGTCTCCGATAGTTTGTTTCCAGTTAACTCGCGGAGTAACAGAGCAATCTATTTGATAACCTTGTTCTATGAGAATTTGAGCATATTTTATATTAAATGCCCAACGACCTGCTCGATGGGATCTCATTTTAATTTGTAAAGTATCTTCTAATAAGTTTGTTATATATATAATTTTATCTCGAATAATCTGTTCAGGGTATTCGATAAGGTAAGGTTGATGTTGTTGGTCATTTCCTGTTAGATCGTATAAAGGTGGATTATTACACGCATGTAAATGCATACCTATTTCTCCTGTATTTTGCCTAATAATATTTCTGGAGAAATCAATATATTCAGGATTTATAACCATTTCATAATTAGTAAGCCAAGTGGGTTTGAATTGATATTTTTCACATAGCTCTTGAAATCGAGGTAAAAAAGAGGCATTTTTTGTCATGATTTTGTCATGATTATCCCAAAGATTATCACCTTCTGTATCAACAGTAATAAGTAATGCTGGTAGATTCATTTTTCCTCTGATATTAAGATAAGATGTGCTATGTATCATTTTATGCAGAGCTAAATTATTTAATAATAAGTCTACATATCTTCTTAAATAAAATGTTATTTTATATTATTAGAGTAAGATATAGAATATTTTGATGACTATGAATAGAATCTAATTCTATTATCTTAAGTAACAGTATTTTAAAAAATTATTAATATCATGTCTATAAGATCCATTTTATTTTATTTGTCATTTAGATTACATAAGTAAGGTCTATAGATGCAACGATAGTTAAAATACAAAGAAGTTATTATTGCTCTATATGTGATTAAGATGATTAATAGTACTTCTATAGGTAGAAGTAGGCAGAATAACATTATGATAGTGAGATATCATATTATGATTATTGTAATTTAATTTTTTTAATTAGAGGATAATGTTATTTTTCACATTATTTAAATAATCAGAATGCGTATTCTTTAAAAAAGACCGTTAGATAAGATGAGAATCTTCGTCTTGATTATAAATTAATTACTGTATTAGAAATTGTTTTCTTAGGGTCATGTGTTTATTATTGATAGTTTTTTAAAAAAAATATACTGTATAGTAAGTGGATTCACTTTATTTAAACTAAATCAGTATTTTTTGCTTTTTTCAAAATTTTAATTGATATAACTGGATTCATTAGTCATAAGAAGTATATGAATTTTTAGACTAGTCTTTATTACTGATGATATTATTGATATTACTATTTTTATAGTATTATTTATATAAAATTCCAATTTTAGTGATAAATATGCTATAACCTGTTATCCTTCCAAGGAAGGATAAACATAGTTAACAGTAATGTTAAGTTTCTAATAGAGAAGAAGCACATGTTCTTTTTATATTAAATGTAACTAAATTTAAGAGGTGTTTGTTTATTAATTTTTTGAAGTTTATTGATTCTTAATCAGTTGATCTGATTAAGACAAGCCCAATGTGCTTGTTTTGAAATATAATATTGAATACAGAGTTGGCAACTGACTTAGATATTGATGTAAAAGATCGATTTTTTATATACTTTTTTAGAAAAATATTTTCTAATTGTATATTTAATTTGTCTAATATTAGATTATCATGGATCAATTTATCTTTTTATATATTATTTCTAGGTTATATAAATTTCTCCTGGATATTCTTTTAAATATTTCAAATATTTTACAGTGATTTTATTGGCTTCAAGTTAAACTCAAGATCCGTATTGCTAAGATTCAATAAGAGGGTTAGTTCAGTAAGTTTTATACGATAACGAGTGAGACTTGTTGATTTCATTAACTTTTTCTCTTGTTCTTCTTTAGGAAGGGAATTTATTTTCTCAAAGACGTTTCGGATATGGATATTATAGTTTTTTCTTTAACTCAGATGATCACACCATATTATAAAAGAATTTTAAGAGAATCTTTTAAAGATAGGAGAAGTTATGGTTTTGAGCACCTTGCTAAACAAGTATCATCATCGTATAAATGAAGTTCTTAATCAATACATTATGAAACTTCCCTTTAAGGATATCTCTTTAGTCGCAGCTATAGAGTATGCTTTATTGTCAGGAGGTAAGCGTTTACGTCCTTGCTTGGTATATGCTATTGGGACTATGTTGCATGTAGAGGAAATTGTGCTTGATGTACCAGCAGCAGCTATTGAATGTATACATGCATACTCTTTAATTCATGATGACTTACCTTGTATGGATAACGATAGTTTTCGCCGTGGACATGTAGCTTGCCATATTAAATTTGGAGAGGATATAGCTATATTAGCTGGTGATGCATTACAATCTCTTGCTTTTTCTATATTAAGTGAGTCTCCAATGTTTGGTGTTATGCCGAAAAATCGGATTGCTATGTTGTCTGAGTTAGCTAGCGCTAGCGGTGCAAGAGGAATGTGTGGAGGTCAGGCTCTTGATCTATCGATTATAGATAAAGCACAGTGCACGTTAGAGGAGTTAGAGCGTGTGTATCTATATAAAACTGGAATATTGATTCGTGCAGCGGTTCGTCTTGGTGCCTTAACATCTCGAGACACTAGCTTTGAGCTTATACCGCTTCTTGATAGATTTTCTAATTTTATCGGTTTAGCTTTTCAACTACAGGATGATATTTTAGATTATACCAGTGATAGGGAATGTATTGAAAAAAAATTAGAGTCTGATAAAAATTTTAGTAAGAAAACTTATCCATTTTTAGTTGGTTTGGCTAATACAAAAATTAAGCTTCAGAATTTATGTCAAAATGCGCTTAGTGAATTAGAAATACTTTCTAAAAAATCTTTTAATACGACTCTATTAGAGGGTTTAGTACATTTTATTATTGAGCGCGATATATAACTTTTAAATGAGATAACGATGAGCTTTGAACCTTATAAATATCCCACACTTGCTTTAGCAAGTACGGTAGAAGAATTGCGGTTACGACCAAAAAGTATTCTTCCATTACTTTGTAAGGAGTTAAGGGAGTATTTGCTTGCAAGTGTTAGTTGCTCTAGTGGTCATTTAGCTTCTGGATTGGGGGTGGTGGAGCTAACAGTTGCTTTGCATTACGTTTATAATACCCCATTTGATTCGCTTCTTTGGGATGTTGGTCATCAGGCGTATCCACATAAGATACTAACTGGTCGTCGTGAAAAGATAGGTACAATTCGACAGAAAAACGGATTACATCCCTTTCCGTGGCGTGAAGAAAGTGAATTTGATGTCTTAAGTGTAGGTCATTCGTCAACTTCGATTAGTGCTGGACTTGGTATGGCTGTTGCTGCAGCTAAAGAAAAAATGGGTCGGAAAACCGTTTGTGTTATTGGTGATGGAGCAATAACTGCTGGGATGGCGTTCGAAGCTATGAACCACGCTGGTACGGTCAAGGCAGATCTTGTAGTTGTTCTAAATGATAATGAAATGTCAATTTCTGAAAATGTAGGCGCTTTAAATTCTCGGTTAGCTAGGATTTTATCAGGTGAAACTTATTTCCGTGTCTGTGAAACTAGTAAAAAAGTTTTTAATGGTTTAATCCCGATTAAAGAATTATTTAAGCGAACAAAAGAGCATATTAAAGGCATGCTGGTTCCTGGTACATTGTTTGAAGAGCTTGGTTTTAATTATATTGGCCCTATAGATGGTCATGATATAGATACATTAGTTTTAACTTTACGGAATATTCAGACCTTAAAAGGTCCTCAGTTTTTGCATGTAATAACGAAAAAGGGAAAGGGATATTCCCCAGCAGAAGATGACCCTATTACTTGGCATTCAGTACCTAGATTTGATCCAGATAGAGGTTTGTTTCCTAAAAATACTGGAAGTCTTCTTAGTTATTCTGAAGTTTTTGGTGAATGGTTAAGTGAAACTGCATCTATGGATGATAAAATAATAGCTATTACACCAGCTATGCGAGAAGGGTCTGGAATGGTTAAGTTCTCACGTGAATATCCAGAACAATATTTTGATGTAGCAATTGCTGAGCAGCATGCAGTAACTTTTGCTGCTGGGTTGGCTATTGGCGGTTATAATCCAGTAGTAGCCATTTATTCTACGTTTTTGCAACGTGCATATGATCAAATTATTCATGATGTTGCGATTCAAAAATTATCGGTATTATTTGCAATTGATCGTGGTGGGATCGTAGGGGGGGATGGACCAACTCATCAAGGAGCATTTGATCTTGCTTTTTTACGCTGTATTCCTAATCTTGTTATTATGACACCAAGTGATGAAAATGAATGTCGTCAGATGTTGTATACTGGTTATCACTATCAAGATGGACCTAGTGTAGTGCGTTATCCGCGGGGTTATGGAACAGGAGCGTATTTAGAATCACTATCTTCTCTTCCTTTGGGGAAAGGAGTAGTTAAGCGACGAGGTGAAAAAATAGCGATTTTAAATTTTGGAGCGTTATTATCTCAAGCGATTATAGTTTCTGAAACACTAAATACTACTTTAGTTGATATGCGTTTTGTTAAACCACTAGATGATACGCTTCTTTTAGAGATAGCTGCAGAGCACCAAGTCGTGATTACTCTTGAAGAAGGAGCGATAAAGGGTGGGGCTGGTAGTGGAATTAATGAGTTATTTATGGCTAAAAGAAAAAAAATATTGGTTTTAAATATTGGCCTACCAGATGAATTTATTCCTCAGGGAGATCAAAATCAGATTCGGATTGATTATCAGTTAGATAGCTCTGGTATTCAGAAACAAATTATGGATTGGCTAGGACCAGACTTACATCTTATTTAAGTTTTATATTTATATTTCAATATCTTCATTAATTCATAATTATATTAATCAAAGAATTAATTAGCTTCATTGATTCAGTTAAATAATTTTTGCATTAGGGTTATACATATGGGTGATTCTCTATTTTATTTTTTAAAAAAACTTGTATAAAATAATTGTTATTGAATAAAAAGATTTTTTCAATTATGAAAATTTTTAATTAAAAAGGCAGAGACTATAAAATTATTGACTTAATCCATTAAATTTATGCTTAAAAAGCATAATTTTATTATTTGATTTTAGATCAAGAGTGAATAAGATCATCATAGGATTTTTTGTTAGAAAGATAATAAACATGGTTTTTTAACAATGTATTAAGGTTTTTAAGTTAAGTCGTCTAAGATAAATTTTATGTAATGTTTAATTGTCTCATAAGATAATAGATTGTCTAAACATAAGAAGAAAGGAGAATAGAATGGTATTAATTTTGAGAAGTAAACATAAGAGATATATGTCAGTATCTAATGTTGAGTAGTTGAATAATATAGACAAAATTGTGTTTGTAACCTTATGATGTTTATCTTTTTTAAAAGATGTACGTATACTAATTTACCAGTTAAATAAATAGACAGAAGTACCAAATGATTCATGTCTAATCTAATAGATGGTAAAGAACACTTGTTCTAAATTAAGAATTTTATTCTATAACCAATCTAAGTTGTATATATTGGATATTGTTTTTTAAAATATATCATTTTGTTTATTATAATCTAGATTTTTTAGGTTATTTAATATAGTCAGAAGAATTTATCAAAGTGGTACTGATATTATATATACAAAATACGACTGTAAACATATGGTTTACAGAGGGATATTATGTTTCTATTTTTTTTGAAAATCTTAGTTATGATGTTATCAGATAAAATATTTTAAAGAACAAGAATTAGTATATAGTTAATGATATTATCATGTCTCGTTATAATTTAATGTGTGAAATAAAGGGTTTTTCGCAGTTTTTCAAGAGAAAATGAATGTATTGTGATTATTTTAAATAAAATTTTTTCTTATAATACAAGAGTCTTTTTTACTTAAGTTCAGGAAGAAATAGAGACTAAATTGCATTTATTTTTATTAGGAGTCAGATTATGATTGATCCAAAAAAAATTGAAATGTTAGCTAGGAAAGTTCATAATGCAATGCCAATTAGCATTCGTGATTTTGGTTATGATATTGAGACAAAAATACGTCAGACACTGCAAGCGCATCTTGCTCGATTAGAGTTAGTCAGTCGTGTAGAGTTTGATGCTCAGGCAGAGATTTTATTAAGAGCTCAGGAGAAGCTGGTTATTCTAGAAAAAAGATTGTCTGAGCTAGAAGAGATTAAGAGTGATCAAATATTAAATCAGACATAAATAGAATATAGTTTGTAATTATTTTAAAATTTTATTTTTTTTATATTAAAATTCAGAAGGATTGGTCTTAATACATATTAAGACCATATAGGTTTTTTAATGTATTTAAATTAGATTATTGAATGTTGCTATATGCTTTTATTTCTTTCTATTGTCCTCTTATCTTCGTGAAGAGACTGTAAAGATTTTGAAATACAAGTCCTTTACAGGATAGTTTTTTTGGTTATCGCACTTATCTTTGATAAAGATAAGTGTCATGATTTTATCATTTGTATATTCAATTATAACTCGGATTTTGTCTAAGGTTGTTAATATAGACTGCGGTTGCTACTATGTTTATTTGAGGGTGTTTCCTATTTAATTATTATTTGTGATAATTACATTTCTTTCTTATTAGAATGGATTTTTTAATATTATAAAAATAGTTATGATGCACAATGTTTAGTAGGAGATGATTATATCATTTTACAATAATAATTAATAGAGATAGATTTAGAATGAAGTATCTATCATTACTTTAGAATGTAATCAGAGATTATAAAATAGTTATAGAATATTAATATAATATATTTTAATATTTCACGTATTAATGTTCTTTTGATAAAGAAAAGTCTATGCGATATATATAAATCATATAAAAATTAGTTAGAGAATACCTGAATATAAAAATATTTTCTTTAGTATATGAGATATATTAAGGGATTAATGTTAGATATTTTTGTCTAAGATCTGATTTAGTAAATTTAGTGGTTTGAATAAAAATAATGAATGGATATTTTGATTATATTACGAATCAATATGTTTGTAGAGTTTCTATGATATAATCATGAGTTATTGTCCTGTAAAAGTTAGTTGTATAAACTATATTGACTTTATATATTTATATAATTATAGAAAATAAAAAATTAGCTCGCAAGATAGAATCTTTTAGATATTATCTCTAAATTAATAAGAGATAGTTTAGTAGATATTGAGCAGTGATTAAATCTTTGGTTAAAATTGCGAGATCATATAGAGACAAATAGGTTATAGATATATTAGATTGATTTATGATTCAGCGATCTTAATAGGTTTTTAACCTAACTTTAATATTATATGTTATTAATGTCTAAGTGATAGATTGGATTGATATATTATCGGTTAGTTTATACAACTATTTTAGTTGGTTTAATAACTTATTAATAGAATGATGTTCTGAGTAAGCTATAATATTTCAGTATTCTTGAATTTATATTTAGATTAAAATTTAAATTGAAAATAGATATAATATAGTAACTGGAATCATTTATGATTTGGATTGATTATAGCATTATAGCAATTATTAGTTTTTCTTCTTTTGTGAGCCTTGCGCGTGGCTTTATTAAGGAGGTGCTTTCCTTATTTACTTGGTTGTGTGCAATTTTTATAACGAATCGCTACTATTCTCACCTTTCTGTCTTGTTTACAGGTTTTGAAAATGAAATAATGCGTAATGGTATTTCTATTATGTGTATTTTTATAAGTACTTTGATTGTTGGATCTGTTGTTAGTTCTATGATAGGTGGGTTAGTTTCTAAAACTGGTCTTTTAGCAATAGATAAGGTTTTAGGAGTTTTTTTTGGTGGGTTACGAGGTATACTAATTTCTGCAGCCATATTGTTTTTTCTCGATACTTTTACTAGTTTTTCTAAACTCCCAGACTGGCAGCAATCTCAGTTAATTCCCTATTTTAATTATATTATTGAGTCGATCGTGGCTTATTTAAAAAATAAAGCAATTTTTTATTAAGGATCGGGCATTACGAGGTCAGATTATGAGGGTACATTAATATGTGTGGTGTTGTTGGGATCGCTGGATTTATGCCTGTTAATCAGTCTATCTATGATGCGCTAACCATGCTTCAACATCGAGGACAAGATGCTGCCGGTATCGTAACTATTGATGCAATGAATTATTTTCATATGCGAAAGGGAAATGGGTTGGTAAGTGATGTGTTTCAGGTTGCTCATATGAAGCGAATGAGTGGTAATATGGGGATCGGTCATGTTCGTTATCCTACATCGGGGAAATGTAATGCATCTGAAGCCCAACCTTTTTATGTTAACTCTCCGTACGGAATTACATTAGCCCATAATGGGAATATTACTAATGCTCTGACGTTACGTACTGAATTATTTCAAAGTGGTCATCGACATATTAACACTAGCTCGGATTCTGAAATTCTTCTGAACATCTTTGCTCAAGAACTAGATTGTTTTGAATCTTATCTTCTTCACGAAAACAATATTTTTTCAGCTGTTTCTTCGCTTCATAAAAAGGTACAGGGTGCTTATGCTTGTGTTGCAATGATTATTGGTCATGGGTTAGTTGCTTTTAGAGATCCCTATGGAATTCGCTTATTAGTTCTTGGACAGCGAATTATAGATGATGGGCGTGTTGAGTATATGGTTGCTTCTGAAAGTGTAGCATTAGATGCGTTGGGTTTTAAATTACTAAGAGATATAGAGCCTGGAGAAGCGGTCTATATAACAACAGAAGGAGAGTTATATAGTCATCAGTGTTCTGACAATCCAAAGTGTACCCCATGTTTGTTTGAATATGTATACTTTGCTCGTCCAGATTCATGTCTCGACAAGATTTCTGTATATAGCGCTCGTGTTCGTATGGGTACTAAACTTGGTGCAAAAATTGCGCGTGAATGGAAAAATATCGATATTGATGTAGTAATCCCTATTCCTGAAACATCTTGTGATATAGCTTTGGAGATAGCACGAATTCTTGACAAACCCTATCGACAAGGTTTTGTGAAAAACCGTTATGTAGGTCGTACTTTTATTATGTCAGGTCAGAATTTACGTCGCACTGCAGTACGACGGAAGTTAAATACTAATCGTGCAGAATTCTATGGAAAAAATGTATTACTAGTAGATGATTCTATTGTTCGAGGAACCACTTCTGAACAAATTATTGAGATGGCTCGTGAAGCAGGTGCGCATCAGGTGTATTTAGCATCTGCGGCCCCAGAGATCCGTTTTCCAAATGTATATGGGATTGATGTTCCAAGTGTTACAGAGTTAATTGCTCATGGACGAGATTCCGATCAAATTTGTGATTTAATTGGGGCTGATGGATTGATTTTTCAAGAACTTACAGATCTTATTAATGCAGTACGAGAAGACAACCTAGATATTACTTCATTTGAGTGCTCTGTATTTAATGGTATTTATATTACTCAAAATGTTGATCAGAAATATTTGTCATATTTAGAAAAATCGCGTACTGATTATTCTGAGGATTTACAAAATATTAGTGAGGTAGAGAATTTAGAAATATATAATGAGCTTTAATGATATATATAATAGTTTGATGTTATTTAACATGATAGGTTTTTATATTTTTTATTTTATATTTTTTATTTCTAATATTTATTGAATTTTTTGTATTAAAGATCACTTTTGTTTTATTTATTATTTAATATGAGTATATTATATATCGTTTATTTTTGATGAGTGTAATAATATAAAATTAGATAAGTAGGTTTTTAGCTATTAACTTTATAGATAATATGAAGATATATTCATAAATAATATTATTTATATTATTAGTTAATATGCAAGTAAGTTTTTTATCAAAAAAATAAACTATAAAATCATTTGATTAACGCTTTTTATAATTTTCAGTGTTGTTAAGTGGGCTCTAAAATATTAATTTAGATATATATAATAGATTGATTTTATTTTTTGTAGAAAAATTATTTCACTTTATCTATTAAAGATCCTAGTTTTATTTGAAAAGCATATTAATATTTTATTTTGTTTTAATCCGAATCAATATTTGGTAAGATTTTAAATAAACATTGGATATAGGAAGGAAGTTAATTCTAAAGATCGGACTTAGGAGATATGGCATGAAACGATTGATCGTGGGTATCTCTGGTGCAAGCGGAGTAATTTATGGCATACGAACTTTACAGGTTTTACAGCATATTGATGAAATTGAAACTCATCTAATTATGAGCGAAGCAGCGAATCGTACATTGCTTCTTGAAAGTGATTATTCTGTAAGTGACGTTCATGCTATGGCGGATGAAGTTCATGATGTGCATAATATTGCAGCTAGTGTATCTTCTGGATCATTTAAAACTATTGGGATGGTTATATTACCTTGTTCAATAAAAACCTTATCGGCCATTGTGCATAGTTATCATGATGGACTCATGATTCGTTCTGCTGATGTAGTATTAAAAGAAAAACGCCGTCTAGTCTTGTGTGTACGAGAAACTCCACTACATATTGGGCATCTTCGTTTGATGATTACAGCATCGGAGATAGGTGCTGTAATTATGCCTCCAATAGTTTCATTTTATCATCGCCCTCATAATATAATGAGCATTATTGATCAAACAGTAAACCGTGTTTTAGATCAGTTTAATATTAAAATAGAGAATGATCTTTTCATTCGTTGGGGAGAGAGATAGATAAATCTGCTTGGATTACTAGATAAATCATAATTTATTTTATAGATTTTGATTGAACGCTAATCTTATGTATAAGATTAGTTCTTATAAGAACTTAGTTAGGTCTTTATTTGTAATGTTCTCTGAACATTACTAGCGTAATTTTTTGAACTCTAAAAAGGATAAAATAGTATATTAAATTTTTTGTTATACACCGTAAGTTATTTACTTTTTTTATTTATAAATAAATGATATTTAAGGTTATTGAAACCTTTATTTAAAAAATAACTTGATATAGTAAATTTAAATTTCTTTAATCTTTTTTTATTTTCTATAAATAATAGCATCTTTGTTTTAATAATTCGTCTTTTATTAAAAGGGTAAAGTTTAATCTTAATTAAGTATAAAAGGGTTATTTATTAGTTTATATCAGGTATAGTTTTATTATATCAAGATATAATATGGTATTAGATGGTTTTTTTGATTAATAAATCAATGATCCAATTAGATATCTTAGAATTAAATGGTAAATAGGAGATTCATTTTTTATTTTTTTATAATATAAAATAATTTAATAATTTTATTTAATAAATTCTTCTATCCTGATAGATAGAAGCATTTATTATTTTTGTAACTTATTTAATTGGTTTAGATATATACTTTCTTCTTAAATACTACTTTTACATAATAAAAAGTATGTGCTCTACAGAGCATAATTGATTTTTCTATTCCATACTTTTTAATTTTAGATATTGATAATTTATTTTTCTTTTTCAGAAGAAAAGTTACTTGTATAAATGATAGATTATTTTATCTAGTATTATATCTTATGTGTTATTTATTTACTTTTCTAGATTAGTCTATGATAAATAGACTAGTTGTGTGATGACTGCATCAGACTGTCTTCTTAAAAAAAATATGATTTATATTTTATACAACTCTTTCTAAATAGAATTTTTTTATTCAGTAGATTATGGTATTGTAAGTTATTTATCTAAATAATTTATCTTCAATATTCTTTTCGTCGATATAAGTACTTTCATGACAAAACATACACTTTATTTAGCAAAAAGATTAGATTTATTTTTAGATAAAATTTAGATAAGGATAAAATTGATTAATAATAGAGTCTTTCTTTTAAAAGAAAATTAAGGCAATTATTGTGGATAATTATTCTGGATAATTCATGAATTTTGCATATTTAGTATTTATACTAATCTAATCTATTGGCTATGGGATGGCTAAAAGAATGATGTGCGCTATCAGTAATGAAGAGGTAGTAGTTAAATGAAAAAGATTTGGCTAGTGTTATTGGGTTTGTTTTGGGTGGTAAATGTTACAGCTTCTGAATTCATAAATGGTCAGCATTATATCACATTAAATAAGCCTATTCCTGTTGAAGCTCAAATAGTGGAATTTTTTTCATTTTATTGTCCTCATTGTTATCAATTTGAACAAATTTGGCCTATTGGTTATATTGTAAACAAGAACTTACCTTATCCTGTTAAGATAATAAAATATCATATTGGATGTTTTGGCGGCAATATGGGTTATGCTTTAACACGTGCATGGACGATTGCTATGGTTATGGGGTTAGAAAATAAAGTTACTTTACCTATTTTTCATGGGATTTTGCATGATAAAACCGTCACTGACGAAGTTTCTTTGAAAAAAGTTTTTATGAAAGTTTCTGGAATAAAGTCGGCGGAATATGATGTAGCGTGGAATAGTGATCAAGTAGAATACTTAGTGCACAAACAAGAGAAAATTGCAGAGTATGTGGGTCTAAAGGGGGTTCCAACGATGTTAATTCATGGAAAATATATGATTAATAATAGCGAGTTAGATTCACGCTCTACAGAAGTTTATTTGAAACAATATTCTAATTTGGTACGTTTCTTACTTACCAAAAAAAATCAATGACAAATTAAAACGATAGTATTTTTGATATATGGATATCATATTTGTATTACAAGGTAACTGATAAATATTCTGATATTTATATATTTTTTTGTATAGAAATATTATTAAAACTTAATAAGTTTTTTAGCTAAATTGCATTTTTTTTGGAATTGCTATTTGACTATATTTGATTGGATATGTATTAGTTATGTAGATATAAATATTACTATAGTTGTCTTTTTTAGAACAAATATTTATATTCAAATAATACTAGAGTTATTAAAAGAGATATATAAATTATCATAGATATAATGTTTATCAATGATTAATTAAATATGAATTTGTTTATAAGAAATTTTATAATCTAAGTATAGAAGATTATAGACATTTTAAATTAGTATTCAATAATTTCGACTTGGTTATGGTAAGTGTAATCATTTTTGTTTCTATTAATATGGAATTTTTTCTGTAGTTAGAAAATGAAATTGTATAAAGGAGTCCGTTATTTTTTTTATTTTTATTCATCATATGCGGTTTATTTATATAAAATAAAAAATTTTAAAGTTTCAGTTATAAGAAATTTTTCTGTTAAAAATAGCTATTGTTATTGTATTTAGCGAACATAAAATTTTTAAACTAATCATGTTTATAGAGAGAGATGAAATATAATTATAATATTTTGATGACTTTATTTTAATATGATTTGTTAAGAATTTTTTGAGTATAAAATTTATAAGTGATTAGGTATCTTTGATTTTGTAATGTGTATAAAGTTTGTATTTTATTAGAGAATATTTTAATATAGTGAGATATAAATTTTATTCCAAGTTTATTAGCATCAACAGAAGAAAAAAGTTCTAGTTTATTTTAAAAAATTAACATTTAATTACATTTTTTATGATTCTCTCATCAAGAGATGCTAAAAGATTAGATAATCGTCTTCCATCTGGAAGATAAAGATTTGGTGCAATATCGAAAAGAGGTAGAAGCATAAAGGCTCGATTATGCATATCATAGTGTGGTAGTGTGAGTCGAGGTGTGTTCAATATTTGTTTTCCAAATAACATAATGTCAATATCAAGTGTGCGAGGCCCCCAACGATCAGTTTTACGCACACGTCCTTGCTCTTTTTCAATATTCTGTATTTGATCCAGAAATATATCGGCTGTAAGATAAGTCTCAATAGCTATTGCTATATTAAGAAAATAAGGCTGTTTAATAGGACCATAAGGAGGGCTATAATACAGTGGTGACTGTATTATTACTTGGGCATCTTTTATATGCTTGATTTTATTAATAGCATTCTTTAGTTGAGTAAGAGGATTAGAGATATTGCTTCCAAGGGATAAGTAAACACGATTTATTCTTGACATATATTTTTTTCGCTCTGTCTTGGGCAAGAAGACATGCATTTACATAGATTTGATCGCTGACAGTTTGGTACTAAGTTTTTTCGTAAAATATTGATCATATTATTTTGTTCTGATACAGTAGATATTTGAAATTGACGCCACCAAGCAACTAGGTTATGTAATTCATAATTAGATTCTACGATGGCACGCATTTTTAATAAATGGTAAGCAGCGCGAAATTTAGGATGCTCTATTAATATCAATGTTCTTTTACTATCTCGAATTGATAAACGTAATTGCAAATTCCAGATATCACGCACTAAATTAGTAATACGTTTTGGGATTGCGAGTGAGCGGCTAGCTTGGTCCAATAAATAATTCATTGCTGTTAAGAAAGCATCGTAATAGGTACATTTTTTTTCCTGGGAAAATTTCTGTGTTATAATTAATTGAGGATACCAATAAAGTGTAGCAAATAAAAATTCTGGATTAACAGGTTTCTGATGTTGGATGCGTAGATCAGTTTTTTTCAAAACTAAAATAATTATATGTTCTATATTTTTATTACCCTGTGTGCTTAAATAATGTGTAATAATTGGAAAAAGAGGTTGAAATAACTGATATTTACATAGTTGTAAGTATGTATGATAACCATAGCCAGACTGAAGTAATTTAAGCGTCTCCTCAAATAGACGAGCTGGAGGAATATCATATAACAATCTAGCAAGATATGGGATTGGTTTTTTAGTTCTACAGTCAATTTTCATATTCAGTTTGGTAGAAAATCGTATTACGCGTAACATGCGTACTGGATCTTCTCTATATCGAGTTTCTGGGTCTCCAATCATTCGGATAATACCGCACTCTAAGTCTATCAAGCCACCACTATAATCACGTACTGTACGATCACAAATATTATAATAAAGACTGTTAATAGTTAAATCTCGGCGTTGTGCGTCATCTTCAATAGAACCAAAGTTATTATCACGCAATAACATTCCAGTTTGTGTACAGCAAACTCCATTACAATTGATTACACCTTGTTCCTTAGGTTTATGATGGCTACGAAATGTAGCCACTTCGATTACTTCATGACCAAACATAATGTGGGCAAGTCGAAAACGGCGTCCGACTAAACGACAGTTACGAAATAACATTCGTACTTGATCTGGTGTTGCATTAGTTGTAATATCAAAATCTTTTGGTTTTTTATTAAGTAGCAAATCACGTACACTGCCACCAACTAGATAGGCTTCATATCCAGATTTGTTTAAGCGATATATTACTTTAACAGCATTATCACTGATATTCTTTTGAAGAATTCTATGATTTTTACGTTGAATGACAGTCACTTGACATGCTTTTGATATGTCAGATAGCACATCATTTTCATGACTCAGGATTTGTCGGCAAAAATTAGACACTCGGATAAAAATAGGGCACCTCTATAGTGATAAAATCTAGTCTATAAATATATCTATGAACCATTATAATTGAGATCACAGATTTTTAGAATTTTGTTAAAATTTTCATGTATTTTAAGAGTATTTTTTGAGATATGTTATGAATGTTCTTTTAGAACGAACTATAATTTCTTAATATGTCTATTTTAGAATTGCTTCATATGAGAAATATAAGTAGTAGGTATTGTGGCGTAGGAAGGTAGATATATCAATGTATCTTATGCATACTTTGGTTTTATTTGATGCATATTGCTTAATGATAAGCAACAAGCAACTTCATCTGCATTTTTTAGAAGTATTGTAATTTTTAGGTTTTTACTATATTATTTCGATTTAGATATTAGTATATAAGTATTGAGATTTTCGTTGAGGAAATTAGTTTCTATTAATTGTAATATATACATATAAATTATATAAAATCATTACAATGTATTTTTGATGTTTTTCATAGTATAATTTTTTTAAAAAATGTTAATAAGTTTTTCTTTTATTTAGTATAACAATACATATTATATTATTTTATATTTAAAACCTAGAAAGACTATATCATCTGCATGTGGAATTTTATCTCAGAAGATTTTCTAATAAGATGTTTAATCTTCTATAAATTAAAATAGTTTTAATGTCAATTGAATCAAATTATCTGCATAATATAATGAGAATTATTTGAGATATCTTTAGGTGTTTGTACTTAATTGCAGTCCTGAGCTGTATGTCTATTTATTTAATCTAAATTGAAGTATAATATTATTAATTTAGTATATATAATTATTATTTTTTATAAATTTACGGAGAATCTAATAGGGTTGATTGTATAAAGATAGTATGATGAATTAATAACATCAATTAGAGTAAAGAAGTAAGACTCTCAGTTTATAGTGATGAATTGTATACAACTATAAATTATGGTCCTAGTTTATAAGGAAGATAGAACAATATAAGAATAAGATAATTAAAGAAAGATTTACCTTTGATATTCAAAGGTATGACTATTTAATTGAGTGGTAGTTGTTTTACGAATAAACTAATTTTTTAGTTTAGAGTCAATATTCTAATGAATGACCCGATCAATAATATTAATTTGAATGATTATAATACAGCTTATTGAGTGAATTAATAGTTGAATACGATCATTATGAAAAGATTCTTTTTTAGAAAAATTTATTTTTCTATTTTTAAAGTAAAAAATGTAAATTGCAATAATAACTAGCTCTTTTATGTTTAAAAGAGTTATCATATTTTTGGTATCAATGATATATGAATATTTTTTAGAAAAAATATAGAATTTATATTGAGTGTATTCTTAATTAATGATTAAGCTAGGTGTTCTATAAATAAATAAAGTGGTTTTTCTTATTTGATATTAAGAGAGTTAATCTATATTATTAAGATAATTATTAGATTATGAATAATAATTTAATTTAAATCATATCTAATCAATATTTACCTTGTATGAGCATTTAGCATGATTGAACTGTATAAACTGATTGATTTTATTTTTTCATCGTATCATTAGTGCTAAAATTTACTGGAATGTTTGAATATTTGTATTTAGTACTCAGAGTTTTTACTTATTTGTAGTGTGTTCTATTATTTAAAATAATATTTTTGTATGCACCACACTGTAATAAGCATAAGATCATTGTGATTTATTTACTGCATAATGGATATTATGGTTATTTATTTATCTATTTAAGTTAATAGTGATTTATTATATTGATGGATATCATAATAATGATTAGTGAGTTTTTAAATATATTTTTTACATAAAACAATTTAACCTACTATTTTATAGAGTAGAGTATTTATTATATATAATTAAATCATAAAATTGGGTTTTATTTTTATCAAAGATGATTGTATATATAATGTATTTTTATATTTAAAAATATACTTATTTTTACTTCTTTATATTGTTCGTGTCTTTAGTAAGAAGAGTTGATTTTAAGGGTAATTTCATCTATAAAAAAATCTGTAAGATTCGTTAAACAGTATTATTATCTATAATAGCTATCTTGAAAATCATCTTTTTTTTGATTGTTTATTTACCTTCTTTATTATTATAACTACGTGATAATTGGTAATTAATATAATATTAATTTGATCTTATTGATCTACGGAAGTAAGTATTATGTAAGTATAATTAATAAGATCAAAAATTTTATTTTAATCAGTAGGTTTTGATGATTAAGTAAATTATCTTTCGTTTTGAAAGAAATGTTATTCGTGAATTATTTAATTTTTTAAAATTGATTTATAACTTAAGATTAATATAGCGGTAATACACTTATTTTAACTGGGTTGAGTAAGTGATGATCATTACTTATAATGTGTTTTTCAAAATGAGGTATATGTAGTTTTAATGTAATATAATACATAACTAGATTATATTTTATAGTATATTTCTAATTTTATATAAACAATATATAAAATATATAAAATATTATTTTATACTCTAATTTAGATATTCCATTAAGTGATATTTAATGACATTTTGTATAAATTCGATATTTTTAGCTCACAATAAAACATATATCGCATATTTCTTTTATGGAGTAAAGCGTTATAATTAGATGAGTTAGGAGACGCTTGTGTATGTATATCTATAATAGATTAGTTGCTTATTATTAAAAGATTACTCATTAGATTTAGTTAGTATTAACGTTAGGGTTTAGTCATCGTTTTTAGGGATATATTTTATAACGTTTATGAAATTTAAATTAAAATTTTTATATATTTTAATTGATGCAAGATATTAAAATAATTTATTTATGTTATAAATCATAATACTGTGTATTATTTTAGATACCGGTCATGTTTTAATACTTAATCTTCATAGTTTAACTGATATTTTATTACATTATAAATGTTTTGGTGTCATTTTATGGAAGTCAATATTTTATTGTATTGTATACTAATGTACTTGGTCATTAAGTCAGTTGGTAATGAATTTTAATATGGGGTTATTATGACTGTATGAAAATATGATAAAAGAAAAAGATAGACGTTGCTGTATAGTCTTATTAGCAATAATGAAGAGTCTAAGGTTTTAGTCTGTTATACCTAGTGATATTTGATAATGTGTTTTTATTTATTCATCGATTTATATACTAGAGGTCTTTCTTAAAGAAAGTTGCTGAAAAATCTATTTTCTTTACTGAGTGATTATCTATAAGATAATCAGATTTTAATAATTGTATGGGATACGACTGATGGATATGATCAATAGTTATGTGGTAATGTTAGTTATTACTTTATATATGTAGATAAAATGATAGGTAGGTTATTAGGTGTTTTTAATGAATTTATTTATCAATAAAGAAGAATTCAGCATAGATCATGTCTAATGAAGCATATAAAAGAGAACGGAAGTCAAACCATGGATTAATTACTATTATATATGATTGATATTTGCGTGACAGTAACAATGATGTTGGATGTTTCGTAAGATATTTGTTCTCAAAAAATAGTCATAATCGTATAAATTAATGATGGCAAAGCCCTTCTTAATCCAGGGAGAAGAATTGTGGTTTGTCATATAATTTCTTTTTATTTATATAATTAGAACTTTCTATTTTTTAGAATCATGATTCTTATGATTATAATGAAGCATATCATGAATTAATATGCATTATCAAACCATAATTATTTATTAAAATTAATATTTAAAGATTTTTGAAATACAAATATTTTTATTGATTGTTATATTAATTTGAAAAAAAAAGCAAGATAAAATCGTCTATTAGTAAGCTGACTTTATCTCAAAACTTTTTTTAGAAACAAATAAGATTTTATAGTTTAATTTTCAAAAATAACAAGGTATAAATTGATGATTTGAATTAAAGAGGTTTATTAAAGTTATTATAATGCAAACTAAGATTGTAGGCTATACTAGGTAATTGTAAAGGTATCTATTAGGTGCGTATCAAATAGATTAATGAGTTAAATGGATCATAATTAATTAAAAGAACACTATATTTTATAGAGAAATATAATATTTACTTTCTTTGTATAGTGAAACAGAAATCTTACTATCTCTGTTTTTTAACAGATAAACAGGCCTAAGATTGTTATCTTTACACATCTAGTACTAAATGTAGAGATTCAATTATATTTTTTAGTAGTTGAATGCGTTATCATTCAATTTTTGAAACATTACGAATTAGGTTGTTATTTAAATTACTATAATAGTATATAAGATGAGTGAATGACATCAATATTTACATTACTTAAATGGGTTGTATTCTTTATTTTCGAAAAGAATCTGAAATATATAAGATAGTCATGTATTATTAAATATAAAATTCTTCGTTAAGAAGAAGATTAGGAAACACATTGAAACCAAGTAATAGTAGTTTCTAGAATATTATTCTATATGACACATGCATGTTCTTATGCAATGGATGTAATGATTAGTTAGGATGTTTATGGAAAATCGTTTAATGAGCGTAGTAATCCTTGCTGCTGGTAAAGGTACTCGTATGCATTCAGATTTGCCAAAGGTATTGCACTTACTAGCAGGTAAACCTATGGTACAATATGTAATAGATGTGTCTAAAGAAATAAATGCCAGATGTATTAATCTTGTATATGGACATGCTGGTAATCTTCTTAAAATGGCCATCAATGACGATTCTTTAAACTGGATTTTACAAAAAGAGCAGTTAGGAACGGGTCATGCTATACAGCAAGCTATACCTTATTTTAATGATAATGAAGAAATTTTGATATTGTATGGCGATGTTCCTTTAATTTCAGGTAATACGCTACGTCGTTTACGGAAAGCAAAACCACCTGGTGGTATAGCTCTTTTAACAGTACAACTTGATAATCCAGATGGTTATGGACGAATCATTCGTCGCCATGGAAAAGTCATAGGTATTGTCGAACACAAAGACGCTACACTACAGCAATTAGTTATCAATGAAGTTAATAGTGGAATTTTTCTTGCTAATGGATCAGACATTAAGCGCTGGTTAAGTCAATTAACTTATAAAAAGGCAAAGAGTGAATATTATATTACTGATATCATAGCTATTGCGCATGATTCTGGTTGTTCTATTAAAACAGTACATCCAGAACGCCTAACTGAAATCACTGGTGTAAATAACCGTCTTCAACTTTCTAATTTAGAGCGTATTTACCAAGTAGAATTAGCAGAAAAATTTCTTTTAGAAGGCGGCATGTTGCAAGACCTGACTCGTTTTGATTTACGTGGTATATTAGAGCATGGTCGTGATGTTATGATTGATACTAATGTAATTATTGAAGGCACTGTTATCATTGGTAATCGAGTTAAAATTGGAACTGGTTGCGTAATAAAAAATAGTTTCATTTCTGATGATAGTGTTATTAATCCTTATAGTGTACTTGATGGCGCGCAGTTAGAGCCATGGTCCAGAGTGGGTCCATTTGCTAATTTACGTCCAGGTAGTAAATTATCGACAGGTTCTCATGTAGGTAGTTTTGTGGAAATGAAAAATACCATACTTGGTTCCGGGTCTAAATCAGCACATTTGAGTTATCTTGGAGATGCAGAGATTGGTGTTAATGTGAATATCGGAGCAGGTACTATTACCTGTAATTATGATGGTATAAATAAATCTAAGACTGTTATTGGTGATGATGCTTTTGTTGGTTCAGGTACTCAGCTTATTGCTCCAGTTCATATTGGAACTGGAGTGACTATTGCTGCTGGTAGCACCATTATAAAAGATGTTCCTGATAACGGGTTAGTATATAACCGAAAAGAACAAATATTTAATGTCAATTGGAAAAAAGAAAAAAAGAAAAATTAAGGATGAGTTCATGTTTTCTTATCTATACATCGTATAACAAGAAGATGAATGCCATAACTAACTGTTGGGCTGCTGCAATGATAGACAATCTACTAGATGCTGTAAAATCAGAACATAACTCTGACACCCTATTGACCATTATACCAGGAAAATGATTGTTATGTGTGGAATTATTGGTGCAATTTCGTATCGTAATATTGTAGAGATTTTACTTGATGGATTACGACGTTTGGAATATCGGGGTTATGATTCTTCAGGTTTAGCTATTGTGGATATTTATGGACAGGTAATTCGTCTTCGTCGTCTTGGAGGGGTTCAGAATTTAGCTGATGCGGTAGAAAATACTATTTTATCAGGTAAGATAGGTATTGCACATACGCGTTGGGCTACGCATGGAAAACCGTCAGAAATTAATGCTCATCCACATATATCGTCTGATATTAGTATAGTCCATAATGGTATTATTGAAAATTATCAGTCTATATATAAACAACTAAGAGCATGTGGTTATATATGTTCGTCAGAAACTGATACAGAAGTAGTGGCGCATTTAGTTGATTGGGAAGGGAAAAAAGGTGGGTCATTCCTTGAGGTAGTACAGCGTGTTCTTCCGCGTCTTCGTGGAACATACGGAATGGTTATTTTAGATAGACGTATGCCAGATAGATTAATTGCAGCACGTTCTGGCAGTCCATTGGTTATTGGTTGTAGTGTTGGTGAAAACTTTATAGGATCTGATCCTATAGCATTGCTTCCAGTAACACGTCGATTGATTTATTTAGAAGAGGGTGATATAGCACAAATTACATCATCTAGTATTATGATTTTTGATCGTTGTGGTAATAGTGTTCAGCGCCCTGAAATATTATCTAACATACGACATGACTCGGTAAATAAAGGAGTGTATCATCACTATATGCAGAAAGAAATTTATGAGCAGTCAACAGTAATTAAAAAAAGGTTAAAAGGTTGCCTAAAAAATAATAAAGTTGATTTGTCTGAGTTAGGGTCAAAAAATGAAATTTTATTAAAAAATTTAAAACATATCCAGATTGTCGCTTGTGGTACTTCATATAATGCAGGCATGGTAGCAAGATATTGGTTTGAATCATTGATTCAAGTACCCTGTGATGTTGAAATTGCTTCTGAATTTCGTTATCGACAACCCGTGGTAAGACATAATAGCTTTTTAATAACCCTTTCTCAATCTGGAGAAACTGCTGATACCCTAGCCGCACTGCGTCTTTCTAAGACGATGAGCTATTTAGGATCTTTAGCAATTTGTAATGTACCTGGCTCTTCTTTAGTGCGTGAATCCGATTTAGTTCTTATGACTCAAGCAGGTCCAGAAATTGGTGTTGCATCGACTAAGTCTTTTACATCTCAATTGACTATTTTGTTAATGTTGCTTGCAAAAATTAGTTATTTGAAAGGCATGAAGCCTGAGATTGAAAGGAATATTGTCGAGGCATTGAAAATGTTACCTTATCGCATTGATCAAATGTTATTGCAAAATGATTTTATGGCTGATTTGGCGAAAGATTTTATTAATAAAGAGAATGCTTTATTTCTTGGTAGGGGAACGCAATATCCGATTGCAATGGAGGGGGCTCTAAAACTAAAAGAGATCTCTTATATTCATGCGGAAGCATATGCTGCTGGAGAATTAAAACATGGTCCGCTTGCTTTGATTGATGACAATATGCCAGTGATCGTTGTTGCACCAGATAATGATCTTTTAGAAAAAATAAAATCAAATATAGAAGAAGTGCGTGCTCGAGGTGGTTCATTATATATTTTTACCAATGCTCAATTTTGTGTTTTTAATATTGAGAGAATGCATATTATTTCTTTACCATATGTTGAAACGATTATTACACCAATTTCCTATACTGTACCTCTGCAGTTACTTAGTTATCATATAGCTCTACTTAAAGGAAATAATGTAGATCAACCAAGAAATCTAGCAAAATCAGTAACAGTAGAATAAAAGGTAAAAACTATTATATAAACATTTGATATGTTAAAATTTTTATTTTTGACCTAGAAGGTTTAATCTTCTATATCTATGGTTCCAATCATTTTTTTAGGTTGCACCCAGTTGTCAAATTCTTCTGAAGTAAGATAACCAAGTTTTATTGCAGCTTCTTTTAGTTTTAATCCTTCTTTATGTGCTGTATTAGATATATCTGCTGATTTATCATATCCAATATGTGTATTTAGTGCAGTTACTAACATTAATGACTCATTTAATAATTGTGTAATACGGGTATAATTTGGCTTAATTCCTTTCGCGCAGTGTTTATTAAAGCTATTCATACCGTCAGATAAAAGACGTGCAGATTGTAAAAAATTATAGATAACCATAGGTCGATAAACATTTAACTCCAAGTTTCCAGATGCCCCTCCTATATTGATAGCTACATCATTACCCATAACCTGGCAACAAATCATTGTTAATGCCTCGCACTGAGTTGGATTAACCTTTCCTGGCATAATAGAACTACCTGGTTCATTTTCAGGAATTGTTAATTCACCAATTCCGCAGCGTGGCCCGGAGGCAAGTAATCGTACATCATTACTAATTTTCATCAAAGAGACTGCTAGTCCTTTTAGTGCTCCATGTGCATGGACTAATGCATCACAGGTTGCTAGAGCTTCAAATTTATTCACTGCAGTAATAAATTTTATTCCAGTGAGTACAGATAGCTCTTTAGAAACATTTACAGCATATTCTGGGTGAGTGTTTAAACCATTTCCAACAGCCGTGCCTCCTATAGCAAGTTCCGAGAGATGAGGAATGCTTTTTATAATATGTTCAAGATTGTGTTTTAACATTGCTACCCATCCTGAGAATTCTTGTCCTAGAGTCAATGGTGTGGCATCTTGTAAGTGAGTTCGTCCAATTTTTATGATAGATTTAAAATCTACTGATTTATGATAAAGTGTATTTTTAAGAGCTGTAAGAGAAGGAATTAGTTTTTCATGTAGGGCTATTATTGCTGCAACATGCATGGCAGACGGAAATACATCATTAGAGCTCTGACTATGATTGACATGATCATGTGGATGAACTAATCGCGACATACCCCTCTCCCCTCCTAAAATTTCGCTAGAGCGATTAGCTAATACTTCATTCATATTCATATTAGTTTGTGTTCCAGATCCCGTCTGCCAGATTGATAGTGGAAACTGATTCCAATGTTTATTACTAAGTATTTCATCAGTTGCTTTTATTATTGCATATGCTATATCAAGTGAAAGCACGCCTATATCTGCATTGACTTTAGCTGCCGCACGTTTAATAAGCGCTAACGCATATATGAATTCTAGAGGCATTTTTTCTGTAGAGATTCTAAAGTATGATAATGAACGTTGTGTTTGGGCGCCCCAAAGTTGGTCTTCAGATATCTCCATAGTGCCCATGGAGTCTTTTTCAACGCGAATTTTTGGCATGATTAAGTTCCTGATTGTAGCTATTAGTACAATATAGTTTTATTTTATGAATGTAGGTATCAGTTATAGTTAAGTAATAATAATTATTATTTTATTTTCGTAATTAAATTAAATCATTCAACAACCTATTTGGGTAGATTTTTTACAAGAGTTTATAGTAGTTTATTATAGATGATCACAAAAGAAGATTTTTCTTATTTACTTTTTGAGAGTATCTAGTATGATATTTAAGACTAGATACAGATACGGTTATATCCGATAATCATAGAATATTATTAGTTCAGATTACACGTTATACTTAATGGTTTCGAAATAAAATAATATTAGAATATATATGTTCTTTCTTGATTAGAAATGAATGGTTATTTTATGTGATGCATTATTTATTTAAAGTATAAATATTAAGTTTAAAACATATGTTTCTGAAATTGCAAATTTAAGAGTAACATATCTTTTTATGCATTATCATATTAGTTTGATATTATGTCTTTAAAGTGTAAATATTCCATTCTCAGAGAGTTAAAAAGTTAACATAGTTTTTATTATTTTTAGATGATAAATATCACATTCTTAATTATTTTATTTATTAATATTAATAATATTTATGACTTATTCATAGCACTAATATATAATTGAATATTGTATCTTGAGTCTAAACTTTAGAAAACTATACAGTCTGCACGGTTATTTATTAATAGTATTTTTTGACTTTAATGTCTGAACTATCAGTAAAATACTATTTTTATAACATATATATTTAAAATATTAAAGTCTATACATGTGAAGATTTAAATATATAAATAATAATACATGTTGGATTGTTAATTTATATCAAAATATACTGTTTACTTATGATAAAAAGATATGAGATAATAGAAATATTTGTTTCATGGTAGAAGTCGGAGTTTTAAGGTTATTAACCATTTTCTTTTTCATGCATTAAATCATGATCATTATTATTTTATTTCACTAATCTTAATAGATTTTATGAGATAACAAAGTTGTTCTTATTGAAGTGTTTATTAGTTAAAGATTTATGAGATATGCACAAGGATGTTTGACTTATGTTATTAGTTGATATCAGGAGTTAATACATTTAATTAATATGATAATTAATACTCTTTTCATCAAATATTTACTTGTATTTGAAATAAGAAAAGATGATAGTTTAACTTAATTGTTTCTATGTTTTTTATTTTTTGGCGCACAGTAAAAGTAGAATATCTTATGAATATAGATAATAATTTTTGTTTCTGTAAGAGATTTTCAATTAAAGAGTAGTGTCTATTCGTGATGTCTATTTATAGTTATATTGTTCTTATGAGTCAGATGATATGGATCATAAAGGTTTTATGGAAAATAGTTAATTTTTCTTCGATTGTTAGTTTTAATTAGAGATAGGAATGATATGAGAGATCAGTCATATTCGTTCTTTCGTTATTCAATTAGTTGAAGGAAAGAGCAATATGATTGCTATCTAAATAGAAACTTTAGTCTAAACCACATAATTCGAATTTATTAGTATAATATAAACTTGACTATAATTGTATATTAAATGATTATGATTGTTATATTATCCAACATAACACTGTTAGATATAAGTGATTTGTTTTATTTACCTCATACTAACTACATATGTACATAATTACATAAATATGTATTATTAGATTTAATCTATACTATCTATATAATGTTTTGATTAAAGTTGTTAATATTAAATATATAGTATGAAATTGATTATAAGTTCTTTTATTTTGTGTAAGAATGTATGAAGAAGGTGAATAGGAGATTTGTGTCTTAAGATTCACCAAAGATAATTATTAGTTTTTTTATTTTTTTGAGTTGTGATATGCTCTTTTTAAGTTAAGAAATTTTTTATTTTTTATCAAGATTTTTACTTTGTAAAAATTGATTAATTATTTTTTTACACAAAGACCTTTCCATCTTGGAATTCAGTCTGGTGGTATTCGAGATTTAGATGTAGGATTTTTCAAGCCATAAATTCTAAGGCATATAAAGTTTTTAATAATTATTCTTTTTAATTAAGGTGAAAGTAAAGAGTAACATTAGTTTTCAGTATTGCTATTTTAGTAAAACCCCAGTCACTATTTTTTCTCTAAAATTCCTATCGGCTCCTAGTTCTAAGGTAGTTTTAAACAGGTTATATTGAGATGTCATTTCCTCAGGTGTATTGTGTTAGCGAGAATGAAATCAGAAAATATTTATTTTCCCCTCTCAAAATCAGTTTTATAATTGTCTACTCTTGAAATATGATATTTACTCTATTAATTGATATAAATGGAATAAATGTGATTTATTTTTTGCAAAGAAATATAATCAGATATTGTGATATTAATAATAGATAATATCATAATAAATTTATAATTAAAGTTCTTTGTATGTATCAGTAGGTCACTGTTAATTAACAGGGCTTTACCTATGAATATAGGGTTTTTCGATTAATTTTATGATACTAATAATTTAAATAGATCAGGGTTCTTTATATTTATTTAAAAAAATCCGTGTTAAATACATATTTTCTGTTTAGGCTATTATACTTGAACACGATATCTATATTACATAAATATGTCATAAAAATTTTATAGGATATTTTGTATCTCTAATATTTAGATACTATTAAAGTTCGAGTTTCATTATTTTTAAAATAAATTTTTATATAATTATTTGTATTAATATCTATTCATTTAAGTTATGTTTTTTGATTAGTTAACTTGTGATTATAGCATATCGATATGTTAAGAGAGGTTTAAATTAATTATCAAATCTTTTTTAGATTGTATGAAAAGTGAATTAGAGAAAGGTATTGATTTTTTTAATATCTAAAAGTATAGTGATCTGATGATTAATGATTAGATCCAACGTTCCCTGTTAGTCAGATTTTGAGATTTTATTAAGTCTCTTATTTAAAATGTTATTATAAATATTTTATTTTTAAGAATTTTAGGTGATTTTAGGAGTTAACATGGTATTAGTTAGTCGCATTGCCCCTGATTTTACAGCTTCTGCTGTTCTTGGAAGTGGCGAAATTATAGAGAAGTTTAACTTTTTAGACTTTACTTCTGGAAAAACTAGTGTTCTATTTTTTTGGCCTATGGATTTTACCTTTGTATGTCCGTCAGAATTAATCGCTTTTGACAAGAGATACGCAGAGTTTCAAAATCGTGGTGCAGAAGTAATTGGTATCTCTTTAGATTCGGTATTTGTGCATAAAGCGTGGCGTAACACTCCAATTCATAAAGGAGGAATAGGTTCAGTCCAGTATATAATGGTTTCTGATATTAAACGTGAGATTCAGAAATCTTGGGGTATTGAGCATCCAGATGCTGGTATCGCATTACGTGGGTCTTTTCTTATCGATCAGTTTGGTATAGTGCGTCATCAAGTAGTTAATGATCTACCATTTGGACGTAATATTAATGAAATGTTGCGGATGATTGATGCATTACAGTTCCATGAAGTTCATGGGGAAGTGTGTCCAGCACAGTGGGAAAAAGGAAAAGATACCATTACACCGTCTTCTGACGGTATTGCTAAATATTTATCTGAAAATCTACATCAATTGTAATGATTTAGTAACAAAATATGTTATTAGAATTTATAATATACAATTTTAAATGGATGATAGATCTATTTTTTATATTATATTTTAGTCGGTTTTATACTATAATCTTATAACATGGTTATGGAGTACATTATATAAATATAAAATATGTTTAGCTATTCACTAAATTAGACATTAGTGCATGATTTAATATTATTGCAATCAATTGTTGATCTGAAAAGAAACATCTTGTTTATAGTAAGATCAATAATAAATAGATGTTTAGTATATTTTAGAAAAGGATTTGATTATTATTTGTTTTGAACATTTATTTGCTAAATAATTTGAGAAATTTATGCAGTTAATACGCGGAATACACAATCTTCGAAAATATCATCAAGGTTGCGTATTGACTGTCGGAAATTTTGATGGTGTGCATCGTGGCCATCAGAAATTATTGGCAAAGTTATATGAAGAAGGTTTGCAACGTAATACGTCAGTCATGGTTATGATTTTTGAGCCTCATCCACTTGAGTTTTTTTCTAATAAACATGCCCCTGCGCGTTTAACAAGACTTCATGAGAAGGTGCGTCTTCTTGCGCGGTCTGGTGTGGACTGGGTCCTTTGTATTCGATTTAATCATGATTTTAGTTCTTATAGTCCGCAAAATTTTATTTCTGAGATTTTAGTAAAGAAGTTGAATATACAGTTACTTATAGTAGGCAGTGATTTTCAATTTGGTATTCATCGTTCTGGTGATTTTCCTTTATTAAAGGAAGCAAGTATTCATTATGGTTTTGATATTATAAATTTTAAAGCTTTGTGTGATTCGGAAAATCGTATCAGTAGTACAGCAATACGCCACGCGTTATCTGAAGATAATTTTGAGTTAGCTCAGAGATTATTAGGTAGGCCATTCAGTATATCTGGTCGAGTAATTCATGGTGATGCCTTAGGGCGAGTAATTGGATTCCCCACTGCAAACTTGTCTTTATCTCGAGTAGTTTTGCCTCTTGCAGGTGTATATATTGTTCATGTACAAGGATATGATTCCAGGATATTACCTGGTATCGCAAATATTGGGGTTCGTCCAACTTTTAACCTTGGCGCTCAACAGTTAGAAATTTATCTTTTTGATTTTTCTTTGGATATTTACGGTAAATATTTAGAGGTTGTTATGTTACGTAAAATACGTGCTGAACAGCGTTTTGATTCAATTAATGAGCTAAAAAATCAAATTAAAAATGACGTCGTAACTGCTAGGAATTTTTTTAAAAATCAAGCTTTGGGCGGGTAATGAATTATGTATTAAAATATTTTAGATATTAGAGATAGAAGCCTAAATAATTATATTTATACCCAATAAATAAAGTTATTCAATTATATAAAAAATTAGGATATTATATTTTATATTAGAGTTCAACTTATCAGGTAATACAGTAACTATTTTTAACCAAAGATAGAAAAAATAATATTTAATTTTATAACTATGTTTAGACATCAAGACAGGTACACAAAATATAGCTCATGCGTTTTTGTCTTATGGTAACTGGACCTGCTTATGGGACCCAACGATCTAGTACAGCGTGGTTATTTGCTAGTGAGTTAATAGAGCAGTTACATACAATTACTAGTATTTTTTTTTATTGTGAGGGCGTTTTAAACGCTAGTGTGTTGAATTGTCCAAGCAATGATGAAGTTCATCTGACTCGTTATTGGCAGAAATTATCTAAACAACATGGTGTTATATTAAATGTTTGTATTTCGGCAGCATTGCGTCGAGGCGTCTGTGGTCAACAAGAGGCAGAGAACTTGCATTTATTATCGTCTAATTTAGCTTCTGGTTTTAGGTTAAGTGGTTTGGGGGAACTAGCTGAAGCACTATTGAATTGTGATCGAGTGGTACAATTTTAATGAAGTCCATTGCTTTTATTTTTACACGAGGTCCACATGGATCTAGTCTTGGACGTGAAGGTTTAGATGCAATATTGGCATTATTGTCTTTTAGTGACAACATTGCTTTATTTTTTGTGAGTGATGGTGTATTGCAATTAACTACTAATCAAAAACCAGATTTGATTTTAGCACGTAACTATATTTCTACTTTTAGTTTACTTTCCTTATATGAGATCAAGAGATTTTACATATGCTCAGACGCATTAGTTGAACGCGGTGTGGTTATCGACGCTCCAAATGTATTGGGCGCTGATGTACTATCTTCATCGGCACTGCGTCTAAAGTTAAATGATTATCATCGACTTATTACTTTTTAAACCTAGAAGATTATGCTACATACATTAACGATGTCACCATTTCGTTGTGATGTACTTGCTATACGACGTTTAATAGCAGTGGGTGACCATGTGTTGTTACTTGAGGATGGAGTAATTTTTGCATTGGCAGGAACTAAAGCTCTGTCCATATTGATTAATACCTCAGCCTATATACATGCATTAAGAGTCGATCTGTTAGCTCGTGGTTTAATGAATCAAGTGTCCTCTCAAGTTGAAATCATTAGTTATACTTATTTTGTGATGCTTACATTAGAGAATCCACAGCAAATATGTTGGTAAATATTATTAAGGTTTTTTTGGTAAATCATAGTAACATTGGTTATTTCTTGACTCTTTTTGGACTTGAATCTAAAATGTTGTTTTCTAATATCACTTACATTTTCTTATTACCTAGATGTCAAGAAAAAAAGAAAAGAATATTTAAAGTCCAGGAGTTTTGTTATGTCAACAATTAATCAGTTAGTTCGTAAACCACGTGTTAGAAAATCAGTAAAAAGTAATGTTCCGGCACTAGAAGGTTGTCCACAGAAACGTGGTGTATGTACTCGAGTCTATACTACTACTCCTAAAAAACCGAATTCCGCTTTGCGTAAGGTATGTCGAGTTCGCTTAACAAACGGGTTTGAAGTAACTTCTTATATTGGAGGTGAGGGTCATAATTTACAAGAACACTCTGTCATTCTTATTCGTGGAGGTCGAGTTAAAGATTTGCCTGGTGTACGTTATCATACGGTGCGTGGGGCGTTAGATTGTTCAGGGGTTAAAGATTGTAAGCAGGCACGTTCTAAATATGGCGTCAAAAAACCAAAAACTTAATTTTTTTCTGAAGGTTAAGTAAAAGAGAATAACCAAACATGCTCTTATGACGCGAATGAAAATGTTTGGCATCCTGAATGAACCACGGAGTACTCCTCATGCCACGTCGTCGTATCATCAGTCAACGTAAAATTCTTCCAGATCCTAAGTTTGGGTCAGATCTCTTAGCAAAATTTATTAATATTCTCATGAAAAATGGTAAGAAATCTATTGCTGAGACTATTGTGTATAATGCACTAGCTAATGTAGTTAGTAAAATTAGTAAAAACGGTTTAGAAATATTCGAAACAGCTCTAGATAATGTTCGGCCAACTGTTGAAGTGAAGTCTCGGCGGGTAGGTGGTTCTACTTATCAAGTTCCTGTTGAGGTTCGTCCGGTTCGTCGTAATACATTAGCAATGCGTTGGATTGTAGAATCCGCTCGAAAACGTAGTGATAAATCTATGGCGCTTCGTTTGGCTCATGAATTGTCTGAGGCTTCTGAAAATAAAGGAGCTGCAGTAAAAAAACGTGAAGATGTGCACCGTATGGCTGAAGCTAATAAGGCTTTTGCTCATTACCGATGGTAATAGCGATATATTTGTGATTAATCCGTGTAAAATATAATAAATAATATTACTAGGATTAACTAACTAAGAATACTCGGAAATTAGAGGAAACACATGGCTCGTAGTACACCTATAACACGCTACCGCAATATCGGTATTAGTGCGCATATCGATGCTGGTAAGACAACGACTACTGAGCGTATCCTATTTTATACTGGTGTAAACCATAAAATTGGTGAAGTACATGATGGCGCAGCTACAATGGACTGGATGGCTCAAGAGCAAGAGCGTGGAATTACTATTACTTCTGCGGCAACTACTGCTTTTTGGTCTGGTATGGCTAATCAGTTTAAGCGACACCGAATCAATATTATTGATACTCCAGGACATGTTGATTTTACTATTGAAGTTGAGCGTTCGATGCGTGTACTAGATGGTGTAGTAATGGTTTATTGTGCCGTCGGAGGCGTGCAGCCACAGTCTGAAACTGTTTGGCGTCAGGCTAATAAATATAAAGTACCACGCATTGCCTTTATTAATAAAATGGATCGTATGGGGGCTAATTTTTTTAAAGTAGTAAATCAGATAAAATCGCGTTTATCAGCAAATCCAGTTCCAATACAACTAGCTATTGGAGCAGAAGATAGATTTACTGGTGTGATTGATTTGATTAAGATGAAAGCTATTAACTGGAATGATAGTGACCAGGGTTTAACTTTTTCATATGAGGAAATCCCTTTAAAAATGAAGGAGTCTGCCGAAGATTGGCACCAAAAATTACTTGAGTCTGTAGCAGAATCTTCTGAGGAGTTAATGGATAAGTATCTTAGTGGAAAAGTGTTTACTGAACAAGAAATTAAAAATGCTTTGAGGAAGCGTGTTTTAAAGAATGAAGTAATTTTAGTGACTTGCGGATCTGCTTTTAAGAACAAAGGTGTGCAAGCGATGCTCGATTCAGTGATTGAATATTTACCTGCCCCAACTGATGTGAGCGCAATTAATGGAATTTTAGATGACGGAAAGGATACTCCGGCTCTACGTAGTGCAGATGACACGGCTCCTTTTTCTGCTTTAGCATTTAAAATCGCCACCGACCCATTTGTTGGAAACTTAACTTTCTTCCGTGTATATTCTGGTGTTGTAAAATCCGGTGATACTGTTATGAATTCTGCAAAAGCTCAGCGTGAGCGATTGGGTCGAATTGTGCAAATGCACGCTAATAAACGTGAAGAAATCAAAGAGGTATGTGCAGGCGACATAGCTGCTGCTATTGGTTTAAAAGATGTGACCACAGGTGATACTCTCTGTGATATAAATAATATAATTATATTAGAGCGCATGGATTTTCCTGAACCAGTAATTTCTGTAGCAGTGGAGCCAAAAACGAAAGCGGATCAAGAAAAAATGGGAATGGCTCTTGGTCGACTGGCAAAAGAAGATCCTTCATTTCGTGTTTGGACAGATGAAGAGTCATCACAGACTATTATTGCTGGTATGGGTGAACTGCATTTAGAAATTTTAGTAGATCGAATGCAACGTGAATTTAATGTTTCAGCTAACGTTGGTAAGCCTCAGGTGGCTTATCGTGAAACCATTCGTACATCTGTTACAGATGTTGAAGGTAAATATATTAAGCAGTCGGGTGGCCGAGGCCAATTTGGTCATGTTGTAATTGATATGTGTCCTTTGGAGGCTGGTGGTCTAGGTTATCAGTTTATTAATGATATTGTTGGTGGTACCATTCCTAAAGAATTTATTCCAGCAGTTGATAAAGGAATTCAAGAGCAGCTTAAGTCCGGGCCTTTAGCGGGATATCCTGTTGTCGATGTTAAGGTCCGTTTGCATTATGGCTCATACCATGATGTAGATTCTTCTGAATTAGCGTTTAAAATAGCTGCGTCTTTAGCTTTTAAATCTGCGTTTCGTCAAGCCAGACCTATTCTTCTTGAACCTGTCATGAAAGTAGAGGTTGATACTCCAGAAGAGTACATGGGTGATGTAATTGGTGACCTGAATCGCCGACGAGGCCTAATAGAAGGTATGGAAGAGTCTTCTACCGGAAAGACAGTATGTGCTCAAGTGCCATTGTCTTCTATGTTTGGCTATGCAACTGACCTCCGCTCACAGACTCAGGGTCGCGCTTCGTACTCTATGGAATTCTTGAAATACGTTGAGGCACCTAACCATGTTGCTCAAGTTATTATTGAAGCTCGTGGTAAATAAGTTTTTGGGTTTATGTAATTAGTCCCGTGTTTACTTATTATTAGGTAAGCACAAAAAGTAAGGAATATCGCTGTGGCTAAAGAAAAATTTGAACGCTCTAAAACACACGTCAATGTTGGCACTATTGGGCACGTTGACCATGGTAAAACCACCTTAACTGCTGCTATTACAACTGTACTGGCCAAAACTTACGGCGGTACTGCTCGCGCCTTTGATCAAATAGATAACGCACCAGAAGAAAAAGCACGTGGGATTACTATCAATACTTCACATGTTGAATATGACACTGTAACGCGGCATTATGCGCACGTTGATTGTCCAGGTCATGCTGATTATATCAAAAATATGATCACTGGTGCCGCTCAGATGGATGGGGCAATTTTAGTGGTTGCCGCTACAGATGGGCCGATGCCACAGACTCGTGAACATATTTTACTTGGTCGACAGGTTGGCGTGCCTTACATAATTGTTTTTCTGAACAAGTGTGACATGGTAGATGATGAGGAATTGCTTGAATTAGTGGAAATGGAAGTTCGTGATTTATTGTCTCAATATGATTTTCCAGGCGATCTAACACCTATTGTCTATGGATCTGCATTAAAAGCATTAGAAGGTGAAGCAGAGTGGGAGGCTAAAATCCTAGAGTTAGCTTCTCATTTAGATAACTACATACCAGAACCCAAGCGTTCTATTGATAAAACATTCTTAATGCCAATTGAGGATGTCTTCTCTATCTCCGGTCGGGGTACTGTTGTCACTGGTCGCGTCGAGAGTGGTATCATTAAAGTTGGCGAAGAAGTGGAGATTGTTGGTATTAAAGATACCGTTAAATCCATCTGCACTGGAGTTGAAATGTTTCGTAAACTTTTAGATGAAGGGCGTGCTGGTGAGAATTGTGGTATTTTACTTCGAGGTATAAAGCGAGAAGATATTCAGAGAGGTCAGGTTTTATCTAAACCAGGGACGATTAAGCCGCATACTCAATTTGAGTCAGAAGTGTATATTTTATCTAAAGAAGAAGGGGGGCGTCATACTCCGTTCTTTCAAGGATATCGTCCACAGTTCTATTTTCGTACCACTGATGTAACAGGCACTATTGAGTTACCAGAAGGCGTTGAGATGGTTATGCCAGGAGATAATATCAAAATGGTTGTAAACTTAATTCATCCGATTGCTATGAACGAAGGTTTGCGTTTTGCTATTCGTGAAGGAGGTCGTACTGTTGGAGCGGGTATAGTTTCTAAAATAGTTTCTTAATGTGCGTATTCTTGTATATAGTCTCTATAGAAAGATAAAAGAGCGCATGCGCTCTTTTATCTTTCTATAGTTCTGTGTAAATTTATTAGAGCATCGAACTGAATAATATTACAGTTGATTTACTTTCGGATATACTATAATGTCATCAGTGATGATTGTAGTCTATGGTTCACAGCTGTTTTAGATCAGTTTATTGATATTTGTTATTGTAGTTGTCTTTTTTAGTTGTTTACGTTAAAAAATTGCTTGCATCTATCAGATATAATAGATGACAGTACTAATCTTTTCTTTTATAAATAATTGGAGTTCTGATCTCATGCAGAACCAAAGAATTCGAATCCGGTTGAAAGCGTTTGATCATCGTTTAATTGATCGATCAACAATGGAGATTGTAGAAACCGCTAAACGAACTGGTGCGCAAGTACGTGGTCCTATTCCATTGCCGACTCGTAAAGAGCGCTTCACGATTTTGATCTCTCCTCACGTGAATAAAGATGCGCGCGATCAGTATGAAATTCGTACGCATAAGCGTCTAGTTGATATTGTTGAGCCCACTGAGAAAACGGTTGATGCACTTATGCGCTTGGATCTTGCTGCCGGTGTAGATGTGCAAATCAGTCTAGGTTAATAAGCTGATTAAAGAAGCTAGGGGAAGAGATGATTGGTTTAGTTGGTAAGAAATTAGGTATGACCCGTATCTTTACAGAAGATGGTGTTTCTATACCTGTAACTGTAATTGAATTGGAAGAGAATCGTATCACCCAGGTAAAAAAAGTTGGTAAAGAGCGTTATAATTCTCTTCAGCTTACTACTGGTGTGAAAAAAGCTCATCGTATTACTAAGCCTGAAGCAGGGCACTTTTCTAAAGCTGGTGTTAAGGCTGGTCGTGGTTTATGGGAGTTTCGAATTTCGAATATCTCTGAATTCAGGGTTGGACAAAGCATTAACATTAATATTTTTTCTGATATAAAAAAAGTGGATGTGAGTGGGTTATCTAAGGGAAAGGGTTTTACAGGTACAGTAAAGCGATGGAATTTTCGAACTCAAGATGCTAGTCACGGTAATTCACTATCTCATCGTGTTCCAGGTTCTATTGGTCAAAATCAGACGCCTGGAAAAGTGTTTAAAGGTAAGAAAATGGCAGGTCAGATGGGTAACAAACGTGTAACTATTCAGAGTCTTAGGGTTGTTCGTATTGATTATAATCGAAATATTCTTTTAGTTAGAGGTTCAGTACCTGGTTCTATTGGTAGTGATCTTATCATTAAAGAAGCTGTGAAGGCCTAAGGGGATAGATATGGAATTAGTTTTGAAAGACGCACGAAGCGTGATCAATGTTTCCAACACTATCTTCAGTTGTGATTTTAACGAAGCGTTAATTCATCAAGTGGTAGTTGCTTATGCGGCGGGTGCTCGTCAGGGAACTCGTTCTCAGAAAACTCGTGGAGAAGTTACTGGATCAGGAAAAAAGCCATGGCGACAAAAAGGAACTGGTCGCGCTCGAGCTGGTTCTTTACAAAGTCCAATCTGGCGATCGGGCGGTGTCACTTTTGCTGCTAAACCTCAAAATCATAGTCAGAAAATTAATCGAAAGATGTATCGTGGTGCGCTGAAAAGTATTTTGTCGGAATTGCTACGTCAAGATCGACTAATTATTGTTCAGAAGTTTTCTTTGGAATTAGCTAAAACAAGGTGTTTACTAAAGAAACTACAAGAGATGAATCTAGAGGATGTATTGATAATCACTGTGATGATAGAAGATAATTTACGATTAGCATCTAGAAATCTATATAAAGTTGACGTACGTGGTATAGAAAATATTAATCCAATTAGCTTGATTGCTTTTGAGAAAGTTCTTATAACTGCCGATGCAGTGAAAAGAATAGAGGAGATATTAGTATGAAGTGGGAAGAGCGTCTACTAACAGTTCTGCGTACGCCACACTTCTCTGAGAAAGCATCCAGAGTTCTAGAAAAGACGAATACTATTGTCCTTAAAGTTTCTAAAGATGCTACAAAATTAGAAATAAAGACCGCTGTACAGAGACTTTTTTCAGTGAAGATAAAAGATGTAAATACTGTGTTAGTTAAAGGTAAATCCAAACGTCATAAGCAGCGTGTTGGTCGTCGTAGTAACTGGAAAAAAGCTTATATCACTATGAAAAAAGGTCAAACTCTAGATTTATTCGGTGGTGTTGAGTAGACCTGAGGAAAGAATCATGACGCTGGTTAAATGTAAACCGACATCTCCGGGACGTCGTCACGTAGTGAAAGTGGTGAATCCAGAGTTATATAAAGGCAAGCCTTTTGCTCCTTTAATAGAAAAAAATAGTAAAACTGGTGGTCGAAATAATTTGGGTCGTATCACGACTCGTCATATCGGTGGTGGACATAAGCAAGCGTATCGCGTCATCGATTGTAAAAGAAATAAAGATGATGTGCCCGCAATAATTGAGCGTATTGAATATGATCCGAATCGTTCTGCAAATATTGCATTGATTTTATATAGAGATGGTGTGCGTCGTTATATTTTAGCCCCACAAGGGATCAAAGTAGGTGATCAGATTCAATCTGGTATTAATGTTACTATTAAGCTTGGTAATGCGTTACCAATGCGGTATATACCAGTGGGTTCTACTGTACATAATGTAGAAATGAAACCAGGTAAAGGTGGGCAAATTGCGCGTTCAGCCGGTACATACGTACAGATTGTTGCACGAGAAGGTTCTTATGTTACTTTGCGTCTACGTTCTGGTGAGATACGTAAGGTTCCATCCGATTGTCGAGCGACTCTTGGAGAAGTTGGCAATAGCGCGCATATGTTGCGTGTTTTAGGTAAAGCGGGGTCTGCTCGTTGGCGAGGTGTTCGTCCTACTGTCCGTGGTACAGCAATGAATCCTGTAGATCACCCACATGGGGGTGGGGAAGGGCGTAATTTTGGTAAGCACCCAGTCTCTCCTTGGGGTTTACAAACAAAGGGTAAGAAAACACGGAGTAACAAGCGGACTAATAAATTCATCGTTCGTCGACGTAGTAAATAATTTTAGAGGATAAAAAATGCCACGTTCTCTCAAGAAAGGGCCATTTATTGACCTACACTTGCTGAAGAAGGTAGAGAAAGTTTTGGCCACTGGAGAAAAGAAACCAGTGCGTACTTGGTCACGTCGTTCAACCATCTTTCCTAAGATGGTTGGTTTGACTATCGCTGTCCATAATGGACGTCATCATATTCCTATCTTTATATCTGATGATATGGTTGGTCACAAACTAGGTGAATTTTCTCCTACTCGTACATACCGCGGTCATTCTGCGGATAAAAAAGCTAAAAAGCGTTAAGAGAGAGGGAGATGGAAACTATCGCAAGACAGTGTCGCGCTCGTTCTTCTGCGCAGAAGATTCGTTTGGTTGCAAATCTTGTGCGTGGACAGAAAGTGTCGAAAGCTTTAGAGATTTTAATTTATACTAACAAAAAAGCTGCGGTATTAGTAAAAAAAGTTTTAGAATCCGCTATTGCAAACGCTGAACACAATGATGGTGTTGATATTGATAATTTAAAAATCACTAAGATCTTTGTTGATGAAGGCCCAAGCATGAAACGTACTATGCCGCGCGCTAAAGGTCGAGCGGATCGAATCTTAAAGCGTACTAGTCATATTACTGTAGCTGTGTCTGATTGCTGAGACACTGGAGATGAACAATGGGTCAGAAAGTACATCCAAATGGTATTCGCTTGGGTATTGTGAAGCCTTGGAGTTCTACTTGGTTTGCCAATACCAAAGAATTTGCTGATAATTTAGATAGTGATTTTAAAGTTCGTCGATTTCTTATGAAAGAACTTAATAAAGCATCTATCTCTCGTATCGTTATTGAAAGACCTTCTAAGAGCATTCGTGTTACTATTCATACAGCTCGTCCTGGTATTGTTATTGGAAAAAAGGGCGAAGATGTAGAAAAACTGCGAAAAGTAGTAGCGGATATAGCCGGTGTGCCAGCGCAAATTAATATTTCTGAAGTACGCAAACCAGAATTGGATGCAAAACTAGTGTCTGATAGTATTGCTTCACAGTTAGAGCGTAGAGTAATGTTTCGACGCGCTATGAAACGAGCAGTACAGAATGCAATGCGTTTAGGTGCTCAGGGGATTAAAGTTGAAGTTAGTGGACGTTTAGGCGGGGCAGAAATCGCACGTACCGAATGGTATCGCGAAGGGCGTGTCCCTCTTCATACCCTCCGAGCAGACATTGAGTACAATATTGCTGAAGCGCATACAACTTATGGTGTCATTGGTGTTAAGGTTTGGATCTTTAAAGGTGAAGTCCTAGGTGGTATGGCTGAGGTTGAGCAACCGGAGAAGGTAGCTCCACCTAAAAAGAAACAACGAAAAAGTCGTAAGTAAGGAGAGTCACCAATGTTACAACCAAAGCGTACCAAATTTCGTAAAATGCAAAAAGGTCGTAATCGCGGCTTAGCGCAGGGTACGGATATTAGCTTCGGTTTTTTTGGTTTGAAAGCTATAGACCGTGGTCGACTGACTGCTCGAGAGATTGAAGCAGCGCGTCGTGCTATGACTCGCGCTATTAAACGTCAAGGTAAAATTTGGATTCGTGTGTTCCCAGATAAACCGATTACTCAGAAACCATTAGAGGTTCGCATGGGTAAAGGGAAAGGAAATGTAGAGTACTGGGTCGCTCTTGTCCAGCCTGGTAAAGTTTTATACGAAATTGATGGCGTATCAGAAGAGTTGGCTCGGGAGGCCTGTAAACTAGCAGCATCTAAATTATCCATCAAAACCACCTTTATAACTAAAACGGTGATGTAATGAGAGAAATGGAAGTTTGCACACAAAGTATAGAAGAGCTTAATAGTCAGTTATTTAAACTATTACAAGAACAGTTGCATTTACGTATGCAGATAAGATCTAATCAATGTAAAAAAACTCATATTTTTAAACAGGTTCGCCGTAAAATTGCGCGGATTAAGACTTTATTAACTGAAAAGGCAGGGGCGTGATGACCGATAAAATCCGTACTTTGCAAGGCAGAGTCATGAGTAATAAGATGGAAAAATCTATTGTTGTAGCCATTGAGCGATTTGTGAAACACCCAGTATACGGAAAATTTATTAAGCGTACGACAAAATTACATGTGCATGATGAGAAAAATGAATGTAATATCGGTGATACAGTGAGTATTCGTGAATGCCGTCCATTGTCTAAGACCAAATCTTGGACTTTGGTTTCTGTTATAGAAAAAGCAATTTTGTAGTAGGATTTTCTATAGTTAAAGGTTTGGATTAACGGCTCGTTGGAGCCGTTTATTATTTCTATCTATACGTGACTGGCAGTGTTATAATATTTTTCTGTCTAAATATGGCGATTTATAAATAAAATTAAGAAGGTTCCACAGTGTCCATTGAACTAAGCGGAGTATGACCATGATTCAAGAACAGACTATGCTGAGCGTAGCCGATAATTCTGGTGCACGGCGCGTTATGTGTATTAAAGTTCTAGGCGGATCTCGCCGCCGTTGTGCAGGGGTAGGAGATATTATTAAAATTACCATTAAAGAAGCTATCCCGCGTGGTAAAGTTAAAAAGGGTGATGTACTAAAAGCAGTAGTTGTGCGTACCAAAAAAGGTGTTCGTCGTCCAGATGGTTCTGTAATCCGTTTTGATGGTAATGCATGTGTTATATTGAATAATCAAAGTGAACAACCTATTGGCACACGAATTTTTGGTCCGATAACTCGTGAATTACGTTGTGAACGGTTTATGAAAATTATCTCTCTGGCACCAGAGGTATTGTAAGGAGTAAGTATGGCAGCTAAGATCAGACGCGGTGATATAGTAATCGTCTTAACTGGAAAAGATAAAGGAAAACAAGGAGTAGTCCGAGAAGTTTTAGTTGAAGGAAAGGTAATGGTTGAGGGAATTAATTTAATTAAAAAACACCAGAAACCTATTCCATCTTCAAATCAATTAGGTGGAGTCATTACAAAAGAAGCTCCGATTCACATTTCTAATGTTGCATTTTTCAATGCAGTAACGGGTAGGCCCGATCGCATAGGATTTAGGTTTAAGGATGGGAAAAAAGTTCGTTTTTTTAAGTCAAATAGTGAAACTATTCAGTAAATTGGAGCAGTAGACCATGGCGGAATTACATGATTTTTATACAAAAATAGTAGTAAAAAAAATTATGGCTGATTTTCAATACCGTTCCCCCATGAGGGTTCCTCGATTTGAGAAGATTACTTTAAATATGGGTGTCGGTGAAGCGATTACTGATAAAAAACTACTAGATAGTGCAGTGGCTGATTTAACAGTAATTTCTGGTCAAAAACCTTGTATCACTAAAGCGCGTAAGTCAATTGCAGGTTTTAAAATTCGTCAGGACTATCCGATTGGCTGTAAAGTAACGCTTCGCAGTGAGCGAATGTGGGAGTTCTTGGAGCGACTTATTTCTATTGCTATTCCACGTATTCGTGATTTTCGAGGTTTGTCTACTAAATCTTTTGACGGGCATGGAAATTATAGTATAGGGGTACGTGAGCAGATTATTTTTCCTGAAATTGATTATGATCAAGTTGATCGTGTTCGTGGGATGGATATTACAATTACTACAACTGCAAAATCTGATAATGAAGGTCTTGCGCTGTTAGAAGCATTTAATTTTCCATTCCGTAAATAAGGAGGGTGGCTTTTTATGGCCAAGAAAGCACTAAAAGCGCGCGAGATTCTTCGTGTGAAAACAGCTGATAAGTATCGAGTCAAACGTGAAGAACTAAAATCTATTATTTCTGGCCCGAGTACTTCAACTGCAGATCGATGGGATGCTATGTTAAAGTTACAAACTTTACCACGTGATTCTAGTCCTGTTCGTCAGAGAAATCGATGTCGACAAACTGGTCGGCCACATGGTTATGTAGGTAAATTTGGTTTAAGCCGAATGAAATTGCGTGAAGCTGCTATGCGTGGTGAAGTTCCTGGTTTAAAAAAAGCTAGTTGGTAGCATTACTAATCTCATGGGAGTAAATACAAATGAGTATGCAAGATCCAATCGCTGATATGTTGACTCGTATTCGTAATGGGCAGTCTGCAAATAAAGTTTTAGTTAGAATGCCTTTTTCTAGATTAAAAATGGCAATTGCGAAGGTATTAAAAGAAGAAGGTTACATATTAGAATATAAGACTAGAGGTGGTTGTCGGTTAGAATTAGAATTAACGCTTAAATATTTTCAAGGTAAGGCTGTTGTTGAAAATATTCAACGTGTTAGTCGTCCTGGGTTACGTATTTTTAAACGTAAAGATGCTTTACCAAAAGTAATGGCAGGTTTAGGTATTGCTATAGTTTCTACTTCTAAGGGTGTCGTGACTGACCGTGTAGCTCGAGAGTTTGGTCTAGGCGGCGAAATTATTTGCTATGTGGCGTAATCGGAGAGGGAAATGTCTCGTATTGCTAAAGCACCTATTATAATCCCTTCCGGTGTAGAGGTAGGATTGAATGGTCAAGTTATTTCGATTAAAAGTATGACACACGAGTTAACTCGTGCCCTACATCAAGCCGTAGAAGTAAAGAGATTTAAGGATTCTTTAATTTTTTCTCCAAGAAAAGGTTTTTTAGATGGATGGGCTCAAGCAGGTACTTCGCGTTCCTTGGTGTATTCTATGATACTTGGTGTAATTAGTAGTTTTTTTAAAAAAATACAGCTAGTTGGTGTGGGTTATCGTGTAAGTCTAAAAGACAATAAACTGAACTTAACTTTAGGATTATCTCATCCGATTGAGCATATTCTTCCGGAAGGTATTACGGCGGAATGCCTTAGTCAGACAGAAATTCTTTTAAAAGGTGCTAATAAACAATTACTAGGCCAGGTTGCAGCTGATCTTCGTGCCTATCGTCCCCCCGAGCCTTATAAAGGTAAAGGGATTCGTTATTTTAATGAAACTGTACGTAGTAAAGAAGCTAAGAAGAAGTAAGGTGGTATTATGGATAAAAAATCTTCCCGTTTGCGACGGGCAACTCGGGTACGGTGTAAATTGAAAGCGCTTGGTGCTATTCGATTAGTTGTTCACCGTACTCCACATCATATTTATGCACAAATAATTACTCCAAGTGGATCAGATGTTTTGGTATCAGCTTCTACGGTAGAAAAAGTAATTCGTGACAACTTAATGTATACTGGAAATAAAAAAGCTGCGGAAAACGTTGGAAAAATTATTGCTGAACGAGCTCTTGAGAAAGGTATTACTCGCGTGTCTTTTGATCGATCTGGTTTTCAGTATCATGGGCGTATCCAGGTGTTAGCAGATTCTGCTCGTTCAGCTGGTTTACTGTTATAGGCTATGAGGCGTAAGATGGTACACATTGAAAAACAAGTTGGTGAACTACAAGAAAAATTAATCTCGGTAAATCGAGTCTCCAAAACTGTTAAAGGCGGTCGTATTTTCTCGTTTACTGCATTAACTGTAGTGGGTGATGGTAATGGTCGAATGGGTTTTGGTTATGGTAAAGCGCGTGAAGTTCCAGCAGCAATTCAGAAAGCAATGGAAAAAGCCCGTAGAAACATGATTGTTATTTCGTTAAATAACGGGACTTTACAACATGCTGTAAAAGGAGTTCATACAGGCTCTCAAATTTTTATGAAACCTGCTTCAGAAGGTACTGGTATTATTGCAGGTGGCGCCATGCGTGCAGTATTAGAAGTGGCTGGTGTTCATAATGTTTTAGCTAAAACTTATGGCTCTACGAATCCAATCAATGTCGTTCGTGCAACGTTAGATGGTCTTATAAAAATGAAGTCTCCAGAAAGTGTTGCAAGCAAGCGTGGTAAATCAATTGTAGATATTGTGGGATATTAATTATGGTTAAGATTATTCAAGTCACTCAAACTAAAAGCTCTATCGGTTGCTTACCTAAACACAAAGCAACATTACTTGGATTAGGTTTACGTCGTATTAATCAGACTGTGGAGCGTAATGACACACCATCTATTCGTGGTATGGTAAACTCAATTTCCCATATGATTACAATAAAAGAAAAAGAGGCGTAAAACAATGTACTTAAATACCCTATCCCCAGCTGACGGATCTAAAGATACGCCTAAACGTCTTGGTCGAGGTGTTGGATCTGGTCTTGGAAAGACTGCAGGACGAGGTCATAAAGGACAGAAATCACGTTCTGGCGGGGGCCTTAATCGTGGATTTGAAGGTGGACAAATGCCTTTATATCGACGTCTGCCTAAGTTTGGTTTTACATCCAGAAAATCTATGGTTACTCAAGAGGTACGTTTATCGGATTTAGCTAAAATTAAAAGTGATTTTGTTGAACTAAATTCTTTAAAAGAAGCTCGTCTTATAAGTATAAAAACAAAGTTTGTCAAAGTTATTATGTCTGGCACAATTTCTGCGCCAGTAATCATTCGCGGTTTGCGTGTAACCAAAGGTGCACGGTCTGCTATTAAAGAGGTTGGCGGTACAATTGAGGAATAATCACTCGAAGTTATCTAAGAAGACAAAATTCGATCTTTTAAGTCAAAAAAGCAGTGTTGATGAACTAAAGTCTAGAGTTGTATTTATTATTATAGCTCTCATTGTCTTTCGTATTGGTTCTTTTATTCCAATTCCAGGCGTGGACGTCACCATTTTTTCGAATCTTCTTGAACAACAACGTGGCACTATTCTTGAAATGTTTAATATGTTCTCTGGTGGTGCTTTAAGTCGTGCATCTGTTTTTGCGTTAGGTATTATGCCATATATTTCAGCATCAATTATTATTCAGTTAATAAGCATAGTGAACCCATATTTATCTGAGATTAAAAAAGAGGGGGAAATTGGGCGTCGTAAGATTGCTCAATATATTCGTTATGGTACATTAATATTAGCCATTATTCAGTCAATTGGTATAGCTGCTGGTTTACCTAATCTTCCTGGTATGCAAGGATTAGTTTTAAATCCCGATTTCTTTTTCTATATAACTGCTATTATAAGCTTAGTTACTGGGACAATGTTTTTGATGTGGCTAGGTGAGCAAATTACTGAAAGAGGTATAGGAAACGGTATTTCGATTATTATTTTTGCAGGTATTGTTGCGGGCTTACCTCCTGCAATTGCTCATACTCTTGAGCAAGTAAGGCAAGGTGATCTCAACTTTTTTTTATTGTTAACGGTTGTGATATTAGTATTTTCTATAACTTTTTTTGTGGTATTTGTTGAGCGTGGTCAACGACGTATTATAGTTCATTATGCACAGCGTCAACAGGGTCGTCGTGCATATTCTGCACATAGAACTCATTTACCATTGAAAGTGAATATGGCTGGGGTTATCCCAGCTATCTTTGCTTCTAGTCTAATATTACTTCCAGCTACTATTTCTTCTTGGTTTGGTGGAGGAGTAAATTGGGATTGGTTGACAGAAATTTCCATGTTATTACAACCTAATCAACCTCTTTATTTATTACTTTATATAATAGCAATTATTTTTTTCTCTTTTTTTTATACAGCACTTGTTTTCAATTCAAGAGAAACGGCTGATAATTTAAAAAAGTGTGGTGCATTTATATTAGGTGTGCGTCCAGGGGAGCAAACGGCAAAATATATTAACAAGGTGATGATTCGTCTAACACTGATTGGTGCGTTATATGTTACGTTTATTTGTTTAATTCCAGAGTTTTTAAGAGATGCAATGAAAGTGCCATTTTATTTTGGTGGTACTTCGTTACTTATTGTTGTTATTGTTATAATGGATTTTATAACTCAATTACAAACTTTACTTATGTCAAATCAGTATGATTCTGTTTTAAAAAAGGCTAATTTAAAAGATTATAATAGTTAGTAAAACGATTAAAAGAAGTCATGGAGACCAAAAATGAAAGTATGTACTTCTGTTAGAAGGTTATGTCGTCATTGTAAAATTATTCGACGAAATCGAATTGTTCGTGTAATTTGTAGCGCTGAACCTAAGCATAAACAGAGACAAGGTTAATTTAGTAGCATATTTTTCTTGCAAAATTGCATGGAGCTGGATAGATTAACTAGTTCATATATTCAATTTCTATTCATGCTCATCTTAGCGCTTTAGTAATGTGCTTATTGGATAGAGAGACATTAGTTGTAGTGAATTTATAGGAGTGCATAGTGGCCCGTATAGCAGGCATTAACATTCCTGATCATCAACATACCGTAATTGCATTAACTACAATTTTCGGTATCGGAAAAACTCGTTCACAACTCATCTGTAAATCAACGGGGATTGACGAAAATGTTAAGATCAGTGAGCTATCCGAAGAGAATATCGATATACTGCGTGATTCAGTGTCAAAATTTGTTGTTGAGGGTGATCTTCGTCGCGAAGTTACTCTGAGCATTAAACGTTTGATGGATCTTGGGTGTTACCGAGGTTTACGTCATCGACGCGGCTTACCAGTTCGAGGACAACGTACGAAGACTAATGCACGTACTCGCAAAGGTCCTCGTAAACTAATAAAAAAATAGTCTGAGTGATTAAATAATGGCAAAGGCACCAGTTCGTGCACGTAAGCGTTTAAGAAAGCAAATATCTGATGGTGTTGCGCATATTCATGCGTCTTTTAATAATACCATTGTGACTATTACCGATCGTCAAGGTAATGCTTTAGGCTGGGCAACAGCCGGTGGCTCTGGATTTCGAGGTTCTCGTAAGTCTACTCCATTTGCTGCACAGGTTGCCGCAGAACATTGCGCAGAAGTTGTAAAAGATTATGGAATTAAAAACTTAGAGGTTATGGTTAAGGGTCCAGGTCCAGGGCGCGAATCGACGATTCGTGCCCTGAACGCAGCAGGTTTTCGCATCACAAACATTACTGATGTGACTCCGATCCCTCATAACGGTTGTCGTCCGCCTAAAAAGCGTCGTGTATAAGAGCGGCCTGTTATTAAGGAATTCTGGAGGCAGATATGGCAAGATACTTAGGTCCAGTATTAAAACTGAGCCGTCGTGAAGGCACAGATTTATTTCTTAAATCTGGTGTTCGTACAATCGAAACAAAATGTAAGTTACAACAAGCTCCTGGTCAACATGGAATACGTAAATCACGTTTATCTGACTATGGTGGACAGTTGCGTGAAAAACAGAAAGTGCGTCGTATGTATGGAGTGCTAGAACGTCAATTTTGTAATTATTACAAAGAGGCAGCTCGTCTGAGAGGAAATACTGGAGAAAAACTTTTAGTTCTTTTAGAAAGCCGTCTTGATAATGTAGTATATCGTATCGGTTTTAGCACTACACGATCAGAGGCGCGTCAACTTGTTAGTCACAAATTAATTATGGTAAATAGACGAGTAGTAAATATTGCTTCATATCAGGTAAAGCCAAATGATATTATCAGTATTTGTGAAAAGGCTCAAAAACAATCTCGTTTAAAATCTGCTTTAGAATTATCTAATCAGCGCGAAAAGCCAAGTTGGATCGAATTGGATATGAATAAGATGGAAGGTATTTTTAAGCATATCCCAGTACGTACTGATCTTACTGCAGACATTAATGAGCATTTGATAGTTGAGCTTTATTCAAAGTAAAGTAGAGTGGTGCCAAAGAGAGGATACAATGCAGGGTTCTGTGATAGAGTTTCTCAAACCGCGTTTAGTAGATATTGAGCAAGTTAGCACAACACATGCCAAGGTCACCCTTGAACCTTTAGAGCGTGGTTTCGGTCATACCCTTGGTAATGCGCTACGTCGTATTTTATTATCCTCAATGCCTGGTTGCGCTGTTACAGAGGTTGAAATCGATGGAGTACTGCATGAGTACTCTATTAAAGAGGGTGTACAGGAAGATATTTTAGATATTCTACTTAATTTAAAAGGCTTGGCGGTCAGAGTTAATGGAAAAGATGAAGCAACTTTAACTTTGCATAAATCAGGTATTGGTCCTGTAACTGCTTCTGATATTATACATGATTCTGATGTTGAGATTGTCCAACCAAACCATGTGATTTGTCATTTAACCTCAGAAAATTCTACTATTGTGATCAGAATGAAAGTAGAGCGTGGTCGAGGATACGTACCTGCTTCTTCTCGCACCTATGCAGAAGAAAATGAGAGACCACTTGGACGACTTTTAGTAGATGCCTGCTATAGTCCTGTAGAACGTATTGCTTATAACGTTGAGGCCGCTCGTGTTGATCAGCGCACGGATCTAGATAAGTTGGTTATTGAAATGGAAACGAATGGAACTATTGATCCTGAAGAGGCTATTCGTCGGGCAGCTACTATTTTAGCAGATCAATTAGAGGCATTCGTTGATTTGCGGGATGTGCGTCAACCAGAAGTAAAAGAAGAAAAACCAGAATTTGATCCAATTTTATTGCGGCCAGTTGATGATCTGGAATTAACAGTTCGTTCTGCTAATTGTCTTAAAGCGGAATCTATTCACTATATTGGTGATTTAGTGCAACGTACTGAAGTTGAATTGCTTAAAACGCCTAATCTTGGTAAAAAGTCTTTAACTGAGATTAAAGATGTTTTGGCTTCTCGTAATTTATCACTGGGAATGCGTTTAGAAAATTGGCCGCCAGCATTACTAGTTAATCATATGATATAAAGTTATAATCTTATTATAAAAGGATAAAGTCATGCGCCATCGTAAAATAGGGCGTCAACTAAATCGAAATAGCAGCCATCGTCAGGCAATGTTTCGAAACATTGCCGCTTCATTAATTCGCTATGAATTAATTAAGACAACTGTAGCGAAAGCAAAAGAGCTTCGTCGTATCATAGAACCATTAATTACCCTTTCTAAAACTGATAGCCTTGCTAATCGTCGTCTAGTTTTTTCTCGAATTCGTGACAATGAGATTGTGAGAAAATTGTTTAATCAACTAGGCCCGCGTTTCATAGATCGATCTGGTGGTTATATCCATATTTGGAAGTGTGGTGTGCGTGTTAGTGATCATGTTCCTATGGTTTATATTGCGTTAGTTGGTCGGCCAGAAATGATAAAACCAGATTCTGAAAATATAAGGTAATTAATCTATATTTTATAATATATAAATGATGCTAGTCATATGATTTTATAAGATAATATATTTATCTTTTAAAGATTGCATACAATCAGATCAGAGATGCAAAAGAGTTCATTTCAACATAGAGATCTTTATAAGGAAATGGATCGCGATATAGAAGGTTATCTTTTGTCTGTAACAGATTGGACGGAAGATGTTGCAAAAAAAATTGCGAAAGAGGATGGTGTTAATCTCAGTCCATCTCACTGGGAAATTATTTATTTAGTGCGCAACTTTTATCTAGAATTTAATATTTCTCCGACAGTGCATATGTTAGTCAGAATGATACAAAATAGGCATGGTAAAGGAAAAGGGAATAGTCGTTATCTTTTTCGTCTTTTCCCAAAAGGACCAGCAAAACAAGCTACGAAAATTGCTGGTCTTCCCAAACCTAGCAATTGTCTTTAATTAAATAGAGAGTTATAAGCTTTAATATTAGTGATAAAAATATAAAGTATATCTACTATAAATGATAGTAGTTAAAAAGAAGGTGTTTGTTGAAGATAGAAATTAGTCCTGATTTTTATAAGATAGATTAATTATATATTGGTAAGTTTTATATTTATAAGCTCAAAATACTATTGATATGAGTGTAAATTATATACGCGATAAAATAGCTATGCATCATTTTAAATAGAAATTTACTGATTTTTCTGATGATATGTAACTTGATTGGACTTTATTGATCTTTCATTTTTTAGTGAAAGTGATTAATGTAATAAAAGATATTGTTGATACGAAATAAACTATAGTTGATTATTTCTCTATTTTTGATAGATTGCATAAGAGAACATCTATTTTGTATCTAGAGAGAATATGCTGATGAGATTAGATAGTTATCATGTTTAATAAACATAACACTTAGTTTTATATATTACTATAATTATAGTAATATACCTTAGTTATGTGTTGATTTAATAATTGCATGTAATATAATGGATATTATAAAAGCTAATAATTACTATTATTATAAAATATCAGATTACTTGAAATCGATATCTAGATAAGTTATTTATATTCTATGATATTCTCTTGTTTAGAGACTCAAGATTTATAAGAATAATATTTATTAATGATAAAATAAATAAGTGTTATTTGTATTGTTCTTATGTTTAAGACAATTATTTTTGATGATCATTAAATATGAATACGATCAGAGATGTATTTTTATATATGAATATTTTAATTAATTGTCATATTCAGTAATATCTGAATTTATATGTAAAATAAATATAGATACTACGATTGTTTGGATCAGACAGTAAAGTCAGGCTCTTCAATCCTTCCCCTGATAAGAGGAAGGATTGAAGATTAGTTTAGACACATTTCATGCATGTATCTTGGGTTTAAAATTTATTTTAATTATGTTGGCAGCCTAATTATAAGTGTTTTATGATGAAGAATAATATATAATTCTATATTACATATAATGTAGAAATAGTATTGATGACATCTATTGTTTTCATTTACATCTATAAGGCTGTTTTTTCACATTTAAGGTGTTTTTTATCTTTTTATAAATGTTCTTATTTATCACGATAGTGATTATTTGAAATTTTTAAGGATTTGTAGAATAAAGAGATTCTATTTTAATATAGAAAAAAACAAGACATTAGATCTAATCCTATTCAGATCTAACTATAAGAATAGTTCTATTACTTGACCATTCTAGTAAACGAAAGTTAATAGAAAATATATATTGCTATTTATTTGGTAATGATTAATTAATTTCGATTATATAATTTCCAATTATATGCTATTTTTTTCGTTTTTTTATACAGGATAAATGTTATTGATTATTAATCAGTTTTACAGAAATTTTTAAAAGAAATAAAAAATTAGGTAAGGGGCAATATCTCCATAGTTATTAGAGTGATTTATAAATAACATCAGAACATTTTATGTGACTGCTTTTTAGAAAGTTTTTTTATATTTTAATGCATTACTACGCAGATAAGATTTAGAGGAATGGTTCCTTTATTATAAAATACAGATATTATATATAGTAGTAGTTACTATATAGAGATTATTTTCGTATTTAAATTGATTTTATCAGTTCATGCAGTGAGTTGTATGTATGCGGAGCTTATGTAATGAACATTACCTTGCCTAACTTTACAGGTGTTGGCGTGTTAATAGTAGGAGATGTATTGTTAGATCAGTATTGGCGCGGACTTACACCAAAAATTTCTCCTGAAGCACCAGTTTTAGTAGTAAAAGTTAATCACATAGAAGATCGTCCTGGTGGTGCTGCTAATGTTGCTATGAATATTGTTTCATTAGGTGCCCAACCTTATCTTATTGGTTTTCTTGGAGCTGATGAGGCTGCAAAATCTTTACGAAAAGCTCTGGACAATGTGAATGTAATATGTGATTTTATTTCTGTTGATAATTATTCTACTATTATTAAAACACGTGTGTTAGTACGTAATCAACAACTTATTCGTTTAGATTTTGAAGAAAAATTAGAAGGAATTCATTCCGAGCTTATTCATGATCGAATATATAAATTTTTACCACATATCCGAGCGATTGTTTTATCTGATTATGATAAAGGCGCTTTAGCCAATGTTCAAACGATCATTACTTTAGCACGAAATAAAGGTATCGCTATTTTAGTAGATCCTAAAGGTAATGATTTTTCTCGTTACTATGGAGCTACGTTGATTACACCAAATTTACATGAATTTGAAAAGGCTGTAGGCAAATGCAAAAATGAAGATGATATTCTTGAAAAAGGTACAAGATTAATGCAAGAAAATTCATTTTCTGGATTACTTATTACTCGTTCAGAACATGGGATGATATTATTACAACCAGATCAAAATCCTTGTTATATGCCAACTCAGGCAAAAGAGGTCTATGATGTTACTGGAGCAGGAGACACAGTAATTAGTGTAGTAGCAACTTCTGTAGCGGCTGGTTACACCTTGGAAGAGAGTTGTTTCTTTGCAAATATAGCAGCAGGGATAGTAGTAGGTAAAATTGGTACTTCAACTGTATCTGCAGTTGAGCTTGACCATGCTATTGACATGAGATTGAAAGAAGGTGGTAGAATGATTGATGAAGCACAGTTGATGATTGAGATTAGAAAATCTCGTCAACGTGGTGAAACAATAGTAATGACGAACGGTGTTTTTGATATCCTACATGCAGGACATGTATCTTATTTATCCAATGCGCGTAAATTAGGAGATCGTCTGATTGTAGCAGTAAATAGTGATCTATCTACTCGTCGTTTAAAAGGCATGTCTCGACCAGTTAATCCACTTGTTAATCGAATGCGAGTATTAGGTGGATTGAAATCTGTTGATTGGGTAATTAGTTTTGATGACGACACGCCAAAGCGGCTAATTACAAAAATACTTCCTGATTTTCTAGTAAAGGGTGGTGATTATAAATGCACAATTGAAGAGATTGTAGGAAGTAAAGAGGTGTTAGATAATGGTGGTAGTGTAAGAGTGCTAAATTTTGAAGATGGAATTACTACTAGCAAGATCATACAAAGGATTATTAGAGGCAAAGACAATTACTAAGTTCTGATCTCCTCAATTTAAAAGTTAATCCAACTTAATAATACGATTGTTTAACAAAAATCACTAGAAGATAATTTTTACATCATAATAGCAATTAAATCAAACATCCAAATATATATGATTATATAAAGAAAATATCATATAATTGTTTAGAACTGTATAAGATATGAGTAGTTCGTTGGTAATTATTTTAAAGATATTAAATATTATGAGTGTAATATATCATTTTATGATATGCAATTATAAATTATATAAGAAGTTGAATCGCTATAATTATATAGATTTTACTAAGGTCATTCTTTTTTAAAAGAATAAATTTTTAAAAGGTTTACAGATTAATTCTTTGTATTAATAAAATAAAAACAAGCATCTATAGTTATAGATAGAATCATAGATATAGCAATGGATAGAAAGGATTCGATGGATTTATTTTAAGATAATGCATATATTTAATGTTAAATATGTTATTATTCAATAATTTTAATTTAGACTAAATGTTGTGATTATTGTTTTAGAACTAAGGGTAATAAGATGTAGATCTTTGATACCAGTTTTCTAAAGTAGATAATTTTATTTTTTGAGAATGAATAAACGATTTACTAAAATGTAATAATAATATTTATTACATTTCGATTAATAGTTTGAATTATTACAATCTAAAAACATAAAACAATCATAGTATACATCCAATATCAGTTCGGTCAAAAAGTCATTCATTATTCACATAATTGATTACTTAATAAGTTAATTCTTTTTACTATTACAGGAATATCGGATTAGGAATTATTTTTATTTTTTAATAAATAGCGTTTAGTATTGTGATATACAAATATATTAGCATGTTTACCAGTTTTTAGAATATTATATAGATAATTTACATGTTTTTACTATATATCCAGATAAATTATGAGAAAAATAATTTTCTATGCAATCTACTTACAGATTATCATATTTTTTAAAAAAATTTTATCAAATTTATCTCATTGTTATCAGAATTATTATTACTTTATAATATAATTATTACTATATTTATAGGACTATCTAATGATTAATCCTTTACTTTTTCCTTTTACATTACCTCCATTTTATAGTATTCAACCTGAACACATAGTACCAGCTATAACCAAAACTCTGAATGACTGTCGTTTAGTAATAAAAAAAATAGTGAGTCAAGGAGGTCCATATTGCTGGGACAGTTTGGTTCAGCCTATAAGTGAAGCCACTGATGAGTTGAATCGTTTATTTGCATTAATAAGTCACTTGAACTCAGTTCAAAATAGCCCTGTGTTGCGTTTGGCTTATGAAAAAACATTAATTCTTGTAGAAGAGTACAGAACTTGGATTAGTCAGAATAAGGTTTTATACCAGGCATATGACAATATTAAGAATCAAGCTCATATTTATCAAGCTTTAAGCCCTGAGCAACAAATAACGATTAAGTATGCCCTTCGTGATTTTAAGTTATCTGGAATTGACCTCCCGAAAGAAATGCAACATCGATATGGAGAGATTACTTTACGCTTGTCTGCTCTTGCATCTCAATATAGCAATAATGTCTTAGATGCTACTCTAGCATGGAGTAAATTAATTACAGACAAAATCGAGCTTTCCGGCATTCCGGAGAGCTCGATTTTGTCCACAAAAATAAAAGCAGAGGAGCAAGGTCGTAAGGGTTGGTTATTAACATTAGATTACCCTAGTTATTTATCAGTCTTAACTTACTGTGATAAACAGTGTTTACGAGAAGAAATTTATCGAGCTTATCTGACACGTGCGTCAGATCAAGGCCCTTATGCTGGCAAATGGGATAATACAGAAGTAATGAAGGAAGAGGTGACACTGCGTTATGAGTTAGCTGAATTATTGGGTTTTTCTTCCTATTCTTCTCAATCATTAGTAACTAAAATGGCTAAAACCCCCATGCAGGTTTCTAAATTCTTAAGCAATCTTTCCGACAAAGTGAAACCCAGTGCAGAATTGGAGTTAATAAAGTTAACTGATTTCGTAAAAAGAACATACCATCTTAATGAGTTACAACCTTGGGATATTCCTTATTATAGTGAAAAATATAAACAATATTTATATAATTTTAACAGTGAAGATCTTCGAGTTTACTTTCCTGAGTATCGTGTTCTTAATGGTTTATTTGAAATAATACATCGGATTTTTGGTATGAAGTGTAAAGAGCGATATGATGTAGAGGTTTATCATAAAGATGTACGATTCTTTGATATTCTTGATGAGGAAGATAATTATCGAGGAAGTTTTTTTCTTGATTTATATTCACGTGATTATAAGAGAAGCGGAGCTTGGATGGATGAATGCGTTAGTCGGATGCGAAAATCGAATGGATTTCTTCAGAAACCAGTAGCTTATCTAGTTTGTAACTTTAATCGACCGCTCAATGCTCAACCGGCTCTATTTACCCATAATGAAGTAATTACGCTTTTTCATGAGTTTGGGCATGGTCTTCATCATATTCTAACAAACATTGATATACCTTCAATATCTGGGATTAATGGAGTTCCATGGGACGCCATTGAGTTACCTAGTCAGTTAATGGAACAATGGTGTTGGCACCCAGAATCGCTAAAAATTATTTCTGAACATTATCAGACATTTAAGCCGTTATCAGATGAGTTAATATCTAAAATATTAGAAGCTAAAAATTATCAATCAGCACTATCGATTCAACGTCAGATAGAATTTTCATTATTTGATTTTCGTTTACACCAAGATTTTCATAAAGATGATGATATAAAAATTTTAGATATTTTTCACGATGTTCATAATCAGATATCTGTTCTTCCTAAATTAGAATGGAATCGATTTCCACATACATTTAGTCATATCTTTTCCGGTGGTTATGCTTCGGGATATTATAGCTATTTATGGTCTGCTGTTTTATCCGCAGACTGTTGGTCTCTTTTTGAAAAAAAAGGTGTTTTTAACCATACAATCGGTCTGTCTTTTCTTGAAAATATTTTAATGCGTGGCGGATCAGAAGATTTTATGACATTATTTTGTCGATTTCGCGGTCATAAACCACAAATGGATGCATTTCTCTATCAAAATGGGATAAGCTTGTAAAGCTCATTAGGAGGTAATTTATTAGTGCGTGTTTGTTTATTAGATACATCAGAAAGTAAATATCAAAATTCCTTCTCTAGTTTACTTAGACGATGGAGCCTAATTCATGACCCACAAAGCTCTATCATGCTTATAGCTAAACCTGATCATCTTGCAGTATGCAATCTTAATGAACCTGAGCTTGGCAATATATTTGTCAATTTTTTCTGTAAAAGTATAACATATCGACGCAGGTTTGGTGGAGGAACATCTGAAGCCATAGCTAAAGCTGTGGGTATTAAAAAAAATTATTTCCCTAATATCCTGGATGCAACAGCAGGATTTGGACGTGATTCTTTTATTTTAGCCATGCTTGGCTGTCACATACGTATGTTAGAGCGTAATCCTGTTGTAGCAGCATTATTGGATGATGGATTACGTCGTGGGTATACTGATAAAAAAATAGGTTCATGGTTAAGTGAACATATGACTCTGTTACCTTCTTCTAGTTTATTGGTATCAGAAAATATCGATCCTATACCAGATGTAGTTTATCTTGATCCTATGTATCCATTAAAGAAAAAAAAGGCTTTAGTAAAAAAAGAAATGCGTATATTACAGTCTTTAGTAGGAATGGATGCAGATGCAGATTCACTTTTACATCCTGCTCGAATGTTAGCAAAGAAGCGTGTAGTAGTAAAACGACCACGTAATGCTCAAGCTTTGTCAAGAACACATACAGATCATATTTTAAAGACTAAAAAACATCGTTTTGATATTTATTCTCCAATAAATAGTTTTAAATCTAAATGATCAATTTATTTATTTGATCAAAAATAGATTTTAAAAATTTTATTTTTTCTGTATGAATATTTATACTCATTTTTAAAAGAAAAAATGTATTTATTTAATAATTGAAGAGATTTTAATATAAAATAAAATAAGTTTTAGAAAATTAAAAATTAATAATCATTTTTGTATTAAAATTAATGAAAAAATGGTAAAAGTTTTTATTAAATTAACAACATTATTTTCAATTTTGTAATATTAGATGATTTTCTCTATATTAGAGTTTATCGGTTATGGATTCCGGAAATAACCAATTCTTTTATTCATAAAGCTTATTTATCATCTATTTTGTATGATCAAATATAGGGTGAATTTTTTAAAAAAAGAAGTAATTTATTTTATCATTAAAAATAAATAAAATATTAAAATATTTAATTATTCGTTGGATGAGGTACGCATTTCTTGTGATATAATTCTTTCTAGTCTCAGTAGCAGTGTTAATTACAATACATATAGTAATAAAACTTGTATTGATCATATATATATTTTTAATAGACAAATATATAGTATTGTATGGATTATAATATTATTAATTATACATTAGTCCAACATAGCGTTTTGGATCATTACTAGTCAATTTTATAGATCAAATTTCAAATTGATTATGTATATCAGTATTAATTAATAGTTATAATCTGTTAGAATTTTAACCAGGATTAGTTATGACTGAAAATATTCATAATCTAATCTGGATGGATCTTGAAATGACCGGTCTAAATCCAGAGAACGATCGTATTCTTGAAATAGCTACGATTTTAACTGATAATCATCTAAGTTTTATTGTTGAAGGACCAGTTTTAGCTATTCATCAGAATGAAAAGTACCTTAAATCTATGAATGACTGGAACATACAGACTCATACAAAAAGCGGCTTAGTAGAACGAGTTCGATCGAGTATATTTAATGAACGCTCTGCAGAACTAGCAATTATGGAATTTTTAAAACCACGTATCCCACGCTATAGCTCACCTATTTGTGGTAACAGCATTGGACAAGATCGTCGATTCTTACGTGAATATATGCCAGAATTAGAATCTTATTTTCATTATCGATCCTTAGATATTAGCGTTCTGAAAGAACTGGTCGCTCGTTGGAGACCAGATATTTTACATGGATTTAAAAAAAATAATAAACATAATGCATTAGATGATATTTATGAATCTATAGCAGAATTAGATTATTATCGTCAGCATTTTATTAGGATGTAATCCTATAAACAAATATATACTGATCGTATTAATTGCGATTTAAATTCACTGTCTTTGCTTTAAATATAATAATATTATTAATGTGTAAAATTTTATCAATAAAATTGAAATTTAGAAAAATATATCTATAAAAAGTAAAATTTTGTTACTTATTTATTGATATTCTATAATCAAAGAACAGATCATTGTCATATAAGAAAATTAAATTTAATGTATGCAGATTTATTAATCTATACTTTATAGATACTTTAATTAAAGAGATATGTTTTATATCAAGAATAAGAATTATGATTTTCAATCATAGTAAAGTTTATAAAAATTGATTGATATATGCAATATCTATTCTTAACAGAATAGATATTGCATATTATGTATAAAATCTAATTGAATTAAAAAAAATAAAAAGATATTCTATAAAATTTAATTTTCAAAAGTGAAATCATATTTAGTCCACATGAGTTACATTATTTCAAGACTTAAATTTAATTAACTATTAAAAAATTTCTTGAGTAATAAAATGAAAGATAACTAGTAATTATCAGATAATTATAATTATATTTATATATTTATTATTAATCACATAAGTAGAAAGTAGCTAGATTATTAAAAATTTCAGTAAGTTTTTAACACTATAAGAAAATTTATTTATTAAACGATCAATTACTTTTTGATGACGAATATAACACACCGATAGAATTTGGTGTGTAGCCATTTTATTAATAATAAAATCATCGCTAGTGCCAATTTCATCTATAAGTCCTTGTTCTAAAGCTTGAGACCCATACCAATGAGCTCCAGTTGATACTGTTTCTATATTTAATTTAGGTCGCATTTCGCCTACAAACTGTTTGAATAGTAAATAAGTTTGATTTAGATCATCTCGGAATTTTTCACGTCCTTCTTCGCTATTTTCACCAAAAAGAGTTAATGTTCGTTTATATTTACCTGCTGTATGGAGCTCAATATCAATTTCATTCCGTTTCAAAAGACGATTAAAATTAGGAATTTGTGCTACCACGCCAATAGAACCGATAAGTGAAAATGGAGCAGCAATAATATGACTGGCTACAGAGGCCATCATGTACCCACCGCTCGTAGCAATTTTATCTACAGAAATCGTGAGTGGTATAGATTGATTTCGTAAACGTTGTAATTGAAATGCGGCTAGACCATAGCCGTGAACTAATCCTCCTGGGCTCTCTAGGCGCAAGAGAACTTCATCTCCCTTTTTAGCTACAGAGAGTACAGCAGAAATTTCTTTTCGTAACGAAGACACCTCTCTAGCATCTAAGCTTCCTTGAAAATCAAGGACGTATAGTGTTGGTTTGTGTATTTTTAGATTTTGTTGCAATCGGTTTTGTTTTTTATTTATCTTTTCTTCTTTTTGCTTTTTCTTATTAAATTCTTTTTTCCATATTTTTTTTTGTGCAGATGTCATTTTTGCTAAACACATGTTATTCTGAATTTCAGTATAACTTTCATCCAACCTAGTTAGTTTTAGTTTTCCAGTTGGAGCATTGTTACGTTTAGTTAAATTTGTAATAATTATTGCTATTGCTGATATTGACACGACTAAAGTGAGTGTCTTTGCAAGAAAAAGTCCATATAAAGAGAGTATATTCACTCAGTTCACCCTAAATTATATTAATTAACTAGAAATTGAGTGAGTTTATTATAACTTAAATATTAAGTTACTCACTAATTAGAATATAGAATATGAATTAGTATAATTACTTATACTAATTAAAAAATATTTAATTTTCATGTAAATATCTCAATAAGTCTTGATGTGTAAAAGATATTGTATATATGGATATATAATCAAATATATCGAAGAATAAAATTCTAACAAATAGTATTTTATTAAGTAATGATAGTAATTGTAACATTCAATATTAATTATCGTGTAATCTGATATTATTATGCAATCATGTGATAAGCGATTATGACTGAAGTAATAGTTATGTTTTATATTATGTTATTTATTAAAATAAAGGTATGATACTAATATACTCCTTTTTGGGTTGACTAAAAAGATCTTTTTTTAAAAGTTAAGTTAATTTTGTTTAATTTTAATAGTCTATTATCATAACAGTAGTGTACCTATCATGCGAATAGGTATTTTATCAATGCTTTTAAGAAAAAGATACATCAATCTTGTTTTGAAAATTTATTAATAATATTTTCTCTTGATATATCTTCTATTCATCGTTGTAAATATTAAAACCTAGTTGAGAGAAAATTAGTCATATTAAGGAACCTTACTTTAGTGTAATAAAGTAAGTATATTTTTTATGTTTGATCTTTCATTCACTAGGTTTTTATTTTTTAACTAATTATTAAAAATTTTATTCTTTTTTTCTTTATCAACAAAATAAAATTTTTATAGCATGATCTATAAAACATTAATAATTAATGGTTTTTTTATAAACCTAGATAATGTTGTATGATATTACTATCTTTGGTTCTCAAGATAGAAGATCTTATATCATTCTAGTAATTAGAATAATCCTCTATTATATAGAGGAACTTTATTAGTATTAAATCAATATAAATAAGTAATAGTTCATAATATATATTATAAGGTAACCTCCTTTTTAATGTCATTAAATATGCAAATTTCAAATAAAATTAGTTGATAAAAATTTACAGTTTCAATAGGTGCTTCAGAAAAGTGAAGAATTATGTATTTATTAGAATAAATCAAGAAAATTACTTGTTACTGATAAAAATTGAAAGATCTTCTCTGAAGAGAGGAGATTGATATCATATAGTATTAAATGACTTTAACTACATACAATATATTGGTATAAACGAATATTTAGAACTATTAGTACTATATAAAAAATTAAAGATCATGAGTTGATGAAAAAATTCTATTAAAAGAATTAACCTCAGTGCATAAAGTTCAGTTAGGTTGATTAAATTGATTTTTTAATAATTTTGTAGGCGTTATGGTGAAAATATATCTTGTTGGTGGTGCAATACGTAATCAATTACTAGATTTACCATTAAAAGATAAAGATTGGCTTGTAGTAGGGAGCTCATCTCAAAAGATGATAGATTTAGGATATAAGAAAGTTGGTCGTAATTTTCCAGTGTTTCTTCATCCTGACACCGGTGAAGAGTACGCATTAGCTCGTACTGAAAGAAAAATTTCTTCAGGATATACTGGATTTATTTGTCATGCATCACCAGAGGTCACTTTAGAACAGGATTTAGCTCGTCGTGATCTCACTATCAATGCTATTGCTCAGGATCAAAGTGGTAAATACTATGACCCGCATGGTGGAATAATTGATTTACAAAATCGAAAACTACGTCATGTCTCTTCTTCTTTTTACGAAGATCCATTGCGTGTATTACGCGTGGCGCGTTTTTCTGCATCTTTGGCTCATTTAAATTTTCATATTGTTGATGAAACTTTGACAATAATGAAACGTATGTCAAAAAATGGTGAACTTTGTTCTCTTCCTAGAGAAAGAATATGGAAGGAGTTGCTAGCCGCTTTGCGTACCGAAAATCCTGATGTTTTTTTTCAAGTTTTGCAATTATGTGGTTCTCTTACAGTTCTTTTTCCAGAATTAAACACTATTAATAGTTTCGTTTCTAACAGACATAAAAACTCAAAAATACAAATTTATCTTCATTCTCCAATGGCGTTATCAATTGCAGCTAAATTAACTACAGATATAGACATCCGTTTTTCTGTTTTATTGTATGATTTATCCTTAGCGTCTTTACGACATATTACATGGGCTAGCTATGACGAATTTAATTCATATAGGACTCTTCTGATTAGTTCTTTATGTATGCGATTATCTGTTCCTCATTCTTTACGTAATTTCGCAATGGTAGTTATAAAGTTTCATCATATTGTAGATACAATTCAGTCTCGCTCGCCTTCTGAATTAATAGGTTTATTTAACAAAATTGATGCCTGGAGAAAACCATCTCGTGTAAACAAAATAGCTTTAGTTAGTGAAATATTTTCCCGTCGAAATAGTGATTCTATAGACTTCTGTTATAAACAGAGTGAATATCTTCGCCGAGCATGGGGGTTGGTGCAAAATGTGTCGACGAAAGAAATTTTATATAGAGGATTCGAAGGTAAGGAAATTTATCATGAACTAATGCGTCGTCGCATTTCAATACTTACGCAATGGCAAAATATATAGATATTATTTATTCATATAGAAAATATTTTTTAATCTATTCGAAGATAACTTTAGATTCTTCGTAGTTTTTATTGCATTAATTATAAATACTATATAATTTTGTTTTCTATGTAAGTTAATAATAACTATAATAGGATGAAGTAATTTTTAAATTGCAATTTAACTCAATATATTATATTAATAAATAGCATATTTTTAAAACGTAACTCAATTATTTATTTTTTTATTTATCAGAAACATTATCGAATAAGCTTTTTGTTGCTATCTATATTAAAACTCATGTTATTCTCTTTTATAAATAACAATATTTTTATCCTTATGGAGTTAAGAATAAAAATTACTTTAGCTATATGATGAGTTTTATACTTTTGATTCGTTTCGTCTAAAATTTGTATCATATTAAATTTTTATAAAAACTTTATCTCATGATGGTTTGTACACCAATATTTTTATTCACTTTTTATGCTCAAAAGTCAAATAATGTGTTTTATTAGTTTACTAACTATCTAATCAAATTATGGTTCAGATCGTATGTTATTTTAAAATTAATAGTTAGATTATCTTTCTAGAATTCTCTGATTGTTTTAGATGGGTATGGTGATAACAATTTGATGATTATTATGATGTTTACTAAATTATCTATTCTAGCTTATTCCTTCTCTAATTAAAATTTTATGAATTGTATGCTTATAAAGAAATTAAAATAAGCTAATTTTCCATTATTTCATCTCGTCTAAAAATATTATATTCTTTTTAGTTTTTATTTAATTTGTGACAATAGTATTAAAGATTAACAAGTTTAATGGTTTTAGTCATTAATTTAGTTATCTGATGATTTTATTATTCACCTTTTGTAAACAGAAACATATGAGTTCATTGAGTATAGAAAATATATCTAGTATTATATTTTTTCGATATTAAGTTTGATTACTGTGTTTAGTTATTTGTTTAATCTACTGAAATTTATGATCTTTATTGGTAATTACTAGGTTATTAAAGAATAAAAGAACTATTTACAGGGAAAATTAATTATTATGATTAATTTTTGAAAACTAGTCTCATAAAATTACAGAAATCTATTGTGTAATTTTTTATTTTAATGTCACTGGATTAATCGATTTTTTAACTTTAGTTATTTGATAACTTACTTTATTTATATTATAAATTGAGATTGATGGTCAAATCTACTAGTAATCAAAGGATTAGAAATATATATTTAAGTGTTTTACAAGAATAAAGCTAAATTAAATTACTTTTTGTATTTTAGAATACATTAAAGATAAATTGGATTAAAGTGATTAAGTGATGTATTTACAAATCATATAAAATATGATTGCAATCAGCGTATTTCAATATTCTGGCCAAGAATATAAACTCTTATAAAGATTTTTTAGTAAAAATATATATATCTTCAGATACAGAAGAAGATCCAAATTTTGTATTTTGATTTTTTGTAGTTCACTGATATATGTTAAATTGATAGTTTAGAGGTAGATAAAATATCTCATCTTCTATTGTTTATCATCATGAATGGTAGTAATGTGATTAAAACCAATATATAAGATATCATGAATATTAGATATAAAATTTTAACAAAGGTAGATAGACAAGAATGATCCATCATAGAAGACGCGAATATTTTGTAATGATGATAAAATCATATTTACTTACTCTCTATTGAAAAGTGATTATATATAAATATTAATATATGAATATTTATTACATTTTTTTATTTATTAGCTATCATGAAATGATTGTATAGTTAACTGAATAAGGAAAAAGAATCGATATTCCATAGGAATATTCCGTCTATATGAGATTTATTATAAAATAATAACATGTCTACACTAACAGATTAGCATATTAAGAACTTTTTTATAGAAAAAAGCTCTAAAATATATTAAAGAAATCGTAGTTATCTAAACTTATTTTTTATACTTTTGACATGCGTATGATAATTTTTATCACTCATTTAATCAGATTTTTATAGTACAATACAAATCATTTAGAGTTATTAAATGGTAGTTATATTGTAAATAGTAAATTAAAAATGATTATCTTTTTGTAAGGATAAGATAGGATTTTAGTTTTCTAATTAAGATGGTCTTGATCAAAATAAACCTTCTATTTTATATCTACATAAGCCAAATGTTCATGTAATTTAATGTATTAAAGTATAATTTTACTTTTTATAAAAGTAGTAGTTTTCTTAAAAAAATCACTTTATATTAGGTTCGGTTATATTCTAGGTTTATCATAAGTTTATTTCTAACTAGAAAATAATATCTTTTTTTAGATGATTAATACTTAGCTTATGAGATATAAGTTTAATTTATCCACGATCAGAGATATTTAATTTTAATTAAACTAAATTTTTATAGAACGATAAACCTTGAATGATTGATTTTTCGCAAGAATTTGATGGTTTCCAAAAGTATCATCTAAAATTTTTGGATAAGGAAGGAAAGAATTAGCGACAATGCGAAGCTCTCCATGTTTATATAAAAATTTTGGTGCACCTTTAATTAATTTATATGCTATTTCTAAATTGGTTTTTAAACCAGTATGAAACGGTGGGTTAGATATAATTAAATGAAATCGCTCATTAACATTAGAGTAAAGATTACTGCAATATACTTTACCGCTAAAACAGTTTGACAATAATGTAGCTCGACTAGACACAATCGCTGCGGCATGGACATCAATTAATGTAAGATGAACTTGAGGTGATAGACTAAATAAAAAAGCAGAGATCACTCCTGTACCACAACCAACATCTAATACCTTGCCGTTTAGATTTTTATTTAAAGTAGATATTAGTAACTGGCTTCCCATATCAAGACCCTTAAAACCAAATACTCCAGGTAAACTTTTCAAAATTATATTATTAATTTTATACTCATTCCAAAATAATTTTTCATTAAAAGATGAATTTACGTTTAGAGTTCCCTGATAAAGACTAGATCGGCATCCGTTATCAATTTTTTTAAGATTTAAAGAGTGTGTAATGATCTTTTCTACTCCACGAACTCCGCTTCGATTTTCTCCAACAATGAAAATATCACTGCCAATCGGAAGAAGGGAAAGAAGATTTTGTAACTGAAAATCTGCTTCTCGTTTATTTTTAGGCCAAAAATATATTAATGTATTACAGTGTAATACCATATCTCTAGTAATAATGAGACTATAATAAGCTCGCTTTTTAAGAAAAGATTTTAGAGTTTGCCAATGATTATATTGTTGAGTATGTGCGAAACTCTGTGCAGTTTTTAAGAAACCTGGTAGAGAATCTTGTAAATTACCTGCAAAAAATACATGACGCTTAGTAAATATATGGTAGTTGCGCGATATAAGAATACTGGATGGAGTCAATTTAGACATCTAAATTTTCCTAGAAGACCACCGTAGAAATTGTTTAAGTATAGAAATTATTATGCTAGATAAAGTGATTATAATTAGAGTGTTTTTGATATTTCTTATTTTTGAATTAAATGAATTTAATTTTAGGTATAAATTAGAAGAAATACAATTTTTTATATTATTTAAGTCAATACTAACTTATCTTATTATACTAATAAGAGAAATAGAAATATCTACCAAAATAGTCTATTATCGTAGATATAGATTGATTAAGTGTATATCAAAAAAATAAAATAATGATATTAGGAGTATCTAATGTCTCTCAGACGTAACCAGATTTTAGATCATATGGGTATTATACCATATACAACTCGTCATTATCATGTGTTTCAAGGTGAAATGGCTATATCTCTACCTGTCATTACACAATTAGTTATTGTGTCGCATAAAATAATATTGCAGAATGATACTTTACTTATGGATGTGTTACGTGCGATGAACCTAAATATAGGACAGGTTCAGATGTTATCTCCTCGCCAGATAAAAATGTTACCAAAAGATATCTTTTATAATAAATGGTATTTAGGGATACAAATCCCGAGTGAATCAACTGGAATTAATATTACCTCCTCTGTATTAGAGGAGCTTGCTAACGATAGAGAAGAAAAAAAAGAATTATGGAAACAAATTTATGTATCTAATTTGGATATATTTTACAATATTCAATAATTATGAAATTCTCTGAATTTCTTCTTAAGAAGACTTCTTCACGAGTCTAAAATCAATAAGAACAATAAATAAAAATTATAATTGAATTAAACTCAATTGTGATTAGCTATTTATTTTTGGTAAAGAATTTATTTTGATAATAACATTGATGCTGAAACTTCGTTAATCCATTCCAATTATGATACATATTGCTCTCAATAATAAGAGAACCTCTAATAGAGTATAATGTAAGGTGATTAAAGTATATTTCTTTAACATTTATAATGGATACCCAATGTAGATGTGTGAAAATTAGTTTTTTCATAATTATTATATAATAATTATTGATAATTATCATCATAATTTTTTACGTTATACTAGTTATTTTTTTATTTTGTATTTCTTTCAAAAAGTGGAAGAGTTCAGTATTCTCTCTAGAGATTTATAATGAATTTATAATTTTAAAATTTTTTATTTCTATAAACTGTTACTAATTTTTTCTTTTTTTCATGTTGTATCTGATATAAGTGTTAATGGTATTATATAGATAATTCATTAGATTCTATATATGATTCAACTGTGATTAAGTAGAATATATTACTATTATTTTATAATCTAACGTTTATTATGAGATTAATATAACTTTCATTATAATTGATATGCACATGAATATTTTTATGAATTATTAATGTCTTAAGAAATAATTTCATTATGAAATTTTTTTATTGATTAAACTATGTTTAAATATTTAAGATTAAATGTTGATATAAAATTTATTGTTCAAGACATAACAAGACTATAAAGAATATTCAAAAGTATATCCCATCTATTTTAAATTTAATGTATTTTTAAAAAAAATAGGATTGATTTTATTTACAAAAATAGATCATAAGATCTTGATTTGGTTGCATATTTTACGATAAAATTAAATAATAGAAATTGTTTATAGATTTATCATGTTAAAATTCTATGTGCTTGTTTATAATTTATAAAATTAAAAAAATTTTCAGTAGTTAACTGAAACTAAAGAAGTATATATTTTATATACTATTTTAGTTATTTAAAATTAAATGTAGATTATAAATTTTAATGTAATTTTAGTTAAAAATCTAGATTTAATTAATAAATTAAATAATAGAAACCATATGTATACTCTGCCTTTAAGGGATGTACCTAGCAGGAAGGTTATCTATAAGAAAATATAAGAATACTTAATATAAGATTGTATGCAGTACCATAAAATAAATGATAGGATTATTATTTTAAATATAACATGAGTTTGTGATAATTCTTTTACTTGTAACACAAATTTGCATAGTGATAAAATATATTGTGCATAGATTTTTATTAATATCTTTTTAGTTAAGAAGAATTCGTGTTGTTTTGATAAAATCAATTATATAACTGTATTTTTATTTTAAATACATAATGACAGATATTTTATAATATCAGTATTATAGACATTCAGTATTTATGTATAAGTTCCATATAAATTTGAAGAGCATTTATTGATAAGTCAATCCTATCTATAACATAGATAGACAATAATTATTTCATCTAAAATAACTATTATAAATTATATAATTGAACATCTTACAAAGAAAGAGCCTATGGCTTCATATAGTGTTAATTAGGCAAGGTAACTATGAGAAAAGTGTTAGTAATAGTTGAGTCTCCGGCAAAAGCAAAAACAATTAATAAATATCTTGGAAAAGATTATGTAGTGAAATCTAGTCTTGGTCATATTCGTGACTTGCCGACTAGCAGGAAGATAGAAAAAAAAAATATTTACAGTCACTCTGGTAATGCAGTTAATAAAAATAAAAACAATATAAATAAATCTTTAATTAGTCGCATGGGCATTGATCCTTTTAATGGTTGGAAGGCTAATTACCGGATCTTACCTGGAAAAGAAAAATTGGTGTCCGCGCTTAAAATATTAGCTGAGCAATCTAGATTTATCTATCTTGCAACCGATTTAGATCGAGAAGGCGAGGCGATTGCTTGGCATTTACAAGAAGTTATTGGCGGGGACAAAACGCGTTATAAGCGCATCGTTTTTAACGAAATCACTAAAAATTCTATCTGCCAAGCATTTAATCATCCAAGCATATTAAATATTAATCGCGTTTATGCACAGCAAGCACGGAGATTTATGGATCGTATAGTAGGTTATATGATTTCTCCTGTGCTGTGGAAAAAGATTGCACGGGGTCTTTCTGCTGGTCGCGTGCAATCAGTAGCGGTTCGTTTAGTTGTAGAACGTGAACGTGAGATTAAGTCTTTTACACCTGAAGAGTATTGGCTCTTACATGCTGAACTATCTACTTTAGAAGGCGTTAGTCTTCGGATGCAGGTTACTCATCAATCAAGACAAGCATTTTCTCCAAGTAAAGAATCTCAAATCAATATTGCTCTTGAGGTGTTAAAAACAGCCTGTTTTAAAGTTACCTTCTGTGAAGATAAACGCTCTATCAGAAATCCTAGTGCACCATTTATTACCTCAACGCTTCAGCAAGCTTCTAGTACGCGATTATCTTTTAGTGTTCAGCATACTATGGTTATGGCTCAATATCTTTATGAGGCCGGTTATATTACTTACATGCGCACTGATTCAACTAATTTAAGCCAAGATTCTTTAATTATGGTACGTGACTATATTGAGATAGTCTTTGGTAAGCAATACTTACCACAAGAAAAAAACCTATATAATAGCGCTAAGAATTCGCATGAAGCTCATGAAGCAATTCGTCCGTCAGATGTAAAAGTTCTTTTTTCACAACTTAATGACATGCCTGAAGACGCTAAAAAACTCTATAAGTTAATTTGGAGTCAATTTGTGTCCTGTCAAATGATACCTGCAATATATAATACTCGAACATTAATTGCAGAGGCTGCTAATTTTACTCTTAAAGAGAAAAAGAGAGTGTTGTTTTTTGATGGATGGACGCGGTTACTGTCAGTAACAGGAGAATGTACTGATAATAAAATCTTTCCTATAATAAGCGTTGGAAGTGTTTTAATTTTACAAAATCTTGTACCAACTCAGCGATTCACTAAGCCACCATATAGGTTTAGTGAGTCTTTATTAGTTCATGATCTTGAAAAAAGAGGTATTGGTCGCCCATCAACTTATTCTTCTATTATTTCGACCATTCAGGAGCGTGGATATGTTAGGGTAGAAAACCGCCGTTTTTATGCTGAGAAAATAGGTGAAATCGTTACTGATCGCTTAATAGATAACTTTCCTGACTTAATGGACTATAGCTTTACTGCCAATATGGAAGATAGTTTAGATCAAGTTGCACATAATCAAGTAGAGTGGAAGGAAGTCTTAGATATTTTTTTTCTAAATTTTAGTAAGCATCTAGAAAAAGCCGAAATGAATCCTGAAGTAGGTGGCATGCAGCCTAATAAAATGGTTCCTACATCTATAGAATGTCCGGTTTGTAGAAGTGGAATGGGTATTCGTACTGCAACTACTGGGGTTTTCCTTGGTTGTTCTTCCTATGCGTTACCTGCTGTTTCTCGGTGTAAAAAAACTATTAATCTTATTCCAGATAACGTAGTGTTTAATGATTTAGAAAATAACGAAGATAAAACGCATACATTTAGTATAAGACGACGATGTTTACTATGTAATACGATTATGGATTGTTATTTAATTGATTATCAACGTAAACTATATATATGTGGTCAAAACCCTGCGTGTAATGGTTATGAAATTCAATATGGTGAGTTTAAAATACAAGGCCGTACTGATCTTTCAATTTTATGCGAAAGATGTGGATCGGAAATGTCTATGAAAGTTGGTCGTTATGGAAAATATATGGCTTGCTTGAACGAACATTGTAAAAATACACGAAAAGTTCTGAGAAATGGAAATATAGCCCCACCGAAATTAGATCCAATCCCATTGCCAGAGTTGCTCTGTCAAACCTCAGATGCTTACTTTGTCTTACGTCAAAGTGCGTCAGGCATTTTTCTAGCTGCTAATACTTTTCCTAGGTCACGTGAAACTAGATCACCTAAGGTTGAAGAGTTACGACTTTATCGAGATCGTTTACCAACAAACCTGCATTACTTAGCTAATGCACCTGTTATAGATAGAGATGGTAATCCATCTATAGTTCGTTTTAGTCGTAAAAATAAAACACAGTTTGTTCTTACTGAACAAAACGGGAAAAAAACTGGTTGGTTTGCATATTTTATTGATGGTCGGTGGCAAGAAGTAAAACGTTAAATGATAGATATTGACTTTTCTCTATGTTTAAAAGATCTTCTTATTTTTTATAAGAAAGTTGTTCTATATTTGTTTATATATTTATAAAATGTAGCAGTTCTATAATTTTATATAGATCTCTCTTTAATTTAAGATTATTAGAGATAATAAAACGGATTTAGAATATAATAATGCGTTTATTTATGCATTAATGTTTAACTTCTTCGCATTTTTATATTCATTGGTTAATGAAACGTAACATAAAAGAGATAAATAATATGTATTAGATTGATTCAATGATAGAATTCTAATGATAGAGATAGATTTTTGATAAATGTTAAAAATTCTACATTTTAGAATGCTATCTTTATATATTTCAGTAATCACTGAGTGAACATTATATATTAAAACTTAATGTAAAGTGAACATTGTTTTAGAATTAATCAGTGATGGTGATTGTTATATAACGACTTATCGAAGATTTATCTTATATCCTATAAATGTCAATTAGAAATATAAGATAAATCATTTAATATAGTTTATTTATGATGCAATATTATGTTTTATTCTTCAGTTATAGCGTAGTGATATAAGTTATAATTTTTTTATATTCCAGAAGAGGACATATTTTAATATGTCTTTTAAGTACAGAAGATTGAATCTTATAAATAATGTCTGTAATTTTAAAAATATAGAATGGAGTTTGATATAAAATCATAACTAACTCTATGCAGAGTTTCAATATATTCATTGACCATCAGATTAACGTTGATATGATAACAGAGGAAATAAAAAATTATTAAAAAGTAGTAGAACAAATACTTTTATACTAAAATTGACATAACACTTTATTTATTAAAGTCTTTCTGAAAACGATATTATGATACTGTATAATACAGTAAGCTGAGTATACTTATTATCTCAAGATAATTAAAGTTTGTTCTTCTACTATATTAATCAATAGAATAATGGAGATGTTAAATAGTATGTGTTTTCTTAAATATCAGTCTGATTTTCAAAGTACTTACTGTATTGAGTTCTTTTATTGATCTGAGAACTCCTTTCTAGTTCGGTTTTATACAAGTTCATCAAATTTGATATAATATAATATATATAGAACTTTATTTGTAGAAAAAGCTTATCAAAGTAATTCATTGAGCTAATCTCTAAGTTTTTTATGTGGATCCAAAGAAGATGGAACACAAAATAAAATTAAATCAGTTACATTATATTGTCGAAGTCGTTAATCATAATTTGAATATACCTTCAACCAATGAAGGACTTTATAACCTGGCATTAGTAAGCAAATACGCATGCTGGAAGATTAATTAGGTATTCAGATGTTTTCTCGTAGCGGAAAACATCTGATTACAATCACCCCAGCAGCGGTCGACATTATTCGTATTGCACGCGATATTATGTCTAAAGTAGATTCGATTAAATTAGTAGTAGGTGAGCATACTTAGCCTAATAAAGGATTATTGTATATGTCTACTATATATACTCAATCACGTTATGCCTTACCTCAAACAATGAAAACGTTTCTTGATTGACACTCAGATGTATCTTTGCACATGAATCAAGGTTTTCCTTCTCAGATCGCTGAATTAGTTTGCCAAGGAAATACTGATTTTTGCGATTACTACTAAAGATGTGCATTTGTATAATGATTTAATCATGCTACCCTGTTATCATTGAAATCGTTCTATTATTGTTAAACCTAATCACCCTTTTGCCTCCAAAGAGTCAATCTTTATTGAAGAAGTTGCTAAATATCCATTAGTTACTTATACTTTTGGTTTTACGGATCGTTCAGAGCTTGATATTTCATTTTATCGTTATGGATTAACGCCGCATATTATTTTAACGTCTACTGACGCTGATGTAATTAAGACTTATGTAAGATTAGGTCTTTGTCTAGGGGTTATTGCGAGCATAGCGGTGAATCCAGTTTATGATCTTGATTTAGTCAGAATTAACGCAAAAGACCTATTTACTTTTAGCACAATTAAAATTTTTTCGTCGTAGAACTTTTCTTCGTAATTATATGTATGAATTTTATTCAGAGTTTTCTCCTTATTTAGTTCGCAACATTGTAGATACGGCTATGGTTTTACGTACTAATGATGATATAGAAAAAATGTTTAAAGATTTTGAACTACTAAAGAAATAGTATTTTTAACGTAGAAAAAACAAGATGAGATAATTAATTCAGTGTATAAAAATAAGGATTAATAATTTTTATTATTATCAAGATCTTTTTATTTCATTTCAGATTTGTTCATTAGTTAATCTAATTAACTTTGATCAATTTAAAAAAAATGTAGTTAGAAATTACATTTCTATTAGAATAAATTATTCATTTTTTCTGTAATTAGTTGAGACCAAAGAATTCAGTAAGGTTGTAACTAATAATCTTATTTTTCATAAGGTGAGTACAATAATCTATAAAATTAATTATGTAAGGTTATTATTGTAATAATAGAATTAATTAGTGAGATAATCTATCAATTTTATCAAATAAACTTGAAACAGAAATTATAGTGACTGCAAGATACAATATAAGGAGCATTGTACTTAAGTTAAGGTACTAGATTTAGGATATGACATTTCAAAAAATTATTGTTAAATTATTATATTTTCAAAATTTTTTGAAATAATCTGAGTTATTGAGTTTTATATGAGTGTATGAGATGTATCTATCGTTATAGATAACCGGATTGTTAGAAGGTTTTCAATGAAGTAAAATAAAAAAATTGAGTTAAAATTAACTAGAGTGATATTTTAATTTTTAATATATATGCTGGTGGATAGTTTAATTTTATAAAAAGGATGTATTATTCTTAATAAGAATAATAAATAAGTAGTAAATATACTATATAATAGACTAAATTAAATAAATATATATAAAATATATCATATCTATGATATATCTTTTTCATTTTTTTAAAAAATTATTATAAAAGTCGATTTTACATACATTTTCATATATTAATGATTATAGAATCGTAACATGATATAGCCGTAATATTAGAATGGATTTGTGTTGTATTGATCTAGTTTTTTCCTATTGTCACATATATGAATTTTGTCATTTTTATTAAGGTGGCAGTGTCTTTGTTTCTCAATCAATTTAGTTTTATCTTATTCTCAATCGACATTGACCTCTTGGGTTCAGAGCGTATTCTTTTTATAAATTGATTTTATCAAATAAAATTAATTGTATTTATATCAAATGATTATATTAATTTTTATTGGTTGATGTATTGTCAATATCTGATATTAAATCTGAGATAATCTATAGATTTATCGTACTTTTTGATGGCATGAAATTAGAGAATCAATAAGATATGATTTCGTTAGTATAGATGATTTATTAAATTGATACTCTTATTCTATCTTTAAAAATTAAAGAAGAATAAGAAGAGCATTTATAGTATATAAGATAATAATAAATAAATTTTTATTCTAGTACACAGCGCAGCAAGAATATAATTTTCTTTTTTAAAATATCTTATTAGATTCCATCTCTTAGAATATATGATGATGTGATTATATCTCTCATTTTTATAAAAAATTATGATCATTTTAATGTCATTCTACATAAAATAGACAGTATGTACTTTTTCACCAAAATAACTGAGTATAGATTGACTCTCTGAGCTAAATTTTTTATGTTTTTTATTATTTAAAATAGTTAAATAATAATATCCAAAAATTGTATATAAAATCATCAGTTGCACTGATAGTGCTCAACTTTGATTAGAAAAAAAATCTAATTAAGTTGATTAGGTAGAGACTAGAGAATATGGGGTGTTTTGTATAAATACAATTTGTGAGTAAATTGTATTTTTATCTTCAGAAAGAAATAATACCATAGATCGATTATGAATTAATTTATGATTTACAGCCAGATATCTTAATATAAGATATATATTAATTTAATGAAATCTTAGAATGTAAGATTATTTACATAGAAGATAGCGTTATTTTTACTGAATTTCTTGTTAGGGAAAATATGTTATATAATCTAATTTAAATCTTGTAATTCTTTTATTTTGTTTATTTTATATACTATCCTGGGTAAGGATATGACTTTGTATACATAGTTTTTCCAAAAAATATCAGAGACTTAGAGTTTTTCAAAAAGATTATTATAAAAAGTAATGCATACTAATTTATTTAATTATTACCTTATAATTAATGAATGAATTGGTTTTGTACTAAAAATTAGTAAGCAGTAAGTTGTCTATCATCGTCTACACATGTGAATTAGTTATCCATTTTATTTTGATAATTTATGGGCTTACTTATTAGTATGACTAATATTTAAATAAATTTAGATTTTATAATTACTGAGTGAATAGGGATATAATATTTAATTGATTTTTTTCAAATGATTTAAGCATTATAAAATATTATAGATGAGAAGAATAATTGTATAATAAATATAGACGAACGATTGAAAAATAAAGGTAATTTTGTTATATATTTTAATGACTTACAAATATGAACACCTACTTTCTGAATTATTTTTATTTAGAATGAATATATGATTGTGATAGAAAATCTATCAATTTTTCAATGATTCATATCAGTTTATTTTATTAAAAATTTAGTAATTATTTGATCATCTCTCATATTACTAGAGATGATCTATTAGATATATATAAAGATTATTTATAAGACATTAGGTTATTAATTGACAAGATAATAAAATTCAAAATGGAAGTTCTAAGGTTTTGTATTGTAATTCTAGTTAGTCATTAAAATATGATACTTTATCACGATAAAGGAAATAAATTGTTCTGATATTTAAATAGTAAAGTTTTACTATTAATTCATAATTAGTTTTTTTAAAAGAAATTAATTTCTAATCTTTGTAAATACTTGTTAAGATTCTTAATCTTATTCTCTTAAATTGACAATATACAAAAAATTAGATAATTTTTTAATTCACTGTTAAAGACAATATTTATATTGTTCTTAACAACGAAAATCAGTTAAATCACAAAAGAAATAAGTTTGTGGAAAGAAGAATATTATTAGTCAAATCTAATTTTTTATTAATTATTATTTTGCAATGATTTTATGCTATCATGATAGCATATTTCTTTTATCATGGTATTAATCATACGTAGTAGATATAAATCTATACTAAATAAATTATTAAATATAGTCGCATCCTGAGATTAAGAGATAAGCATCTAGATTGACATAATATGACTAGTATTTTAGTTAGGAGAAATATACAGAGTAGTAGAAAATATTTTTATATATTCTATAGTTACGATATTAATACTAGATAAGTTACTTGTTTTATTATAGTTTTCATAAGAAGAATGAGTTATAATTTATTTTATCTAAAAATGCATTATACATATAAGATCTACTATTCAATATTTTTATTATTTAAATTCATTGTTTAAAACAAATTGATTGGGAATATATATATTATATACTAATTCATAATTAGACCATCTTCATTTGATACGGATTTATAAATAGATTATATTTCAAATACTACATTTAGTAGTCGTTATTATTACATAATATGTATGTTTGTTCATATAAAAACAGTATTAGTATAATTCCAGGTTCAGAAAAGAGCTTTTTATATCTAAGTTATTTATTTCTTTAGGAAAGAAAGATCATTATGTATTGTCCAGTGATTGATCTCGTCAAACAACTTGTTAGATGCCCCTCTCTTAGTCCTGATGATGCGGGCTGTCAACCTATCTTAATAGATCGCTTACAGGCCATAGGTTTTACAATTGAATCAATCAACATTGGAAAAACATTAAATTTGTGGGCGTCACGAGGGGAAGGCAAAACCCTGGTTTTTTCAGGTCATACTGATGTTGTTTCAGTAGGTGAAATAAAGCATTGGTTATATTCACCATTCGAGCCATCTACTAAAAATGGGATGTTATTCGGTCGAGGAACTGCTGATATGAAAGGTTCTCTGGCGGCTATGATTGTTGCTGCAGAGCGCTTTGTACAATCACATCCACAACATCGAGGTCGTTTAGCATTTTTAATTACTTCTGATGAAGAAGGTTGTTCGATTAATGGAACAGTAAAAGTTGTAGAAAGATTAATGGAGCGTAATGAATGTATAGATTATTGCTTAGTAGGAGAACCATCGAGTAATGAAAAGCTGGGCGATGTAATCAAAAATGGTCGTCGTGGTTCTCTTACAGCAAATCTATTTGTGCATGGTATTCAAGGTCATATTGCTTATTCACATGTTGCTGATAATCCGATCCATCGCATAGTTCCGATTTTAAATCATCTGATAAATATACAATGGGATAGAGGTAATGCGTTTTTTTCTCCAACCTCCATGCAAATCGCTAATATACAGGCAGGAGCTGGAAGTAATAATACTATACCAGACAACTGCTTTGTACAGTTTAATTTTCGATTTAACACTCAGGTAAGTGCTTCAATAATTCAATCTCGTGTCGAGGATGTTTTAAATCAGAATCAGGTGAATTATAGTATTAAATGGGACATTATTAGACATCCCTTTTTGACTAAAAAGGGCAATCTGTTGAATGAAGTAGTAAATGCAATACAGCATTATTCAAAGATTACACCTAAAATTTTAACAACCGGAGGAACCTCTGATGGATACTTTATTGCTAAAATGGGAGCAGAAGTAGTGGAATTAGGTCCGGTAAACACCACAATTCACAAAATTAATGAATGTGTAAAGGAATCTGATTTAAAGATTCTAAGCTTGATGTATCAGAGAATTATGGAAAAGTTAGTTTCTTAAAGATGGTCAATCTACATGGTGTTCGGTATTATTAGTAGCTATTGATAACTATATCAATGTTTCTTATTCTTTCTGTTGTTGTCTATAAAGATTTAGCGGAAATTGATTTGAAAAATCATCTAGGTATAAATGTTATCTCCTTCTCTTATTAAGAAGTCGTCAAAGAGCAAATAAAGTAAAGGAAGAGGATTTAGTAGTAACATAATCATATTTTGTAAATCTATTTTTTTAAAAATGAACTTTTTAATATGTTAATAATTGAGATCTCAGAAGAAAGTTAGTCTATATCACAACTGAGAGAAAATAGTTAGTTGATTCTTTATCTCTATTTAGTTCGTGTTATTATGTTATATAAAGTTCTATCTGATTTGTTAAAAATACTATTTAGGTTATTTGAATAACCTCATATATACTAATTATATTAATTTTGATATAATTGTGTTAGATAAGAAATTACCTTAATCTTTTTAGTAAAAAGATACTAATGAGATAAGATTCGATATCGATTGTCACCAATATCAGTAGAGGATATTGATATCTTTAGTATATTTTTTTAGATATACTCGACCAAATGGATCGACAAATAATTTTTTATATTACATTGGTAATATAAATTCTCAATCATTACCAATATCCTATCGGTTGTCGTTTTTTTTAGATAACCATCGTTTTGAGATCATAAAACATCACTTATCAATAAGATCTTATCTTACTTGACATCATTTTTATATAGTTAATCGATTGTTAGGATCCGTAATAAAAGATAGAGATTAAAATATTCCTTTTTCTTTACGTACAATAGGTAACTGAATTAATATATATAATAGGATATGATTGTTTATTGCATGAAAATTAATATTAAATAAGAGAGTAATGTTTAATAACAAAGTGCGTTATGTTAACGCGCTATGACGATTTCCTATTGGATCGATCGGAGTATAGAGAGTTTTAATTAGATAGCAAAAATAGCTTATTTAGATCGAAAGAGAATTTATTTCTTCTTCTAGCTTCAGGTAGTCATGATAAATAGATCTAAAACGAAATCAAACTAAGTTTAAAATCTATGATAATTAGGTGTTATATTAAAAAACTCAATGGGAATTCAGGCTTTGAGAATGTTAATGTCAAAACTTCTAGTTCTATCCAAACTGATGGGATATGTTCTTCTTTTAAAAGAAGCTCTATTCGTGTTAATAATGTAAAGATATGAGTGAGCTTAGTAATACTTAGGCGCTGAAGTGCGTGACTTAATAGAGAGCGACGCTTTTGCCATACATGATACTGATCAAATAAAATTGGAAGCGGTATGTAAATCATCTTTCGTTTGAACTTTAATAATAAAAGAAGCTCATTTTGTAATATTCGTAAAAGGATGACTGATTCAGTATCTGTGGTTCGTATTTGACGAAGAATACGAAGTGCTCGCTGGCTATTTCCTAGAAATAGCGCATTTATCCAGTCAAACGGATTAAAGCATGCCGCATTATGAATCACTTGTTTGATGTGGGTCGATGTAAGATAACTGTTAGGCCATAGTATTGAACATTTATCTAATGCTTGAGAAAGCGCAAGAAGATTACCTTCATAATAGTAACATAATAGTTTATTGGAGTTATCGTCTAGTTTTAAATTAAGCTGTTTTGCTCTAGAGGCAATCCAAAAAGGTAGTGCTTTCTTCTCTGGTTCTTGACAAAACACTAATACTGAATGAGTGCAGATAGTTTTATACCAAGTTTCATTTTCTTGTCTTTTCGTTAATCTTGGGATGTGTATTATTAAGATAATATCACTATGTAATAATTCAACCAGTACAATAAGTTTCTTTTTTATTACTACATTTGGACCTTGTTCTGGTAATATGAGAAATAATATTTTTTTTCTGGAAAATAAACTAAATTCCTTAAAAATAGAGAAAATTTCTTGCCAATCAGTCTTATGATCTAATGAAATTGTAAGGTGTTCCTTAAAACCTTTATCTTTAGAAACTTTATGGATAGCCTCTTTTGCTTCTTGAATAAAAAAAATATTTGATCCATACAAGATATAACATTTTTTTAATTGCTGAGCTAATTGATTATTTAGCTTATCAGGATAAACTTGAATCATTGGTTAGAATTACAGTACGTTTCTGGTCTAATACGAGGGGATAGGTTTGAATTCTTGAGTCTAATTGGGTTATTTATCTTTTTTGTAGCATTAGTTGTTTCAAGATAAATCCTTGAGATTTGATGAATAAGATCGCTGACTACTTTTTTTCGTATATCATAAATAATAAGACTTTCTTCAGCGTCTTTAGCTAAAGGAGTATGTGGATTTTCAAAAAATGAACTCGATACTTGAGAAATAATCGGATAGAATCCTTGATTAGGTATTACCATATGCGCTTTTACAATCATTACAATAGAATATTCAGCAGTTTTGCCATCATAAAAAGTTGTAGTAGTATTACGATGAAGGATTTCTTTACCAAGATGAAAAGACGGAATATCCCCTTTTGTGCTTTCTTGATTGATGATATTAACATCATACTGTCTAAGTTGTTTATACATTTCCACTGTGAGTGGGCTATATAGATCTGCTGTATGTACGATAAGATTCTTCATTGAATCTGGTGTTGTGAAAGCTCGATGAAGATGATATCCACATCCATTTACCATGCAAATGGTCATGCTGATGATGAGTAATAGTGAGAATTTTATATAGTTCATTATATCAAATCTCTTGAGCCTAGTTAAGAACTAGATTAATTAACTGACCTGGTACATAAATAATCTTTCGAATCCTAGAGAAACGAAGATATTTTTCTATACAAGGTTCTTTTATAGCAAGAGCTTCAATTTGTGATTGAGTTGACTCTGAAGCGACAATAATTGTCCCTCTAATTTTATTATTCACTTGAATAGCTATAGTTAGATGATGTTCCTTTATTGCCTCTAGTTCCACTTGTGGCCATGGAGCAAAATCTATATTTCCATATCCGCCTAGCTCTCTCCATAAAATAAAACAGATATGTGGGGTAAATGGATGTAACATTCGAATTATAGCTAGCAATGCTTCCTGCATTAATGCCCGATCCTGATCGATCTCTTGTGGGGCGTGTTCTAATTTATTAAATAATTTCATTATAGCTGAAATTGCTGTGTTAAATGTTTGACGACGCCCTATGTCGTCAGATACTTTGCGAATAGTTTTATGAAGAGAACGGCGTAGTGTTTTTTGTTGATTGCTTAATCGATTGACATTTAATATCGTAGTCCTCCCTTGATTGACATGTTTTCTAGTTAATTTCCATATTCGTTTTAGAAAACGATGTGCTCCCTCAGCGCCAGAATTTCTCCATTCTAATGGCATCTCTGCCGGCGCAGAAAACATAATAAATAAACGAATGGTATCAGAACCATATCGGTCCACCATTAGTTGTACATTTATACCATTTTTTTTAGATTTTGACATTTTACTCATACCGGCATATACGAGTTTTTTTCCATTTTTATCAACAGCTTGAATGACCTGTCCTTGCGTATCACGCTTTACAACAACATTATTCGGCGCTATCCAACAATGTTCACCGTTATCACCAATTCGATAGAAAGCATCAGCTAAAACCATTCCTTGACATAAAAGACGTTTAGCGGGCTCATTAGTGCTCACTAGTCCTGCATCACGCAGTAGTTTATGGAAGAAACGAAAATAAAGAAGATGCATTATGGCATGTTCAATTCCTCCTACATATTGGTCCACTGGTAACCAATAGTTTGCAGATTTAGAGTCCAACATACCCTTGGAATAGTTTGGACAGGTATAACGTGCATAGTACCAGGATGATTGAATAAAGGTATCAAAGGTATCAGTCTCTCGTAGAGCTAATTGGCCATCAAGAGAAGTTTGTGCCCATTTTACATTGGTTTTAATTGGGCTAGCAATTCCATTCATCACTAAATCTTCTGGTAAGATAACGGGAAGCTCATATTCGGGCACAGGAATAATAGAGCCATCTTTAAGCGTGAGCATAGGTATAGGCGTTCCCCAATATCGTTGACGTGATACACTCCAATCACGGAGACGATATTTAACTATTTTTTGGCCAGAATTTTGTTTAATTAATTGATTCTGTATCTCTTTAGTTGCATTATCAGAGGATAATTCATTAAATTGACCTGAATTAAAGAGGATGCCTTTTTCTGTCATTGCTGATTGTTTTAAATCAGGGATCTGACTATCAGAATTAAGAATGACAGATTTAATTGCTATATGATATTTCATAGCAAAATCCCAATCAGCTTGATTATGGGCTGGTGTGCCCATAATAGCACCTGTTCCGTATTCCATGAGTACATAATTTGCAACCCAAATGGGTAATTTTTCTCCCGTCAATGGATGTTCTGCGAATAAATTAGTATTAATTCCTTTTTTTTCTAATTTAACTAAGTTAGATTCAGACACTTTAGTTTGTCGACAAGTAGCAATAAAAACGCCTAGAACGGGATGTACGAGAGAGATCTGATTGACCAAAGGATGATTGATTGCTATTGCAAGATAGGTAACACCCATTAAGGTATCAAGCCGGGTTGTATAAATCAAAAGCGCTTCTTTTTTACCTACAATTGGAAATTTTATCTCAGTTCCTTCAGAGCGACCGATCCAGTTACGTTGCATTGTTTTGACTTTTTCCGGCCATCCACTAAGTTGATCCAGATCATTAAGTAATTCCTCAGCATAGCTTGTTATTTTAATAAACCACTGTGGGATTTCTTGAAGCTCAATCTTGGATTGACAGCGCCAGCAAGAACCATTTATCACTTGTTCATTGGCTAATACTGTCATATCGTGTGGGCACCAATTTACTTCCGAAGTTTTTTTATAGACCAAACCCTTTTCATATAACTTAGTAAAGAACCATTGCTCCCAATGGTAATATTCTGGTTGGCAGGTAGTAATTTCACGGCTCCAATCATAACTAAATCCTAGTGATTGAATTTGAGTTTTCATATAGTTAATATTAGAACGGGTCCAGAATGATGGTTTGACATGATTCTCTACTGCAGCTTGTTCAGCTGGTAACCCAAAAGCATCCCATCCAATAGGTTGTAATACATTTTTACCCAGCATGCGTTGATAACGCGCGAGTGTATCACCAATAGTATAATTTCGTACATGACCCATGTGTAGATGACCAGATGGATAAGGAAGCATCGAGAGACAATAATATTTTTCTTTATCTGCTCTCTCAGAAACTTGAAATGTTTTATTTTCTTCCCAATATTTTTGGACAAAAGATTCTATTTCGTGTGGGCAATATTGCTCTTGCATCACTCTTGCGATCCTTTTCTAATCAAGTTTAAAAAAATAACATACTCTATATTATTGATTTTAAAGTGTGCTTTAATATAAACATCTAACAAGATTTTTTTAATGATGTTTACTACGAATGTTGTAATGCTGATATGATTAATTTTTTATGACTAAATTTGTTTTATTAAATGAAATCATATACTGATGTCATCATTTAATATACTAACCTCATAGTTTTTAAAGCCTAAAAATGTATAAAAAAAGATGAAATTGATAATTTCATTTGTACTTTTAATTATTTTCTTATTTTTATAAGATCAATTCAATGTGTTTATTACAGTAATAACAAATATTTTATGATATTTTGAGACATATATTAAAATGATTAAGAAAGCTAATAATATGTATCAACGTTATCTGCGTGATATATTATTTTGTATAAAAATCAATATTATTAGGATGTATTATTCTCATAGTTAGCGAAATTAATGAGTTTATATTCTATATATTAGAGAACACGCTTGAAATTTTAGATAAGATAAATACATTATTTTAGTAATAACTCAGTAATATATGAGTTTGCGGTTTTCATGCTTATTTTAAGATAAAAAATGAAAATTATACAATATTTATATATTCGCATATTGTAATGACTTAAAAACAATTAGAAGTTAATTGGTTTTTGTTCGAGAAAGAATGTATCTTAGGATAAGATCTAAGCTCTTTAATAGCATATTATTGAAGTGATTTCCAGAAGGATAATGATATTTATCACACCTTATTTAGTCTATCGGAATGCTACAGTAAGGAATATTTAAAAATAGATGTAATTTTAGACATGAGAAAATAATTATTACTTTATTCAATTAAAGAGATATTATTATGGCATTTGGCTTAGTTGTTTTGATCTTCCATAGTTAGAAGATATAGCTATAACAATATTATAAGAATTTTAACTATTAAAGTGATGTTTACATTTCTGATTGTAGTATCTTAAATAGAGATACATGATAATAGACGAGTTAGTAATTAATATTATTTTCTTTATTCTTAGAAATTTTTAATTTCAAAAAATAAAAATAAAATAAAAAATAGGATATTTATGAATCTTAATATAGAACAAAAATCTTTTTTTTCAGATTAGTTATGATATATGAATCATTATAGAGATTGTGTGTATCTCTAATACAAATACAGCTATCATATTCTGACCTATCTTTAACGAAGACAGAGAGTTTAATGACTGTACGCTTTATTTTTTTAGTATTTAAAATTATATTCTGACTGGAAGTTAATCAGATGAAATCTATATCTGTATTTATAGGAATAATTTACAAGAAAATATATTTTCTATATCTTTAAGAAAAATTAGGGAATACAGATTCTTAATCCGGAACGTAATGGTTAAATAACCAATTTATTCTTAAAGAAGAGATCATTAACAATCAATATATTATGTAGAATACTGTATTACATAGGTTATTTTAGAATATTTACTAATTATATGATGAGAGGATTATTATCTAGAAATAATGTCATTAATATCTAATTTCAATTTATATATAATTTTGATTGATAAAGATTATTTATCTTAAAAAATGGTTTATATAAAACACGTATATTGGTTTTTTTGGTATACATTTGACTCAATCTATAAAAATTATATTAGAGTTAGCACGCTTTATAATGAGGCTCATTTTGTCTTATTAAATAATATCACAGAATATTATTAACTGAATAAATAAGTATTTAATTTTAATTTATTGAATTTTATTATATTTATTGGTTTCTTTGCGTTCTTTAATGATGAGTGGAGAGAAAATTGATTTGTTAAAATAATTATGTTTAGGATTGATATCCTAATATTAAAAAATGTATTATTAATCATTCCGATCATGATAATATATTACAGGAATGATAAGATAGTGATCCTATTAAAATAGGATAGTCTAGAAGTAACTTGTAGAGAAAATTCGTATAATCGTGACTAGACTAAATAATGTCTTTCTTTTATTATTGTTAGTCACCTAGTGTGGATTTTTTCTATGTTTTTATGGTGGTATTATTGGTAGGAATGGTGTTATATGATCGATTCTATAAAAGATAAAATTACTAATCTCCAAATCCTTCTGCGTCATTATCAATATCAATACCACATGTTGGACCAACCGGAAGTTTCAGATTCTGAATATGATTTACTAATCAATGAACTGCGTGTATTAGAAAAAGAATACCCGAAGTTTCTAATGACTGACTCACCGACTCAATGTATTGGTTCTTCCCCTATGTCACGAAATACTTTAAAAAAAGTATATCATGAAGTACCTATGCTATCATTAGATAATGTTATTGACAAAAATAGTTATCTAGCTTTTCATAAACGAATAGAAGACGAGTTGTATGATTCGGATCAAATCAGATTTTGTTGTGAGTTAAAATTTGATGGTCTTGCAGTTAGTTTGCTATATGAAGATAGACGGTTAGTCCGGGCTTCTACTCGTGGAGATGGTAATAATGGAGAAAATATTACTAATAATATACGAATGATTAAATCTATTCCCTCTTATTTAAATGGACATAACATCCCAAAGCATCTTGAAGTGCGAGGAGAAGCTTTTATGTTTCTTTCACATTTTAAAAAAATAAATTATGAAGCACTGTCTTCTGGACATAAAGTTTTTTCTAATCCTCGTAATGCTGCTGCAGGATCATTGCGTCAAATAGATCCATGTATTACGCTTAAACGTCAACTTAGTTTTATTTGTTATGGACTAGGGCTGGTGGAAGGAGGAACAATGCCAACTAGTCATATCAAATGTCTGAAAAAATTTCGGGACTGGGGGTTGCCGGTTAGTGAACATACGCGTCTTTGTTATACCAGAGATGAAGTATTAGAGTTTTATGATCAAATGAAAATAAACCGACCTTTTTTGGACTATGATATTGATGGTGTAGTCATTAAAGTTGATGACTTATTATTACAAAAGAAGCTAGGATGTATTACACATGCCCCCCGATGGGCAGTGGCTTTTAAATTTCCAGCTCAAGAAAAAATTACAACTGTTCGTGATATAGACTTTCAAGTAGGTCGAACTGGCGTTCTGACGCCGGTGGCTAAATTAGAGCCCGTCAGTATTTCTGGAGTAATAGTAAGCAGTGCTACGTTGTATAATACTAGCTCAATTAGTCGATTAGGAATTAGAATTGGAGATCGTGTGACTATTCGAAGAGCAGGTGATGTGATCCCTCAGATTGTTAGTATAATTGGTAGTAATGCTCAAAGATATGAAGTGATCATTCCAATTTTTTGTCCGGCATGCGGATCAGTGTTAAAGCGCGAAAAGGGAGAAACAGGTGTGCGTTGTACCAATGGTCTGACTTGCAGCGCGCAGCTTAAAGGAGCTTTAAAACATTTTGTATCACGAAGAGCTTTAAATATTCATGGAATAGGTGAAAAAATTATTACTCAATTAGTGGAGAAAAAATATGTTAAAAATTTAGCTGATTTATTTAATCTAACCATTACTCAGCTGAGTGAGATGGAGCACATGGGACCCAAAGCAGCACAATATTTAGTAGATCAATTAGAGAAAGCAAAAAAAACTACCTTTTCGCGTTTTTTGTATGCTCTTGGGATTTCTAACATTGGACAGACAACTGCAGTTAATCTTGCAGCTCATTTCAAGACTTTAGATGCATTAATGAATGCTAACATAGATGATTTAATTTTAGTAAATGGTATAGGAAGAGTGGTTGCTGGACGAATACGACACTTTTTAGACGAAGAAAATAATCGTCAAGTGATTCGTATATTGATAAAGGACATTGGAATCACTTGGATGCCCATGGTTGGATTGTATTAAAAACTCATAGAGAATCATTAGGTAATGATATTATTTAAATAATTGATTTAACGATGTTTATAGAATATATTTTCAATATTATATAAACATGTTAAGTTATATTTAATGTTATTTTTCTAAAAATAGAATCGTATGCAATTTTAAAAAGATTCTAATGAATCTAGTGCGAGAATTATTTGGAAGTTTTGAAAAAGATTAGATAATGAAGATATATAATCTTATTATGATAGAATCATAGGGTAATATCTTTTTTATTCTTTTTGCAAAGAAGTAATTATTTATATAATAAGACTTATAATGTAATTTACATACTCATATGATAAGCAATCTAATTTTTTAGAATGTTAGTAGATATTTCAGTAAAATTTTATAGATTAATTTTTTAATATTTTAGATGATACAAAAACACAATGATAAGTTATATTTTGTTTATGGAAATCTTCCATTTAAGTTAAATTCACAAAATTAAAAAATAAAGCGATAAATTTATATAATCATATGATCGATGACCAGTTGATTCATACATAAATAAATATTAATACAGATTAATGTCTAGATATGTCTGATGTATATAAATAAAATCTATTAAAAAATTAGTGATAATATAAATCCACGGATTGAATGTAATATAACAATATATTAGAAATTAGATAAAACATGATATAATCTTAATTATTAAATGGTATTGATCAGAAGTATTCAAATTTTTTGAGATCAGAAGAGAGATATATTCTATATATGAATATATAGAAATTAATATTTTTATATTTACTTAATAACACAGTTATTACGATATATCGTTAATCAGTCCAGGTATCATTGTTAATGACGAATAACTATTGATTTAGTATAAAGAAACTTGTATTACAAACCTGGTGGTTATAAGTTACTCAAAATTTAAATTAGATTTCGGTTTGAGAAATTCCAAATTTTATTAGAAATAATATACCATTGTGTTAATAGTAGATAGCATCTTATTTATTCCTTTTAATAATTTTTACTAGAATGCGGGAAAAAATCTACTTAGTTCCTTTCTCCCTACTTTAATATTGAATCTATTAAATTCATCCCCATATATCTATATACTTGTGGATTCAATTGGATTAAAAACTTATTTTGTTTGCATTTTGCAGTCCTGCTTTACTCAGGCTAAAATTAAATTAAGAGAGAGAGCTCTATGAATCCTGAGCGTATTAAGCATATTGAAATTCCTGTTTTACCCTTGCGGGATGTTGTTGTCTATCCTCATATGGTGATACCGTTGTTTGTTGGACGAGAAAAATCTATTTGCTGTCTTGAAACTGCTATCGATCATGATAATAAGATTATGTTAGTTGCCCAGAAAGAGGCTTCTACGGATAACCCTAGTATTCAGGATTTATTTTCAGTTGGTACTGTTGCCTCTGTCTTGCAGATGCTAAAATTACCTGACGGTACCGTAAAAGTTCTTGTTGAGGGCTTGCAACGTGCTCATATAACAAAATTATCTGATAATGGCGATCATTTTACAGCTAAAGCAGAGTATCTTGTTTCCCCTAAAATTGAAGAACGTGAACAAGAAGTATTGGTACGAACTGCCATTAATCAATTCGAAGGATATATTAAGTTAAATAAAAAAATTCCACCTGAAGTCCTAACATCTATTAATAGCATTGATGACGCAGCACGTTTAGCAGATATTGTCGCCGCACATATGCCATTAAAGTTAGCGGATAAGCAGTCAATATTAGAAATGTCAGATGTTAGTGAACGTTTAGAGTATTTAATGGCAATGATGGAGTCAGGAATTGATTTATTAGAAGTTGAGCAACGTATTCGTAGTCGTGTTAAAAAACAAATGGAAAAAAGTCAACGCGAATACTATCTAAATGAGCAAATGAAAGCTATTCAGAAAGAATTAGGTGATATGGATGAATCCCCTGATGAACATGAAATATTAAGACGGAAGATTGATAGCTCTAAAATGCCGAAAGAAGCTAGGGAGAAAACCGAATCTGAATTACAAAAGTTAAAAACGATGTCTCCGATGTCAGCAGAAGCAACAGTTGTGCGTGGATATATTGATTGGATGGTTCAAGTACCATGGAGTGCTCGTAGTAAGGTAAAGAAAGATCTAAGAAAGGCCCAAGAAACCTTAGATATTGATCATTTTGGTTTAGAGCGCGTGAAAGATCGAATTATTGAATATCTAGCGGTACAAAATCGAGTCAATAAAGCAAAGGGTCCAATTCTTTGTTTAGTTGGACCACCTGGCGTAGGTAAAACATCTTTAGGTCAATCGGTTGCTAAAGCGACTGGGAGAAAATATGTGCGTATGGCGCTAGGGGGTATCCGGGATGAAGCAGAAATTCGTGGACATCGTCGTACGTACATTGGGTCAATGCCTGGAAAATTAATTCAAAAAATGGCAAAAGTAGGAGTGAAAAACCCATTATTTTTGTTAGATGAAATTGACAAGATGTCATCAGATATGCGTGGAGATCCTTCTTCAGCTCTTCTAGAAGTGCTGGATCCAGAGCAGAATATTTCTTTTAATGATCACTATCTAGAAGTAGATTATGATCTATCTGATGTTATGTTTTTTGCAACATCCAATTCAATGAACATTCCTGCACCATTACTGGATCGTATGGAAGTCATTCGTTTATCCGGTTATACAGAAGATGAAAAATTAAATATTGCTAAACAACATCTTTTAGCAAAGCAAACGGGACGTCATGCTTTAAGAGAAAATGAACTAACCATTGATGAAAGTGCTATAATTAGTATCATTCGTTACTATACGCGTGAAGCTGGCGTGCGCAATCTAGAACGTGAGTTATCAAAATTATGCAGAAAAGCAGTTAAAATTCTTCTTATGACGAAGTCGATTAAACATATTAGAATTGATTCTAATAACTTAAAAGATTATTTAGGCATACAACGTTACAATTATGGTCGAGCTGACAGTCAGGATCGAGTAGGGCAAGTCACAGGATTAGCATGGACAGAAGTTGGTGGTGATTTATTGACGATAGAAACAGTATGTGTTCCAGGCCAGGGAAAGTTAACATATACAGGTTCTCTCGGAGAAGTAATGCAGGAATCAATTCAAGCTGCATTAACAGTGGTTAGAGCTCGGACAAAAAAACTAGAAATCAAAAGTGATTTTTATGAGAAACAAGACATTCACGTACATGTGCCAGAAGGGGCGACACCAAAAGATGGGCCAAGCGCAGGTATTGCAATGTGCACCGCACTAGTGTCCAGTCTGACTGGAAACCCAGTTCGTGCTGATGTTGCTATGACTGGTGAAATTACTTTACGAGGTCAGGTTTTACCTATTGGTGGGTTGAAAGAAAAGCTCTTAGCAGCCCACCGCGGAGGTATTAAAACAGTGCTTATTCCTCATGAAAATGAGCGCGATCTGGAAGAGATTCCAGAAAATATTATTTCTGACATTGAGATTAAGCTAGTCACGTGCATTGAAGAAGTGTTGAGTTATGCATTAAAAACCGCGTCTTTATCTGATAACATACTCGAGAACATATAACTTAACGTATATCTATTATATATAATTTATAACATTTATTTATTAGGATAGAATCCTAGATAAATCGATAAGAAGATCTACATTGCAAAACTAGTTCATTAAAAAATTTATACTAGATACGACTGTTCTGTAATAATTTATTTGACATATACCAAACGTCCTGTAATGAGTTTAATTAATGATTATTAATACAGTTATATAAGAATAATACAAAGAAAAATAGTCATGATGTTATCATATTAATATTTCTCTGTAAGATACTATCTTACTTTACTAAAAGTAAAAATTTAATCATCCAAAAAGCTTCGGAGAACTTCAGAGCGACTAGGATGACGTAGTTTACGAAGCGCTTTGGCTTCAATTTGTCGGATTCGCTCACGTGTAACATCAAATTGTTTTCCAACTTCTTCCAAAGTATGATCGGTATTCATATCGATACCAAAGCGCATCCGTAAAACTTTAGCTTCACGCGCAGTTAGACCAGACAAAACTTCATGAGTAGCTGAACGAAGACTTTCAGAAGTTGCCGATTCTAATGGGAGTTCTAATGTAGTATCTTCAATAAAATCACCAAGATGCGAATCTTCATCATCTCCTACGGGAGATTCCATTGAGATTGGTTCTTTAGCAATTTTCATTACTTTTCTGATCTTATCTTCTGGCATCATAAGGCGTTCAGCTAATTCTTCTGCTGTAGGTTCTCGCCCGATTTCTTGTAATATCTGCCGTGAAATTCGATTCAGTTTATTAATAGTTTCAATCATGTGCACTGGAATACGGATAGTACGTGCTTGATCTGCGATAGAGCGGGTAATAGCTTGTCGAATCCACCAGGTAGCATAAGTTGAAAATTTATAACCACGTCGATATTCAAATTTATCGACTGCTTTCATCAGTCCAATATTACCTTCTTGAATTAGATCTAGAAATTGCAGTCCACGATTAGTATATTTTTTAGCAATAGATATAACTAGACGTAAATTTGCTTCAACCATCTCTTTCTTGGCTCGACGAGCTTTGGCTTCTCCAATGGCCATTCGACGGTTAATATCTTTTACCTGCTCAATAGTGAGCCCTGTTTCATCTTCAATTTGTTGTAATTTGTGCAAGCTTCGTGCGACATCATCTGAAACGTCTTTCAGCTTTTCTGACCATCGCTTATTCATATCTATAGCGGATTGAAACCATATTCCATTTGTTTCATGACCAGAAAACATTGTGATAAAATGTTTTTTCGGCATTTTACATAAATCAACACATAACTTAATGATTATGCGCTCTTGAGTTCGAACGCGATCCATCATTATTCGCATGCTATTAACTAATAAATCAAATTGCTTTGGTACAAGACGGAACTGCTTAAAGACATCTGATAGGTTTTGAATTTCTTCAAGTGCTTCTGTATGGTTTCGGGTTCTCATTTTAATTACAGAGCGCGTCATTTCATACTGATGACGCAAGTCAGTAAATTTTTCACTTGCTAATTCAACGTCGATACTATGTTCATCCTCCGCCTCATTGTCGCTAGATTCTTCTTCTTCGTCATTTTCATGATCGTTTGTAGATAATTCGGGTCCTATATGCATAGGAGACGAAGAGATGTCTTCTTCCGCATTAGGATCAACGAAACCAGTAATCAAGTCAGATAAACGAGCCTCTCCTGCCTGGACGCGATCATATTGTTCTAATAAATATGTAATGGCTTCAGGATATTCTGCAACAGAACATTGAACTTGATTAATTCCATCTTCAATACGTTTTGCGATATCAATTTCGCCCTCACGTGTTAATAATTCTACTGTACCCATTTCACGCATATACATACGAACTGGATCAGTGGTGCGTCCAATTTCAGACTCAACACTAGATAATACTTGAGCGGCTGCTTCAGCCGCATCGTCATCAGTATCGTTGCTATTATCATTTAACATTAACTCATCAACATCGGGTGCTTCCTCTAAAACTTGAATACCCATGTTATTAATCACCTGGATGATATCTTCGATCTGATCAGAATCGATAATATCTTCCGGCAGATGGTCATTAACCTCAGCATAGGTAAGATAGCCTTGCTCCTTACCACGAGTAACAAGTAGCTTCAGCTGTGACTGCGGGTTTTGCTCCATAAGACGGCGTCCATAATTCTTTAATTAGATTCTCTTGGTTGACTAAGATTCCAAGAATAATAGTGTGGGTCGTTCTAGTTACTGTTATGACCCGTTATAGTGGTGTTGAGTTTTAAGTAAAAACTCACTAAACACTGACTTTAATTGTATTTAATTACAATCACCTTACTTTCCGTACTAGTTAGTAAAGCAATGATGCTTATTTGTATATTGATCATTCTTTAATATTATTTAATAGATGAGATCATATCGTAAGTTGACTTTCTATACTATTTTTTTAGAGCTTTGTTTATCTTCCATAGAACGCGTTTTTCCTCACTACTAAGTCCATTGGAGCGATCATAGGCAATTAGTTCTTCTAGCTTTCGCTCTAAGGCATAATTGTAAATTCTCCTGAGAGAATCAAGAAACATTGTTTCGATTTGCTCATCTATTACCATGTGGTTCCACATTACTAATCTTTCAAGGTAATGGATAAATTTTGTTCCCCGATAGAGCTCTAGTAACTGACCTGTATTTAAGTCAGGATAAGTTATACAAGTTTTTACTAGGTCGATAAATAATAGTATACCAGGTATTTCTAGTGACTCTAATCTATCTAGATTAGGAACTGTTTTTACTAAATTCGGTTGGTGAATTAAGAGACTAGTTAATATACGTATTGTAATGTGTTTAATTGATGGGTTTATAATACTTTCTTTATTTTTTTCTTTTCTTAAAAAAGAGTGATCGAGCTTCTTATCATCAAGCAAACCTAATCTATTTCCTAATTCTTGACGCAGATAAACACGTAAAGCACTACCTGGTATTTGATGCACAAGAGGTAGCGCTAAAGAGCTAAGTCGCGCTCGACCTTCTGGAAAACTTAAATCTACTTTCGATATAAGCGTATTAAGCAAAAAGACTGAAAGAGGAGTTGCATTGTCCATGCGTTTTTCAAATGATTCTTTACCTTCTTTACGCACCAAAGTGTCAGGATCTTCATTATTAGGTAGAAACATAAAATGTAGAGTGCGTCCATCGTTCATATACGGTAAGCTAATAATTAATGTGCGCCAAGCTGCTTGGTATCCTGCTTTATCGCCGTCATAACAACAGATCACTGTATCAGTAAGACGAAATAACATATGAACATGTTCAGATGTTGTAGAAGTACCAAGAGAGGCTACTGCATAACAGACTCCAAATTGAGTTAAAGTTAGTACATCCATGTAGCCCTCAACCACTAGTAATTTTCTTGGTTTAGGGTTATTAGTTAGTGCTTCATATAAACCATATAAATGACGACCTTTATGAAAGATTTCTGTTTCGGGAGAGTTTAGATATTTTGGTCTTTCATTATTGATCGCTCTTCCTCCGAATCCAATTACTCGTCCTCTTTTATCGTGAATAGGAAACATAATTCGATCTCGGAATCGATCATAAGACCATTTTTGATTGTTGGTAATTAACATACCTGAATTCATTAATAACTGACGTTGGGAGGAGGTTCTCCCAAAATATTTTAAGACGTTATTCCAACCTGGTGGGGCGAATCCAATAGAAAAATACTGAATAATTTTATTACTAATCCCTCTATGTGTAAGGTAACTATATGCTCCTGATATTGGTTGTTGCAATAAAGTATGTTGATAAAATTTACTTAATTTATTCATTAATTGATATAAAAGAGGACGTTGATAGCTTTCAGGTTGTTTTAATGGATTACTTTTATTATTTGGAACTTTTAGACCATGTATATTTGCTAATTCTTCAATGCTTTCAATAAAATTTAAATGTTCATAATGAATAAGAAAGTCGATGACGTTACCATGAGCTCCGCAACCAAAGCAGTGATAAAATTGTTTTTCACGATTTACAGTAAAAGAAGGGGTTTTTTCATTATGAAAGGGACAACATGCATTGTAATTTTTACCAAGTTTTTTTAATTTAATATGACAGTTAATAAAACTTACGATATCTGTTCTTTCTAATAAATTTTTAATAAATAAAACTGGAATCCGCCCCGTCATAAGCTTATTATACATCCTGTATTATCCGATCTTTATCACTTGCATATGATAAAGAGAACTAATCCGTACTTCCTTAAAAACACGGATTAGAAAATACATTTTCTTTTTAATTTAACACGCACATCTTATAATTAACCAATCAATTAATTAATAGAGGCGCGCACGACGTATATTTTCACGTACTAGTTTTTTTGCATAACGCTTTACTGCAGATGCTTGAGCTCGTTTTCGCTCAGTTGTTGGTTTTTCATAAAATTCACGACGACGGACTTCGGCTAGTACCCCTGCTTTTTCACAAGATCGTTTAAATCGACGTAGCGCAATATCGAATGGCTCATTTTCACGTACTTTTATTACCGGCATGTACTTCTTACCTCAAAGCATTCAGTTGTTATGGATGTTAATACAATATGGATAAATTTTTTTAAATGACTCTAACATAGGTTGTATTATAAGACAATATAGTATCATATTACTTGTATATAAGTTTATTTTTTAGTAAACCACTTATCTAAAGATCATGTTTTGCATCTAAATTTTAGTTCAAATAAGATTAATATTAGATCAAGTAAGAGTCTATTAGTTTTGTAAATGAAACAGAAGAAGATTAGCTATCTTTCCTATAATTTTTTCATGTTATAATGTGTAATATTATGTTGTAAAATCAAAAAAATAATAAGAGAAAAATTTATGCGTGTACTTGGTATTGAAACATCCTGTGATGACACTGGTATTGCTATTTATGATTCTGTATTAGGATTGCTTTCGAATCAACTTTATAGTCAAGCTCAATTACATTCCCATTATGGTGGCGTAGTTCCTGAACTGGCTTCTCGCGATCACACAAGGAAAATAGTGCCATTGATCCAAGCAGCCCTACAAGAATCTGGATTAAATGGAAAAGATATTAATGCAGTTGCTTATACTGCTGGACCTGGACTCATTGGATCTTTATTGGTAGGAGCTTGCATTGGTTGTTCATTGGCTTTTTCTTGGAATGTTCCTTCTATCGCTGTACATCACATGGAAGGCCATCTCCTTTCTCCTATGCTAGAAGATAATCCACCAATTTTTCCATTTATAGCATTATTAGTTTCTGGTGGTCATACTCAGTTAATAAGTGCAAAAGATTTTGGTAAATATACTGTATTAGGACAATCACTTGATGACTCAGCAGGTGAAGCATTTGATAAAACAGCTAAGCTTTTAGGATTGGGTTATCCAGGTGGACCTATGTTATCTGATATAGCTGAATATGGTGTAAAGAATCGCTTTGTTTTTCCACGCCCAATGACAAATCGACCCGGATTAGACTTTAGTTTTTCTGGATTAAAGACATGCGTAGCCCGTACTATATGTAAAAATGATAATAGCAGACAAACATATTCAGATATTGCGCGTGCTTTTGAGGATGCAGTAGTTGATACTTTATTAATAAAGTGTTGTCGAGCTTTAGACCAGACCGGTTTTAAGAGATTAGTGATTGCAGGTGGGGTTAGTGCTAACCGAAAGTTACGTAGAAAAATTACTAAGATTATTCATCAACGAGGAGAAAAAGTTTTTTATGTTCGTCCAGAATTTTGTACTGATAATGGGGCTATGATTGCTTATGCAGGTATGATCCGCTTAAATAGTAAGAAGATCAATTCTAATCTTAGAATTACTGTTTATCCAAAATGGTTACTATCAGATTTACCTTTAATTTAAATTGTCGTTTTTATTATTGTCTAAAGCATAATTATCCTATTCTTCATGTGAGTGTTCTCTTAATTAGAGAAGGAGAATTAAGGAAGTGGTGGTGAATGTGAGAATGAAGGTTAATTAGGATATTGATTGAAAAAATAGTAAAAAGAATGATATAGATAGAAATAAACTAATAAAGCGCATGGAGTAGGATTTAAAAAAGAAAAACCAGAGTTATGATTGTTATTGCATCAAAATTATTAGTCAGATTAATCAAAATGGCATATGAAGAGTAATGCATGTTTTATAAATATCAAATGATTATAAAGACTAGTAAATCTATATCTTTTAAGATAATAGAAAATATTTTAATTTTTTTTAACTAAAAAAGAATAAGATTATAATGATTAGTTGAAGACGGAATTAATTATTCTAGACTTTTTCTTTATCTATATGTCCATGCAAACCATATATACTCATCCACAATGAGTGATAGAAGATTGAAGTTAATAAAATAATTAAGAAACTATTGAAAATACTAATTGTATCATAATTAAGAATAAATATAGAAAATATATATAAATGATACTAAAGAAAATGAATAGATAAGGTTTAATTTTTTTGAAGGATAACTTTATTTATATTAATAAACTATTAGAGTATGTTGTACAATCACAGTAGAAAAGAGATACAGTATGGATATTTTATATATTGATCAACTAAGTATTATGACTATTATTGGAGTTTACGATTGGGAAAAACTTATAAAACAAAAATTACTATTAGATGTGGATATAGAATGGGATCACCGTAAAGCAGCTTTAAGTGATAATATCAGTGATTGTCTTAATTATTCTGATATAACCAACTCTATTATTACTTTTGTGACTAAAGGTAAGTTTGCATTAATTGAACGTGTAGCAGAAGAGGTCGCAATGATGCTACTCCAAAAATACTCCTTGAAATGGATTCGTATTAAAGTTAGTAAGCCTAGTGCAGTACCGCAAGCACGTCAAGTAGGTATAATAATTGAACGTAGTAAATTAGTTTAGCTAACATCTTGTTGTTCTAGTTACAAATAGTTAATTTTTTTAAAATTTTTAATATGAGTTTCAGTGTTATTAAGCAATATATAGCATCGCTATATTGATTTTGAGTATGATTACTTTAGGAGTGTGAAACACATTGAGATTATAGATACTTTAAATCAAATAACTAGAAATTCTTTATGTGTTGTCATTAAAAATAATCAGTGTACTTAAGTAGTTGTTTTATTACTTGTCAGTTATGAAAGAAACCCACTGCACTTAATAACAATCTAGTTCGATTACAATGAAATCTTATCAATAAAATAAATTTTTCTTTATTAAAATTTGACGAATAAAGCATATGTTTAATAAAGTGAAATAACTCGATAAAATCTATTATTAGCTATTAATGCATATATTTACATAGACTCGATTGTGTCAATGCCTAGAAGATTTAATCCTTGTTTAAGAGTTGTTTCAGTTAATAAAGCTAAACGAAGATGACTTTGTTGAATTTTCTTGTTCTTTGCGTACAGAATTGGACATTCTTCATAAAAGTTAGAAAAAAGACCTGCCAATCTATATAAATAAGAACACATAAGATGTGGCATGCCATCCTGAGCCACTTCGATTATGATTTCATTAAATTGTAATAAACACACAGCAAGAGCTACTTCACAATTATTGACTATATTTGTTGTAGCTGTCAGTAATTCCTCTTGATTAATCTGTGCTTTACGAAATATTGATAGAATTCGTGTTAAAGCATATTGTATATAAAGTGCAGTATTTCCTGTTAATGAAAGCATGTGATCCCAATCAAAGACGTAGTTAGTTGTGCGGTTTTTTGAGAGATCTGCGTATTTTAATCCACCAATTCCGATAATACGTGCTAATTCTTGCAGTTTATCTTTGGGTAAATCGGGATTTTTATCTAATATTAGTTTAGTGGCACGATGTATAGCCTCATCTAGTAAATAAGATAGTTTAATAGTATTACCGCGACGCGTTTTGAAGGGCTTGCCATCCCGACCTAACATCATACCAAACATATGGTGCTCTAATTGTAAACTCTCAGGAATATAACCGGCTTGACGAGCAATATCCCAAGCCTGTAAGAGATGTTGATTCTGACGTGAGTCCGTATAGTATAAAATACGATTAGCTTTGAGGGTTTCATAGCGGTATTTAGCACAAGCAATATCGGTTGTAGTATAGAGATAGCCACCATCCTTTTTTTGAATAATCACTCCAGGTATTTCATTAGCATTGTTTTTATATTTTTCTAAGAAAACTACGATAGCTCCCTGATTTTGCCTTGCTAACCCTTTAGTTTTAAGATCAGAGACAATATCTGACATCATGTGATGATACATGCTCTCACCCATTATATCTTGATGGGTCAGGGTCACATTCATGCGATCATAAATGATCTGATTTTCTTGCATGGTGATATTTACTAATTGCTTCCATATTCTTCGGCAGTATTGATCGCCATCTTGTAATTTGACTACATATTGGCGAGAACGTTCAGCAAATTCAAGATTATTATCATAGTGTTGTCTAGCATTACGATAAAAAATATCTAGGTCTGTCAAAGTTATATTTTTACAATTTTTATTGTATTTTTCTTCTAAAAAAGCAATAAGCATACCAAATTGAGTACCCCAGTCACCAATGTGATTTGCTCGAATCACCTTGTGCCCAAGGAACTCTAACGTGCGAGCCATTGCATCACCAATAATTGTAGATCTTAGGTGACCCACATGCATTTCTTTGGCCACATTCGGCGAAGAATAGTCTATTACTATAACTTGTTTATTGATCGGCGTGATCCCAAGATTTTCTTGTTTTAAAACATTATCAATTTGTACAGATAACCACTTAGGGTCAAGAAAAATATTAATAAATCCTGGTCCAGCAATTTCAACTTTTTTAGTTAAGTCATCTAAATTTAATTGATCAAGAACTTTTTTTGCTAATTGTCGTGGCGATATTTTTAGATTTTTTGCTAAGGTCATAATACCGTTTACTTGGTAATTTCCAAATTCTATGCGCGCCGAACGGCGAACTTGAGGATCATAATGTATTGAAGCGCCTGCCGATATCATTGCGCTACTGACTTTACATCTAATTAAATTTTGAATATTCATTGTATTGCCTGAGAATGTGAATTTTATATCAATCAGTTAAAAGTTTTACTGTATCTTTATGACAATAATTATCTTACTTTATTCATGTTACAGGATAAGGTAGAGTTGTTCATATGCTAATTATAGAGAGTATTGATCTAAGGAATTTCATCTATTAAAGATTCTAATACGATATAATTTTATCAAGAATTGAATTTGTATCTTTTATTTTTTGAAGATCCTTGAATGTCAACACAATAATATTTCACCTGAAATAAGATATTTTTAATTATAGGATATAGATTATAAGTCTTAAATTAGACTAGGGATACAGACTTGGTATGAGGATTGTAAAGGTTTTTTTTATTCCTGTTATTAAACATAACTCTTATGCTTATTAATATCTATTTGACATTTTTTTTCTATTATAAACAGATTTTTATATTGTAATTTATTTAAGTATATAAAATATTATATCATTTTAATATCCATGAAGAAAATGGTCCAGATTCTTTTCCTATCTTTATAGACTGGTGTTGTGGTCCATTTAAATAGTACATATGATTTTATAAATTGATATATATTAGGATTGACAAGATTTCGATGACACTACATTGTATATTTTAATGCAAACCTAACAGATACCAGAGGTAATATAAGTGAGAAAAGCCGCACTAGATTCCACCAAGCTATTTGTCTGAAGAATTTATCTAATAATTAAAAAGTGTTTATATGAGTAAAAACTAATACTTATACATTAGACTTGTTTTAAAAAAGTCTTCTTATAGAAATCTATAAATATCTTCTTTCATTGATTCAATATATTTGGTGAAAATATATTAACTTAAAGAGAATAGAGCGGTTTAATATTAGGACTCTAGTATCTGATAAGAATTAATACATCAAGTAACTTTAATCGATCTGTGAAATTATACAGATAAATATGAAATTATTTTAATGCGCATTGCACTTATAAAGCTAATCTATCTAGATAGCGCTCAGCATCAAGAGCTGCCATGCACCCAGTTCCAGCGGAAGTAATAGCTTGACGATACACATGATCTATTACATCACCAGCAGCAAATACGCCTTCTATGCTACTTTGCGTAGAATTACCATTAGTTCCTGAACGTACTATAATGTAACCATTTTTCAGTTCTAGCTGATTATTAAAGATAGAGGTATTGGGACTATGTCCAATAGCAATAAATACACCTTTTACTACTAAATCCTTAATTGTATTACTTTGAGTGGAACACAGACGTATTGAATTTACACCGTTTTCATCTCCCAATATTTCTTCTATTTTATAATCTGTATGTAGAAAAATCTTTTTCTTCTTAATTTTTTGATTTAAACGATCTATTAGAATCTTTTCTGCACGAAAGCTATTTTTACGGTGAATTAAATGGACTTCAGAGGCAATATTAGACAGGTATAACGCCTCCTCCACTGCTGTATTACCACCACCAACAACTGCAACTTTTTCATTTCGATAGAAAAATCCATCGCAGGTTGCACAAGAAGATACGCCTCGTCCCTTAAATTCTTCCTCTGAAGGAAGACCAAGATATCGAGATGAGGCGCCAGTAGCAACAATTAATGCGTCGGTGGTGTACTGACTTTGATCGCCAATTAAAGTAAATGGACGAGTATACAGATCAACACTATTAATAAAATCAAATACTATTTCGGTATTAAATTTTAATGCATGTTGATGCATGCGTTGCATTAACAATGGGCCTGTCAAATGATCAGGATCACCTGGCCAATTTTCAACATCAGTTGTAGTAGCGAGCTGTCCACCTTGTTCAAATCCTGTGATTAAAACTGGGTTTAAATTTGCACGGGCTGCATAGACAGCAGCAGTGTAGCCAGCTGGTCCAGAACCTAAAATAATTAATTTATTATGTTTAGAATGTATCATTAGTGACTCCTTAGAATATGAAATATTTTAGTATTTTAGTAGTGAATAGATATGCAGGGTCATTAATGAGTAATAGTAATTTAAACATACATAAGACTGAGAATTATTGACAGAAAATATACTTTATGATTATGACATATAATCAGTCATGTCTTGATAAATTAACTTACTTTTTATTTACAGCTCGCTGGGTTAAATATTTATATTCTTTGTCAGGAAAAGAAGATTATATCTTTGATGCTTTTAAATTGAACAGGTCAGTAATACTTCCTTCAAAAATTTGTGAAGCAAGACCAATTGATTCATGTAAAGTGGGATGGGAATGAATAGTTAAAGCGATATCTGCCGCATCACAACCCATTTCAATTGCTAGAGTAATTTCACCTAGTAATTCACCGCTATTTACACCAACAACTGCACCACCAATAATACGACGTGTAATTGTATCGAAAATTAGTTTTGTCATTCCATTCCCGCAGTTAGAAGCTACGGCTCGACCTGAAGCTGTCCAGGGAAATGTACATATTTCATAACATATTCCTTGTTCTTTTGCTTCTTTTTCGGTTATACCAACCCAACCAACCTCTGGATCCGTATAAGAAATAGATGGAATTGCTTTTGGGTCGAAATAATATTTTTTTCCAGAAATTACTTCGGCAGCTATATGACCTTCATGCATACCTTTATGTGCTAGCATTGGTTGACCGACTATATCACCGATCGCAAAAATATGAGGAACATTAGTACGCATTTGTTTATCGACAGAAATAAACCCACGATCATTTAACTCTACTCCAGCTTGATTGAGATCCAAAGAACTGCTATTAGGTTTTCGTCCCACTGCTACTAATATAGCATCATAGCGTTGTGGCTGAGATGGTGCTTGTTTTCCTTCCATAGATACGTAGAGTCCATCGCTTTTCGTATCTACATGAGTCATTTGAGTTTCTAACATAAGATGAAATTTATTTGAAATTTCCCCAGTAAAAGTTTTTATTATGTCTGGGTCTGCGCTAGGGATTACTTGATCACACATTTCTATTAAGTCAATTTTTGAACCTAAGGCGTGATATATTGTTCCGATTTCTAAACCTATAATACCACCTCCTATAATTAGGAGGTGACCTGGTACTTCCTTAAGTTGCAATGCATCGCTAGAATCCCAAACGCGTGAATTTTCATATGGTACCATTGGTATTTTCACGGCAGATGAACCTGCTGCAATTATCGCGTGATCAAAATTTATGACTGTACTTGAATTTAATTCTGTAGTTACTTTAAGTGTATTTTTGTTGCTGAATTTTCCGACACCATGTACTATATTAACTTTACGCGCTTGTGCTAACTTAGTTAGCCCATTGGTTAGCTGAGAGATCACTCTTCTTTTCTGTTCACGAATTTTATCTAGGTTGATCTGTCTCTTACCTATAACAATGTTTTGAGTTGTGAGCGTGTCCAACTCCCCTAAAACTTTAGCTATATGTAATAAGGTTTTGGACGGAATGCAGCCAACATTTAGACAAACACCACCTAAATTACTGTAACGCTCAACAAGAATAGTCTGAAGACCTAAATCTGCTGCACGAAACGCCGCTGAGTAACCTGCGGGACCAGATCCAATCACAACAACCTGGGTGTGAATTTCCTTGCTCATTAGGACCTCTTAATTAAAATCTAGGAGATAAGTCGGTTTTTGATTTTTACTATAAAATATCTAAATTAGATTATATTTTTGTATAAAATTACTTGCAACCTTTAATATATCATACCATGAAATCTATAGATTAAAAATCTGATTACATTACCAAATAACGAATATCAGCCATTGTGTTTTTAATCATTGTGATAAATCTTGCCCCTTCAGCCCCATCAATTACACGATGATCAAAGGAGAGTGAGATAGGCATCATTAAGCGTGGTATAAATTTTTTACCATTCCAAACTGGTTCTATTTGAGCCTTTGAAATACCGAGAATAGCAACTTCTGGAGCATTAATAATTGGCGTAAAATAAGTAGTACCTAAACCACCAAGACTGGAAATAGTAAAACAACCTCCATGCATATCACTTGGAGCTAGTTTATTTAAACGAGCTTTTGTAGCCACTTCAGTTAGTTCATGAGCTATTTGAATAATACCTTTTGTTTTAACTGCCTGAAATACTGGAACCACTAAGCCATTAATTGTGTCGACTGCGACCCCGATATTAATATATTTTTTTAAAATTAATGTTTGTTTATCCAAAGATAACGAGCTATTAAAGCGTGGCATTTTCTCTAAAGCTAGAGAAACAGATTTCATGATAAATGCTACTAAAGTTATTTTTACATCAAGTTTTTTTTTCGTTGCTAAATCATTTTGATGATTACGGAATATCTCTAATTCGGTAATATCTGTTTTATCAAAATGAGTTACATGCGGAATTGTTGTCCAATTACTATACAATTTTTTACCAGAAAGTTTTTGGATTCGACTGAGCTCAATTTCTTGAGTTTCGCCGAAACTATTATAGTCTATTGTTTGTAACAGAACTGGTTCTGATGGAGACTTGCTATCTTCTCCAGCTTCTTCATGATATTGAATTATATTTTTTACGTAATTCTGTATGTCTTCTTTTAAAATCCGACTTTTAGTTCCACTTCCCTCGATTTTGGATAAGTCTATACCTAATTCTCGGGCTAAACGACGAATTAGTGGAGTAGCATGAACATATTTAGTTGAAACTATTAATGATGAAGACATCATGTCTTGATCTGATGTTATGTCTAACATGTCTGATGTAGGTACATTCTCAGAATTAAAAAACATTACCAACATACCTGGACTAATTTGATCACCAATTTTAACTGTAATTTCTTTAACTGTTCCTGTCAGGGGTGATGGAATTTCTATAGAGGCTTTTTCAGTTTCAACAGTTAAAATTGATTGATCAACTGTTACTTTATCTCCAATTTGCACGAGAATTTCGGTCACTTCTGCAGTCTTAGTTCCAATATCAGGTACGTGTATCTCAATGGTCATATCCTATACCTCTTATGCTAAAGCCGGGTTGATTTTATTAGCATTAATTTCAAATTTTTCTATGGCCTCAGCTACTATTTTTTGCTTTATTTGTCCATTCTCAGCTAAAGCACTTAGGGCTGCAATTACTATGTAATAGGTATTAATTTCAAAATAATCACGTAAGTTTTCACGGCTATCTGAAAGACCAAATCCATCAGTACCTAATACACGATATATACTGGAAGGAATAAAATTACGTACTTGTTCTGCAAATAACTTCATATAGTCAGTAACAGCTACCACTGGTTGATCATTTAGAACCTGAGTAATGTATGGTATACGAGGTGTTGACATTGGGTGTAGCATATTCCATCTCTCACAAAGTTGACCGTTGCGAGCCAATTCTGTAAATGAGGTCACGCTATATGTTCTTGTACCAATATTATAGGTTTTTGATAATATTTGCGCTGCTATACGAACATGCCTAAGAGTAGAACCTGATCCTAAAAGCTGAATTTCTCCTGTTTTCCCTTCTATATTTTCTATCTGATATATACCTTTTCGAATACCGTATTCTGCTCCTTTTGGCATTGCTGGCATATGGTACTTTTCATTTCCTACAGTAATATAATAAAAAACATTTTCTTGTTCAGTACCATACATGCGAGTCAATCCATCATGTATAATAACTGCTACTTCATAAGCGTAAGCTGGATCCCAAGAAATACAGTTAGGAATAGTAAGAGCTTGTATGTGGCTATGACCATCTGCATGTTGGAGTCCTTCTCCATTTAGAGTTGTGCGTCCTGAAGTTCCACCAATAAGAAAACCTCGTGCTTGCTGATCTCCGGCAGCCCAAAGAAGATCACCAATACGCTGAAAACCAAACATCGAATAATAGATATAAAATGGAATCATAGGTAAATTATTAGTGCTATAAGATGTCGCTGAGGCTAGCCAAGATGCTCCAGCTCCTAACTCATTTATCCCTTCTTGTAGAATCTGACCTGTTGTTTCTTCTTTATAATATGCAACTTGATCGCGATCTGAAGGGCAATATTTCTGACCAGTTGAGTTATATATTCCAATCTGACGGAATAAGCCTTCCATTCCAAACGTACGAGCTTCATCAGCAACAATTGGTACTAGTTGATCTTTAATGGAAGAGGTTTTGAGTAAAACATTGAACGTGCGTATAAAAGCAAGAGTAGTTGATATTTCTTTAGATGATTCAGATAAAACATGGTAAAATTTTTCTAATATTGGGAGATCGATAGTTGCATTAAACATTTCTCTTCGAGTGGGTAAATAGCCACCTAGTTTAATTCGCTGGTTATGAAGATAGTTGTATTCATCTGAATTTTTTTTAAACGTAAAATAGGGTAAATTTTTAATTTGATCATTATTAATAGGAATATTTAAACGGTCACGTATATAATGTAGATTCTCTATACTCATCTGTTTTATCTGATGTGCTGTATTTTTACCTTCAGCAATTTCACCCATTCCATAGCCCTTAATAGTATGAGCCAAAATTATTACGGGTTGACCTTCAGTTTCTTTTGCTTTTTTCAGTGCAGCATAGATTTTTTTCGGATCATGACCGCCTCGATCTAGGGACCAAATTTCATCGTTGGTCATATTTTCTACTAGTTTTAATGTTTCTGGATACTTTCCGAAAAAATGTTGACGTATATAGTTTCCATTTTTAGATTTAAAAGTCTGGTAGTCTCCGTCCACAGTTTGATTCATTAATTGAACTAATTTACCGCTAGTATCTTGACGGAATAGTGGATCCCATTTGCTACCCCAAATTACTTTAATTACCTTCCATCCTGCCCCTGAAAAGATTCCTTCTAGTTCGTTAATTATTTTTCCATTTCCTATAACCGGACCATCTAATCGTTGAAGATTGCAATTAATGATAAAAATTAAGTTATCTAATTTTTCTCGGGTTGCTATGGTAATAGCACCCTTGGATTCTGGCTCATCCATTTCGCCATCACCAAGAAAAGCATAAACTGTTTGTTTAGATGTATCTTTTAGCTTTCGGTTGAGAAGGTATTTTAAAAATTTAGCTTGATAAATAGCGCCTACAGCACCTAATCCCATGGATACAGTTGGAAATTGCCAGAAGTTAGGCATTAGTTGGGGATGTGGGTAAGATGGTAACCCACACCCTTTGGTTTCTTGACGAAAATTGTTCATTTGTTGCTCACTAAGACGTCCTTCAAGAAAGGCGCGAGCATATATACCTGGAGAAGAATGCCCCTGAAAATAAACGAGATCACCACCATCTTTTGTAGTGCTTGCTCGGAAAAAATGATTAAAACATACTTCATATAAAACTGAGGCAGATTGAAAAGAAGCTAGATGCCCACCTAATCCTAGATTTTTTTGTGAAGCTCTCAAAACAGTAATAATTGCATTCCACCGTACTGCGGAACAAATACGATTTTCTAAAATAATATCGCCTGGATATGCTGGTTCATCTTGTACAGGAATAGAATTTACATAGGGATTATTGCGATTATTCAATTGATGATTAGGTATTTCTACACCATTTTCATGAGCAACTTTTAATACTTGATTAATCAAATATTGCGTACGTTCAGAACCTTCTGAATGTATCACTGATTTAATTGAGTCTATCCAATCATTAGTTTCGGTCGGATCTGAGTCATAATATAAGCGTTCTGACATAGGGATCTTCCTTGTTTCTATTTAATTAACGTTATAACATTTAAAGAAGTTGTTTCTATTGTTATTTATAAGAAGACTGGATTAATAAATGTCTTAGTGGCTTTTCATAGCCATATTGACTTAGAAGTCCTTAGAGTCTGTAATTATTAAAAGAATCTGTAATTCAATAAATATTGATATACTTATATTCTAGTATTCATATATCTTAAGTTAAGCGTTATTGTCTAGATTAAATCAAAAATTAAATACGGATATTTGTAGATGGATCTAATGATTTTATATATACAAATTTTTTATTTATATAATCTTGATGAATTTAAGGAGAACAATGGGATATATAGATTTTATTGTTTAAGCTTACAAAATATTTATGATTATTACTTAAATAAATTTTTCTAATTTAATTCATTAATTTTTTCGTTGTTTAATGTACTACTGTTGTACAAGCTATTTTCTTATTTAAGGTATATTACTATTATATTAGACTTACTAATTTATTAATCTTTTCTTACTCAAGAAAATTAAATAAGTAGAGTTTTTAATATTAATATTGATAAAAATTATTTATGACACATATGTTTACATATGATGTAGTTAAATTTTCTATGGAACATTTAACTATGATAAGTAATATTTATATATAGAAGTTTTTATAATCAACGGTATATCTGTTGTATATGTTAATGTGTTTTCTCTTTTTTAAAGTTATTGCATTGTTTATATGCACTAATCTAGTAATTATGTAAATTACTTATATGACAAGCTTATACCATATATGACACTTTAGGATAGAGGTGTTTATTAGATGATTACAGGAGTGTTATAATGACAATATGAATGAAAACTAATATTTTAATAAAACTATAGTAGATAGTAGAATAGAGTAACACAATAAAGTTATTACTAGCATGTATTTAAATTTAAATGATGACCGTTTGTTTATTTGAGTTTTATTGCCATCTCATATAACGTTCAAATTAGAGCTTAAACGTTATATTTATAACAGTATTTTGATGATGAGTTTTTCATCTAGTAAATATCACATATAAGAAACCTGCTTAGAAGGTTAGAAGATATTTAATTATCTTGTAAAGCCAATACACAATAATATTCAACATCTAAAATATTGAAATATAATCATCATATAACATAATCCTTATCCTAATAGATATTAAACTCTATTTCCAACTATATTCTATCTAATATATAATGTTTCGATATATTTGAACAGAATTATTCAATGCCTCTTAATAACTATCTATAAATAGATTAGTTGAATTTTATAGATTAGAGAATTAATGAGTGCAATTATTAATACTGTTGCGTTAAACATAATATGCGTTTTTTTAAAAAAAATTAACATAGTATAGTTCATTATCTTAATAGATGTATCATTTATTATATAATATAGATATTATAATTTATTCTATTTAATCTGTTATTTGAAAAAATTATGACTATGATTGGTAAAATCATTTTTAGGCATTATTGGTAAGTTATGAGACATAAAGACCTACGAGAATTTATTTCTTTCTTAGAAGAGAAAGGAGAATTGAGACGTATTAAACAAGTAATTGATCCTCATCTTGAAATGACTGAAGTTTCTGATCGTGTCTTACAGATCGGTGGACCAGCTTTATTATTCGAGAACCCTAAGGGTTATGACATGCCAGTTTTATGCAATTTATTTGGCACAGTTAATCGTGTCGCAATGGGAATGGGTAAAACAGATGTGAAATCTTTGCGTGAAGTAGGGCGTTTGATTGCTTTTCTTAAAGAGCCTGATCCCCTTTGTGGTTTTCGTGATTTTTATAACAAAATTCCACACTGGAAGCAAGCGCTTAACATGACAACAAAGCGTCTTCGTTATGCCCCTTGTCAAGAGCAGGTCTGCTGCGGAAAAGATGTTGATTTAACGCGCTTTCCAATAATGAAGTGCTGGCCTGGCGATATTGCACCATTGGTCACATGGGGATTAACGATCACACGGGGGCCAAATAAGGAAAGACAGAATCTCGCCATTTACCGTCAACAAATCATAAGTACTAATAAGCTTATTATACGATGGTTACCTCATCGTAGTGGTGCATTAGATTTTCGAGATTGGAATCAAAAATATATTGAGAGGCGTTTTCCAGTATCTGTAGCACTTGGAGCTGATCCAGCTACCATACTTGGAGCAGTAGCACCAATTCCAGATACATTTTCAGAATATTCATTTTCTGGGCTCATACGCGGGGCTCACACTGAAGTTGTTAAGTGTATATCTAATGATTTAGAGGTACCAGCTAGAGCAGAAATAATTTTAGAAGGATATATTGAACCGGGTGAAACAGCACCTGAAGGTCCTTATGGTGATCATACTGGATATTATAATGAAATAGATGAGTTCCCTGTTCTAACGGTTACGCATATTACACAGCGTCGTTCAGCAATTTACCATTCTACTTATACTGGACGTCCTCCAGACGAACCTTCAGTCTTAGGTGTAGCACTTAATGAAGTTTTTATACCTATTTTACAAAAACAGTTTCCAGAAATTATTGATTTTTATTTACCACCCGAGGGTTGTTCCTATCGTCTAGCTATCTTAACAATTAAAAAGAAATATATTGGTCATGCAAAAGTAATCATGATGGGAGTATGGTCATTTCTTCGGCAATTTATGTACACGAAATTTATCATCATCTGTGATGATGATATTAATGCTCGAGATTGGAAGGACGTGATTTGGGCAATAACTACGAGAACAGATCCGTTACGTGATACAATGATACTAGATAAAATGCCAATTGATTATCTTGATTTTTCTTCACCTATTTCCGGATTAGGATCAAAAATTGGGATAGATGCAACTAATAAATGGGAGGGTGAAACTCAACGAACTTGGGGAACGCCTATCAAAAAAGACCCTGTTGTCACCGCTCGTATCGATGAAATTTGGGATTCCTTGGATATATGAATACATAATCCAGAAATTCTGGCATTCTAATTATACAAATATGCAATAACTTAATTAGAAGTTCTAATTATCATTTTAATCCGTTAAGTGTTTTTAAATCCTTGTTATCATAATAACAGGTCGCGTCTCATTTAAATTAAAGAAAAAAAGGACAGCTTACAAAGATAGCTATGGATATAATTAGTTTTTTCTTATTTTTTTTAAATTATCTTTACTATATTGGTCTTTTAGTTATATCAAAGATATTTCTATATATATTATATCAATTGCACATTCAGAAATCTTTATGAATTAGGTTTATTTGGATAAACTTAATATCCATAAGATTTATTTTCAGATTATGCCTATCTTAAAAAAGATGAAGACTGTGTAAGTCATCAAACCATTCCTATGACTATATTTCGAAAAATATTATACCGTTCGATTAGTGTATAACGTTCTATATTAGATAGTTTTAATATAGTTAGTATAATAATAAATGTTTATGTAATTTATATATAGCTAAGAATATTTATTTTTTAGCTATATTTTATTATTTTATTCAGGATAGTTAGAATTTAATTATTCTACAATATGGAATTAATAAAAAAATAAATTTTTATACTTTTACTTCAGAGATCTAATTTAATCATAGTATTTCTTTTGATCAAGAGTATTTATTTTAATAATGTTCAAATATCTAATCTATAATAGATATAGATCTATCTCAACATATCATTAGTTTTGCAATGATAAAATTTGTCTAATTATTTCTTATTTAGAAAAATTTAAAATTGAGAATAAATCTTTAATTTGTAACACAATTTTATTTTGTATTTTTCATGACGAGTTATTATTTTTATATATTGATTTTACTATGCCTCTTTCTATAAATAGAGTAGTGTAATATATTACGATTAATCTCAATTTCTATATAAATCAATCTAACGTTTTGTTCTCTTATAACAAGATAAAAAATATAAATAAGTTTATATAATTAATTTTAATAATTTTTACAAAGTTTGAATAGGTTTAAACTTACCCAGTTAAATTAATAAAAAATTTCCATAAGAAATAAATCTTATGTGTTTAAAATATAATTAATAGATACTATGGTTATTTTATAAAAAATCTCAAATAATTTGAGATATAGAAATTTTATTCTTATTGTTAGTAACAATGTTGGAAATATACTAAAATAAAAGTAATCTAGATGATTTAATATAAATGTAATATAAATGGCGCATATGTACAAAACATATAGTTTTTTAGATATATAGGTGATTATCTAATATATTACTAATATAGTTCTATAATTATAGATATTAATGTATCTGGTATGAAATAATTATATGTATGTAATACGAGTGTTCTCTAATATGAGATTTATATTATTAAATTTTCTGACGTTCTGATGTTATAGTCTCCTACACAGTCTTGTTATAACTAAGATTAAAATGGTATAAAGGAATTAATAATATAGAATTTAAGTTACCTCGTCTAATAATTAACAAACCTAATATAGTCGTCATAAAATAATAGATATCCATCTTCTTATGAGAAGATATCAAAATAAAAAATAATTTTTTCTTTTTATAATTAGTCTAATATCTAAAATTTAGATGCGTGAAGATAACAATTACTCAATTAATGATCGGCATAGATACAATCACGTTCATAAAAAAACATCATTAGGTAATAAATCATTAATAAGCAAATAAAATATAGTAAAGAGTTATAAGAATATAACTTCCCTTAATAGGAACTTTACATTCGTTTATTTTTAATAGTTATAACGATGTATTCTCTTGTTCTATCAAATTAAGAAGAAAGCAATAGTTATAATACACGTAATTATTGTAATCTCATAATAGAAAATTAGAATAATAATATTTAGAATATTTATTTTTAAGTAAATAAGTAATCTTATTACAGCATAGACAAAACAGAATAATATCTGTAATTTATTGATTTTACGGAAGAAGAATTAACTAAATAGTTAAAGATTCTACGTAAAAAAATAAGGATCAGACATGTTGCTTAAGTTATAGAGTCTGAAATATTGTTTGGGCTTATTAGATGTAACTTCTATAATCCTAATTTATTTAATACTATTAGATGAGAACATGACAGTAATAATGATTATTACTCATTGAGTAAGATTATGAGAGGAAATCGACTATATTTTCAAATAGAAACTTTCTGTATTTAGGTCATTGTGGTTTTTTTGGGGTTATCTAATGTATAGATAAGATCATAGTGACTATTTCTATAACTTTAAACAACAATAAACCAAAATTCTATTTTATTTAAAATTTTAAGTTGAGAAGAATTAGGTATAATTTATTAATTTAAATCATATAGGAGTAGGTATCTCATTTAGGATATTTAGAAATCAAAGATAAATCTACTTATCTATTTCAGTAAGTTCAGTTATAGAAACTAGATTATATAATATTAAGCTGATACCACCAGAAATAAAATCAATACAGTCACTCCAATATTTATAGGGAAAATAACTCAACTTGTCTAAATTTTGTTATTCTACGACTATATTTTTAAGTTGATCTGTAATTTAAAAAAGATAATATATCAAGTTATTGTATAGTCTAAGATCACGTCTAGACCAGAATAAATAAATCATCTCTTTATTTCGTACAAATAGCACTATCTCGATTATACTATCTAATTTTATTAATTGAAGATGTCGATTTTTCAATCTCCGAAAAGAATATCCATTTTCCTTTTATTGATGCATCTTTCGCTTACTCAATATAATCAAGGTTGTAATAGACTTGATGATATGATTACTCATTCTTCTAATAAGATAATGAGATAATAAGATAATGAGAAGGTAGGCTTACTAAAATAGTAAATTTTGTATAAAAATTATATTTTTGAATGGTATTAAAGATAATATCTTTAATTTCATAGATAATTTTATTATCTACAAAACTTTCTAATTAAAATACATCAATGTATTTATAGCATTATTCAATATAATTTACTGATCTGAGATCATTATAAAACGGTAGATTTGATTAATCTATATAATTCAAAAGAGATTAATAAATTAAAATTTAACAAATATGTTATAGAAAGTATTGAATGTATTATTCATATTTTATTCCAATCTATCTACTATAATAGCATAGATTAATTATTCTGCATGGCTTAGAATAAGCCATGCAGATCTTTTAAAATTGATGAAAGTAGTATAATTTCATAGCTATTGATCGTTATCGGTCTTTTCTAAATATATGATATATTAGTTTAATATCATAACGAGATTATATTTGATATAATTAGAATTTTCCATTTATATATAGTAGTACGTAACGCATATTAAAATTTATGATTTTTTCTTTAATCAAGAAGGTATTTCCATAGTTGTTCTTTTTTGTCTCATTATGTCGACTGATTTCAATTAGTATACATTATAGTTAATAGTTAGCACAATAAAAAGGCATTTTATGTAACAATGAGAGCTAGAAATTTTTTAAATATCATTTTTTATGATAATATATTTGATCATAAATTGTATAGAACTAAGCTATATTACATTTTGAATAATTATTTCTAGTGTTTGAAGGTTTTATTTTTTATTAATTATAGTATTTTCGGTAAAATTTTCTGTGAAAAATCGATATTTACTGCATTGATCGAAATAAATTTATATCTTATCCAAAAATCTTAGAAGTTTATTGTAGAATATTGCATAAAAGTTTTAAACTTTTCCTCTAAACTACATAGTTCATTGAATCAGAACCCATATCATCTTATAAATGATCAAGTATAGTATAACACTTCAATGCATATTTTGATTAATCATAACTATATATTAGACAATCAATATTCTATTTTATTCGTAAAGTTAGAGAAACCAAGGTTAGTATTTATAAAATAATGTTATTTATATGTATCAATTTTAGACCAAGTTAGATGACTAACAAGAACAATGGATAATATCTATATATTAAATATAGATTTATATTTAATTTTGTGAAAAACAAGCTTTATAATAATTTTTTATCAAAAAAACACATATATGTTTTTAAATAAACAACAGCATACTATAATAGTTGGTGAAATCAGATTAATATATCTATATACATACAGTGCATATCATTAATTAATTGAATAAAAATTATTTTTATTTATCTTGGAATCATTATGATCGTTGTTTTTCTATAATTAGATAGAATAGGTCCATAATTAGTTTTTTTAAATGTCAATATCAGAATGATACATAGATTCTTTATGGAAAGGCATAAATCTAAGTTGAGTTACTTATTAAGTTATATTAAAATATTAATGCAATCAACGTCTTCTACTATGTAGATAGAATATGAATTTAACAACAATAAATCTTTATTCGCACATAACCCATATAACTTCATTTAGGAGTGATATTGATATATATTTCAGAGCTTTTAGTTACATTTTATTGAATCTAATACTCTAATAATCTCTTACAAGAGATAGTTGTTATTATGTATAATCAATTCGGTGACAAAAAGTTTATATTCATAATCTGATGACTGAAATAAATTAATTTTTAATTATTTAGTGATAATACAAAGATAAATATATCGAAGTAATAATATGACATATTTAATTAATATTAGAACGCATTAAGTAAATAATCTTTCTAAATAATCCAAATTTTTAGTATTAATCGTATATTGAAATGGATGCATAGTAGTTTTATATATCTATAGCGTATGGTGTAGATATATTTTTATTTTTAGACAGTTATACTAATAACACTATATTAGAACTAATTCTACATAATTAAAAAATTAATTTTTAGCATTCAATATCAAGATCTCTTCCCTAAGAAATGAGTTTATGTGAAGATAAATAATCTTAATGATCTTTAAATATATCAGATTTATTTTAAAGCTTATAGAACCACTAAGGATTATTAAAATAATCAAAATTGACTCTACCTATAAGTTTGGGTGATCATTATCAAATCTAGTATTGATTACCTTATGCTGATTTAAAATAATTTAATATGATTACAATCATTAAGTAATCGCATTACTATACGATATCTTTATTTATGTTTTATAAAAATTTTAATTTAGAATAGAAAAAATATGGATTCTATCTTAAATAAAATAGATGTTACTGAACATATGGATATTAAATATAATAGGGTCTCAGTTACCATCTTTGATATGTATAGAAACAATTAAGAGAAATATGAAATTGCTTGCAATAATGAATTGTTATCAGCTTTGTTAGCAACATAGATGTTGATCCAACCAAGTTTGCGTGCTAAAATTAATAAACGTTTACTTACTACTAATAAACGGCAGCGTAACAACCACTCATCCCTATCCGTATCAGAAAATAGACAGTATAGCTGTTGTAACATTGAACCACTAGTGACGACTAGTGTGTTTATACCTTTTCTTCTCCAACGATGAGCTTCTTTTGAGCCATGATAATGTTTTTCGCAACGTTGATAGCATTCAAGGCATTCTACTTCCGCACCATAGTAGCGTAAGGTGTTTTCCAGTAAATTTCTTCCACCATTACCTCGAAGAATTAGAGCTCTCTTACCAAAGATAGTCTGTGAGGCTAAGTTCTGAATTAGTATCTCGGTCGTTTCTTGTGAATCTGGCCAGGATACTTCATGTCCACTTATTTTATAAAAAGCTAATGCTGTACTGTGTCCTATTGCGTAGTAAGTTAATTTTTTCGGCCAGAAAAATTTTTCATTTTTAAAAAAAATATTAATATAATGAACAGCGTTTTGAGAAAGAATAAATACAAGATCTGCTTTTTTTAACATTTTTATTCTTTTAGATAAAATATGCAATTGAGCGCCTGGAGCAAACTCTATTAATGGAAATGACCACGCAATATGTCCTTGATGACGTAGCTGGTTTACTAAATCGCCTGCTGACGGTTCTGGCCGAGTAACTAAAATATTCATTTAAATAGCGTATCTACAGTAAATGATGAAAGAATGTTCTGAGCCCCATGCATCAAGAGTTCTTCGGCTAATAAAATACCTATTTTTTCCGCTTGCTTACGTGGACCTCGTCGTTCTTTACGTATGATATGACTACCATCTAACGAACCTATTAGTCCTCGAAGCCATAAATCCTCCCCTTCCAAAAGGGCATAACTACCTACTGGCATTTGACAATGAGCAGATAAACGAGTGTTCATAGCACGTTCTGCAATTATCCGATCTTCACTATCACTATGATTTAATATCTTAAGTAAGTTAATGGTTTCTAAATCATCCAAACGACATTCAATACCTATTGCGCCCTGACCAACGGCAGGAAGCACTACCTCGGCTGGTATGACGTGTTTAATTCGGCAACTTAAATTCAATCGCTTTAGTCCAGCAACAGCTAGAATAATTGCATCATATGTCCCTTGATCTAGTTTATCAAGACGAGTTGCAATATTTCCACGAAGGAATTTAATAATTAAATCTGGGCGTTGAGCTCGTAGCTGACATTGTCGTCGTGGGCTAGATGTACCAATGATTGATCCCAGTGGAAGAAACTCTACTAATGAATAGTGATTGGAAACAAATGCGTCATGAGGATCTTCGCGTTCACATATGGTGACTAAACCTAGTCCCTCTGGAAAGTAGATTGGTAAATCTTTGATGGAGTGCACTGCTATATCTGCATGATCTGATAAAATAGCCTGCTCTAATTCTTTTACAAATAATCCTTTACCACCTATTCCTATTAGTGATGTGTTAAGCATAATATCACCACGTGTCAGAATAGGAACTTTTTGTATACATAGTTCTGGATAATGTATAAGTAAAGAATTTGTGACATATTGTGTTTGCCATAAAGCTAGAGGGCTTTTTCTAGTAGCGATTCTTAAGACTTTTCGTGACATCTTTCATACCATCTTGCCTAATCTTTTGTAAATATGCCATATAATCAATTAAGTGTATAGACTTGATGTAAGGACAAGAATAGTTGAATTCAATATATGTTCATTGGTTTTAAAAAGGGCTGCGCTATCAAATGAATAGTAGTTATAGAATATCTAATTTAAATCATTTTAATTAAAATAAATGTTTATCATTGACTTTTCGAGACTTAATTAAAGAGCTATCGCTATGCTTTTTGTCAAAGTTAACTACCTTAAAATATCAAAATTGTTAGAATAAAAAATCAATTATTTTTATATATATTGAGACACTTTATGTTAAATTTTTCAAAGTAGATGCATGATATTTTTAAATAACTTAATAAAAATGATAGTATATATTATAATATATTTTGTCTAATAGGAAAATATGAGAATAGTTGTACTATATTTTTATCATTTTTCGCTCCATGTTGTATTTATAGTTTTTAGATTTAAAACAAGTGTAACTAATCTCTTATTAAAACTAATTTTAATACAGTATCTACTATGTAGATGTATTATATGATATATTATATGTAGATGTATTATATTATGTCTATAATATTGTACAGGTATTTTGTATATTGACAGATTGATACAATGTATATATCAGTTTTTTATCGTAAATTTATTAGAAAGTGACTACTTGACTCTTATACTCTATTAAGAGATATAGATTTTTAATTAGAAAATTTAAATACGTTCACTCATGAGCTATCAACATAAGTGAAATAATATTTAATTATATTAGTTAAGTTATTTAGGATCAAATATTTTAATTAATAAAACAGATGGAATATCAAGAAAAGACGGGAAGAGGAGAATGATCGATTTATTAAATATATGTTCAATAATCTTAGAATGATTAATAAAATTATATCATATTCTATTGTCTTTATTAAAGAATAAATGCAAGTCTGCATATAGATATTTTTCCGATAACTATAACGCATAAATTATTCCTTTTCAAAAGAGAAAATCGTGATAATAATCATATTCAAATATGATATGACTATTTTAAACTCAATCAAAATAATAAGATTATTACATAATAAAGTAATTAATTTCAAAAAATTATTTTATTTCTTTCATAATATGAAAGATGTTAATATCTTCTTTTTCATTATAATATATGAAATTAAAATTTAACATTGATAATTATATTATATAGAAATAAATCTATTATGTTAGAAAAATAAGTCATACTAGGTATATAAGTAATATACTTTTTAAAAACGACGTTGAATTTATATATTTTCAATATAGATTATTAGTATATGGTTTAATATATATTTTAGTATATGATACTTTCCGATTTGTTTTTTTTATTTTTAATCAATATATTAATCATTTATCTTTTATATAATAAGTATTAATCACGTTTTTTAAAAAAAATTTTAGTATATCAAAAGATAATTAATATTAAAATTAAAATTTTATAGATGAATTATAAACAATACCAAAGGATTGATAATCCAACGTATTCTTTTATAATCAATATTTTATGTAATTTTATATTTTAATATTTCATAAGTAATTAAAAAATACTTAGAGTATAAGGGATGGTCATATATCGTTTATGACCAAGAAATATAGTATTTATTTTCAAAAATTCATCTTATTAAGTAGAGATGATTTTTTATTAATTTTTATCTTTAGATTAAAACTAACATGCAGTAAAATTATTCAATATATATGATATATGTATTTTAAATATAGAATTTATAATTTAATAGATATTATATGAAATTATTAATCTAATAAATAGATCCGAATTTTATCTGTTCTATGTTTCTAGTTTTTAATTATTAATAATAGTTCAATAGTAATTAGTTGATGATAAATTAAATTAATTAAGATTTTCTTAAATGTCTAAATATTATTAATATAATAATATTATTGTATTATACATATAATCCTATGGTTTTGATTACTAAATTATGAAGAATTAGAAAAGTAATCAAGCTTTCTCAAAATATGCATGTCATTTTCAAGACCTAGTACAATTAATAACCAATAAAATCTGTAGTATTGAAGATGATATTCGTAATGTAAGATGTAAAAATCAGATTGAAAATGATTAAATTAATAGTTATATTACAAATAATGAGATTTTTAGTTCTAATAATAATGATCGCGGGGTTAGTAGGTTGCGGTTTTAAAGGGTTATTGTCTCCTGACAAATCAGAAGAAAATGATGTCTATATTATTAATATTGTTTATTAGAGTCATTATATAACTCTAAATACTTTCCTTTTATCAGAAAAATTTATTATGATTAATAGTATAAATAGTCATATTCTTAATTACAGGTACACATAGTGTTAAAACTATTTAATATCTTCAATATTTCTATCATAGAAATTAAATCATCACTATTTTATATTTTTTAATGTTAGATCTAAGAGATATTATTATCTTTTTTTATGTGCGCTTTTATCTATGATAAATAGCGTAAGTATTCTGATTTTAATATGTATTCCAATCTTTTTATGATAAGAAATATGTTTCGATTTAAATTTCTTAAGTTGTGAAAAACAAATTTCCATTCAAATAAATTTTTTACAAAATATAATGATTAATTATTCTAATTTATATTGTTTTTCTCTAATTTATAAAAGAAAATAGCTTATTTATTTATATTTTTATATATAGTTGATTAATAGAATTATAGATAGAATTCATAAAATGATATCTGAAAGTATTGATGAATTTCATGTTATAATATAAGATGATTTTATCATTACTAATTAATTGTATAAACAGAAAAAGCTATATTTAATAGCTTATTAGTTTTGATATATAATCAATTTTCAATTGATAGAAAATAGAATAATACTAAAAGATTAAAATTATTTGGTATAAACAATAGGATAATAAGTAATTGAGATATATTTATGTAAAAAATTAAAATTCTTTAATATATTATAGAATAGTTTGATCTCTGATCAAAGTTTAATAGTTTTCGCTCAATTAATATATGTTGGTTTCTTGATGAAGAAATAAAAAATAGATTTATAGATATTTTAATAAAATGCATATCAAATACTATTTATAGTCTCCTGTGTCTATCATGCGTGTCTGATAGACTGGTCATAGCTAGATAGAAATAAATAGTAATGGTTATAGATCATAACCTTTTGTCTCTAATTATAGAAAATCGTATTAAAGACTATTTTAATATAAGAACTGTAAAGGTTTTGGATACAAATACTAAAGAATATTCTCTAGTAATTTAGTTAGAATCAAATTTAGTTTATAGACATCCTTTTTATCTAGAATATTTCTGTCAAAAATCGTGATGATATAATAATGGATAGATTCTTTATACTATAAAAATTACGGAATTATTGATAAATGTATTGAAAATGATTACAGATTATATTTAGAATCATTGATCTTTCTGTTTATTTAATATTAATTTTTCTTATTTAAATAGGAATTTAATTTTTATACAATTATATTGTATATATATTTCTGATATTGTTATAGATGTTTCTTAAACTTTTCCTTATTTTCCTTATTAGATAAGTCGGATGTACTAAGGATTTGATAGTACAAATACATTTAGATGTATGTATTTTTATTATCATGACCAGATGATCTTCCATGTTCGGTAAGTATAGACTACAATATATTTAATAATTAAACTAATTTAATTTTTGATATTATGTCTAGATACAAACCTATCTATTGATAGGTCTCTGGTTTAATATACTTTTATTTCTTATGACTTCCTACATAAAAGAGTATGTCTTCTAAAGAACATTCTAACCACTAAAAATAGTGGTTAGAGTTAAGAATGAACTAAAGTACATTAATAGCATTCAGTTGTTTAAAATAATATTTTAAGCGATCTATCATAAATAACTGAGATTCACGTAACCATGCTCTTGGATCATAAAACTTCTTATTTGGTTTATCATCTCCCAAATAATTTCCAAGCTGGCCTTGGAGATAAGATTTATTTTTTTTATAGTATTGAAGAATACCATGCCAGGATGCCCATTGAATATCGGTGTCAATATTCATTTTAACAACACCAAATCTAATAGCTTCTTTGATTTCATCAGAAGATGACCCTGATCCACCATGAAATACAAAGTTTAATGGGTTATGAGATAAATTGTGTTTTTTCATAACAAAATCTTGTGAGTCACGTAAAATAATTGGTTTTAATGTTATATTTCCCGGTTGATATACACCATGGACATTGCCAAAAGAAGCTGCAATTGTAAAATCTGTACTGATTGAACTGAGCATAGTATATGCATAGTTCACATCAGTTGGGTGCGTATAGAACTTATCTGCGTCCATGTGGCTATTCTCAACACCATCTTCTTCCCCTCCAGTGCAACCTAGTTCAATTTCTAGAGTCATATTGATTTTTTTCATTCGTGATAAATATTGGCGAGAAATTTCAATATTTTTTTCTATAGGTTCGGAAGATAAGTCAATCATATGAGAGGAAAACAAAGGTTTTCCATTTTGAAAAAAATAACTTTCCCCTTCTTTTAAAAGCCCGTCAATCCAAGGTAACAATTTTTCTGGGCAGTGATCGGTATGTAATATGATTGGAATGCCATAGTATTTTGCCATTAAATGGGCATGCTTTGCACCAGATATGGCGCCAAGAATAGAAGCAGTATGGGGTGGTTCAAGCTCAAGTTTTTTCCCAGCCATAAATCTTGCTCCATTATAGGAAAATTGAATAATCACTGGAGATTGAACTTGTGCAGCAGTTTCTAATACAGCGTTAATAGAATTAGTATCTATACAATTCACAGATGGTAATGCAAAATGATTATCTTTAGCTATTTTAAACACTTTTTGTACATCATGACCAGTAATAACACCTGGTTTCACAAAATCTAAAAGATTAGACATATACACTAGTCCTGCTTTATCAGATTAGTTGAAGACGAGATCAGTTGAAGAGAATTTTAATTCTAACTAGAAGACAAAGATATTTATTTCTTATTATATCCATGATGTGTACGATCTTTTAGTATAGTCACCGCAGGTAAATCTTTTCCTTCTATAAATTCTAGGAAAGACCCTCCTCCAGTAGAGATATAAGATATTTTGTCTTTGATATCAAATAAATCAATAGCAGCTAGTGTATCCCCACCTCCTGCAATAGAAAATGCATTACTATCTGCAATTGCTTGAGCAATGATTTTCGTACCTTTCTGAAAGTTAGGTAATTCAAATACACCAACAGGACCATTCCAAAGAATAGTACGAGCGGATTTTAATAATTTAGCCATGGATAAAGCAGTTTTATCGCCAATATCTAAAATCTCTTCATTTACTTGTATTTCAGAGACCTGCTTAACAATACATTGATTCTTTTCTACATTCGGAGTGGTTACACGAACATCAATAGGAACTTCTACTGAAAAGGTATCACGCAATATTTTAGCTTGATTAACAAAAACTGGTTCATAAAGTGAGTTTCCTACACTATTATCAATAGCAATAAAAGTATTAGCAATGCCTCCTCCAACAATTACAGTATCAGCAATTTTACCAAGCGAATGTAGCGTATGAAATTTGCTAGAAACTTTGGACCCACCTACCACCGCTACCATAGGACGAGAGGGATTCCTAAGCGCTTTGTCTAAAGCATCTAATTCGGATAATAAAAGTGGACCTGCGCAGGCAACCTCAGAGAATTTACTTACTCCATAAGTAGAAGCTTGTGCTCGATGCGCAGACCCGAAGGCGTCCATAACAAAAACATCACATAATGCGGCATATTTTTTAGAAAGTATTATGTCATTGTTTTTTTCTCCTTTATTAAAACGAACATTTTCTAGTACTAGTACTTTTCCAGAGGATAAGTGAATACCGTTTAAATAATTTTTTACGAGAGACACACAATTCCTACCCAACTTCTCTTTTAAATAGTTAACTACAGGTAAAAGAGAGAAGTGTTCATTGTATTCCCCTTCAGTTGGACGCCCCATATGTGAGCTTACCATTATGTAAGCGCCTTTTCTAAGGGCTATTTCAATAGTTGGTAGAGCGGCGCAAATACGTGCATCAGATAGAATTTTCCCTTTTTGGACTGGCACATTAAGATCAGATCGAATTAGAACGCGTTTTCCAACAAGATCCAGATCAATCATTCTTGCTATAGGCATACCCCCTCCTTTGTAATACAAGACTATAAGATAGTTTTGATTATGAGCGAATTCTCATCAGAGAAAGTGTGTTTTATATTTAGTATAAACTAAAGTTATAATAACAAATGAACTATTAATATTTTTATAAATAGAATAATATTAAACATACTATAACATTATTTTGAAATATAACATTGAGTATGGATTATCTTTTCTTATTAAAAACGATATATTTGTAATTAGTTGTATTTATTACAATAGTCTTCTAATTTTTTATTCTAGAATAAGTAAATTATGAGCGCGCTATCTAGAATAAATAAATATTGGATTCATACATTGGAGCATTGATATTTGGCTTAATAATCAATGCATGATGTTATCTGTTTTAAACATATTTATCAAAACTCAATTTAGTATCAATTATTATTTTAACTAGAATAAATAATAGATTGTCAGTATCATTCATGCTGAAGTCTAGTAAGATAAAAAAGATAGAAATCATTCCATATTAGATATGATTATTTAGTAATCGCTCTATTTTAATTGACCATCTTCATTGTTTTGATGGAGGAAATACCTTCTAATTACTGGAAATGATTATGAGGTATTGTAAGTAAAATATTGCCTAGATATTTAAACGATGTTTACTCTATTAAATTTGATTTAGTTTTAAGCACTTTATTTTATATTTAAAATAAAAAGAAATTTATATATTTCCTTATCCTAATAATTTCTAATTTAAAAGAGGGAAATAATAAAAGTATTGGCTTTTATATTTTGTAATAACACTAATTATTACAATAATATCCAAATATTAAACAATGAATTCTATAAAAATTACCCGATCGCTTAATCTTATTTTTATATATTTATAATAAATAGTATTCCTTTCTATAAAAAATACCAGACTATTATTGATATAATATATCAACTGTTAACAATATTGATTCCATCTATTTATATAATTAAAGTGAACATTATTATTCAATCATAAATCTATTAAAGTGTCTTAAAATTAGAAATCATTGATATTTAAATTATATTTTTAATATCTATATAAAGTCATTCTAATAAGAATGACTAAGAGAATAATTAGAAAATATTTTTAATGAATTAACTTTGTATTATAGAATTTAAGTAGATCTTTTATCTTTTTTACTACGTTTTCTACTGTAAAGCCAAATAGTTTAAAAAGTTTTTCTGATGGAGCCGATTTACCAAATTGGGTCATTGCTATAATAGCACCGTTTAGACCAATATATTTAAACCAATAATCAGCAATACCTGCTTCAATTGCTACACGAGAGGTTATAGAACTTGGTAATACCGATTCGCGGTAATAAATATCTTGTTTATCAAACACATCAGTAGATGGCATAGAAACTAAACGTAATTTATACCCTTCTTGAGTGAGATATTGATATGCATTTACTGCTAATTCAACTTCCGATCCTGTGGCAATTATAATAAGGTCTGGTTGTCCTACACAATCTTGGAGGATATATGCACCACGAACAACATTAGATAACTGTTCATCAGTACGTTTTTGTTGTGTTAGATTCTGACGGGAAAGTACAAGAGCAGTGGGACCATCATAACGTTCAATGGCGAATTTCCAGGCAATTGCACATTCAACTTGATCACAAGGTCTCCAAGTACTCATATTTGGTGTAAGACGCAAACTCGATAACTGCTCAATGGGTTGGTGTGTAGGACCGTCCTCACCTAATCCAATAGAGTCATGAGTGTATATCATAATCTGTCTGATTCGCATTAATGCTGCCATGCGTACGGCATTACGTGCATATTCAAAAAACATTAAAAAGGTTGCTGTATATGGCAAAAAACCACCATGGAGTGCTATTCCATTAGAAATCGCACTCATACCAAATTCTCGAGCTCCAAAGTGAATATAGTTACCCGATGGGTCTTGATGAATAGGCTTAGATCCAGACCACATAGTAAGATTGCTTGGTGTTAGATCTGCAGAACCACCTAAATACTCTGGTAATAGTTTTCCAAAAACTTCGATAACACTCTGTGATGCTGTACGAGTAGAAATATTTTTTGGATTAGATTGTAAAGATTGAATAATGCTCGTTGATTGAACATTCCAATTTAATGGTAACGTCTTTGTCAGGCGTCTTTTTAGTTCTTGAGCAAGCATGGGGAATTTTTTCTCATATTGTCTAAATTTTATATTCCATCTTTCTTCTTTTTGATGACCAGAACCTCTAGCATCCCATTGTGCATAGATTGTTTTTGGAATCTTAAATGGTTCGTAGTGCCAGCCTAACTTCTGACGAGTAAGCAGAATTTCTTCATCTCCCAGAGGGCCACCATGGGCTTGATTTGAACCACTTTTATTTGGAGAACCAAAACCAATTACAGTTTTGCATATTAGTAGAGATGGCTGGTTTTCAATTTTAATTGATTCTTCGATTGCTTTAGTGATTGAATCAGAATCATGTCCATCTATATTACGTATTACATGCCAGTTATAAGATTCAAAACGCTGTGCAGTATCATCAGTGTACCATCCACTAGTTTCCCCATCAATAGATATACCATTTTGGTCATAAAATGCAATTAGTTTACCTAACTTTAATGTACCTGCCAGTGAACATACTTCATGGGAGATGCCTTCCATTAGGCATCCGTCTCCCATAAAAACATAGGTTCGATGATCTACTATCCGGTGTTCAGGGCGATTAAATTGCGAAGCTAACGTTTGTTCTGCAATGGCCATGCCGACCGCGTTAGCAACGCCTTGCCCAAGAGGACCCGTAGTGGTTTCTACGCCTTCTGTATGAGCATATTCTGGATGTCCTGGTGTCTTAGAATTGATCTGACGAAAATTAGCTAATTCATTTATTGATAACTTGTAACCACTAAGATGTAAAAGACTATAAAGTAACATAGAAGCATGCCCGTTCGAGAGCACAAAACGATCGCGATTAACCCATAATGGATTGTTTGGATTATGGTTAAGAAATTTACACCACAAAACTGTTGCTATATCTGCCATACCCATTGGGGCTCCCGGGTGACCAGATTGCGCTTTTTGTACTGCGTCCATGCTTAATGCACGAATCGCATTAGAAAGCTCTCTAAAAGAATACATATTTGACTCCAGACTATGTATAATTCTGTATTATTTAACTTATGAGGATGAATAAGTAATTAGAAAAACTTAAAACATTAAAAATTACTTTATAAAAGTACAAAGATAGATTATATAACATAAGAACTGTAATTATTATACAATTTTATCATTAAAAATTAGGAGGTCTAATTTTATGAAGATTGATTAGTTATTAAAATAGATTAAAATAATAATCCTTATTCGTATCCCTATTGAGTACACTTTTAAATATAAATCTATCAATATAATCAAGATTGAATATTTCTTTTTATACAGATATTGAACTAGTTAAAGATCAAATTAAATAAAATTCTTAATATTTTATAGGGATACTGCATCCTATAAAATAAAAAATAAAAAAGATTTTTAGTTTTGACAAATTATAGAAAAACTAATTCTCTCTCTAAAGAGAGAGCTCTATTACAAGAAAAAGTATTTAAAAATATGATATTATTTTAAATAATGCTTTTTTAATAAAAAAATGCGATACATACGACTAATAAAAAGTCTTATTTTATTAATAATTAATAATTATTCCAATAATTGCTTATATATAATAAAAAGTCGATTTGGAAATAATCATATATTATATGATATTTGACTTATAATAAATCCAATTAGGTTCAAAGATTTTTAACTAAGATTTTGTCCTGTTTCAAATAACAAGTTTTTCTGAAATAGAGATTTTTAATAAACTAATAAAAAAATAAAATAAAGATAAAACAATAGTAAGATACTAACGAGACATATTATCTACATTGTATAATAGTTATTATTTTCCTTTTATTATGAGGATGTTTATCTATCATTAATTAATTTGATCCATGGTTACATATCTATATATTAAACTATCAAGAATAGTGTATAAATTATTTAAAAAAACAATATCAATTATAATTTAATCTAAAAAATAAGATATGAAAAATAATTTTTATTTTTAATGTATGTTTAATATTTTTTAAGAAACCAGGTTTCTGGTATACTTACTAGATAGGAGATTATTATCTTATTAAATAATGTATTTATTGTATAAATAAATCACATTGTATAAATAAATCACATAATTCTGAATCTAACTACCTGATAGAGTTAGATTAGAAATTGGTGATATAAATTTTATATGTACGTATTAATGTTATTTAACTCATTGTTATTGATTATATAATGGAATATTAAGTCCCTGATATCTGCATTAACTTTCTAATAATACAATTATGATACTCTTTTAGTTATTTACTTAAATAGTATATCAGTATATATAGACCGATTTTTTTTAAGGGAAATGCTATATTTTATAATTAATTGTTCTATTGTATTATCAGAGTGTCGATCTAATTAGAATCTAGTCCACTTTATTTACAAAAAAAATAAATATTATGGAATATTCTATAGAAGATTATATAAATAAATATGTGGTTTATAATTAAAGATCCTATTCTGATACCAACACAGATGCTATATGCAAGGTCTTTTGGTTGTAAACTTAATTTGTAAAGGATTTTTTATGTCCTATCATCGGTTTTCACTAAAACCATGGCATACTTTTGGTATTAATGTTTACGCTAAAAATATTGTGATAGTTACAAGCATATCTGCGCTTTTTTATGAATGTCAGCCGAAAGATTGTCAGAAGGATGAGCCAATACTATTATTAGGCCAGGGTAGTAATGTACTATTTCTACAAAATTTTAATGGAAAAGTACTTATTAACCGCATTAAAGGAATTAGAATAGTCGAAAAAACTAATTCATGGTTGTTACATGTAGGTGCTGGAGAAAATTGGCATCAACTAGTAAAAACTACATTAGATAGAGGACTTGGTGGTCTAGAAAATTTAGCACTGATTCCTGGTTGTGTTGGATCAGCACCAATTCAAAATATTGGAGCTTATGACCTTGAATTAGATCAAGTGTGTGAATACGTAGATATTATCTTTTTGTCTAATGGAGAGTATCGACGTCTTAACACGATAGAATGTTGTTTTGGTTATCGAGATAGTATATTTAAACATTTATACAAGGATCAATATGCTGTTATTGCTGTTGGGCTGAAATTAAATAAACAATGGAGACCTATTCTTACTTATGGTCATTTGCGCTATCTTAACTCAAAGACAGTCACACCAATAAAAATATTCAATGCTGTGTGTCGAATACGTCGTAGTAAACTTCCAGACCCATGCACAATAGGTAATGCAGGGAGTTTTTTTAAAAATCCGTTAGTTACTTCTTCAGTGGCTTCTGATTTGTTTTCTCGTTATCCTAAGATTTCACAATATTTGCAAAAAAACGGTAAAGTAAAATTGTCTGCTGCTCAGCTTATTGATCATTGTCTTCTGAAAGGACACCATATTGGTGGAGCTGCGGTATATGGTAAGCAAGCAATAGTATTGATTAATACTGGTTCTGCTAGTAGTGAGGATATCATAAATTTAGCCCGTATTGTCCGTCAACGTGTAGCGGAGAAATTTAATGTTTGGTTAGAACCAGAAGTATGCTTTATTTCTGCAACAGGAATAACAGATTCCGTAAAGGCCATAATATGAATAACCCTATTATACCCATAAAATTTATTCAGATTCTATCTGATGGTCAACTTCATTCAAGAGAAGAATTTATTCACAATTTGGGAATAGGATTAATAGATATCTATTATTATATCCAGATATTAAAACAGATGGGAATTAATATCTTAACTATTAGAGATCAAGGTTATTGCCTGGGATTTGCTATGTATCTTTTAGATGAAAATATCATTCAAGGGGAGATGACAGGAGGACGTTTATCAGTTATTCCAGTGATTGACTCAACTAATCAATACTTATTAAATTCCATTTCTAAATTAAAAACAGGTGATGTTTGTATAGCTGAATATCAGAGCATGGGGCATGGTCGACGAAGTCGACCATGGTTTTCTTCCTTTGGATCTAATCTGTATTTATCTATATATTGGCGCTTAAAAAACAACTTAGTATCAACTACATATTTAAGTCTTATTATAAGTTTAGCAATTTCTGATATTTTTCGGAAAATAGGAGCATCTAATATTAAAGTCAAATGGCCAAATGATATTTATCTTCATAATCGTAAATTAGCTGGTGTTTTAATAGAAATAAAAAATCAACCCAGTCAATTTCTAGATTTAGTGATTGGAATAGGAATTAATCTTAATATGTATGATCAAGCACAGGAAATAATGAGAAAATACGGTGGAATAGACCTCCAATCTGTTGGAATAAATGTAGATCGAAATATTTTATCAGTTTTAATTATTAATACTATGCGTAATATATTAATACAATTTGAACAATATGGATTGTCCTCATTTATTACACCAGAAATAAAAAAAGATAGTAAAATCAATCATCTAGTTAGTCTTCTCAATAAGACGTCAAAATCTAAATACAACTAACTAGGCACATATATAAAATAGACTTAATGTTAAATACATATCAATCACCATTCTGTTTGAAATAGATAAATCTCAGATTTCAATAAATCTAGTATCAGGGTGTATCTTATTTCTGAGTTATGTTATTAGTAATAACTTAAAATAATCATATATTACTAATAAATAATGATACATATTGTAATATGTATATATTCAAATAGATATGTTATTATGAATATTGGTATCTGTTATTACAGATAAATAATATTTTTTTATATTCTTTTATGACACTAAATATTTTAAACAGAAAAAAAGATATGTAATATATAGTAATTCAAGTTAACAAATCATAATTAATGTAAAAATTATTTAAATCATTAGCCATCATATACATGATATTAGAAGAGTTTCTTTTTATCCTAAAATAGGATCAAATCTAATATCCTCGTTCTTTTTAGTTATAATACAACCGTTCTTCTCTAATATTTCATTTAATGGATAAATTCAATTTAATGATTTTCTTGTCTTAGTTTTATTACTTCAAATCATTATTTAATTTCTTTTTTATAACTACAAGGAGATTAATTCTGAATTATTAATGAACATACGATACTTGTAATATCTAAGTTGAATTTTTTCTATGCTATTTTTAGAACTTTGGTTTAATCAAAACTAATTTGATTTCATCGTCTGTAAGATAAGTAAAAATTTGATAATTAAAAAAAATAACTAGCATATTAATTTAGACCAGTCCCTATCTTACAGGGTTGATAACGATAAACACTAAATTACTGTGAATCATGATGTTTTAAGGTATTAAACATTATCTCTACTACTTCAAATATAGTCAGAATACTATACAATTAGATAACTATTAGTATCAGTTAATTGATATTAAGAAAAGAGTTTCTCTTCTAGAGAGGCATGATCTATCATTGTCATGTATTCTTAATTATAAGAAAATTTAATTGATATAAGATTAAAGTTTATACGATTTAACTAGTAATTGATATATTATTCATAATAAAATTTAATTTTATTAATGCAACTAAAATACAACTTTTGTATTAGAGAATAAATTATGACTAATTTTTTGCATTAACAAAAAAATCCATGGCCAAAGTATACCGCTAGTGACCCCATTCCATAATTGTTCCGGGAAAAAAACAACGTTTATTACTAATAAATCTGATACAAATATAATAATATCCATCAGCCATGCTAATATTATTACAGATAACGCTTGTTTCCATAACGCTAAGTTGCAAATTTGATGGTTTTGTCTGGATACTAAATAGGTGATCACGCTTAAAGCTAGCGAATGTAGACCTAGGGTAGATCCATAGATAAGGTCTGTTACAATACCCATAAAAAATGCAGTACCAATATTGATCCGATCAGGGATTATTAGTATCCAGTAAATTAGGATTAATAATAACCATGAGGGACGAAATAATGATAATGGTTCAGGCCATGGCATACTTTGTAATATTAATGCAACTAAGAAAGACAACCAGATTAACCAATATCTACAACTACAGAAATAATTTAAAGACTGCATGAGTTCATATGGTTTTAAGAAACTAATCACATATTAGTTTCTTGTATACCTTCCGTAGTTTTGGAATGATTAGAGTGCCTTGGTATTACTTGATTTTCAGTTATATTTTTAGTCTTTGATAGTAATGGCATGGTCATTTTCTTTTTTTGACGTTCTTCAGCCATATGATGAACTTCATTAGGCATTGGTGGGTGAGATTTATAACGATTGCCAACCCATAAAAGAAGTAAGTATCGTAGATGTTGTAAATCGGCTACTGGTCGTGCCTGAATTATAGAATAACCATGATGATTATCTTCTTTAATAGAAGATACAATTGCAACAGGATAGCCTTCTGGAAAACGACCTCCAAGACCAGATGTCACTAACATGTCTCCGCAGCGCATATCAGTATGATCCGGATAATATTCAAGTTGCAGTTCTTTTGAACATCCATTTCCAGAAACAATAGCACGAAGATCGTTACGTAATACTTGAATGGGTAACGCATGAGAGGCATCACAGATTAATAGAACTCGACTGGTATTTTTACTTACTGAAACTATCTGTCCGACTACACCTTGATCACTAATAACAGGTTGTCCCTCATAGACATTGTCTATTCTACCTTTATCAATAATTACTTGATGCATATATGGATTAGCACTAGATGAAATGACTTGTGTTATGATCTTGTGTTCATCTTCACGCAGTGGTGATCCAAGCAAGGCTCTGAGATGAGCATTTTCTTTCTTCATGTGATTTAATATAAGTAATTCACTATTCTTACACATAAGTTGATTTTGCAGTGCTTTATTTTTTAGATCGAGCGCATGATGAGAAGTAAATATTTGAGATAAATAATCTAACATTTGACGCGGAACGTTTATAAGAAGATAAAGTGAATTAACAACAGTATTCATATAAGAATGAATAGAAGAGAAAGTATGAAATCGATTATCGGCAATCATCATTATAGTACTAAGAATAATGGCTATTAGTAGATTCAAGTGCAAAGAACTAGTTTTACTAAACATCGGTTTCATAAAGTAAATGTTATCCTCCAAACTTCTGAGTCAATAAATTTTTACTAAATGATAGAAAGATATACTCATGAAATATAGTCAAGATAATGATGCCATCACTGACCTATGTATTTTCATAACTACATATAAGAATCAATATTATGTAGAGGATCTCTCACTAATTAGATCCTAGAATTTAGTAAATGTAAATACGTTAAAACTGATATCAACTATATATTCTTGTCACAACCAGTCAGGAATCAGTGTTGAACTGATTATGTGTTGTGATTTAATAAGACAAATTATATTTTATTTTATACCATCTTAACTTTCCTGACAAAGTCATCAAAATATCAGAAAAACTACTAGTCTTCACTAAATAAATCCCCCCCATGCATGTCAATCATCTCTAAAGCTTTACCGCCTCCCCGAGCTACACAAGTCAGTGGATCTTCCGCGACTACCACAGGAATCCCAGTTTCTTGCATCAGCAAACGATCCAAGTTTCGTAATAACGCACCACCCCCAGTAAGAACGATGCCTCGTTCAGAAATATCAGATGCTAATTCAGGCGGGCACTTTTCTAAGGCCACCATTACAGCACTGACAATACCAGTCAAAGGCTCTTGCATTGCTTCTAAGATTTCCTGGGAATGTAAAGTAAAAGCACGAGGGACTCCTTCTGCTAAGTTTCTTCCTCGCACTTCAATTCCACGTATTTCATCACAAGGATAGGCAGACCCAATACCATGTTTAATCCGTTCAGCAGTAGCTTCACCAATAAGAGAGCCATAGTTTCGTCGAACATAATTAATAATAGCTTCGTCAAAGCGATCGCCACCAATTCGAACAGAAGAAGAATATACTACGCCATTCAGTGAGATAACTGCAACTTCAGTAGTACCACCCCCAATATCTATCACCATAGATCCAGTTGCATCAGAAACCGGAAGACCTGCTCCAATTGCAGAAGACATTGGTTCTTCAATCAAGAAGACTTCACGAGCTCCAGCGCCTTGAGCAGATTCACGAATTGCACGACGTTCTACTTGCGTAGCTCCAACTGGAACACAGACAAGTACACGAGGGCTTGGGCGCATAAAGCTATTACTATGTACTTGTTTAATAAAATGTTGCAGCATCTTTTCAGTAACAAAAAAATCAGCGATTACTCCGTCCTTCATAGGACGGATAGCAGCAATGTTAGTAGGGGTGCGACCTAACATTTGTTTTGCAGCATAACCAACCGCTGCTACGCTTTTTGGGGCACCGGCACGATTTTGTCGAATAGCCACTACAGAGGGCTCATTAAGTACGATACCTTGTCCTTTCACGTATATTAGAGTATTCGCAGTACCCAAATCGATAGAAAGGTCATTAGAAAAAATGCCACGGAATTTTTTAAACATTCTATAAAGACAATCCTTTAATCTAAATATATTCTAATTACTGACATTTGTAAATAGCATCAAATGTCTATTAAATAAATAAGAACTGATCATAGAAATGATCTAGTTTTTTATATTGCTTAAAACAAAGTTATATAAAAAATAACGTTATAGAGTTATATACTTATAACATTTCTATAGATTATAAATATTAGTTCAAACTATTGAAATAATTATTTGCATAGTTTTATACATTGCATAATAGCTTGAATGTTAGTATGGATAGAACTCTGAGCGCCAGAGATATGACCTTTACTGCCCAAAGAGATTTTAATATATTTTCTTTTGTTATTGTTATTTCTTTTTATTATTTCACTGATATATTTATACGTCTATGGTTAACTGGATGCAGAAATTTAGAGTATATATAAATTATATACAAGAGGATAAATGAAATATAAAAGATAAGAAAAAATCAGTATGACTTATCGTTAGATAACTAGACATTTATGAAGTCAAATACCCCAGAATCGACGATTTAATTGATAATTTTATAATACAATTAGTTTTTTTATTCTTATTCTAGAAAAGAATAATATTAGCCCATAGAACATTCTGTAGTCTATAAAATCATTGTAAACTAAGTTTTTAGACAAAGCTAATGATGTGTTCTAAAATAAATTTATTGATTGGTATCAACATAGATAAAATTTAGAGATCCTCATGTGAGATGCATTTTACTAAAAAAATCATATCTTATATAATATCAGATTTAAATTATGTTTATAACATGATTTGATGAATAAATTATGGTAATTATATATATAAAATAATATAAACAACTTATTTCAGTTTACTATAAGATATTATCTTCATCTTATGAGCTAATTTATAAAACTAATATACTAATATATATTAGTAGACGGTCTTATAAATAAAAAGGATTTTTATTTCTACAGATCTGAAAATGATTAAGGAATATTAAGATTCGATGTATTTAGAGCATTGTTTTTTTTATTATACATACCTGCTATTGACTAGGAGAAGACCTCTGTCTATTTTTAGAAAAATGCAAATTAATTTGATAAAAAACTCATATAATTGAATTATTTTATATATGAATATGACATTCTATCATAAATTTATATATATTTTCTTATTATCATTTTTAATCAAATATATATTTGATCAATATCTTATCAGGAATGTAGAGTAGCATGAATCCTAAGAAATAATATATAAATTTAAATTTAAGAAGTAAACAAAAGAATTATATCAAAATTCAACATTCTTATATAATTAAGTGATTACTTATATTTCTAATTTTTTGTTGTTTGGTTTTTTATGCTCTGAAATCATATTTACTTTTGATTTTAATAGTAGACACCGTTCTCTTGACTGGATATAATTATTTTTAATAAATCTATTTAATACCCATATGGTACTGTGTTAGGACAATTCAGACAAGAATCTTATATTTTATTATAATCCAAAATAGATTATATTAATTTATCATAATAATTGTACTAAAATAAGATATTAGAAAAGTCAAAAGATTAAACTTATTGAATAGAAGCACAAGAAAGGTAATCAAAATTTTCAAATAAATTAGAAAATTTGTGATCATATTTCATTAAATAGTAACGATTATAGAGATAACGCGTCCGTAGCTCAGTTGGTTAGAGCACCACCTTGACATGGTGGGGGTCAGTGGTTCGAATCTGCTCGGACGCACCATGTTTATGCGAGTAAATTACTCAGAATATTAAATTAAAACGATTTTTATCAAAATAAGATCATATCTTTATTAAAAGATCACTATTATTTCTATATCTTAGAAAAGATATAATAAAGTTAATCCATTCTATCAAGAAACAATATCTTTATATTGAGATGTATAAAAAAATCAATTATACTCATCAATATTATTGAATATAATAATCGAAGTTCTATAGAGAAATACATATAAAATAATATAGTAATTAGAGTGTATAAGACAATATATCAGATATTTACTTAATATGTAACATTACTAATGTACTTGATTACATATTTATAATATTTGAATACTAATTAACATAAAAGTACAATATATATTGTAGATCCTAATTTTAGTAAAATTCTTTTTTAAAGTTAAAAAGAAAGAAATTCATAACAAGTTATTTTTGTTCCAAAACTAAATAATAATCATACTGTAAATGATTCACGCGTATTTTTCTAAATACGCTATTATCATGTAAAGATAGTTATATAAAGTAATTTAGTTGCTAATAAATGAGCATTATCCACCTTCAAAAACAGCTATTGAAATAGGTTGTTTTTTTAGATAGAAAAGAATTTATGGGCATTTAATGTTGTTTGTATTTCTAATTCAGTTTCAACCTCTTTTCGTAAGAATGCTACTTTTTGTAAAATATACGATAAGAAACTAGGTTCATTGCGTTTTGATAATGGTGAAGGATATATATCTTGAGGTAATAGCCAAGGTGCATCTGTTTCCAGCAATAAATGAGTAGAGGGAATTAAAGGTATAAGCTTTCTTAACTCTCTTCCTCTATTCTGATCAGAGACCCATCCTGTAATGCCAATGAATAAGTTTTCATCTAAATAAGATCGCAATTCTTTATACGTTCCGGTAAAGCAATGAAGAACAGCACCCTTTATCTGAGGAATAAAGGGTTTAAGAAGAGACATAAAAGAATTATGAGCTTGACGACAATGTAAAAATACTGGTAAGTTTAACTCTACAGCTAATTCTAATTGAGCTTGAAATACATAACATTGTTGCTTCGGTTCTGAAAAGTTTCGATTAAAATCCAACCCGCATTCACCAATAGCTACCACTTGAGGTTCGCTGGCTAAAGAACGAAGCTCACCATTAGAATCTTCTGACCATCTATTAGCATAATGAGGATGAACTCCAGCAGTAGACCAACAATAATTTAAATTTTGTTTGCTTAAGTTAAGAGCTTTTTTACTGTCTGATATATTAGTTCCAGTAATAACCATACCGGTTATACCGGCTGAACGCGCGCGTTCTAAAACATCTAAATAATCTTTTTTAAATCGAGAGCTAGTTAAATTGACACCAATATCAAACATAGTTGCCCTTAAAAGTCATTTTAATATGAAGCAGTTGTGATATAAAAGATCATTGATTAATAAATCAATATTTTTTACATTAAACTAAAACTCTATTTTCCGCAACAGCTATCACCTTAAGTATCAAAATCAATATAAAAGAAAGTTTTTCATTAAACAAAGCATCAAATATATGGGTTCCCTTCTAATAGAAGGGAATACTATGCTTACTATGATGAGCTTTATCAATAAATAGCATCGTATGGTTGTGGTAATATACTATCAGTTCATAATGGTAGATGCATGGCGAAATGAACTTAAGGAGTGTCTAAATAAGATAGAAACGATTCTATCATGAGAGATGAGTTATGCGATGCCAAATTTAGAAAATTATTAAAATTGAGAGGAGATTCCTGATCTGCTATATCAGAAACTGAGCGTATAACAATAAAAGGAATTGAAAATTGATAGCAAACATGAGCAATAGCAGAAGATTCCATATCTACTGCAATAGCTTTTGGAAAAATATTACGAATATGTTGTCGTAGAACACCACCATTAATAAATGTGTCTCCACTAACTATTAATCCACTCACTGAATGTAGGTTGAGTTTTTTTGAACAGAGCTCTGCTATGGAAATTAGGTTCTTATCAGCTGGAAAGCTCAATGGACACCCTACCATCTGACCTTGTGTATAACCACATACAGTAACATCAACATCGTGATATCTCAGTTCATCTGAGATAATAATATCTCCTATTTTTAGTAATGGATGTAGACTACCAGCTGATCCGATATTAATGACTAGGTTTGGTTTATATATATGCAGCAATAAAGTAGTACCTAATGTAGCAAAAACTTTTCCAACTCCTGATTTTAGAAGAAATACCTCTATATTATTTAGAATGCCAGTATAAATTTCAACTCCAGCAAGTAAAAATCTTTTTTGGTTTTTAAGTTTATTACGTAATGGAGCAATTTCATCTTCCATTGCGCCAATAATACCTATTTTCATATACAATTCTCTCGTTATTATTTAGAGTAATATTCCTTCTTGCCTAAGTAGGAATAATACTCTAATAAGCATAATCTATGACTTCTTTCTATGCTTTACTCAGTTCTTAATTACAAAATGAATCAAATACTCAAACGTTAAATTATATGCCACATATCCTGTATTATATACATCGATTATGATGATTATCATATAGTCGTATGATATTAATCCAATTAGAGATAAATACTTATTAAAGAGAAAATTGTTAGGTTAGAAAATACCAACATATGAATCAGAAAAAATAACGTTTATTCTGTTATCTTCCCGCATTGAAATATCTTTTCTATATTTATTTTTTCTATATTTATTAATAAATGTTATTATTTATATCTATATAGAGATATAACTAATTTGAAGTATAAATATAGAGAGGATTTTAATACTCTAGTATTGGTCATTATAAAATTTTTTTTATTTACTTATTATACTTAGATAATCTTCTAAGTACTTTATCCATTTGAAATAAAAAATTTCAGTTAAACCTGAGAAATAATTTTTTTACTTAATATTAAGTGGTCGGCGAGAGAGGATTTGAACCTCCGACCCACTGGTCCCAAACCAGTTGCGCTACCAAGCTGCGCTACTCGCCGAGTATTATTATAGATAAATTCATTATATCGTATGGTACGAAGAGAGGGACTTGAACCCTCACGTCTTTTCGGACGCTAACCCCTGAAGCTAGTGCGTCTACCAATTTCGCCATCTTCGCATATCAGCAATTTTGGGGTGGCCAATGGGGATCGAACCCACGACAACTGGAATCACAATCCAGGACTCTACCAACTGAGCTATGGCCACCACATTTTTAATATTAATATATTATTATAACCTCTTCTATGTAAAGAGTACACCAATCTAACAAATATATTTTATAAACGAATATGGCGCACCCGACAGGATTTGAACCTGTCACCTCTGCCTCCGGAGGGCAGCGCTCTATCCATATGAGCTACGGGCGCAACTCTCCTTTACAAATTGTTATTTTATAAAAAAAATATTTATCTGTCTACTATTTTTATAAAACAATATATGTATACTTACATAGTTTCTACTTACAGACATAAATGAAAGTCATATTAAAGATTATGAATCTTCGTATTCATCAAAAAAGTCAATCTACTTATATAATCAAATGGTATAGGTCATAAATTATTTAGTAGATTCCTCTTCTTCTGTCTCAGGGAATGTAATATTTAGTTCAAGAATAGAAATATTCTGATCTTTTTGATCTAACCTTACCTTCAGCATTTCGGGATCAATTTTTAAATATTTACCTATTACCTCTAATAACTCTTTTTTCAATTGAGCTAAGTAATGGGGTTCATAATTTGCTCCTCTACGTTCTGCCACAATGATTTGTAAACGCTCCTTAGCTATATGTGCTGTATTTTTTTTTCGGGATAAAAAGAAATCAAGTAGGGGCATTGTTTATCCTTTAAATAGACGCGCTAAAAAACTTTTCTTTTCTTCTTCAATAAAACGTAATGGACATTCTTTTCCAAGTAGGCGATCTACAGTATCAATGTAAGCCTTTCCTGCGCGAGATACAGGATCTAAAATAACAGGTTTACCCTGATTTGACGCACGTAAAACAGATTGATCTTCAGGAATTACTCCAACAATAGGAATATGTAATATATCTAAAACATCTTGCATGCTTAACATATCACCACGATTAACTCGATCTGAATTATAACGTGTCAAAAGTAAATGTTCCTTAATAGGTGTTTTACACATCTCTGCGCGTTGAGATTTAGAAGATAAAATACCAAGTATTCGATCGGAATCACGAACAGAAGTAATTTCTGGATTAGTGGTAACAATAGCTTCATCAGCAAAGTACAGTGCCATTAAAGCCCCTGTTTCAATTCCAGCCGGCGAGTCACAAATAATAAATTCAAATTCCATTTTATGTAAATCATCTAAAACTTTTTGGACGCCATCACGGTGTAACACATCTTTATCACGAGTCTGTGAAGCGGGCAAAATAAACAAGTCCTTAGTATGTTTATCTTTAATCAGAGCTTGGTTTAAAGAGATATCGCCATGTATGACATTAATAAAATCATAGACAACGCGACGCTCACAACCCATGACTAAATCTAAGTTGCGTAGGCCAATATCAAAATCAATGACAACAATTTTTTTACCTTTTTGAGCTAGACCAGTAGCAATAGATGCGCTGGAGGTGGTTTTACCTACACCTCCTTTACCAGATGTAACAACGATTATGCGTGACATATATTATAATCTTTCCTTAATAAAGAAAGGGCTCGTGAACATTAATCAAATTAAATTTTGTAAAGTTAAAACACCGGATTCAAGATACAAACGAGATGTTTTACCAAAACAATTAGAGGGTATTTGCTCCATCATCCAATATTGTCCAGCAATAGATAGAAGTTCTGCTAATAAGTGAGTGCAAAAAATTTGACAACTTTCATCTCCATCGACTCCCGCTAATGCGCGACCTCGCATACTGCCATAAACATGAATATTACCATCAGCAATCAATTCTGCTCCCTCGCTTACACTATTTATAATGACTAAATCAGTGTTTTTGGCATAAATTTGTTGACCAGAACGCACTGGAGAAGAAATTAGCCTTGTTTTACACTTCTCTTTCATTTGATTAGGAGTACTTTTGGAAGTATAGATTTTACTATGAGAATTATCAATTGCACCTTCATTAAGTATTGCTAGACCGGAATTAATGATAACTTGTTTTAATTTTTCATCTCTACATCCACTAACACCAACAATTAATAATCCTGTCTCTAGGATTACTTGTTGCATATGGTTCCAGTTGACGTTACTACTTAACATAGAGACATTCACAATAATTGGTGCATTTCTTAAAAAACCAGGCGCATTATCCATCTTTTTTTGGATCGATTTCCCTATAATTTTGTAGTCAATATCATATAGATAAAGCACTAAAAAAGTAAAATTACTTCCTTTAAACTCAATTGGTGAGCGGGACATGGATCTGACTCTATATAAAATGTTATTTTTAAGAAAATTTATGTAGACAATATTAGGAAGAAAATTCTAGAAAATAAAAATATTAGTAATCTTAATAATTTAATTATTGTCCTCATAGAGTTATTAATAAGAAAGATATGTTATATTTTATCAATTTGATATAAATGTTATGTTTTTCTAAACTTCTTGACTATCATATAGAATTTTTTATTAGTTATTATCGAAAAATTGTATAATTATAGGTAGATTACCAATCTCTGCATATTATACATTGGAGATCATTGATAATGAGAGGAAAGTAAGATACATATAGCAATATATCTCAATTAGATATCAATCGTATACTATTTGGTAATAGTATGTAAATATGAGATGCTAGTGATTCGTGATCAAAATAAGAACTTTTCTTCCTCAGAAGAACTGTCTCATATTTTTTTGAAGATTATTTTTAAGTGTTTTTCTAATTAAATATTCTTTTCAGAATATCTACTTTTATTCAAAATAATTGATAGATAAGGAGAATCTAATAATTAGGGAAAATATATTACAAATAGAATAAATTCTATCATAGATTAAAATCTTGTAATCAAGTAGTTGAAAGATATTAAATACATAAAATAAATTTTATTTTTTTATTGATAAAAAATAGTTTACAACTTAGTTTTTTACTAGAAAACTACTTATTTTTAATATAAATATGTAAATATATCAAAAGTATACATACTAGAAAGATTCTGATAGTGCATAAAGGATAAAATATTAAAGATCATATCTTTATAATATAAAGATACACAATATACATATTGTTTTATCTATTATAACTCTATACTTACACTAATTTTATAGTATTATGATGTAATAATCTTTATTACTGTTTTCATTAAATACTAAAAGAAGAACCACATCCACAAGTAGTCTTTGCATTAGGATTCTTAAAAATAAAACGAGATCCTTCAAGATCTTCAATGTAGTCTACTGAACCACCAGAAAGATATTGTAAACTTATAGGATCAATGACTATGACCACACCTGCATTCTGCACTATAACATCTTCATCATGAATTTGATTATCTAGACTAAATCCATATTGAAACCCACCACAACCACCACCAATAATATACACGCGAAGGTTCAAATGAGGATTTTTCTCATAAGAGGTTAGTTGTTTGACTCGATTTACAGCAGAGTCAGTTACATGGATAGAGGGTACTATATGATCCATTATTAAGCACTCCAGTCTTAATCTACTTCATATTGTAATAAGGTAATCAGTTAATAACTATAGTTATCTTAGTTGTCTAATACCTGAAGAGAAGAAGTAATAGGTCTAATAATTACATTGATGTTATCTTAACGTAAGATATACCATCGTTTTTCAATACATATGCCAAATCTAAAACATAGTTTATAATCATTAGCTTTTTATCTATTCATATATCTTTGATATTACATGATTTTTAATTAAAAAATTTAAATTATAGGCATAAGATTCTTATTAGATCTATGCACAAGTTATAACAATTAATGTTTCTTAGAAAGCAGATATATCTGTTAACTATATGATTTCTAATATGATACATAGTATAAGTTTTCATGTTATCAAGAACTCAAGTACATTAAATTTATTAAGATGAATGCGGGATCTATATTATCTATACCTTCTTTACTTTTTGATATTATATTTAATATGTTTTTTTATGAAAATCTGTTCTATTAAAGAACTCTTTAAGTTTTTATTTCTTTTTTTATCAGTTTACTACTGGATTTAGAATTGATTTCTAAATTCTCTTAAGTTGATTTTGTGCCCAACTTATACCTGTGACATAACCTGAAGGTAGCCTTATTTTTAGACGATCTAATGCCATATTCATTTTTATAGAATTATCAGTGACTAAATTCAGATGACCGACCTTACGAAAACTATAAACCTCTTTGTTATACCAGTGTAAACGTACTATTGGATCATGTAACCAGGCTGTATTAATATTAATTCCAAGTAAATTCAGCATTATAACTGGTTTATATGTAATTGGAGCAGGCATAGGAAGATTAAGAATAGCTCGTAAATGCATTTCAAATTGATTTATAGATGCACCATCCTGAGTCCAATGTCCACTGTTATGTACGCGTGGTGCTAATTCATTAATAAGTATACCTTTTTGAGTGACAAAACATTCCATTGTCATAATACCAACATAATTTAGCATATGCATGATAGATGATAACATGCACTCAACTTCTTTCTGAATAGGGTTTTCGTTATCTAAGACTACGCTAACTCGCAAAATTCCATCTTGATGAAAATTATAGGTTAATGGATAAAAAATTACCTTTCCATCGTATCCACGAGAACCAATTAAAGATACTTCATCAGTAAAATTAATCTTTTTTTCCACAATAGCTTTACCGTAGAATTTATTTGGAAAAAGAGATAGAGAATTAGAAGATATATTCCATTGACCCTTTCCATTATAACCACCAATACGTTGTTTTACAATGACCGATTCACCAAATAGAGAAAAAATTTGATTCCATTGCGACGAAGAGAAGATAGGTACCCAAGGTACAGTAGGAAGACCTAACTGATCAAGAAACTGTTTTTGCATTAAACGATCTGAAACTATAGGAAATGTGTCTCTATTAATAAAAGAATCATTGAGAGTTAGTTTTCTAGTGAATTCTGTATTTGGCCAATGTTCAACTTCTGAAGTAATGAGATCTTTTTTTTCTATTGATATCTCTATTTTACTATCGATATCTAAAAGATAAATAGAAATTCCTAGAAGCTCTCCAGCTTGACGCAACATACAGCCAAGTTGACCTGTTCCTAACACATATACTATTTTCATAGTTTATCTCGTGGGTCTGGATGATTCAGTATTTTGTTTTTTTCATTCTCTCGCCAGGCCGACAAACTAAGAGTTAGATTGGTATTATAAAGCGCCAGAATTTGTACTGCAAGCAATGCTGCATTAGCAGCTCCGGTCTTACCAATTGCTAAAGTACCAACTGGAGCTCCACGTGGCATTTGAAGTATAGAAAGAAGACTATCAATACCACTAAGAATCGTGCTTTCTATTGGTACACCTAATACTGGTATCAGCGTTTTAGAAGCTAACATTCCAGGAAGATGCGCGGATCCACCTGCTCCTGCAATAATAACTTGATAACCTTTTTCTGAAGCTTGCTCAGAAAAAGTAAATAATTTATCTGGTGTACGATGTGCTGATATTATTTCGCAATGAAATAAAACTTCAAAATGAGTAAGCATGTCTGCAGCATGCTTCATGGTGGGCCAATCATTTTTAGAACCCATAACAATTGCAATACGAGTGACTGGCGGTGTCGACAGTATGCGCATATAATTCTAACTCCTAATTGCTAGAGTTTATCGATATTAAGCTTGAGAGCCAATTTAAGCTTAATGGAAAAGAAGGACATATATATGAATATAGTAAAGTATAATATTTATAAGTAAAGAAGGTATAATGGCATTGGTGTGATACTGAGTAATATAAAATAAGTTATTTTATAAAGGAAAAGAGATGAATTGAATATCATTTCTACTTACGGTAATTGCTGAACCGTTCTTATTCCAGTCTCCAAGAACAAGACGCTGGACAGATTGCCCATGAACACTTACCTTATGTACTGCAGGTCGATGAGTATGGCCGTGAATTAAAACTCGAACATTATAATGAAACATAAGATCTATAACCAGTTTTGGATTAACATCGAAGATTTCTACATCTTTATGTGCGTTTTCATTTTTACTAATAGTTCGCACTTTTAATGCAATTTTTTGACGAATGTGAATTGGTAAAGATAGAAATAAATTCTGAAACCAGCGTTTCTTTATTATCTTCCGATAACGTAAGTAGAAAATATCTCGAGTGCATAATGTATCACCATGCATAATTAATATGCGTCGCCCATACAACTCTAATACCTGTTCTTCTGGCATTAAATTAATCCTAGAAATTCTAGCAAAATGTTTTCCCAATAACAAATCACGATTGCCATGAAGAAAATTGCACGGAATTGTTAACTGACATAATACATTAGCAATTGTAGTATGAAGAGGATTGGGATCATCATCACCAATCCATGATTCAAATAGATCACCTAAGATATATAATGCATCGGCGTTTTTAGCTTCAGAATATAAAAAATTCAAAAATCCAGAAGTGATTTCTGGTTTTTCATTACATAAGTGAAGATCTGCAATAAATAAAGTTTTTGACATTATGAGTAAGTAGTTCTTAGATCATTCAGGATTTTATTTGTGAGATTCCTTTATCATAGTATTCTTGAATGTATTATAGATTCTTGAAGTAGATATTACTTATAGATTCTTTAATCTATTATCCCTATGATACTCAAATTTATTCAATAATCTTGAATAATTAATATTTTAAAAGTTAGGTTTTAATTGATTGTATTAGAAACATAGAACTTATAGTAGAATTAGAAATAATTGGTACCTATATATTATCGGATTTTTTATAAAGCATACATAATATCATTCATTTCCTAGTTTTATGTTAAGGAAGTTGATTTTTAAACAATCTCATGGTTAAAATTTTAAATAATTTAAACGATTGTATCGTAAAAGATTGGCTGTTCAACATCAAATGCATTTCCTAGATAGGATCTTCTATCCATGTATAGATAGTAATTTCTAAGAAAATTTTAATAGAAATATCATTTCAGCCTACACAGTATGTTTTTAAGTTAATCCTTAAAGGAATCATAGAGCGTTTTCCACCAAAAAAGAAGCTTGTTGAAATTAGACATGAAATCTGATTTATTATAGAAAATATTTCTAATACATAAGATTTTCATTATATAGAATCTTCTCGATAGTTTAAATCAAAGTGCAACGACATTTAATTTCTGATGAATCTATAAGATAGTTCTATTAAATTATGTTCATAAAAATTAACAATATCCATAAAAATACGTTTAAAGATGGGATGTTTCTATGTTAAAGATTTTTAACACCTTAACTCGCAGAAAAGAGATATTTAAACCTATACATCATGGTAAAGTGGGTATGTATGTATGTGGTATGACTGTTGATGGATCCTGTCATCTTGGACATGCTCGAACCTTTGTTGCTTTTGACATGATAGCACGCTATTTACGTTATATTGGATATCAACTAAACTATGTACGTAATATCACTGATCTTGATGATAAAATCATTCAACGCTCCTTTCAAGATAGCAAGGATATTAAACATTTCACACAAAATTTAATTAATAAGATGCATCAAGATTTTTCTGCATTAAATATTTTACCACCTACTCATGAACCACGTGTAACACATCATATTAAAGAAATCATCGAACTAGTGCATAAACTGATTATATTGAAGTACGCCTATCTTGCAAAAAATGGTGATGTAATGTTTTCAATCAAAAAAGACTTGAAATATGGTCTTTTATCACGACAAGTTCCTATGAATCTACAAGCTGGTATACGAGTAAAATTAATCGATAATATAAAGCGTAATCCAATTGATTTTGTATTGTGGAAAGTTTCTAAAGATAATGAACCAAGTTGGCCATCTCCATGGGGTCCAGGACGTCCTGGATGGCATATAGAATGTTCTGCAATTAATTATACATATTTAGGAGATCACTTTGATATTCACGGAGGTGGATCAGATCTTATATTTCCACATCACGAAAATGAATTGGCACAGTCTACCTCTGCATATGACACTCCATATGTTAATTACTGGATTCATTCTGGCATCATGATTATTAATCGTGATAAAATGTCAAAATCATTAAATAATTTTCTTTCTGTACGCGATATATTAAAACGTTACGATGCAGAAACTATACGTTATTTTCTTATGTCTTCACACTATCGAAGTGAGTTGCATTACAATGAAGTTAATCTTCATCAAGCGCGCTTCTCTTTACAACGTTTATATATTGCATTACGTAATACAAATACTAGCAGTTATTTGGAAACAGATATAGAATTTGAGACTAAATTTCATCAGTTAATGAATGATGACTTCAATACTCCTGCAGCTTATTCAGTTCTATTTAATTTAGCTCGAGAAATTAATTCTAATAAAATAAAAAATCCAATAAAAGCAAATAACTTAGCTACACGCCTGCGTATATTAGGTAATATTATTGGTTTATTAGAGCAAAAACCTGAACACTTTTTAAAAAAAAGTAATACGGTATTTAGTAATAACACACTTTTAAAGGTTGAAGAGCTTGTTCAGGTTAGGATTGAAGCGCGTAAAAAGAAAGATTGGAATAAAGCTGATACTGCTAGAAAGTCTTTAAGTGAATTAGGCATCCTTTTAGAGGATGGCATAGAAGGTACTCAATGGAGGAGAAAATAACTAGAAGTTGTACCATTAATTCTTTTTTTATAGATCTCTTTTCTATTTTCAGAAGAGCTAAAAATTAAAAAAGAACAAATTTTCTAAATATTTCTAGAAAATAAAATATTTATTTTCTCATAATATCAGAAGGAAAATTTTTAATAATTTACATAATCAAATTAAACATAATAACCTATAAACATCTATATAATTTTGACTTTATATACTAAGCTATATGAGTTTAGCTATCACCATAATTGATGCCTTGTATTTATATATTTACACAATGATTAGATGAAGATTAGTTTAGACATCACATTACTTATCTTAAAAAAGATAAGATTTTATATCTTATACTGACAAGATAAAGATTATGATTATGTATGAAGTTAAAGTTATTGTAATCTAATATTTTATAAATCATTAATACTATATGATATCGATCATATCAATGTAAGTAGCGCAACTCCTATACAGATAGGATTTCTCCATTTTTAACTTGTATAGCTATATAAGGGTATCAATGGAAAATTCAGTAAGTATTATTAACTAATTTTAATTAGTCTCTTTATAATGAGATTTTAAATCTAATAACACACTACAATCTATGTCTATGAATTTTTGTATTTAAGATAGCTTCTTTTAGAAGTGCGCGCTTTACAAATCTATCGTCAGTGATATAACATAAAACTATACTGTACATTTGATATGTTGATACTATTGTTAATAATCTTTTTATTAATAACATAATTTTTCATTTATCATTGAATTAATGCAGAATGGTAACATTATGAGGATCCTGTATTAGCTGTATAACCTTAAATAAATTTTAAAATACTCTTTAATAAAAGAGATTGAAGAAAATAATTATAGAAATTCATCTTTTTATAGAAATTATTTCTTATGCCCATCAACCCATTTCTCATAAGTCGATAAGAAGTTATAATTTTGTATAATATGTACTAAGGATATTCTGTAAATCTCATAAAATATATATAAAATACCCTATATCTATAGTAATGGTATCAGAATGTATACCGAATAACTGATACGCTTCCTTTCCTATCTATTATTGCACATCATTTAATTGTTGTAATCCTTCTAGTCCTAATTCACTTAATACCACTGCATTAAGTGTTTGCGGAGACTCAGTCATCAGGCAAGACGCTGAAGTTGTTTTAGGAAATGCAATAACATCTCGTATATTATCCGAATCAGTTAATAACATAATTAATCGATCTAGTCCGAAAGCTAATCCAGCATGTGGAGGAGCACCAAACTTTAAAGCATCTAGAAAAAATCCAAATTTTTTATGTTGTTCTGCTACAGACATCCCAAGTATATCAAATACTGTTTTCTGCATCTTTAAATTGTTAATACGCACAGAGCCACCACATATTTCATAACCATTTATTACCATATCATATGAATCGGAAATCGCTGTTTCTGGTAGACGCCGTAATTCATCTGGCGATATATCTTTAGGAGAAGTAAATGGATGATGCATAGCCACAAAGCCCCCTTTCCCATCACTTTCAAACATTGGAAAGTCAATCAACCACAGAGGTGCCCAAGAAGCATAATTAGTAATTTTTAATTCAGACCCCAATCTTAGACGTAGTGGGCCCAAGATGTTAGAAACTTTTTCTTTAGTACTTGCAGATAAAAAAATAATATCTCCTAAAACCCCTTGAGTTTGCTGAATTATTTCTTTAAGAATCTGAGAAGGAATACATGAAACTAATGGACCAATAATTTTCAAGTCACTATTAGTATCTGGTATTAATTTTATCCAAGTAAGATCAGTTTTTTCTTGAATTGGAAGAGATTGAGAATAAGTCTTGATTTGTTTACGACTAATGCTAGATCCACCTGGAACGCGAAGTGCCGCTACACGACTCCCTTTTCTGTTAGAAAGTTCAGAGAAAATGTGATATTCAACTTTTTTAAGTAGATCAGAAATATCCACTAATTCTAAAGGATTACGTAAATCTGGTTTATCAGAACCATAGCGTTGGTGTGCCTCGGAAAAAGTCATAATAGGAAATTCACCTAAATCTATTGATTTAATATCGATCCACAAAGTACGTATGAGTTGCTCCATTATAATTCGAATTGTTTTTGAATTCATAAATGAAACTTCTACATCAACTTGAGTAAATTCAGGCTGACGATCTGTACGAAGGTCTTCATCACGAAAACATTTGACAATTTGATAATAACGATCAAATCCCGAGATCATTAATATTTGTTTAAATAGCTGAGGTGATTGCGGTAAGGCATAAAATTTACCAAAATGAATACGACTTGGAACTAAATAATTTCGAGCACCCTCGGGTGTAGATTGAGTTAATATCGGTGTTTCAATATCAATGAAACCCGAACCTTCCATGAATTTACGGATTAAACTAGTAACCTTAGCCCGGATTTTCAATCGATTTGTCATGTTAGGACGACGTAAGTCAAGATAACGATACTTTAATCGTACCGCTTCGCTGTTTTCTTCATTAAGATTTAATGGAAGAGGTTCGGATTCGTTAAAAACAGTCAAGTCAGTGGCAAATACTTCAATATCACCGGTAATGATTCTATTATTTTTGTTTTTTTCATCACGATTCCGAACAATGCCAGTGACTTTGATACAGAATTCATTACGCAATGTGGTGGCTATAAGAAAAATCTCTTGGTTAGTTAAATCAAAACATACTTGTACTAACCCCTCACGATCACGCATATCAATAAAAATAAGACGACCAAGATTACGATAACTATGCACCCAACCACATAGTATAACTTTATGTCCTATATACGAACAATTAAGAGATCCACAATATTCAGTGCGCATAATAATATTCCTTGAGGATATAGGTTTTAAAAGTTTTATGGTTAAAGATATAGATTCTTAATCTTGGTCTTTTTAAGCACGCTTAAATAATTAGATATGATTTAAGATCATATATTTAGATATGATATCGTATATATAACTGGTTTTTCTATTCTAGAGGCATCGGTTATACTATACCTGGTAAGAATTAATAAATACTAATACCAATCAAAACAAGTTTATATGCTTGTTAATTACACCGATCATTTAAAAATATGATTTTATATGCTTGATGGTGAAATACAATCAATATAAAAAAACGAAAATATAGTAATTATTGATTACTGATATGTGACTAATGACATAGTGTTGTATGTTTAGATGCAATACTAAAAAGAGTTATTAAAATGAATTTAATCTTAAGAATGATTAAAATCTAAATATATTGTAATGTTCCATTCTATTTTTTCATAGATATAAATCTAATTTTCTATAATTGAGCGTTTCAGGATATCTTCAGTATATACTTATAGTAGTAATCATATAGAGCATTTCTGACTACATATATCTATATAATAATACAAAATATAAAATATCCTTTTAATTTAAAAGATTTAAAACAAAGACTCTAATTGTTTCTTAGAGCAAAATTAAATTATCTGGTTTTATCTATAATAACAATAGATAATATTAATAATAGATTCAAATTCTATTGCATAATATCCACATAAAATAGAAGTAAATTTAGTATATGTATTTATACTTTCTATATAAAACGATTTCAATCAATACTTGAATTAACAAATTCAGACTAACTATGATTTAGATCAACTATTGAAATATAATCTTTTCATAATATAAGTAATGGATAAATTTTTATGCCGCTTCTTATCTGTGTATTATCTAGTGATAGTCTAATGTCTGTATAAAAAACCATGTTATAAAATCTATCTTATTAATTAAGATTGATATCTGTCTTTAGTGAGGTTACGTTAAAACATAGAAAATAGTCTATCTTAATTTTTCTATTAAAATACAGTTATCTAAATATATTCATCACTTTATGGCGAGAAGTTCATTCAATACTATTACAAGTTTGTATGTTAATTTAAAATTAAAATAATACTAAATAACATTAATTAGTCCTAATTATACATAGAACACAGTCTATTAATATATATCTCTGAATTAGTTTATTTTCTTATTCTCTTTTCTCATATTAAAAATAATTTTGAAAAAATACATTATCTAGATTTGAATAGCATTATGGCTTGATTATACAGGCCATCGACCATTAATCTAGAATTATGAATACAAACTATCATATGTAATAAACTATTTTTATAGTTTGACATATCGAATGAGATATTTTTCCTTTTATGGAAAAAGGAAAAGTTTGTGATCTATCAAAATCATTGAAATAATTTGTACTAAATCTCAGTGACTCTCTTTAAATATAAAGAGAAACTTCTAAAGTGTTATTATAAAATAAGTAAAAATTTATATTAATAATAACACATATATTTGTATTAATATAGATATTAGTGATTTATAAAATTATCTCTGCGTTGTTTATAAGGCTTGTTTTCCATGATATAAACGTGCATTCTGCAAACCAACAAATATACATTCACCCCGTTTAGGTGAGGATTCCACCTCTTTCATAACTACACTTAACGGTTCAGTTCTCCATGTGTTTGGTTCAAGAACTAATTGCCAATAGTGCCCACGTGGACTAACTTCTAATATGCGAGTTGGTAGAGGAGTTTTAAGAGTTTTATGACGACTAATATCTACTTCCCATGGTCGTAAAAAAAGCTGAACCTTACCTTGATAGGTTGTGGTCTTAATAAGAGGCCACGAATATAGATCTACTTGAAACTGAGAGCCATCTATATTTCCTTCAATACAATTAACTTCACCTAAAAATTCTAGAACAAAGCGAGTTTTAGGATTACTCCATACTTGATCAGGTGTACCGACTTGCTCAATGTGACCTTGACTCATAACTACTATGAGATCGGCGACTTCCATAGCTTCCTCTTGATCATGGGTAACAAATACACTAGTAAACTTTATTTCTTCGTGTAACTGGCGTAACCAACGACGTAATTCTTTACGCACTTGCGCATCTAGAGCTCCAAAGGGTTCATCTAGTAACAAGATTTGTGGCTCTACTGCAAGTGCACGAGCTAAAGCAACACGTTGTTTTTGTCCACCTGAGAGCTGAGATGGAAAGCGATTTGTTAAGTGACCTAGCTGTACCATATCTAAAAGTTCTGTAACTTTTTTTCGAATAGAACTTGATGAAAGTCGCTTTCGTTTTGGTTGAACAGTTAATCCAAAAGCTATATTATCAAATACTGTCATATGACGAAATAGCGCATAATTTTGGAAAACAAAACCAACTTGTCGGTCACGTGCATGCACTCGACTAACATCTTGACCATGAAAACTTAAATAACCCGTATTCTGACTCTCGAGACCAGCAATAATGCGTAATAGTGTCGTTTTTCCTGATCCAGAAGGACCTAATAACGCTACAAGCTCTCCAGAAGATATATCTAGAGATATATTATTCAGAACCTGTGTACAGCCAAAAAATTTATTTATATCACTAATTGTAATACTCATCCCCCCCCTCCCTAGTCATATATGATCATCGATTTTTTAATTTCCATTGAAATACGTTTTTCAATAAAAGTGTTAATATTGCTATCATAGTTAATAATGCGGCAGCGCTAAAAGCACCAACGGTATTATAATCTTGATTTAATAATTCAACTTGCAATGGTATTGTATAAGTTTCACCTCGAATTGATCCAGAGACTACTGATACAGCTCCAAATTCACCAATAGCTCGTGCTGTAGTTAAAACAACACCATAGAGCAATGCCCATCTAATGTTTGGTAAAGTTACATGATAGAACATCTGCCAACCACATGCCCCTAATAGTATCGCTGCTTCATCTTCATGTTTACCCTGGCTGAGCATAACTGGCACTAATTCACGCACTACGAATGGACAAGTAATAAAAATAGTCACAAGCACCATGCCTTGCCACGAAAACATCAGTTGAATATTATGAACATCTAACCATCCTCCAACGGGACTATTCATACCCCAAAATAGCAAATACATTAAACCCGCTACTACTGGTGAAACAGAAAATGGAATATCAAATAACGTCAATATTAGTTGACGACCAGGAAAGGAAAAACGTGTAACTAACCAAGCTAATAACGTTCCAAATACCACATTGACTGGTACGGAAATGCTTGCAATCAATAATGTTAAACTAATAGCATGTAGCATATTAGAATCACTTAAATTTCTTAATGTTTCAGATAATCCTCCAGAGAAAGCAGTAAAAAAAATTGCTATCAACGGAACTGCTAATAAGAACAAAGAAATTACTATACCTGTACCTATCAGAATCCATTTCCATCCTTGAGAAATAGAAGAGCGTTTAGTGTGTAAGATTCCTATTACGTCTGACATTAATGTCCTCCAATCCGTTTTCCAAGCCGGTTCTGTAAGACGTTAGTTAAAGCTAAAAGGAATAGAGAGGTTACTAAAATTACTGAGGCAATAGCGCTAGACGCTGGATAATCATATTCTTGCAGCCGTACAAAAATCATCAAAGATGTAACTTCAGTTTTCCATGCAATATTACCTGAAATAAAAATCACTGCACCAAATTCCCCTAAACTACGGGTAAAAGAAAGCACAGTTCCTGCCAGAAGTGCTGGACCCAATTCTGGCAGAACCACGCGGTAAAAACTTTTTTTAGGAGAAGATCCAAGTGTCTCAGCAGCTTCTTCATATTCTGGACCTAATTCTTCCAGGACCGGTTGTACAGTGCGTATTACAAAAGGCAAGCTAGTGAATGCCATTGCTATAGAAATACCTAACCAAGTATAAGAAACTTTAATACCGAAACATGACAATAAATTACCATACCAACCATGAACAGAAAATAATTCAGTTAATATCAGGCCCGCCACGGCTGTAGGAAGCGCAAATGGTAGGTCTACAAAAACATCTAATAAATTACGACCCGGAAAATTATAACGTGTGAGAATCCAAGCCATTAGCATGCCAAAACAAGCGTTAAATATTGATGCAAGTCCGGCAGAAATAAACGTGACTTTATATGCAGTTAATACTTGTGGATTAGATATTACATCCCAATATTCTACTAAAGTCATTTTTGAAAGTTGCATCAATAATGCACTAATAGGAAGCAACAAGATTAGACAGATGAAAAAAATACTGAAACCAAGGCTAATTCCAAACCCAGGTAGCACTCGTTTACTTGGTAATTCCCACATAATTACTCATGCCTCGTTGCTAAAAGCTTATCTAATTCACCACCGCTTGCAAAGTGTGTTTTAATAATTTGATCCCAGCTACCAAAAACTTCTTCTAATTTGAGAAAATGAGTACAGGGAAACCGATTTTTATTCTTTTCCATTAACTTAGGATTGTTAACTCGATAGTAAAAACTAGTCATAATCTTTTGAGCATTTGGTGTATACAAGTATTCTAAATAGGATCTCGCTGCCTTTTCGGTATGATTTTGTCTTATATTTTTGTCAACCCAAGTTACTGGAAAATGCGCAATGATATTAATAGATGGTAGAATTACCTGATATTCTTGTTTTGGATAACGATCCCGAATCGTATTGACTTCAGATTCAAAACTAATGAGTACATCGCCCATCTCGCTGTTAATAAATGTTGTTGTTGCACCACGACCTCCCGTATCAAACACTTCAACATTTTGCAGTAATTGTTTCATAAATTTTTCTATCTTTAAGTGATTATGTCCACTCAGTAGATCTAATGCGCTCCAAGCAGCTAGCCAAGTATAACGCCCATTACCCGATGTTTTAGGATTAGAAAAAATTAATTTTACATCACTACGTACTAAATCACTCCAATTTTTTATGTGCTTAGGGTTTCCCTTTCGTACCAAAAATGCCATTGTAGAATAGAATGGTGAACTATCGTTAGGTAAACGCTTTTGCCAATCAGATGGAATAAGTTGTCCTTTATCGTGCAAGATTTGTACGTCAGTGACTTGGTTATAAGTTACGACATCTGCTTTAAGTCCTTGCAAGATAGATAATGCTTGTTTTGAGGAGCCCGCATGAGATTGTTTAATAATTAGCGTATCACCAGGATTATTTTTTTTCCATTGCTGCTCAAAAGGGGGGTTGAGAGCTGTAAAAAGTTCGCGTGAGACATCATATGAACTATTCAGTAAAGTAGTTGCCTCTACTCCACCACTTAAAACTAATGAAAATATATAGGCTGCTATTTTTTTGGTCATCGATTATTTTATTATGCCTCCTGAAAATAAAAACTACATATAGAAGAATTAATCAAATTTATTAACAACCTATATAAATAATGCAGAAATTTTATATATCATTTTGTTCTTCTCCATGAAAAACACTATAAGTGTTTATCATAGATTATTTATCTGTAATAAGAACAGAGCATAGATATATAAGTTCTTTCTCTAGGGTTAAAAGTCTAAACTTATAATCCGAAGATTTTTTTATTTTTTACCAACATCTCTTAAAAATTTATTTTTACTAAAAAACTTTTCATCTGAGTTTATATTAGTATTTTACTATTGAATATTATACAAATGTAATTGATGTGATCATGTATCATTTTCCTTAGTTTTGCTCACTATATCATTGAGATATACTTATGTATTATACTATAACCATCGAATTCTTGATGTATATTTGGTATATATTAAATAATGAACTAGATTAAAAAGGGATATTAACCATTACATTCATTAATTCAAATATTTTACATAGTAAATTAGCTGGTTTTTCTTATACGTTTATTCTTTATTAAATCTTACTTGTTAGTTCTTCCATGACCAACGGTCAATCTAAAGTTTTTCGGAAAAAAGAGAAATCCATAGTTTTAAATCTATGCATAATTTAATAAATTTATAGTTTTTAGTTTTCATTATAATTTTATATCTCAAAATGGATGATATAATTATCGAATGATATAGAATGTCTTTCTCTAAAGTCTAATGTTTGTCTTTAATATTAGATATAGTATGCCTTATTACCATCAAGGGAAATACTGTTAACACTGTAGTCTTTAATAACGGCATGAATACATAATTATAACAATATATACATGCTCTATTGTTTAGATGTAACTACTTTGCTCATCCTATTCATATCAGTATATGCACTAAATAAATTGAAATAGAACATTTTATTCTTCTGACCTATCAGAAGATACGTGTCTTGATAGATGTGGATCAGATCTCATCTAATTAAGCAACGTAACAGAATATTCTAGTAATACATAGAGATATCAGAGAAAAGTTTTGCCTTTTGCGTAACCTTTATTGCAAATTCAATCTGAAAGGATGACAAACTATCTTCATCCATGTATTTTGTATTATGCTGATATTAATCATAGATAATAAAAGAAAATAAAAGAATGCTGTTGTAGATTTTTTGTAGAATTATCCTAAAATTTTATAGATGAATGCAATCACAACAGAAATATAATAAATCTAAACAAATATTAACAAGTTAAGATTCTATATCATGTAACAGTACGAATAATGATAGTTTTAGTTTATTTTAACCTAGCAGTTTTAGGATGAATTTTAATTACTAATTGTATAAGAATTGTATCGAAAAAACAGATGAGATAAATTATATTGTTGCTCTCAAAATTCTTGACTATATTAGAACAAACATGCATATATGACAGATTCTATTTTTAGCTAAAAGTATTTTTTTATATAACACGTATGCTGATAAAATTATGAGAAATAACTAGGATCCATGAATACTTGTATTCTATACCAATTATAGGCATATATTTATTTGCATCTGCATAAACTGAGCATGGAACTACCTCATGGATATTCGTAAACTTAAAAAATTAATTAAATTAGTTGAGGCATCTGGTATCGCTGAATTAGAGATATCTGATGGTGAAGAATCGGTTCGTATTAGTCGAGCACTTCGTCATGCTAATCACTCTCTATTACAGCAAATACAAAGAGAATCAGGAACTAAAAAACCGAGTCTTACTACAGATTCAAACGTTCCATCTGAGGCGATTTTAGAAGCATCTTCTATTTCGAAGATTAATGGCTATATTGTCCGATCTCCTATGGTTGGTACTGTTTACCGTAATCCAAGTCCTGATGAACAACCATTTGTAGAGGTGGGTCAATCAGTCAGCATTGGTGATACTTTATGCATTGTTGAAGCCATGAAAATGATGAATCAGATTGAAGCCGAACAAGCTGGTATCGTAAAAGTAATTCTAGTTGAAAGTGGTCAGCCTGTTGAATTTGATGAACCACTGTTCGTCATCGAATAGCGAGAGTAACCATGTTAGATAAAATTATCATTGCTAATCGTGGTGAAATTGCACTACGTATTTTACGCGCTTGTAAAGAACTAGGTATTAAAACAGTTGCAGTACATTCTACAGTTGATCGAGACTTACAACATGTTCTATTAGCGGATGAAACTGTATGCATTGGCCCACCTCAACCAGTAAAAAGCTACTTAAATATTCCAGCACTTATTTCCGCTGCAGAAATTACTGGCGCCGTGGCTATTCATCCTGGATACGGTTTCTTATCTGAAAATGCAGATTTTGCTGAACAAATGGAACGTTCAGGATTTATCTTTATTGGGCCCAAGGCCGATACAATTCGCCTAATGGGTGATAAAGTATCAGCAATTGCAGTGATGAAAAAAGCAGGTATTCCTACAGTGCCCGGATCTGATGGGCCATTGACTGCAAATATGGATGAAAATCGGGCCTTTGCTGAACGAATTGGCTATCCTGTAATGATTAAAGCCTCTGGAGGTGGAGGCGGCCGCGGCATGCGTGTCGTTCGTTCTAATAAAGACTTAGAACAATTAATTAATATAACGAAAACAGAATCTAAAGCAGCGTTCAATAATGAAAAAGTCTATATGGAAAAGTATCTGGAGAATCCTCGTCATATTGAGATTCAGGTATTAGCAGATGATCATGGCAATGCTATTTATCTCGCCGAGCGAGATTGTTCAATGCAGCGTCGTCACCAAAAAATCGTAGAGGAAGCTCCTGCTCCAGGTATTAGTGAGAAAATGCGACGCTATATAGGGAACCGCTGTTCAAAAGCCTGTATTGATATTGGTTATCGTGGTGCAGGTACTTTTGAATTTCTTTATGAAGATGGTCAGTTCTATTTTATTGAAATGAATACTCGTATTCAGGTTGAACATCCAGTTACTGAAATGATTACCGGTATTGATTTGATCAAAGAACAACTGTGTATTGCTTCTGGTCACCCTTTATCAATCAAAGAGGATGAGGTCATTGTCCGTGGTCATGCAGTAGAGTGTCGTATTAATGCTGAAGACCCATTTACTTGTATACCAAGTCCTGGAAAAATTACCCGATTTCATGCACCTGGTGGTTTTGGAGTACGATGGGAATCGCATGTTTATTCAGGTTACAGTGTGCCTCTCTATTATGATTCAATGATAGGAAAGCTCATTACTTTTGGAGAAAATCGTAATGTAGCTATTGCACGCATGCAAAATGCTTTAAATGAGTTAATTATTGATGGTATTCAAACTAATATCACATTGCAAATGAATATTATGTCAGATAAAAATTTCCAGATTGGCAGTGCTAATATTCATTATTTAGAAAAAAAACTTGGTTTAGAAGAGCTTTAACCTTAGTCTTTTTCCTACTTTAATAGAAAAATATGTGATCAATCATTGGAATAAATTTCTTTTTTCTTTTTTATTTTAAAGACATCTTTAATAAATCAACATCTCTATGTTTGGATAAGATTATCTTTTTTTAAAACTAAAAGTATGATATAAAATAACACTATTTATCAGAAATTAATAATATAATTCATTTTATTGCACTTAATAATTCTTAGATATTTGAGTGAAGATATGTAGTAAAATTATTTAATTATAAAGGACAATATTGATTGTGTCTACACTCTAATTAAAGATTAAATTGTATCTTATTTTCTATTCTTCATTATTAGATGAAGATTACGAAAGAGAAAATAAGAGCTAATTGATATTCAAGAAAAATTGTTTTTATTTACATAGTCTTGTAAATTGACTAAAAATTTCTTTTTAATCACCATATGCTATCTACAATTATATTCAGACTTATTATATATAATAATATTATTTCAAATAAGTAAGAAAAATTTTCTATCTTCAAAAAAAATAGAGATGTCAATATATCAAATATTTAATATTTATTTACTTATATAGTATTTATATACTGCTAGTAAGAAATAAGTTTTACAAATTAAAATATTAGAATAGGCAACGAAGAATTTATCTATACATGTTTGTAATTACTACATCAGTGCTATACAATTAATATTCAATTGTTCCACATTATATGAAAATAATTAGAACTCAATTAGATAAATATATTGTAGTATATACATTAATATCTAATGATTAGATGATTATAAATTTCTTAATTAAATAATAAATATTATTGCATATTTTATATAATAATAAATTTAATTGATAATTAATTTTTAAGTTTCAAAAAATTAGTATGATTACTATACTAATCAAAAATATCAATTTTACTGAAAATAGTTTTTAAAAAAATTTCTTTAAATAATAAGATTAATAACATATCTTTTTAAAAGATGAATTAATTATTAACATATAATCTATTTAAATAATACGATAATAATTTTTTATATATTATGCGTTAATTTTTATTTTCATAATCAATGATTATCTCGTATATTAATACATTAATTGTATTAAAGATTCTTATGCTTCATATACTAAATTAGCAAATACTACTGTCAATTTGTACCATAACGAAGATGATAAAATACCATATACTAGGTATTTATATAATAGAGTTTTTAACATAATAATGCAAATCTTCATATACTAATAACTAACTAGATAAAGATTCATAGATGTTATAATACTAGTCTATTATTTTTTAATAAAACAAGATTTTTTACCTTTATAAAATATATAATAAGCGATTTAAAAGAATCCCGATATAATTTTTTGATCAAAACACAGGAATATATCTATCTGATATTAAATTATCCAAATAAAAAACTATTTTGTCTTAAAATAAAAACACTAAATAATAAGTATAAGTCAAAATTAACTTATAAGACATATAGAAGGTTATCTTATAGCCTAACAATTGAAGTTAGGTAGGTCATAAGTATAAGTATAAGTATAAGTATAAGTATAAGTATAAGAGCTAAAAAAATCAAATTATATTGAATACTTGAGAAAAACTTCTTAGAAATTAAGAAGTATTTTAAACTACCCTTTCTTTTATTAGAAAGAAAGCATTTTACTAACCTATAATCTTTTAATGCTTAGGGTTTATGAAAAATTGAAATTTGATATTATAGGTAGAAATCTATGCTATTGGCTGGGGTGCAGGGATTCGAACCCCGGAATGCTGGCATCAGAAACCAGAGCCTTGCCACTTGGCGACACCCCAGTAAATTTGGTAGCTACTACAGGAATTGAACCTGTGACCCCAGCATTATGAGTGCTGTGCTCTAACCATCTGAGCTAAGTAGCCGATATATACTTTATTATTATATTTGTTATATAAATTAGCTCTTCTGAATTTGACTGGGGTACCTGGATTCGAACCAGGGAATGCCGGTATCAAAAACCGGTGCCTTACCTCTTGGCGATACCCCATTCTTATTTTTTATTATCTAAGATTATGGTGCGGAAGACGAGACTCGAACTCGTAGACTTTTAAAGTGCCAGAACCTAAATCTGGTGCGTTTACCTATTTCGCCACTCCCGCATTCAAAAGGAATGTTGAATTCTTAATATCAATGTTTATAACTTAATCATTTTATTGTTTTAAATCAATTATCATTCATTACTCTAATATATATTATATCATATATATCTGTTATTTGTTCGTCAACTAGTTTTTCATTTATGGTCGAAAAGATACTTAATACACAGTATTAAATTAAATCTTAAAAGATAGTTTGTAGATGTAGTCATTTTTTCTAACTAGATTATTCTAGTACTAAGCTGTATATATATATCTATAATATATAGATATAATATGTAAATATCATATATAGATATGGCTCACCTATATTAATCAATATATTCTTTTGAATATATCCTCTCTATAATAAAAATTATAGAGAATTCTAATAATAAAAAATCATTTTCTTTTTATTAGAATTCTCTGTCAATAATCTTATTATAAATTATCTAAATCTTAGAGTAAATGATATTAATTGTATTATCATATAAAAATGGTTCATCAAGTTAATTATCGCTTATTACCCACATCTAGAGTAGTTAAATAAAAATTGTTAGATAAGAATTTATACTACCAATATCATCGACTTCATTATTTTTTCTCACTATAATTATAAGATAATATTATGGATACCTAATTTAACTTAAAAGAAATTATAAAATACAAGTTTTGATTAGCTACATCCATTTTTATTAAGTTTAACTAGAAAATTAAGATAACTACAGTAATGAGAATTTTATGCGTCTATTTGTGTAATACAAAAAATCCATTAGTAATTATAATGATTCTTTTCTCACCTACACGTGAGTTCATTATCTATACTTTATCATCCATTAAATTAAATGTGCTCTCTCTTACCTATGAGGGAACTATTTCTTAATTTATTCTATGTAATGCTTAGTATTATAAGGTTTTTCTCAAGATACTTATTGTCTACTTATGGTATTTTATATAAATTCATTTTGATAATTAATAAAAGGGATTTATTAAGAAGAAATCTTAAATTTATATTTTTTAATATACATAAAAACCAGAAATATTATTATAAACGACTATCATAAAACAGAAGAATTACCTAAATAAAACTAATTTTGATTGTTACTAAATAATATATGATTTCACTTAATAATTTAAATTCATCCATTTATCATATAAATAGTTATCATTTTTCTATTAGAAAAATCTGAGTATTTCTCGAAACCGTTTAATTCAGATATCTTTTAATATATAACTTTAAACATAGAATAAATTTTTGATTTAAGAAAAAATATAAACGATAAGAATAATTATAATAATCTTTATTAAAATTAATGCTATCTTGAACAATGCAACAATTGATTTTACCAATAAATATATTAAATTTTCATATGAATCTATTTTATATAAAAAGATTTTGATATTGTATATACTCATAAAAGATATTAAATTCTATGACTTATTTTATCAAAGAAATAACTCATGATATACTAGATATAATTTAATAAAATTAATTTGACTAACAACTAAAATACCGACTATCTACTATTTCTTCAGATGTCTTTATTTAAACAGAGTAAGCGTTCAATATAATAAAGAGAATAATATTTTTTAAAAAATTAAACACTGAATTCATATAAAATATTTTCTATCATTTTTATCTTTAAAATTATACCTTTATACAAATATAAAATAATTAAATTCTAATATTTTTCAATTTTTTTTATTTAATCTCTAGTCCTTTCTCTTGCATATCAGCCAGGTATGAAGATCGAACAAAAGGTCCAGAAGCTACGTGAGTAAATCCCATTTTTATAGCTATTTTTTTCATTTTTATAAATTCATCTGGACTTACATAACGCTGAACAGGTAAATGATTACGACTCGGTTGTAAATATTGTCCTAATGTGAGCATGGTAACACCATGCTGACGAAGACATCTCATTACTTCTATTAACTCATTATTAGTTTCACCCAATCCAAACATCAGACCAGATTTAGTAGGGATATCTGGTTTTTCTTTTTTAAAGTTTGCAAGTAATTGAAGTGAAAAATGATAATTTGCTCCTGGGCGTACTATATGATACATACGCGGAACATTTTCTAGGTTATGGTTAAAAACATCTGGTGGGGTCTTTGTCAATATACTTAGTGCTTTTTGTCTGCATCCGCGAAAATCAGGTACTAAAATTTCAATTTTAATAGATGGATTTTTATCACGAATGGCACTAATACAGTTTGCAAAATGTTGAGCTCCTCCATCATGTAGATCATCACGATCAACTGAAGTCATCACTACATATCGCAAGCTAAGCATATTAACAATCTTTGCTAATTTACTTGGTTCATCAGGGTCAAGAGCTAAAGGCCTCCCTTTTTCTATATTACAAAAAGGACAACGACGAGTACATACAGAACCAAGAATCATAAAAGTAGCCGTACCGCGGTGAAAACACTCTGATAAATTAGGGCAAGCGGCTTCTTCACATACAGAATAAAGATTTTGTTTGCGTATAACTTCTTTTATGCGTTTAATTTTTCTAGAGTCAGAAGAAAATTTAATTTTAATCCACTCTGGCTTAGGTAACAAACCTGTTGAATTTATGATTCTAGTATTATCTTTAGTTTCTTCCATTACCTCTTGATCATTATTTTTCATATATGTTTTTGTTATATGAACTTCACTCATTAGTTTTGCCTAGTAAATGTAGTATATAGACAGCTATTTAGAATTAAAAATTACAGCTGTATTGTGCTTTATAAATAAATAATTTTTAAATATTTTTTAAATACATTCCATCTTTTCAGTAAATGGCATATTAATACAAGAATTATTTTCATAACTTAAAACATAGTATTTATCATCTCTCCACATGCCATTAAGTACAGATCTGATCAATCTAATTGAACTTATTATTATTTTAATCTAAACTAAACTTGAAAAGATTATCTGATTCTCATGATAATATTATAAATGCGTTTATTAACAAGCGCTAATAATATTTTCATTTCCATCTTAACAATCTTCTTAAATAATTCTTAAGGTTATAGATCTTAAGAATTATTTCGAAGGCCCCATTGCTTCACGATATGATGTTTAAAAAAATCTCTATTTATTAAAGGTTAAAAAATTATTTAACATAAAAATAAATATCAACTACATATAATCTTCTAAATTTTAGTGATAATATCTATCATCTCATATTACTATCTTATCAATCTTCATAAAAATTTAAAATATTATATCATTAATTGATCTATAATTAATTAATATATTATGTGTAGATCTTTAAATGAATAGAAATAAAGTTTCTACAAAAGAATAAATTTTCTATCATAAAATAAAATTAAATTGAATTTAATATTATACCCAATCCTTGATTATTAAGGACTGTTATAAATGATATTTCTTAATATATACCCAATCTTATTGAACATAATAATAATACTAAAAAACATAATGTATTTAAAAAATACAAATTATAAAATTAATATACAAGCCTATTTCTCTATAAAATCATAGAAAATAGTAATTTTATACAAATTATGATATGGTATAAGATATTGATTTTTCTATTAAAAATATATTTAAAATAAACGTAACAATTTTTATACAAAAAATATATCTTAATTAAGCGTTGCATTCAATTTAACTTTTTTCTTTATATAAGAAATTTTCATTTTCTTTAATCCAGTGTATTTGAGAGATAGATAATTGACGTGCAAAATTATATATTAATATTGGTTGAACCTCAGTTAACGTCACATTGTTTTTCTTTTCTTGTAACTGAGTCATTTCTAATCCTGCATACCCACACGGATTGATATGAAGAAATGGAGTTAGATCCATATTTACATTGAGGGATAAACCATGATATGAACATCCTTTTCGTATACGCAATCCTAGAGAACCAATTTTTTTGTTATCTACATAGACCCCAGGTGCTCCCAATTGAGTATGGGAAACAACAGAAAAAGAGGTTAATGTATCAATTATCGTTTTTTCAATAAAATTAATTAGTTGACGCGGGGTAATGGAGCGTCTCTTTAAATCAATCATTACGTACATAATCTGTTGACCTGGACCATGATAGGTTATCTGACCACCCCGATCACTCTGCATGACTGGAATTTCATTTAATATTAATATATTCTTAATCTTGCCTGATTGCCCTTGTGTAAATACTGGAGGGTGCTCTACCAACCAAACTTCGTCAAGTGTCTTTTGGTTTCTCTGGTTGGTAAACTTATGCATATCCTGCACTACAGTATTCCAAGGGCGTAATCCGAATCTTCGAACCATCAAAGAATCTAAAGATGAAACAATCATTCTTATTAGAATCCGCAATTATATAAATAAATATAAAAATGTGCTGTTATAGCATCTAGTTCAGTTATTGTCTGAATAACTAAAAGACCATACGAACGTTTTTTATTTTGCTTAAATCATTATATAAACGCTCTACTTCATGAATATTTTTGACTATAATCGTAATAGAAATAGAACAATATTTTTTTCTAGAGCTATAAAGTACCGTTGGTGAGTAATCTCCAGGCACATGGTATTGCGCTACTTCAATCACTTGATTGATAAAATTGATCTTTGGTGTGCCTATGATTTTATAAGTCATGGATTCTGGAAATACAAGAAGATCAACCAGTTTAGTATTCAAGTTATACTCCGATCATCATACATTAATGTTCTCAAAAAAAATATGTTTTTACGAAAGTACTGTATTGATCTTATAAATAATCAATACACCAAGAATCATTTAAACTCAATAGTTTATGATGTATGCATAATTGAGACAATACATCTCTGAGATACTACAATAGTATATAGATCTTAAATATAAAAACATTGCAATTGTATTGCTTTTTTCTCCGATATAGAGCTTATCCAATTTATGATTTTTTGATTTTTATATTTTCTATATTAATCTCATTTGTAAACTTGTATGTCACTTTTAATAGTATGGAATCCACATCTCGCAAAAAATCTAACTTTATGATATAAATAAATACTGTCTGTTAGAATCTGACCAAAAATGAATTTAAAAACTGAATTCAATGTATTATCTTTCAGTATAAAAATATATATGATTTCTACATTAGCGAAATGTATAATCAGTCTTATATTCTCTATCTTTTCATAAAACTAACCTAGATCCTCAAATCTATTAAAGTAATAAGAATGAATAGATTATATCACTTAATAAAATTAAATAATATAAAAGTTTGATTTTATTACAATCCAAAACGATGATTTATTTTCACAAATATAAACTATTTAACCAAGAAATTTTTTATTAGAGTTGTACTCTAATATTTTACTGTTTAAATATTCACCAAAAATTTCTAATACTAAATAAGCATGAATTATAAGTCTTAATTATTTTAAATCATAATATAGATTTACTAACATAAATAATTCAAAATTTATCACGCTAGTTAATATTTAATAAAAAGCATTCTGTATCTTAACTACACGAGAATAATAAGGAAATTACTTGGTTTTCTTAATTCTTAAAATGATAACTATGATAAATAGAAAGTAATTCTATTTTCTTTGATTGATTCTTGGTTTATCTTTTTGACGTTATAGTATAAATAAAATCTTGCTAAAAAGAATCAATACTTTTTCATTTTTAAGAAAGAGATATATAATCATCAGGTATGAATAATATATTGTTCTGTAATCCTAATATGTAGGATTAGGACTCATTTCTTAGATAGATTTTTCATGATACTATCATCATATATACAAATATATAAAAATTACTTTAATCTTATATTGTTAAATGACTGAGGGATTTTATTCATCTTATATCTAAAACATAGAATACATCTAATCTAGATAATGTTGTGAGATATACTTATTATTTTGCACTATATTATAAATATACCTGTAGTATATTAGTACAGATATAAAATAGAGAAATCTGATATATTAGACTTATTTTAATCTAATAAAATTTATTAACCATTATCAATACATCATCATGAGAATCAGATTTAGATAGATCTATTGATTCTAAATTTAATTTAGACTAAGAATTATTCGCATGTTTATTTTCTAACCAGCGATTACGCAAAGAAACGGTTCGGTTAAATACTAATTTATTTGACATAGAACAAATACTATCCAAACAAAAATACCCCTCTCTTTCAAACTGATAAGAAAGAGATGTCTGTGCAGTCTTTAAGCTAAGTTCAACAAACCCCTCTTGAATAACAAGAGAATTTGGATTAATACTCATACGAAGATTCTCATTCTTCAATGGGTTTGAACAAATAAACAGTTTCTCATATAATCGGAATTCTGCAGGTAAGCTATATTTCGCTGATACCCAGTGAATTACTCCTTTTACTTTCCTTCCATCATGTGGATTTTTATTGAGGGTTTTTAGATCGCATGAACAATACAGACGGATAACATTCCCTTCGTTATCTTTTTCTAAGTTCTCAGCTTTAATAATATAAGCATTACGTAAGCGAACCTCTTCTCCTAAAATAAGACGCTTGTAATTTTTTATCTTATTTTCTAAAAAATCTGATTGATCAATATAGATTTCATTCGTAAAAGGCACTTCTCGAACACCCATTGAAGGTTTGTTTGGATGGTATCGCATACAAATAATTTCTTCATAATCTTTAGGTAGATTTGTAATATGAATTAGAATTGGACGAAGAACAGCCATTGTTCGTAAAGCATGTTCATTTAGATGATCGCGAACACAGGATTCTAATGCTTCCATTTGAACCAAATTATCCTGTTTAGTGACACCAATGCGTCTGCAAAACTCCCGTATTGATTCCGGAGTGTATCCACGACGGCGCATACCAGAAATAGTTGGCATGCGTGGATCATCCCATCCGTCTACAAGATTCTGAGTTACTAACAGTTGTAATTGGCGTTTAGACATTACAGTATATTCAAGATTTAGACGTGAGAACTCATATTGTTTTGGGCGTGTTGAAATACTAATATTGTCTAGAACCCAATTGTATAATCGACGATTATCTTGAAACTCTAAAGTACAGAGAGAATGTGTAATACCTTCGATAGCATCAGAAATACAATGGGAAAAATCATACATAGGATAAATACACCATTGATAACCAGTTTGGTGATGCTCAACAAACTTAATTCGGTAAAGAACGGGATCACGTAAAACCATAAAACTAGAAGCCATATCAATTTTAGCACGAAGACACGCAGCGCCTTCAGAAAATTTACCTTTCCGCATATCAGAAAATAACCTTAGATTTTCTTCTACACCACGAGATCGATACGGACTATTGGTTCCTGCTAATCTTAAAGTTCCACGATACTGTCGTATCAAATCAGGTGATAGTTCATCAACATATGCTAAGCCTTTTTTTATGAGTTCTATGGCGTAATTATGCTGTTCTTCAAAAAAATCTGAAGCATACCGAACATTACCATGCCATTGAAAACCAAGCCATTGCACATCAAGCTTAATAGAATCAATAAACTCTATATTTTCTTTAATTGGATTTGTGTCGTCAAAGCGCAAATTACATTGTCCTTGGTAGTCTTCGGCGATACCGAAATTTAAGCAAATAGACTTAGCATGACCAATGTGTAGGTATCCATTCGGCTCAGGAGGAAAACGTGTTCGTATTAAATTATATTTACGGTTTACTAAATCTTCTTCAACAATCTGACGAATAAAGTTAGTCGGGGGAGTTGTTGACTTACTCATGTAGCTATCCTTGATATAAATAAAATAAAATGATAGTAAAACCTTAAAAGTTTAATAAAAAAATTAAAATTAAAATAGAAAAAATTATCTTGTTTATTAAGTTAAACATATTATTTGAACGATAATTCATTTGAATAATTAAGATTATCTTCTTTAGAGAAGAGTATCATAATTAATTATATTTTATTAGACCGTCAAGATTTCTCCGGATTTTCTTCTCATGAAAGAACAGATCATCTATGCTATTCATAAACTTAGAATCTAGATAAACACGATAGATCCCATAACTACCTTTAGTTCCATCAAGACCTCGTAAGAAAAGATATATGATACCTCCAAAATGCTGTTTATAATCATATTCCTTGATAGAGCAACGTAGATGACGGTGCAATGCTAAAGCATAAATCTGATACTGTATATCATAGCGGTGTACCTGCATTACTTCATGCATTGCCTGCTTTGTATACGCACTATTCTTATTTCCTAACCAATTAGATTTATAGTCTACTAGATAGTATCTATTATCCCAAAAAAAAACTAAATCGATAGTTCCTTGTAAAATACCTGTCCTCTTATAAAAAACCAGAGGAGGACAAGTTGCAGATAATGGATCATGTTTAATAACGTTATTTAGCGCTTTATCTGTTAAAAGACGAGAAATTGGTAAGTAAAACTGAAGTTCTACCTGTCTTATTGAACGCGAGAGTTGGCTAAGACTAACTCCGGTTTCATTTAAAGGAGTATGTAAAATATTTTTTATCCAATTGTACATGGCTTCTTGCCATTGGTCACTTAGCCCTTGACATCTTAGTTGCCGTAATAACCATCGCTCATTTAGTGGTGCATCAAATTCTAAGTTTTCTAATAATTTATGCAGAAAAATTCCTGATGAAGATCCACGCGGAAAGGTATGTGATGTAAAATCTAAATCTACTGTTTTTTTTTCTGAGTTTCTTTCTTCTTTTTTATTAAAGACAAAAGAACTATAAGGTAAGGAGTTTATCATCACAGTCTTTATATTTTGATTTTTTTTTTGAAGATCAGAGTAACTTGTCATTCGCCAGTCATTTGATATCAAACGTGACAATTTATGTCTATTCGAAAAAGACGTCTTAAGATCATACGCCTTATATGTTCTCCATCTCTTACTTTTTATTGCGCGGGATTCATCTAGTTCTATAAGATTGCTATTTAATTCTTGCAGCTTTAAACGAAGACTCGTAGCATTAGAAGGTATACCATTTTGAATAAGATAGCCTAACGCACTACGATGTAAATCGCTCTTTCCTTGTTTTTTACGTCTACCCTTAAATATTGGTGTAATACCGATACTACAATGAAATATTGAACGCGTTAGCGCAACATAGAGTAAACGTAAATCTTCTGCTAATCTATTTTTTTCTTCTATCTCTTGATTATGTAAATCTTGAGACACATCAAGTGGTTGAATTAAAGATTGAACATTATGATAATAGTTATTTTTTAAATCATGAAAATCGGAAGCAAATGGTAGCCATACTAGTGGATATTGTAAACCTTTAGATTTATGAATAGTCGTGATCTGAATTAAATGACCATCATTCTCTAAACGTATTTTCTCAACAGGTGTTTTACTATCAGGTTGTCCTAATTTCTCAACTAACCAACGTATTAATGTCTTCTGACTATGTCTAATAATGGAAGCTTCTTGTAAAACTTCACCTAGATGTAGTAAATTAACTAAACGCCTCTCTCCATTATCAGATACTAATAAATTTTCAGCTATTTGACGTTTTCTGATAAAAAAATGTATCATGGAAAGGATGCCATGATTTTTCCAATGCTTGTCATAGCAGATAAACTCCTCTACTATAGAACGCCAACTTATATCATTACCTTTTAATTCATCAATGGTTTCTGCATTGACGTTAAATAAGCTTGTAGCTAGTGAACTTAACAGTAAAGATTCTTTCCAAGGATGGGATGCTGCTTGTAAAAAATATACTATTTCACGAGCTTCTAATGTTCTATAAATACTATCTTGATTAGATAGGTATACTGATGGAATACTTAATCTGTTTAATGCTTCTTTAATTATTGAAGCCTCATTGCGATTACGCACCAATACTGTAATGTCTGAGGCTTTGATTGGTCTTTTTGTTTTCTTATTACCAATTAACATCTGACCCCGTTCTCCTTTATCAAGCCAGTGTCTAATGCTTTCGGCGCATTTATCTGCCATAAATTGATGATAATCAAAAATTCCTATTCCTTCACCAGGTTGAAGACAAAATGTGATCGCAGGATGTATTTTACTTTGTATGCTACATTGTAAATCATGATTTTGAGGTGCAGACTTAACACTGATAAATGGTATCTCAGAGAAGAGAAATGGATTTTTTTTTCGTAAAAATAACTGATTTACTACTGTAACCATTGCTTCTGATGACCGCCAATTTGTGTCTAATGTATAGTGTGCATTAACTTCGGAACGTGCCTTTATATAGGTTAATATATCAGCGCCTCGAAAGGTATAGATTGCCTGTTTAGGATCCCCTATCAATAATAATACAATATCAGGTTGTTCATGATATATAGTTCGAAAGATATGATATTGTTTTGGGTCGGTATCCTGAAATTCATCAATCATAACCGCTGGATACTGTTGGCGCACCATTCCAGATAATACTTCTCCATTTTTTTTATGTAGAGCTCTATCTAATTCTTCTAGAAGATCATCAAATCCGATTTGTGCACACAGAGACTTTTCTTTCCTTACAAAACAATCAACTTCTTGTCTCGCATGGGTAATTATGTATTGGCGCAAAGAGACAAGAGGTGGGCATGCAAGAAATATTTCAATATTCTTAAAAACAGAATGATGTGGAGGGGGACCTTTTTTACTTTTATTTAATAAAATCTTCTGACTGAAATGCGCTAACTCTTTTGGGACAAAATAATCTGTAGTTGGAGTTTGTGCCCATAAAGTAATTTTTTCTAACCAGAGATGAAGGTTTTTATGATTATAACTACGAGGATCAATCCCAGAGCTTGTAATTAATTCAAATAAATTATCTAAAGTAAGCCACTCCTTTTTTAGTTCTTGAATCTCTGAAATGATCTCCTGATATCTTTGTACAATAGATATATTGGGCTCTAGTAATTGATAAGGTATCAGGCTTTTTCTACATAACCAAGGTGATAATTCTTTAAAAAGCTCTTCTGGCCCCATCCATAGTTGTCGCACTACACGAACTACTGATAGTGATAGTGGATAAAAAAATCTCCTCCAAAAATCAATTACTGCTTGACGTTGTATTGAGGTTTCATCAACTAACAGTTTCTGATGAAATAAAAAACCTATCTCAAAAGAATAAAAATGCAACATTCGTTTACAAAAACCATGAATAGTAAAAATAGAAGCTTGATACATGTTTTTTTCGGCTATTAATAAAGTCGAAGCCGCATCAGATAAGTTAGTAATCTGAGACATTAATTCTATGAAAAACGGATTAATACTCTGACCAGATAAACAGGCAATACGTAATTCATGTATATTGCAGTAAATACGTCTACGAAGTTCTGCAGTTGCACTGTCAGTAAAAGTGACTACTAAAATTTCTTGTACTGATAAAGGACGAATAAAATCTTCTTCCCTCCCCAAACCAAGCAATAATCGCAAATAAAGTAAACCAATAGTAAAAGTTTTTCCTGTTCCTGCTGAGGCTTCAATCAATCGTTCACCATATAATGGCAGAGATAATGGTTGAAGATTCATAGACATTCTTTACCTCATATTAATTCCTATCTTATGCAATAGTTTTTTGTAGTATAACTACAATTAGTATATTTATAATTAATTTACATGTTACATAGTATTTTATGCATTTTTAATGAGAACATATTTATAATCTAAAACAATCAATCTCAAATGGACTTATCTGTATTTTTAATCTAAAGATGTTGTCTAACATATGTATTTATATGCAATTATTGAATATACGAATCACTGGAGCGTGCATATATAGAAAATGTCATATCGAAAATCATAAAACATGATGTTAATAAGTCTATTTATAGACTAATATAGGATTGCATATAAGGCTAAAGATCAATATTCTCATTACTGACTAAAAAGAAATAATATACTTTAACAACAACTAGTAATGTCTTAATCTTTTATCTCCTCTCGTGTTAAAGATTAATTATTATGTCGTATTTCATTTTTTATTATCAAAATAGAAAACACATACGTTTATTCTTAACTTATTAATCAAATATCAATTTGAGTCAACAAACTAAAACTTAAGTAAAACATATTTATTTAGTTACTCAACGCTGAAATGGGTTATCATCTACTTAAATACATATAAATAACTTGGTCTTATATTGTCTTAATCATTATTACAAATAGATAATTAAAAGATATATTTGTAATTTTCTGCATAGGAAACACTTAACTATATAGACTTAAAACATACTGCACTGAGTTATAGTTATATTTAAAATTCAATGATATGAAGATTATTAAGCGAAATAACTTACAATAATCATTGTATATCGAACTATGTCTCATAATTATCTGTTAAGAATAGTGATTAATTTTAATATGATCTTCACATCAAATATTAGACCAATATCAGATAATGATAGTGTTATCTTACTAACAGTTATTTCTCACTTGTCTAAATTTCTACCCATGTAATCACTGATGTTTTTACACAAAAATGAGAATGATTAAACACAGAAACGGTGTCTTCTGAGATTCATATAGTTATATTATGCTCTCTCTACAGAGAGGCATATATCCTGAGGTAAAAAAATTTGAATATCATATTTCTTTTTATCTTATAAAAAATTTAGATATTACTTTGATTATTATGATAATTTATGTAGGATGAAATCTGTAAAAAAAACTAAATCAATATGATTTATGTCAATAATTCTTTTCTGTATTATCTAGATAATTGTTGGACTATTGTTATAGATTTTACAATTATACTAATAATTTACAGTATTTCTAATATCATAGAAACAATGTGGTTTGGATATTTTATCGAATATCAGTAAATATTTATTTGAAATATATAGATATTTATTTTTTTTGACTTAAAATCCATATAAGACAAACATATTATTATATCCAACAAATATCTCAACATGACTTATAAAACTATAAAAACTAAATTATATAGAGAATTCAGTCCTTTTTATCTTGTAATAAAAAATGAAAACCATTATCACCAAACTTATTCAGATTTAGGAAGTCATTTTAAGGTAATTATAGTTAGTCATATTTTTAATAACAAAAGTCGCATTCAACGACATCGCGCTATTTATTCTGTTCTTGAATTAGAGATAAAAAACAACATTCATTCTTTATCTATTAAAGCCTACACTCTAATAGAGTGGAGTAATATTAAAAATATTCATTTTATCTACGACAATTCTAAATGTTTAAACTATAAATGATAAAGTATAAAATAGTTGTATAATAAGTTTTCTGTAGCTATAGAATATAAAAATATTCTACTTAATAGTAAGTATTACTAAAAAAATTAATATATTTTACAATCTTAATTGTAATAATCATATTAAATTATTACAGACATAATAATGCTGATCGATCACATTACTTGTTTGTACATATAAAATATCATATATCAATAATTGATTCATAAATAATATTTCGTAAAATTAAAATCATTGTTAAAGTTATAAATATTATTTATATGCTCGAAACTTATAGTGAATGGCTATAATAGCGACATCGTAAGCATTTGATAATTCATACATATATCCAGTCTCAATATTTATTGAGACTTCTATGATATGGTGTTAACATTTGATAAATTAATTACGAAATTTACCTATATTTCGAGGACACAAGATATGTAAATTTATATGTTTATAAAACAAGATAATACCTTATATTTTTATAGTGCAACTTCATATGCATAATGATTAACATCAACATAGAAATGCCTTAGATTAAATATAAATATCATTAAGATACCATAGAAAAGATTTGAGATACTTTATATCTTTAAATAAAGTAGATTTGTATCAAATTTTGATAAATCATATATAATTTATAGAAACATATAATTTTATTTTATTTTAATGTATACAATCACCTTGCATAATTATTTATTAAATTGGAAATCTCTACAACCTGATACTGATCATTTTGAGCATCTGACTATAACAAAAATAGTTATAAACTCAGATGTTTTTTGTACTGTGCAAGCCCGCCTCTATAATGGACTTAGTCTTTTCTTAAAAACCAAAGCTCAAGTACCATTAATAAGAATTAAAAGCCCTGATAGCTCCGCCTACCTAACTTTATTTCAAAAAATGTTAATTTCTATCATAAATCAAAAGAAAAAAAAACTATCTAGATTCTATGAAGGGCATTATGAAACAGTTAAGAATTGGCCGGATTGGGAAGAAACACTATCCCAAAACAATCATATTTTAAATGACGAGCGAATTTGTCAGGCAGGTTGGATTGAGCACGAGGCTCTGTTTGGATGCGTTCGCATGCATCACTCTCAAATATCCCTATCACCAGGTTTGGTACATCAATCTAATGGCGGGATACTGATCCTTTCTCTTCGAACCTTATTAGAACAACCATTCATGTGGAAACGACTAAAAAAAATACTAGTTAATCAGCGATATGAATGGTATTCACTTGATCATACCCGCTCGCTCCCTATAGAAATTCCTTCTATACCAATGCATTTTCGACTTATTCTGGTTGGAGAAGAAGACGCACTAGCTGAATTTGAGAATATAGATCCTGAGTTAACATATACGTCACTATATGCTGAATTTGAAAATAATATTTATTTATCAGATGATACAGCATTTATTAACTGGAAAAGATGGGTTCAAAACATTGCAGATAGTCTCACTTGTCCTGTTCTTTCTCCTGATTTTTGGCCAATTTTAATTCGAGAAGCTGTACGCTGGACTGGGGATCATAAAATATTACCTCTGAATTTAGAATGGATCGGATATCAGTTACAAGAATCTGAGTTGTATTGTCATGATTCAATCATCAAGGGAGAAGATCTTAAAAACGCCCTGAACACTCGTTTATGGAGAGAAGGGTTTTTATTAGAGAAAATGCTTCATGATATTTTACATAACCAGATTCATATTGAAACAGATGGTGAAAAAATTGGACAAATCAATGCTCTATCAGTGATAGAATTCCCAGGTCACCCCCGTATTTTTGGTGAACCTACACGTATTAGTTGTATAGTCCATTTTGGGGATAGAGGGTTGACGGATATAGAACGTCAGGTAGAATTAGCTGGTAATCTTCATGCTAAAGGTATAATGATTCTAGAATCATGGCTCATGACAGAACTAAAATTAGATCATACTATGCCCTTTTCTTCTTCCTTAGTCTTTGAACAATCATATGAAGAAATTGATGGAGATAGCGCATCATTAGCGGCTCTATGCGCGCTAATAAGCGCGTTGGCATTACAACCAATTAATCAGAAGATTGCAGTTACAGGATCCATTGATCAACTAGGACGCGTGCAATCAATAGGAAAAGTAAATGAGAAAATTGAAGGTTTTTTCCGAATTTGTAGAAAAAGAACTCTAAATGGAACTCAAGGAGTCATAATTCCTTCTTCTAACATACAAAACCTGTCATTACATGAAGAAGTTATTAATGCTGTGCGAAATGGTAAATTTTCTATATGGTCGGTATCTACTGTCGCTGAAGCTCTGGTTCTTTTAACTGGAATAGAATGGAAGAAAAAAGATAAACCGTGTTTACTAAGATCTATTCAAGATCGTATTACAAAAATTTCCCAACATAACACAAGAGAATACATATCACTTTTGCATTGGTTTAAGCGGTCAAAATAAGGCATCAAATATGTCTTATTACAGAATTAAAAAATAATACATTTTATTATAAAATATTATTTTTATCAAAATGAAACTAGATTCTCGATCAACATGCAATCAATAGGATCAATATAAAAACTAAATGATATTGTTTAGTTAATCTTCTCTATTTAAAGTTAAGAGAATGAAATAGATATTGATATGTCACGAAATAAATAGCTATATAATTTAAATAATTAGATCATCATTGGCATACAAAACAGCTTTCTAAAGAAGCTTAAGAGAATATATTTTATACAAAATGCAATAATTACCAATTAGGTTTAATATAGATTTTGAAAAAACTATTAAATCTGGAATTAAAATAATTTTATAAATAGATAAACAATGATATTCGTTATTTATCTAAAACAGAAGATCAATATGCATAACACGCCTAGTAACATAAGTTAATAAAATAATTAATTGATCTTCTTGAAATTAAAAATCATGAAAGATGCTGTATTTGGGCCTATGCTAGACCACTTAAAATTTATAGCATCCGTAATCATTAAACGACTAAAAAAATTAAGATGTACAATACGTGTCACTAGTTAATAAACATCTAGTTTATATATTCTTTCTGTAATTAAAGATATTGATCTTGTCTAATTAAAACAATGTTATGAATCAGAAAATCCTAACGAAGGCAAACAAAAAATACTTAAACAATATTAAGAAAATGATTATTCTTTTAAGAATCTAATCAAAGACTGATCTCATAAAAACCTTCAGACTATAGGTTTTATATTTAATTTTCTGATGCATATTAAAGGATGGTGTGCAGTGAAAGTACATATATCACTTAGCTTACATCATATTATAACTTATATTATATAAATTTTTATTAATTTGATCATCATTAAGGTCGCTCGAGAATATGCTAGAAAAATGCTCGTTTTATACCAAAGAGGATTTACTTGCCTCAAGTCGCGGTGAATTATTTGGATCTGAAGGTCCACCATTACCATCTGGTAATATGTTAATGATGGATCGTGTCGTTAGTATCACAGAAATTAATGGGAAATATAATAAAGGATTTGTTGAAGCAGAACTAGACATACGACCTGATCTATGGTTCTTCTCTTGTCATTTTATTGGTGATCCAGTTATGCCAGGTTGTTTAGGCCTTGATGCTATGTGGCAACTAGTTGGTTTTTATCTCGGATGGGTAGGAGGAAAGGGTAAAGGCCGTGCTTTGGGGGTTGGAGAAGTTAAATTTTCAGGACAAGTACTAACTATTTCTCATAGGGTTTCTTATAAAATTCATATTAAGCGAGTTATTAATCGTAAACTAATCATGGGCATAGCAGATGGTGAAGTTTTAGTAGATGATCAAGTGATTTATACGGCTAACGATCTAAAAGTAGGACTTTTTAAAGATATCTCACCATTTTAATTATCACTGTATTTAATTAAATTTATTAATAATTTTATTATATATTCTGATTGAATCATTTTAATACTAAGTTCTATGCATTTTTTTAATTTTTTTTAGAAGAGATTAAATATTATGAATAATTTTTAACCATGCGTATCACATATGTTTAAAATGCATACAAGTATTAATATCATTTGCATGAATATATAATAGACAATATAATATAATTATCATTTAGTAATTTTGCCCTATAGGTTTATAGGATATGATGAGATCATTTCTCTAAATTTGAAATATATAGTTAAATAATCTTACCTGAAGAACCAATATGAGTATTTAAACTCCAAATAAAATATAACGACTTTCAGTGGTATGTACCAAAATTACAATTATATAGTAATATCATACTATTGTATTCAACGATTTCTTTTAAAAATTCTTAATTAGACTTCCAAATTTATACAATATTTTATTCAAAAATTTCAGTCTTGTGACTATAATTAAACAATTTTATATATCTATTATATCTAATTATAAATAATTGTTTTTCTATAAAATTAGATACTAATCTTTATACTAAAAGGTTAGTTAAGCATATAGATAAAACCTGATCTAAGATATTTTTATATAATTATATCTTTTCTTAATATAGAACCTTAGTATGCTAGATACCTAATGCTAAAAATCCTAAATTGTGAGTATATTCATTCATATTAATATGAATATAAGTTTGTTTATTTTATTTATGCAACTTGCAGAAATCTTTCTATTATACATTCATAATCGTTTCAATACTATAAGATAGATATAGAGAAAACTATGAATTTTTATATTTTTAATTAGATTATATATCTATAAGATTTTATAAAATAAATAAAATGATTATAAATTTTTATCATCTATAAAAATGAGATCTAAGTCCATATTATTGTAGTGATGATTAATATTATTATAATATGAATCTTCTAATAGTTACTACGAATATGTGTAACATGATAAAAGTCTCATTTTAATATTTTAAATAAAAAAATAATAAACATATATATCTTAAAAGATAGTTCATTAAAGAAATAAAATAAAAAAAATACATACTTTCTCATTATAGAATATTTACTTTCAGCAATGATGTTTTTACTTATGCTTATTTATAGGTGACTACATATATTTCTATAACCTGAAATTTCAATTACTTTAAAATAAAAACTAATAAGACTATACTAATTAAATTTAAACACTATAAGATGAATAAATTTTAATAAACTGAGTATTATTCTAGAAGTAGAATTCTAAAAATATATATAAATTATTTCCTCAAACATTAAGATCAAATAGTAATGTTTATAAAAAAATATAGATTAAATAAAAAAGATGATTAGTAACGTTACTCAATCATAGAAATATTATTTCTAATATAATATACATGAAAGTTTAACTCAAATCTAATACTATCTATTTTAGGAATTACTTTCCGTGAAACTCTCAATTTAAATACAATTAAAAATTTTTAAAATAGTAAATAGTCATGAAAATTATAATATATATACACGAATTTCCAGCATTCTATTTCTTTCTTAAATACTAAACCTTTATACTTTCTTACTAAAAACATAAAGATAAAATTCTGTAATTATTCAAATACTTTAATATATATTATTAACATTAAATTAATAAGTTTCTTTTTTTCATTTTTTAATACAATTATTTTTTATTCTTAATGTAAGATACAATAAAGAATTGAAGATCAAAGTTATAATTATAATGGTTTTCTCTAATATCAGAGAATGCAGTATAGTCTGGATCTGTATTAAATATGATAAGATAATATCAAAAGCATATTATGCTAGTTAATAACCATCAATGATGATAGTTTCTTGTATAACTATTATAATCTTTCACATCAATTAATGATTCTAGAAAGACATAATTCTCAATAATTAAATATGACCAGTAATTAATTTTTTTTCACTAAATTCTAAACCATTAGACATCATAACTCTGATTTCAAAGTATTGCATTTTCAGACTTAAAACACTTATGATGCGTAGTTTTTCTGTTAAAAACTCATATTTATTAATAATCTAATAATTCTTTATAAACCTTCATGTCTGTTTCTAAAGAGCTTAAAAGGTTAACTATATCTTGTGGTAATTTTGAATTCCATTTCATCTGAATGCCAAGTATAGGATGTTCAAGACACAACATGGTTGCGTGTAAGGCTTGACGCCGAAATGAATGAAGAGTAGAAATAACAGATTCTGAAGCACCCTTGGGAAGACGCAGACGACCACCATATATAGGATCACCTACTAGAGGATGATTAATATGTGCCATATGCACTCTAATTTGGTGTGTACGACCAGTGTGAAGTTGTAATTTTAGCCAGGTATGAGAACGAAATTTTTTTAAAATACGATAATAAGTTATAGCAGGCTTGCCAAAATGATTAATTGCCATATGAGTCCGCTTAGTAGGATGACGAGAAATTGGACTATTAACCATTCCACCTGAAATCATACAACCTATAGCAATCGCTTCATACTCACGAGTAATCTTACGTTCTTTTAAAGCTTTTATCAGATGAGCATGTGCCGAAGGAGTTTTAGCAATGACCATAAGACCAGTAGTATCCTTATCTAAGCGATGCACTATACCAGCCCTTGGGACCTCTTTAATAGCTGGAAAATAATATATCAAGGCATTTAATACAGTATCATGATTATGACCCGCCCCGGGATGTACCACTAAATTTGGCTGTTTATCAATAACCAGTATATATTGATCTTCATATACAATATGCAGTGGAATCTCTTTTGCTTCCCAGGGATCTATTTGTTTTATTTCTACATTAATGCATATTTTTTCACCACCAAATATTCTTTTTTTAGCTATATGAATAACAACGCCATTAACAGTTACACATTGACAAAGAATCCATTTTTTTAGCATGGAGCGTGAATATTTAGGAAATAATTCCACCAATATCTGATCTAAACGATTTTTAACTGGATCTAAAGGTACAATAGCATTAAGTTCTATTTTATAAGACATAAATTAATAACTTCTTTTATTCGCATTGGATTATCATAATAATTCTATATAATATAATAAAACATTAGAATTTCACTACTATTAAAAACTCAATAATACAGTTATAACATTAATCTGAGGATAAAACAGGAGTTATGATAAAAATAAAATACTTAATGGCCACTACTATCCTAAGTTTAGGAGCAATCGGATGCTCCGGGTCTGTAAATACGCAATCCGAACAACCACCTTCCTATATTTACAACAATGCAGGAAATATTCTTCACGATGGCAATGTACAATCAACTATTCAAAAATTAGAAACATTTTGTAACCGTTATCCATATGGTCCGTATATTCAACAAGCACAAATTAATTTAATATACGCATATTATAAGAATGATAATTTGTCTATGGCGCTAGAACTAATTGATCGCTTTATACGAGCAAATCCAGATCATAAAAACATTGATTACGTGATATATATACGCGGTCTAACCAACATGGCACGAGATAAAAATTTTTTACAAGATTTCATTGGCATTAATCGTTCCGATAGAGACTTAATTTACACTAAGAATGCTTTACAAGATTTTAAACAACTTCTGCAAAACTATCCTAAGAGTACCTATGCTGAAGAAACAAAAAAACATCTTTCTTATTTAAGAGAACGTCAAGCACAATATGAACTATCTATAGCCGAATTTTATTCTCAACGAAAAGCTTATTTAGCAGTGATTAATCGTGTTGAAGGCATCTTAAGAGATTATCCTAACACAAAAGCCATACATCAAGCCTTACCTTTGATGGAACATGCCTATCGTCAATTAAAACTACCGATAAACACTTATCAAGCAGATAAATCATGACCACTGATTCTATTTAAATAGACTGACATAATACTAAAGTCAAACAAATATTATTTAAGTTATTAAAAATAATCCAGTATATCTACTCAATCCTAGATTAGGACAATTTATTTATATTAAAAATAAAACATTAACTCATATTGTATAATTATTATAAAATAGCTATAATAAACAGAATGTGAATTGAAACTCAGTTTAACTAATTAAGACTCTAAATAAATCAATGTTTATAAGTTGTAATATGGTAATTTATCTATTTTAATAATGTCTAAAAGGTTTCTATTTATAATATAGACATACTGCCTTTTTTGCCTTATTATCTAGTAAGCTTCCCTAATTCAGAGATCTGACCGATCTCCTTTTATTTTATAACTTCGTTAATATTTTCAAAACTATAAGAGTTATTGATCTTTATTATGAAATTAAATTAAGTAATCTTTCTATAAAATTTAATTATCTTAGTCACAACTTAGATAATGGATCGTTTCCTAAAAATAAGAAAAATTGTATTTTGTAGAATAAAAACTTATTTTTTAAAGTTATCTTTTATTTTATATTTATTCTTAATATTACATTTTATAATTATTTTTGATAGGATCAAATCATATTCGAAATAGCTATCATCTCTTCAGTTATTATCCATTGATAATATGGTTCAAAAAAAATAAATTAATAGTTATTTAATAAATTATTTTTTATGAAAAATAAAGTTATTTAAATAATATGGGCTATATGTATTAAGTATTCCTTTCCTTTATTAATTAGTATGATTTATTTAAAAATGAATTATCAGTTGATATAATTAATATTATATTAGATCTTGTTATAATCAATAATCTTAATGGTATTGAGCTTGCCTTGTATATGTTATAGAAAGGTAAGAAAATGAATTCTATTTAGTGGAAGGGTTGTTATAAGTAATTAGGACGATTTCTATTTATTAGAAAATATAAATATATTATTTATTAAACGCATAATTTTAGAAAGCATTTCAGATTTAACCTATTTCAATATACGACATATCATCCATACGATTAAAAATCACTATAAATTTAGCGATATACACCTATTGATTCTTCTACATAAATATAGAAGTTTTTTCTAGATTCATAATAAATAGATACCATAGAATAAAATACATTAAGCTTGTCTACCATAAATATGGTATCCTTATGCTAAGGAGAAGCGATGTCTAAACCTATCAATAATGATATACATCCTATGTATAGTTTTTTACTAGGGAAAAAAACACAATACCATACTGCCTATGATCCTACACTATTGTATCCTATTCCAAGACGATTACATCGTGATATTTTAGATATCAGTTCATACAACACGCCATGTTATGGCGAAGATCTTTGGATGTTATATGAACTATCTTGGCTAAATAAACAGGGTTTACCCCAAATTTCTATTGGAGAAGTAGTATTTAATGCTAAAAATATAAACCTAATTGAATCTAAAAGCTTTAAACTATATTTAAACAGTTTTAACCAAACAAAATTTACCGATTTTAATGAAGTATGCCAAACTATTGAATTCGACTTAAATAAATGTGTAACCGGATTGGTTAGAGTCAGATTATTCTATATACAGGATATAGAAGGACAATCTATTGGATATTTAGATGGAACTTGTATCGACAATCAAGATATAGTAATAGATAAGTATACATTGCATTCTGATTATTTACTAAATTCTACTAATCAGTGTGTTGTCGAAGAAAAATTAATGAGTAATCTACTAAAGTCTAACTGCTTAATTACACAACAACCTGATTGGGGAACAATACAAATTAGCTATCGCGGACCACAAATAAATCATGAATCATTACTTCGTTATTTAATTTCATATCGACAACATAATGAATTCCATGAGCATTGTGTAGAGAGAATTTTTTATGACATATTGCGTTATTGCAGCCCAGAAATTCTGAGCGTGTATGCTCGTTATACCCGTCGTGGTGGATTAGAAATCAATGTCTGGCGCAGTAATATAGATTATATTCCAAATATATCTCGCTTGGCACGTCAGTAGAACTCTATTTACATAGAATCAGAAAATCGCTTTGAAATTATTATTGATATTAGATTAGTTATATTAAACCAATTAAGATGCAAATTTTTTTGCATAATCTCATTTCTTAATCAAGAAAATTTATTGAAATTTCGCAATAATTCAATCTTTTTTCTAAACTAATTATTTATATTAACATATGTACTACCATATCTATTCTTAATGTAATTATACATTTTTACAGTATTTATAGATATCTATTATACATCATAGCTTAATGCCATATCTCTCTTTTAATAAGAGAATATTCTAACATATGCATAATATTCTGTCAAAAGTATCATTTATTATTTTTGTTAGGTATTTATATTGCTTAAATTCTATATTAGGCATCATTTCCTTTACTTATTAATAAGTCTTAAGCGATAAAGATAATATCGTTTAACAAATTACGAATAAATAATATACATTATTATGTAATCGTTAAGAACGTAGTTCTCACGCAATATCTATTGATATTCCATTATATGCTAATTAAAAAGTAACTTTAGATTAATTCTCTATTAAGACACATTAGAATGATTTATCAAATTTTATATTTTAAACAATTTTTTAATTGTAGTGATACAATGACACTAATTTATATCTAAGTTTGAAAAATTACTTTGAGATTTTTATTGTCATTCTTACATAGTTGATTAAAATTTAAAAAATTATAGTTTTTCAAACAAATATCATTTACTTGTTTCATAAATTCCTTATACTCAATACAGCTGGGCAATCTTCCTAACAAAGATGCTATAGAAGATAATTCGGCGGATGCTAAAAATACTTTAGCATTAGTGCCGAGACGATTAGGAAAGTTTCGGGTGGAAGTTGAAAGAACAGTCGAACCATTCGATACACGTGCCTGATTGCCCATGCATAAAGAACATCCTGGCATCTCCATTCGGGCACCGCTATTGATAAAAATACTATAGTAACCTTCTTGTTTTAGTTGCTCTATATCCATTTTAGTCGGTGGTGCTATCCATAGACGTGTTGGTAAAGCATTCTTTTGCCATTTTTTTAATAACTCTGCTGCTACGCGAAAATGACTAATATTTGTCATGCAGGAACCAATGAACACCTCATCAATTCTTGTGTTTTCTACTTCAGATAAAAAGCAAACATTATCCGGATCGTTAGGTGCACATAATATAGGTTCTACAATCTCATCTAAATTAATATTAATTATTTCAGCATATTGAGCGTTATTATCTGCTTTTAATAGATGAGGATGTAATAACCATTTTTCCATTTGATCAATACGTCGCTTAATAGTCTGAGAATCTCTATAACCTTCTGAAATCATCCATTTTAATAATGTTACATTAGATTGAAGATACTCAATAACTGAATCTTGGCTTAAATCAATAACACATCCAGCTGCAGACCGTTCAGCAGAGGCATCTGAAAACTCAAAAGCCTGTTCTACCTTTAAGTTGGATAAACCTTGGATTTCTAGAATTCGACCGGAAAAAATATTCTTTTTATTTTGTTTTTCAATAGTTAAAAGACCTAATTTAATGGCATATAATGGAATTGCATGTACTATATCACGCAAAGTAATACCCGATTGAATCGTACCTGTAAAATTTACTAAAACGGATTCTGGCATATTAAGAGGCATTATTCCTGTAGCGGAGGCAAACGCCACTAAACCAGATCCAGCTGGAAATGAAATCCCGATAGGAAACCGAGTGTGAGAATCTCCTCCAGTCCCAACCGTATCTGGTAGAAGCATCCGATTTAGCCAGCTATGGATAATTCCATCCCCTGGACGCAAAGAAATTCCACCACGATCTATGATAAAATCAGGCAAGTTATTATGTGTTATTAGATCTATAGGCTTCGGATAAGCTGCAGTATGACAAAAAGACTGTAATACTAAATCTGCAGAAAATTTAAGGCATGCTAAATCTTTTAATTCATCCCGAGTCATAGGTCCAGTAGTATCTTGGGATCCGACCGAGCTAATCACAGGCTCACAATAAGTGCCTGGTAGAATTCCTTTAAGTCCACAAGCGCGGCCAACTATTTTTTGTGCTAAAGAAAAACCATTTGTTCTGACTACTGAGTTATGTTCTGGTTGTACCATTCTACTAATTGATAAGCATGAAGATTGTTGAGCCTTTATTGTCAAAGAACGACCAATAATTAATGGAATACGCCCACCTGCACGCACTTCATTTAATAAATCTTGATTTTTTAGCTTAAAGCGCGAAAGAAGTAGATTTGTTTCATGATTACGAATTTCACCACGGTATGGATAAATATCAATAACATTACCCATGTGTATTCTTGAAACATCAGCTTCAATAGGTAATGCGCCTGCATCTTCCATGGTATTGAAAAAAATAGGAGCAATTTTTCCACCTAAGCATACACCACCTCTCTTCTTATTCGGAATGTATGGAATTGTTTCTCCCAATAACCATAATAGTGAATTCGCAGCTGATTTTCGTGACGAACCAGTACCAATAATATCACCAACATAAGCTACAGGAAAACCTTTCTTTTTTAACGTTTTAATCTGTTGTATTGGACCTATATGCCCTTCCTCATCTGGCATAACACCTTGACGAGGATATTTAAGCATTGTTAAGGCATGAAGAGGAATGTCAGGACGGGACCATGCATCCGGGGCTGGAGATAAATCATCAGTATTGCTCTCGCCAGTTACTTTAAAGACTGTAACAGTAATTTTTTCTTGGACTTGCGGTTGACTGAAAAACCACTCGCAATTAGCCCAGGACTGTATAATATTTTTGGCATGTAGATGATCTTTTTTTGCTTTTTCTTCAACATCATAAAATCGCTCAAACATTAATAATGTGTGAGAAAGGGCTTTAGATGCAAGAGAAGCTAATTTATTATCATCAAGTGCATAGATCAGGGCATTAACATTATAACCGCCCTGCATAGTACCCAATAATTGAACCGCTTTTTCAGAATTAATTAACGGTGACTTAACTTCACCTTTAACAATAGAAAAGAGGAAAGAAGCTTTAATATATGCTGCTTCATCAACACCTGGAGGTACTTGATAAGTGAATAAATCTAAGAGAAATTCCTCTTCTCCCTTAGGGGGCGATTTTAGTAATTCTACTAACTGAACTATTTGTCTGGAATCTAAGGCCTGAGGAACCACTCCGTTAACAGCGCGCTCTGCAACATGCTTGCGGTATTCTTTTAGCACAAAATTCTCCTCACTTTTAATATCCTATAGAAGATAAGCCAATAAAAGAGACTACATTAAAATAAAAAACCTCTTCTAGATAATTTACTATCTTACTAATTATATAAAAAAGTGGAACTGTAAGATAAATTAGTCTCATTACTTTTTAGAAAATATAATGTAATACACAATATACTAAAAAATAAACAGTTTTCTTAATTTGATGATTAATTATATTGGGCAAAATAAAAATTATATATTGATATTTTCTATTTTATGATATTTTATATGATGCGATATAAAATAATTTATAAACTCTAAATTTAATTTACTAGGTATATGAATATTTATTAGATATTTAGGAATAACAAAGATCTAAACAAACTAACATGTTATGGTTCATCTATGAAATACACTAACAGAATTAAAATAAATATATTCTCTCATAACCTGAGAGATACTCTAAATTATATCCGATCACCTAATATCAAGGATTGTTTTTTTTGATCAAACGTGTTTGATAGATGTTCATATAATAATTAGCTATAAACAGTAAGATTGTCATTACTGTTAAAGTGATAAGATATCTTATCATATTCATATAAAAATTGATAACGAAACATGCTAGAGAATAACGCATTAATAATACTTATTATAAATTTAGTTAAGTTATTCTATCAATAAAAAACATTTATTTGAAGTGAGAAAAATAATTTAACTTTCATCTAGAAAACTTTTCTTAGTGCTCTAAAATAGGCTAAATAAAATTTTACTTTAATTAAACTCTTTGCTGTTGATAAACGAGAAGAATAATTTTACGAAAATTTTTATACATCATTACTGAATCATTTAATTTTCTATATCAATATGAAGATATTGTTTATAAATTAGAAACAGCGTTCTTGATCCTATTAATCAATTTGTGTCAATTTCCTCGAACAATATATGCACGCGTATTAAGCACGCGTCATATGATGTATTTGATGCTTTTATCAAAATAAATATTACTAGAAAATAAATATCATATAATTCAAAATTTCTCATATTAATTATCTTAATAATCTATAGCTAAATCATTCATATAGATTTTAACTGTTCTCTTTACTTAAGAAGTATCCCAAAAAAATCCAAATTATTTAAGCGCTACTACCTATTTAATTTTTTTATTCAATCAGAGGCAAAATTTTTTTATGATCATCTTTTTTTTCAAAAATAAATACCGATGATCACAAAAAAATCACACCAGATTACTTGACACATAAAATACCTTTAATAAAACATGAATTTTAGATATTTTAATTTATAATACAGTCAATCTTCTTTTTTATTCTAGATCTAATATTAAAACTGCGCTTCAATTTAATCATTAATACACTATGAGTATTATTGACTCTAGCATCATCAAGTATTATTTCATTTCCGAGAAACCACTTCAGATAAAAAGAACGTTTCTAGTTCCACTTAAAATAATTATATCTTTATTTAGATTTGTAACACTTAAATAAATTTTTTTAATTTGATCAAACTGGATTTATAACTTACATATCGTGATTAATTAGTTTATAGTTTATGTCTTTAGAAATTAACTCTATTGTTTTAACAAACGAGATATCTTATCCTATGTATTATACGATAAGATATATATACAAAATACTAAATTAATAAATCATAAAAGATATTTTCTTAACAAGAGAATCAATATCTGATAATTCCTGAATAATCATTATAATCATTTACAATTAAAATTAAATTAATCTATAGGGTATTCTACTTAGACCCGTTTTAAATATAAATAGGAAAAACTATGTCACTGAGAATAGAGTATATTCTAAACAAATTAAATATCAATCTACCGTTTCACATATATTATTTTATACATTAAATCCGATAAAAAATACATTAATTATTCTAAAACTATTTATTCAAAAACTTTAGTATTCAGACTACAATTAAGCATTTTCTATATTTCATAAATCCTCTCTTAACAATTATTTCATGATTCTTTAATTTTTAAAAAAATAGTATCAATTTAATACCATAAAAATAGGAACTTCATAATAAAGTATTTAACTTGTTCCTATTAGATTTGATTTTTTCATATATACACCGCTATATAACAGTAATCACTTTAATCTTTTCATTTCTTGCTCAATTAATAATATTAAGATATGAATAATTTTAATGTGAACCTCCTGAATTCGATCAGCGTAGCCAAAATGTGGAACACAAATTACCACATCCGCAATACTGTTCACTGTAGCATAATCTGTTCCTGTAAGAAAAATAGATTTCATGTTTTTAGAGTATGCTGCTTTTATTGCTTCAATTACATTGACTGAGGATCCGGAAGTAGACAATCCAAGTAAAATGTCGCCTGGTTTACCTACAGCTTCAATATAACGTGAAAAAACATAATCATATCCAAAATCATTACTCACGCAGGAAAAATGACCGATGTCAGAAATAGCAATTGCAGGATATCCTCGACGATTTTCTCGATAACGACCAGTGAGTTCTTCTGCAAAATGTATTGCGTCACAATGTGACCCACCATTACCACAAGAGAAAACTTTTCCTCCTGATTTAAAGACATTCGCTAATAACACCCCTGCACTCTGTATTAACTCAATATTTTCTTTTTTTTGAAGAAAGAGAGTTAACGTATCTGCTGCTTGATTCAGTTCAGAAAGAATAAGATCCTGATACATAGAAAATCCTTGTAAGCGACTAGTTTATCATGGTTAGGCTAGTAAGGATAAAAAAATAATAAAAATACCAATAATGATAACAACCGAGATTTGTTGATCTTCTTGTAAGAAGAAGTTTAATAACTATTAAAATTTACATATGATAATTTACATATGATAAACGAATAATAGTTATCAATAAAATAATGAATTTACATTTAAATATATGTTAAAATATAAACATTTTATGTGAGTGTATTATAATGTAGAGCTCAATCTTCTAAATATATGTTTAAAGAAACATTGTATTATATACTATAATCTTATTAGATTATCAGATCAAAACTTAATTGTAGGAAACATCACAGGTTAGCGATGAGTTGGATTGAACGTATTCTTAATAAAAGGAGAATTACTCCATTACGTAAAGCATGTATTCCTGAAGGGCTATGGACAAAATGTAGCAGCTGCGGACAGATCCTATATCGTGCTGAACTAAAACGTAATCTAGAAGTGTGTCCAAAATGCGATCATCATATGCGCATGCATGGTCGTGATCGTCTTCGTAGTTTTTTAGATTCTGGCTCTTTTCTTGAGCTTGCTAGTGAAATGGAACCTAGAGACATACTTAAGTTTCGAGACTCTAAAAAATATAAAGATCGATTGATTTCTGCCCAAAAAGAGACTAACGAAAAAGATGCATTAATAGTGATGAAAGGTACTTTGTGTGGTATCCCGGTTGTTTCAGCAGCGTTCGAGTTTTTCTTTATGGGGGGGTCCATGGGATCCGTAGTTGGAGGACGCTTTGTTCGCGCAGTAGAGCAAGCAATTCAAGATCACTGTCCTATGATTTGTTTTTCATCTTCAGGGGGAGCTCGAATGCAAGAATCCCTAATATCACTTATGCAAATGGCAAAAACAAGTGCTGCGCTAGAAAAAATGCAAGAAAAAGGATTGCCATATATTTCAGTTCTAACTGATCCTACAATGGGAGGAGTTTCTGCTAGTGTTGCAATGTTAGGTGATCTCAACATTGCAGAACCAAATGCACTAATTGGTTTTGCTGGGCCACGCGTAATCGAACAGACAGTTCGTGAAAAACTACCAGCAGGATTTCAGCGCAGTGAATTCCTCATTGAAAAAGGAGCGATTGATATGATCTTGCGACGCCCAGTTATACGATTCAAGATTGCTAGTATGTTATCCAAAATAATGAATCTTCCTATTCCGAAAGAAGTGCTTAACACCTCTTTACTCAAAACTAGAGACTAAAAAATAGATTATTGTGAAAAAGAAATGTCTTATCTTATATAAATATTTACTCACTTGACATACCTAAAACATGAATAGCTTACCTAAAAAAACATCATCCATAGGAACCTGGTTACATTATTTAAAATATCTCCATAGCCAGCCTATTGCTCTGGGGTTAAAGCGTGTCAAGCACGTAGGTGCCGTACTAGATCTATTAACTCCCTCTTCTCTTGTATTTACTGTTTCTGGAACTAATGGCAAAGGTACGACTTGTCGGGCTCTAGAAATTATGTTGTTAGCTGAAGGCTATACAGTTGGAGTGTATAATTCTCCACATCTTACACACTATACTGAGCGTGTACGTATTCAAGGAAAAGAGTTAACAGATATCGCACATACATCAGCGTTTTCAGAAGTTGAAACAGGACGCTCTAATACCCCGCTTACTTATTTTGAGTTTAGTACATTATCAGCATTATGGTTATTTAAACAAGAATCTCTAGACGTCTTGATCCTTGAAGTTGGCTTGGGCGGGCGTCTAGACGCTACTAATATTATTAATGCAGATGTAGCAGTAGTAACTAATATCGCGCTTGATCATACGATATGGCTTGGAACAGACTGTGAAAAAATTGGTCGCGAGAAAGCTGGAATCTTTCGCAAAGGAAAACCAGCAATAATTGGAGATCCACATTCGCCACAGTCGATTAAAGATGTGGCAACAGAAATAGGTGCACTTCTACAGCAATGCAACTCTAGCTGGTCCTATAAAGTAGCTACTGATAGCTGGTCGTTCTATGATGCTCATGGAAGCCTAGAGCATCTATCTTTACCGAAAATACCAATAAATAATGCCGCTACCGCTCTTGCTGCGTTGAGAAGCTCTCCCTTATATATTGATGAAACCAACATTCGCCTTTCTCTTCATCAAGCGTCTTTACCTGGTCGGTTCCAAATAATATCTGAAGAACCTCGAGTAATTCTTGACGTAGCGCATAATCCCCACGCAGCGCAATATCTTTCCAAAAGACTTATAGAAATTAAAAATCAAGCACAAATACATGCTGTAGTCGGTATGCGTAATGACAAAGATATTTCCGGCACATTTTCCTGTCTTACCCAAGACATAGATTATTGGTATTGCGCCTCATTAGAGGGGGCATATGGTAGTACTGCTAAAAAACTTATATCATATCTTAATCAAGCAAAAGCCTTTCCATCAGTAGAGTTAGCATGGATAGATGCGCTGAAAAATACAAGAAAAAAAGATATAATTTTAGTTTTTGGATCTTTTCATACCGTTAGTAAAGTGATAAAAAAAATTAATCAATGTAAAATACAATAATAGATAAAATATAATAATAGAACGAGTCTATACAAAAAGAATAAAAAATCTCTTATCATTCAATGATGTATCTTAAATAAGATTAATTATATTAAATTAAATTAAACGTGAAATTCCTAAAAATATGATTGATAAAATATCATGAATATCTTTTAGATCAAGAAATCTAATTTTAAAAGACAAAAAGAATGCTATTCTAAGAATATTAACTAATACAAAGTCTATTTCTTTCAATTTAGAACAAAAGAACAATTCATAAAATCTAGAATCTTTAATCAAGTAATTGGATGATTTTGATAAAAAATTTTTACTAAAAAAGATTATTTTTTATATAAAATTATCTGTTTTATTAACAATAAGGTCATTGAATAACAAGTCACTTTCTATTAACCAAATAAAAAATATTATTCATTGAGATGCTCAGCTAGATCTAGAAAAAACCACGAAAAAGAATCTTGATCTTGACATACTAAAGAATAATATACAAAAAATCTCTTATACAGACATTGCATAAGAATCTATATTTTTATATCCAAAGCTACTATGAAAGTAATATTATATGATTGATCGTAATATGTGCAGAAAATATCTTAGGCTGAACTAGAGAAATCATCTGTCTAAGAAAAATAATAAATTATACTAATCGATATACAAAATCGTATCTTATATAAATAAAAAGATAATTGATATTATTTCATATTTTATGCTTCAATATCTCAATAAAACATTCTTTTTTAAAAAATCACTTGCATTGTTTTTTAGGTCTATGAGTATTAATACTCTTTAGTGTTAAAAGGATTAGTACAATGCGTATTATTTTTCTTGGAGCTCCAGGTACTGGAAAGGGAACTCACTCCCAATTAATTATAAAAAAATATAACATCCCTCAGATCTCAACAGGGGAAATGTTTCGTAGAGCTATAAAATTAGATTCTAAACTCGGTCGACAAGTGAAACAATTGTTAAGCATTGGTCAATTGGTTCCTGACGAACTAGTAATTCAATTAGTTAACAATCGTCTGATTGAAGATGATTGTTCAGAAGGATTCCTATTAGATGGATTCCCACGAACTATAGCTCAAGCTATATCTATAAAAGATATGGGCATTAAAATTGATAAAATATTAGAATTTGTTGTTCCAGATCAATTAATTATTAATAGAATCACTGGGCGTCGAATACATGAAGCTTCTGGTAGAATATATCATTCTATTTTTAATCCTCCTAAAATAACTGGACAAGACGATATTACTGGAGAGCCACTAATTATACGAGAAGATGATAGAATAGAAACTATACATCATCGTTTAATAGAGTATCACCATCTTACTTCTCCTCTTATTCATTACTATCAACAAGAGGCATGTTTAGGTAACACAACGTATCATAAGATCAATGGTGCACGGACAATTTCTGAAATCAATAATGAATTAATAAAACTTTTCAAATAATTTAACATCGTTCTATCAAATGTTCTCATAAAAAATCATCTAAAAATGATTATCTTATTCTTATTGCTTTAAAATTTAGATTTTCTCTTAAAATAAAGTTATTTTAATATACATAATCATTGTATGAATAAAGGTAAAATATAATAAATTATAAACTATATTTTTCAATATAAACTGAATTTTTCAGACTATTTAAACTCAATTTAATCTAAACACCAAACATATTAACATGAAACTATCTTAGTAATAGTAAAAAATAAAAGCATTGTAGTATCATTCATCATGTTCTTATAAAGATGTTAATATGTCAACATTACACATGTGTCAATATATTCTAAGAAATAATTTGTTCATTGCATCAAAATACCTCTTCTAAATCAGTTGCACAAAATTTTATATTGACTAGAATATTTACTAGAACGTTGAGTAATTAATTTTATAATAAAGACCATGACATTTGTTTATAAACTAAGATGATCTAAATACAGTCAGAATCTTTTCCTGTTCTTAAATTGAGATTTGTTCTAATTTATTTGATTGCTATATGTATTGAAAGTTCATGTGGAATTATTCTATAATATCTTTCGTCTTATTAACTAATAAGACTTATCAACCTAAACTGATAAATTAATTTTTATAGTATAAAATGGACGTGTAATCACTAATAGTAATATCCATACCAACAATATTCCATGTTTACTAAATTTTATTTATCTTTGAACTGCAACCGATTGGAAGAATTTTATCACTTAATATTAATGATACTTTCAGACACCACAATTACTCAATTAAAAAAAATTAATAAAGCGCTTTCGATTAAAGAAATAATGGAAGTGTATCTTCCTTTATCCTATTTAATTCATTTTTATATTAATTCCAATGAGAAATCTCAAGACATAATCCAAAAACCTTTTAATAGCCCTAAACAGAAAATCCCTTATATTATTAGTATTACAGGTGGCGTTTCTTCTGGAAAAAGCACTATAGCTCGTATATTACAGATATTACTGAATCATTATTTAAAATATAGATACGTTGAACTAATTAGTACTGATGGGTTTTTGTATCCCAACTCGGCCCTTAGAGATCGAGGCTTAATAAAGAAAAAAGGGTTTCCTTTATCTTATGATATTTACCATTTAATTAAATTCGTTTCAGATATAAAATCCGGATTTTCTCCAGTCATAGCTCCATTATATTCTCATCTTGTCTCTGATGTAATTCCTATTAAGAAAAAAATAGTTCAAAAACCTGATGTTCTAATACTAGAAGGATTAAATGTATTGCAAAGCGGAATTAATTATCCGTATTTTGATAACACGATCTGTACATCAAATTTTATAGATTTCTCTATTTATATTGATGCATCACATGATTTACTTCAATCTTGGTATCTTAACCGTTTTCTTGGATTTAGAAAAAGCGCTCTTACAAATCAAAAATCTTATTTTTACTATTATTCTCAATTATCTAGAAAAGAAGCTATGCGCATTGCTAACACAATATGGTATCAAGTTAATTACCGCAATTTAATAGAAAACATTCTGCCGATGCGCGATAATTCTACTTTAATTATCACTAAAAGCCTAAATCATCTGATTAAATCATATCAAATAAAAAATAATTATTACAACCTAAAATAGTAATTTTTAAAAACTGATTCTTGCCAAGATTATTTTGTCTTTTCAGATACAATAATCTATGATCTAAATCATCAATTATAATTATTGATGATAATTAATATAATTTTATATTATAACTTATATATTAACTCTCCATAGATTAAAGATGTTTTTTTAAAATAAAAATCATATAGATCTAGATAGATAGATAATTAATGTATCTATTATTAATAGATCTATATAAAATAAGAAAAGAAAGTCTTTTATTTAGTATAATATTTAACAAATCTCTACTATGACAATAAGTGATCAAATACAATATCTACATAGTCTACTACTAGATTAACTCTAATTATGACCAATATAGTTCTACCATAGAATATAGTCTATCATGAACTTCTATGTTTTTATAGATACGCACTCACTTATACCTTGTCTTACTTTAGAGCAAGAAGGTGTATTCTATGAAATTTATATGAATAAATTTTTCTATTTCTTTTATAAGAATGAAAATGATCACTATTACTTTATTTTGTAATATTAAGTTAAAATTATATATCGACCATGTGTCAAACAATTAAATAATAATTCTTGACGTTTACCAGACCGAGGTTCTATCTCGTATCTACCCATTAAAATATGATACGCAATCAGAATCTACTCTAATACTTAGCGAATTTAGTTGGTTCATAAAATGTTTTAATATGATCGATAAAATGTACCATTCTTAATGAATAAATTTTGATTACTAAATTATTAATGTTTTTGTAATGTCAAAGTAATTATTACGGTTAATGAAAAAAACTAAATTGATTTAGTGTTTCTATGTTATTCATTCGCAACTGTCATTTTAAAACAATATTTTTGTACAATATACAATATATATTTTATTTTTTATACATGAAACTACTAAATAACTATTTGAGAAACCTTAATCATAAAAATCTTTTAATATACAAAATTTTCATTCATACCACATATTCATGTTATCAATTTATCACTATTATCTACTGAGGTTTAGATATGAAATCAAAAATCTTATTTGTAAACTACATAAACACATATTTATGATAGTTATCTATAAAATAACAATTTTTCAACAATTTAAATATATCATAATAATTTATTTATGACGTCCGAAATTTATATTTTTAATATATCAAATATTATAAAATAATCAGTTACTATTACGTAAGATGTAATGGATGCATATTAGGATGCATATTAGGATGCATATAGATTGTTCTACTTTAATTAAAATAAGTCATATCAATTAACTCTATAATCTATTCGTTTGTTCTCTGTGCATTCAGTATTATAATACTAATCTAAAATATTACAAATGATAATAAGCGTAATAAGATATTATGATGATTATATCATTTACTTTCAAGGCAAAAAACCATGAGAAAGTGTGATAAAAAATTAGCAATGTCTACATTTATTAAATGATACACAAATTTGATTAGAGTTCATTTTATATATCTTTTATTGATAAAATAAATTCTGAATTATAACTGGTACTTTTTCATGTCTTGTGACTTAACATTACACAGATCAATTATTAATTAAAATTTTATTTTCAAAACATCAAAAACAATTATAAAGTAACAAACCAGTTGAATAGTGAATGATTTCTAATATTATAGAAGGATACAATAATCAGTATTTTTCTATTAAAAATACGATATCCATCCGTATCTTATGCCATACCATTTCTTTGTTCTAATTATATTGCTTAAAATAAAATATATCTGATTTACTCTTTGGTTATCATTAGATAACTAGTTAATTTAATTTCGGAAAACAAATATTACAGGCGTGTTATCATTTATCAAATATATATTATTACTCTCGAGTAATACTCATAGCTATATAATGCATATTCGTTAAATATTTATTTCATCTCTTGTTATTTTGACAAAATTAACTGAGTATATTTTATAATACCAAAGTTAGACTCAAGACTTCTTACAGATTATTTATAATAAAACAACACATTATGTATTATAAAAAATCGGAGTGATTAGTCTGATTAATTAAAAACTATATAAAATAAAAAAGATATAGAATGAAAAGAAAAGTAAAAACCTATGCTTCTAGTAATCATAATTAACAACCGTAGTGTATAGAAGAACAACGTTGATTAGAGCATTTTTCTGATGTACATAGCAGATAGGATCTTTGATATATATTAAAACAATAACTTAATCTACTATTAATAAGTATAACCAAAACATCTTTCATCATCTTTTCTTTAATTTTATAAAAAAACCTACTTATACTATCATTTATATCTAGCTCATAGATATGATGAACAATCATGATCATCAAAACACATATCTTCGGAATATACTTGAATGCATAAAGATAGAATGAATACTTTTAGTATATGCAATCAAATTTTAAGAGTAATAACGTGAATAACTGTGTGCTAAAATATGAATCCATGCTCAGAAGCCCAATAGATTTTTTTCTTCTATCTGGTCAATATATTATAGATTATGCTAACCGTCTTCGAAAAAATATAAAAAAATTAGATAAATGGGCAAAGGTCGAAAAAATTGAATGTTATCGGATCTATGATTGCGATTTACCAGATTATAAAGTAACTATTGATCGTTATGGTGATTGGATTTTAATTCAAGAATATTCAGCGCCACATACGATTAATCCCTCTAAGGCACAACAACGTCTATCTAATGTAATTACCACGACCATAGATGTATTGGATATACCTCTAAATAAAATTATACTAAAAATCCGTACTAAACAAAAGGGAAGAAACAGGCAATACCAAAAGCTTAATAACAATGGAAAATTTTTAGAAATCATGGAGTTTAATGCAAAATTATTGGTTAATTTAACTGATTATCTAGATACTGGTATATTTCTTGACAATCGGAACACACGTAAAATATTAGGAAAAATGAGTAATGGAAAAAAATTTCTTAATTTATTTTCTTATACCGGTAGCGCTAGCGTGCATGCTGGTTTAGGTGGTGCATTGAGTACTACTACTATTGACATATCAAATACTTATATAAATTGGGCTCAACGCAATATGTTATTGAATGGATTATCAGGTCATAATCACCGATTTATTCAGACTGACTGTCTAAATTGGTTACATGAGAGTATAGAAAAATTTGATCTAATTTTTATTGATCCTCCTACATTTACTAACTCCAAGCGAATGAAAAATAATTTTGACATTCAACGTGATCATCTAGAAATAATCACCAATTTAAAACGTTTGCTTCATGATAATGGCTCTATCATATTTTCTAATAATAAACGTAGTTTTAAACTAAATTTAACTGGATTAAACCTGTTAAAATTAAAAGTAACTGAATTAAGTGCTAAAACAAAACCAAAAGATTTTTTTCACTCCCGCCCTCTTCATAGCTGTTGGTTAATTACTCATCTTCATAAAAATTAAAACATTCAGAAAATAATTATATTAAAGTCATATTTAACATTAAAAAATCTTGTTTCTAAAAATATAAAATATTCGAATTTCCCCTTCTATCATAAAATCAATAATTTTTATATTTTTCCTAGTATGAAAAGAGTTACTGATGTTATATTTAGTGATCTATAGGGGGGTGGATAAATATATGAAATAATTATTATCTATAATACCTCGCTATGACCCTAAGATCATAGGTACTTTATATCTCTTTGAGATATAATTAGAGTAATAAATATTAATACTAAGTCAATAAAAATGGATTAGAATTTAATTCTATTAAACATACTTACACCTAAAATATAAAAAAGCTATAATTTTTAAAAAAATGGAGACTTCAAATTAATCTATATCTAATTATAAAAATTAAGTAATAGATCATGTTTACGAATTATAAAATCTAAAACTAATAGCCTTATTTAATCTTAATAGAATTAAAACAAAATTTTTCTAGAAAATACTAAATAATATTTAATAACAGAGATAAAAAATACACGCTATTCTTTTGATCCTAATCATATAATTAATTCTTAAAAACTTTATGATTAAAAAACACACTATTAAAATACATAATAAAAAATTACATATTCTATAATACAATTATAGTTGTGTTCTAAGTCTTAAATTTATTCTAAATGCACCTCATAATATAAACTACTCGCTTTTATTAACATAACAAGAATAACCTCAAGTAGATTATGCATAGTAACAACCTTAAATAACTATGATCATTTATCTAAATATTCTACATAACCCATATTACTTCAAATATCTAATACTTAAACTATAAAAATTAGTAATAATTTACTAAATTATTTCAAAATACAATGACGATGACCTTTAATCCGAGTTTATCTCATCGCAAAATTTATAAAATCATCAACATAATTTTCTAGAAATCAATATATCATTGTCATGATATCAATATATTAAGTACACAAGGTACTTGTACTAATATAAAAAATATCTTCTAGACTTTATAGATAAATAAAAAAGTATTGAATATTTTATATATCTATATTTCATCTTGTTGTTTTATGTTATATTTTTAATAAAAAATTTAATAATATTAATATAACTTATTCTATTTTATTAATTTTAATCTTAATGCAAATTCTAAATTTTATAGGAAAACAGACTAATTCTCAATATTATCACTATAGTGCATTACTGGTAAATTAATTTAAGTTAGTATGATTCTAATCATAACTTATACATATCAGATCTTATGACTTATTTTATAGTAATCTATAAAAATTAATTCTATTGACCTTGGAATAGACAAATAAAAATAGATAAAACTGATCTCTCAATATTACTATGATTAAGTGCCTTTATGATTAATTTTTGTAAAAAGACCAATAAATTATAAATGAATTCTGATTGCTTTATAATACCTATAACTCATCAAAAAATAAATCGTTTTCCAAAACAAGGGAAAATACATACATTCAGTCCTTTCATATTAGTTAAGTATCACTCTATTAACCATTATCATATCACTGGAAATTCCAATACATAAAAAATAGAAAATATTCTTCATAATAATATTTTAATCCAATTTTATTTAACCTTAAAATGGACAATGCATATATTTTTTAAAAAAATCAATATATAAGAAATAGATAAGTATTAAATTTAAATTTAAAAAATTATTGATCTAATCAAACATATTCATACTTCTATTGCTCATATCTCTAAACGTACCAACTTCTTCTTAAAAAGGAGAAAAGGTCTCTGCAAATAATCAAGAATTCCCCCTCTATAAAACCTGAAAATTAGAGTCTATTGAACAGAAATACAAATTTTATCTAATCAATGTAAATATATTTCACAAAATATGAACTTATAGTCTTAAAAGACTTCTTTTATTTTTTTAGTTAATTATAAAATAGATTATGTAATTTTACTTGTAAAATTTTAAGATAAAATATTAGATTTCTCTATCTATTCCGAACAGGTAGTTTATTTAATACATTTGTTAATTTAAAATAGAAACATAATTTAAATAAATGACTTACATAATTGTTATGATACGTGTCTTTTATGCACGCTATATAAAATACCATAATGTTTTTGTATCTATTCAATAAAAAATTGAGTTAATATAACATATGATAATAAATCATAAATAGAATATTGATATTACTTTTAACCAAAATTAACTATTCCTATTATAATAATATTATTGGTTCATGATTAATTATTGATTTAATAAACAAGCTATTTTCTTCTTGTATTTTTCTTAAATTACCTAAAATATTTTAAACTCTCTTTAAACTTATTCCTGATACTAATCAATACTGATAGTTAATTCTTACTTAAAATAATTCATTTAAATGATAGAGACAATAAAATCTCTTCTAAACACAATAAAAACCAAGATGAAGTATAGAAATATATATAAAAATTATTATTTACTAAAATTAAATAACAAAGTGCATATTTTTATTCAAATAATAACTCTTCTGAACAGAAGATTCTTAAATACGATATTAATTTTATATTTGAAAATATGACTCACGTGCATGATCCTCTAATATTTAGAGTACAAAAAGTTACATATATTTCCTCAATTTAATTGTATAGAAATAAATTTATCAGATCAAAACATATTATTCCTCTATATATGATAAAAAAATAAAAATTAGTCTAACCGTAAGAAAAGATAAAGTTATACCCCAAACGCTCCAGTTTCCCCAGCGGGCATAGGGAGTTAATCCAGTTGTTGGTATTACTTTCTCAACTAAAACTCCACTGATGTATTGTGGCATAACACGTGTAATTTTACCATTAGCATCAATAATAGCAGTAACTCCGTTATTACTACTATATAATGAAGGACGACCTAACTCCAGAGAACGCATTTGAGCCATTTGAATATGTTGCCAAGGAGCAATGCTTTTCCCAAACCATGCATCATTAGATAGTACTATAAAAAAATCAATTTCTGCGCGAAAATTATCATGTATTTTTTTTCTTAAAATTACTTCATAGCATATAGAAGCCGATAAATTATATTTTCCAGCTTTGAGAAAAGGTTGAATATATGAACCATTACTTAATCCAGAAATTGGAAAATTGAAAAAAAAACTCAACGAACGAAAAAAATGTTCTAATGGAACGTACTCCCCAAAGGGAACTAAATGGTTTTTCTGATACCGACTACTGTTAAAATAATTATAAGGTTGATTAGCGCCAAAGACAATTATGGAATTATAAATCTTTTGGGTATTCTCTTTCAGTCGATTATCTAGAATACCTGTAACTAAAATAGTATTTGACATGCGTAATTTTTGATCGAACGTCTGCAGAAATGACTTCTGGTTAGTCTCAAAATCTGGAATAGCAGATTCAGGCCAAATAATAATTGGTATCTTTCCTATATAAGGATCAGTTAATCTAGAATAAATGTTCAAAATATGACTTAAATGATCCGAATCCCACTGTAATGACGGTGCAATATTTCCTTGTACTAACGCGACTGAAACTGACCGGTCTGGTAAAAGCTCAAACCAGGAAAACATACGAAAAGGCCATTGTATTAGCAATAACAATATACTTGCTGTTATAAAAAAGATATTCCTCTGTAACACAGAATATACCATTAAACCAGTAATACTTACTAAAGCAAAAGTAACTCCTTCGACTCCTATTAACGGAGCCAAAAATTTTAGTGGTCCATCAATCTGACTATAACCAAATTGTAACCATGGAAACCCAGTGAGCATCGATCCTCTTAAAAATTCAGTAACTTGCCACAACGCTGGGGATACAACAACAAAACGTAAAAAAGAGATCTCTCTGCAACAAAAATTAAGAAGTACAGTAAATAAAAAAGGATAAAACGACAAATAAGACACAAAAAAGAAAATCAAGAGAATGTTAATCACACAAGACATACTGCTAAACAAATCAATACTAACATAAATCCAGCTAATCCCAGTTCCAAATAAACCTAGACCCCATACAAAACCAATACAATTCATCTGGTGAGTCGTGCGATTAAGTGTTAAAGTCTGCAGACCGAATATTGAAACTATAGCGGCAGGCCAGATGTTATAAGGAGAAAAACTAAGCGTACCAATCGCGCCAGACGTTAACGATAATAACAAACGGATCCACTGTTGATTGTAACCAATATTTATCACATAACTAATGGTATTCTTCCAAACTAAATATAAGTGCATTATAATTTTAATATAAAATCCTTATAACATATCGACTAGATAATATAGCTATTTAAGATAATGTTATACTGTATCTTGATACTTTTAATTTTCAAAAAAATATATGATCTGATTATAATCAAATCACTTACCCCTCACTTTATATCTCTTTAATATATAAACGTATAATTAATATTATGTTAAACTTTGCAAGTTAACGTTGTAAATAAGACTATCAACATCTAAACTAGATAAAACAATATGTTAATTTTTATCCAGAAATATATTTCTTATATACTTTCAAGTAACTTAACTATATTTCAAATAATAAATCCATTCATTATAAAATTAAATACATCGATTAAATTCATGATATTGAAAAATTTCAAATAAAATATTTCTATATGACGAGAAATAACTTAGACTCTAGCGCTATCTACTATACGCTCTTAGTAAGATCAATCAATAATAGAAAATAAGTAATCAACTATTACGATTCTATTTAGATTACTATTCTACAATATGATTGTACTTTATATAATTATGTTTGTAAAAACTAAGACACTGAAGGTTACAATCTCTGTCAATAAAAAAATCAATTTACCTATTTAGGTATTTGTCTAAAATTAAAATAAATTAGATTATATTTATCTGAGTGACAAAATTTTTCTATAAGATTATTAATTAAACATATTCTTTTAAACGAAAAATAAATTACTATCTAATTACAATATACTCCAATCTCTATAGTTAAAAGTACCTAATAAAATATACGTTAAAAAATTTATAATTTTATAATACCACCGCTTATTTTATAATATATAATTATAAAAATTATAAATGAAATAAAAATAAATAAAGATACTATAAGTTTGACTTTTTTAATATAAATTATCCATAAATAATCAGTTGTATTGAATATAACATCTTATAAATAATATGTCATAAGTTGAAAACTTATTACAAATAAATGATAATATATAATTCAGTATGTTAGAGAAAATAGTTATTTTTTTATTTCTTGATAAAAAACGTAAAAATATTTTCCGATATAGATAAATCAACTACTGTAGACCATGGATAATTCTAGATTAACCTAACTTTCGTTCATCTCAGTAAAATTTATGAGAACAAAACGATCCATCTAATATAGAATTCTAATTAGTTATTATTTTAAATAAATAACAATATAAAATATATGAAGAATATATGATTAATTACCATAGAATATAATTCCAATTATTATCAATAATATCTCAGTTTACATATAACAAGATAGCAATTGAAATATATTTTATTAGGTTTACACAATTTTTTTATATAAAAGATTCATGAAATTTTATACATCTTCTTTACCATATATCTTAGCTTTCTTTAAAAAAATAAAGAATTATGCAGTCTCTTATAATCATAAGAGATATATTATGATGTACATCATCTATAAGAACCAATATATTAGATTATCTTTCTACAATATAAGGATCAGGATAACCGAGTTTTATCAATGATTTAACCTCTATATTTTGCATAATTTCTGCTTCATTTTCAAAAATATGATTATAGCCTAATAAATGAAGAAACCCATGAATTGTGATATGTGCCCAATGGGAAGAAAGTGATTTATCTTGTGTAGAAGATTCTAATTCCACCACCTGTCGACATATAATTAAGTCACCAAATAAGGGAAATATAATGCCAGGAATGTTTTCAAACGGAAAGGAAAGAACGTTAGTCGCTCTATTTTTACCACAAAATTTATAGTTTAACGACTTCATCTCTTCTGTATCTACTACGCGTATATTAATTTCTTTTTCTGGTGGAGAATGAACAACCACCGCTTTCAACCAATGATAAAAATCAGATTTTTTTGGTAAATTCTTCTTATGTTTACAGGCAAGTTGCAAATTCAAAATCATAGTAAAATAGTCTTCTTTTTTTATAAATATAAATTTTATAGTTGTCGAAACCATGAAAATCAGGAGAATCAATCCAGATAATTTTGAAAAAATTCTAATAACCTACATATCCCTAACTAATTACTCTATTTAGATTTACTTATATAAAAATATTAAAAATTCTAATAAATAAAGACTTTGATCTCTTCTTAAAAATTATCAATTATAAAATAAAAACCCTAAATTCTACAATTTTATTCAAATTTAAATCATGGAATAACATTTAAAAAATCTAAAAAAATAAAAAAATTAATCATCTTAATCTTTAATATCAGATTGTAATGTTAATTATATATAAATATATCATATGGTTGAGAAATTAACGCAGAGTCTTTGTTAAGAAAATCATATTTTATAATTCTTATTATTCCTTATAATATAGATTAACTATCTTTTAGTAAACATAACTTATACAACTATACTTGAATACCAACTGCATTATCCATATAATAGCGATATAAAAAATAATTCATTTAGTCCATTAAGTATGTTTAATTTAAGCCCGTATCGTTGTCTATTTTGTATGAATAATTAATCATATTCCTGTCTAAAAAGTTTTTTATTAATTAAATAAATCTAAAATAAAAAATAAAATTATGTTAATTAACATTTTTATTATAGATATAAAAACTTATGAAAATTACTACCTACTAGCTACTGCCAAATAATGTTTTTTCCTCTAATGAATGTTAAGTTCAATCATTTATGTTAAATCTGATCATCTAATGAATATTAACTTTAGATATGAAGTTTTTCAGATATAATAATCATTATTAATTGACGAGTATCGCTCCGTATCTTTCTCAAATTATATTACGTTCTATTTCCAATTAACTATCATTCCGTCTGTTCCTTGATCATGTTTCTAACACACCTCTAGTTACTATTTTAATACAATTCAAATTTTTTTATATAAAATTACGCTAAATAATTAAATAATCTCCTTTTACTAAAAAACTATACCCATTATATCTCCTAAATTCTTAATTATATCACAGTGAAAAATAAAAATCACTTATTCTAAAGATCAAGAAAATGTAAAAATATCCTGCAAATATCAAACAACTCTTTAATATCATTAATTCATAATACATCAATATCGCAAAAATTAATTGCAAACTTTAATCATAGAAAGAATATCATAATTGGTCATGAAGAAAAAACTAAAAAATCTCCCTGATATACCAATCTACTATTTTCTCTATTATAATCTTCTTATCTTTAGTCAAACTCAGTTTTGAACAATCATGACTTACATAATTGAAGTGAAAATCAAGATTATTTTACTAAACTCTGTTATATCTAATATACTTTCAATTCATACAAATTTTATAAATTTTGTACTAAAAATATTTAAACTATTTCTTAGTTTACATAAATCATTATTTCTATCATCTTAAATATTTATGTTGTATTAAATACTTCGTTATAGATGATATGTTATATTCTATTCACCTGTATTAATTAAGAATTGTGGTATAAGTTTTACTAAAAAATAATTATAGACTAGTAAAAACAAAAGATTTATTGGCTTGATTTATGATATACTGAATGATTTATTTAAATCATATCAAATTTATTTATATAGTACCATACTAATTAAGAAAATGTGATGAGAAAACATTCTAGGTTCTTTTTAGTTTTGTATATTCTGTTTCTTTACTTAGTTTGGTTTTAACATCTATTCTTTAATATAAAAATTTGTATAATTATCCAATAAAATAATCTACAACCACAGTGTAACACATAAGTAAACACGGCAAAATCATTAAACTACTATACTGATTAACTACAAAATGCGTGATATCAGAAAAGATTTCTAATGTAAACTTTCTAAGTGATGAGATGAAAGATTTAAAAAACTATTTAATGTATAATATCTAATTTAATTCATTAAGATTATTTTATAATACTGAACTAGTAAAAAAATGAAGATGACCATGGTAAATAAATAGATAAATTAAAACTTATTAGATTCTTACAAAAAATGAAGATTAGCATTTTTAATATCAAAATTATTAACACTGAATCTTATCTTAAGATGTACATTATTAAAAATTTTCATCAAAAATCGTCATTAGCTTGCCCATGACGACTAAATAATAACACAGATACTTTTGTTCTCTTCCATACACCTATAATTAGAATAGATATTTAAAAGTTAAAATTCAGATTTTATAATCTATTAGTAAAAATCCAAAGCTTATCTTCCTCTAATAAAGGAATTATCTGTAAATAAAAATTTTTCAAAAATCCAGAAATCTCTTTTTTTATCGCTTATTTGAGCATCTATTCTCTAAGAGAGTCTTATATATTTAACTCTATAATATTCACTACAATCAATCTCAGTTAATTCACTTGCACAGATAATACCAAATTAAATGAATTATGATATTAACTGAATTAAATATGTTTATGTATTTGTTAAAAATAAAATGTACTGAAGATATGAAACATACATAATAGCCTTATATTACTCAGAAAGTATTAGCAATCTATTGATCTCGAAGAGTTTTAAGTTCATTAAAAATAACTTAAACCATATATTGATCAAAGGTAAACCTCATGGATTTAAGAGTCCTTATAACCAACTAGTTCTATCGATATTCAATTAATATAATGCAATATTATTCTATATGATAGATAAAAGATTTATTTTATTTTAGCATATTTACTGACTTACTTAATTATAAAATAAATCTCTCAAATTTAACATGCATTTTAGATCTAAATTAAAATTATTAAGATATCATCTCAAAAGATAATATGAATGTTATTAACTTAAAATCTGATAGTCTGTATTTTGACAATACAAAATATAAGAATATGTCGTGAATAGTAAAATCTGGTATAATATATAATATGATTATAATTTTAACTAAACATTTATTTAAATAATTGGTAATACTCATTAAAATACATTTAACTAATCACTTCTTTGATTACATTGTCTGTTAAAGGTAGTTTAAAATTTAAATTTCGCAGAGAGGAAAACTATGTTGCAATTAGCGCTTAATAATATCATAGCTGGAGCATTGGCTTGTGATAAACAAGATGCAATTCGCCAAGTCAACTCTGCTCTGACTGAAGCCGGTAACGTTAGTAGTGGATATTTAGATTCTATGTTAGCGCGTGAGAACCAGATGTCTACTTATTTAGGTAATGGCGTTGCGATTCCTCATGGAACAATTGATGCTCGTAGTCTAGTTGTAAAAACCGGTGTCCAAATTATCCATTTCCCTAAAGGAATAAATTGGGGAGAAAATCAAATAGTGTATATGGTCATTGGTATTGCAGCAAAATCTGATGAACATTTATTGTTATTAAAAAAATTAACGCATATATTAAGTGATGAAAACCTAATCGAAAAACTAAAAACTACTCATACAGTTAAAAGTCTACGCAATATATTTATTAGTGAAAAATTCTCTACTCAATTTAAATTTAACTCTTCCTTGATTTCTACAGAGGTAAATGCTAAAAATTTAATTACGCTACAAGCTATAAATGCTGGACTTCTCCAAGAAGAGGAAGCCATAGACTCTTCTTTTGTTTCTTATATCATTAAGAATCAACCGCTTAATCTTGGGCAAGGAATTTGGATAAACGATAGCCCTGATGGAAATCTTATCAGTGCTATTGCGATCAGTCGGTCAACTTCGCCATTCAATTGCAATGGCGAAGTGGTATCGCTCTTAATAACAGTTTCTGTGGTTGATGATCAACCACTTAACATACTAAATAACTTGAGCAACTTGTTAGAAAAAAAGAAAGCACTTCAATTATGGAGTGGAGATTCCGCATATATAATAAGAATACTCAACAATCCGTTGTCGTGCGAATCTGTGAAAGAAGAGGTAATTATAGAAGAATTTGTGATTCGTAATGAACATGGATTACATGCTCGTCCAGGTGCTATACTAGTTAATATAATTAAGCAATTTAACTGTGAGGTAAGTGTCATAAATCTTGATGGTAACAGAAAACCAGCTAATGGACGAAGTCTGATGAAACTTGTTTCTCTTGGTGCAAAAAAAGGTCATCACTTACGATTTATTTCTAAAGGAACGGAATCCAAACAACTAATAAATGCAATCGGGGAAGCTATTTCTTCTGGACTTGGAGAGATTCCTACATGAACAAGCATGTAGCTATTATTACTTTTAACCCTGCCTATGACTTAGTTGGTTATACTAATAAAATTCATTATGGTGCAATAAATTCACTAACAACCACTGGATTACATGCGGCTGGGAAAGGAATTAATGTTGCTAAAATATTAAAATATCTTGATATTGATATTACAGTAAGCGGTTTTCTTGGAAAAGAAAATAAAGATGGTTTTCAGAAGTTGTTTACAACAATGAACTTTTATAATTATTTTAAATTAGTAGAAGGACGAACCCGTGTTAATGTTAAAGTGACTGAAAAAAACAGTTCTCTTACTGAATTCAATTTTTCCGGCTTTACAGTCACCCAACAAGATTGGGAAAATTTTTCTAACGACTCACTGATCTGGTTAAAAAAATTTGATATACTTTGTATTAGTGGTAGCCTGCCAAAAGGAATTAGGTTATCTTCTTTTACTCAGTGGATGAAAAAACTGAATGAATGCTGTCCATTTGTCATATTTGATAGCAGTGAAGAAACGCTTGTAGCAGGGCTAGAAGCGCATCCATGGCTAATTAAACCTAACTACCATGAATTAGAAACCTTGGTTGGAAAGAAATTGCCAACCATAGAAGATATTGTTACTTCTGCTAAAAGTATCCAAAAAAAAGGTATTACTAATGTAGTGGTATCATTAGGATCTCAAGGAGCAATATGGGTCACTGCTACTGAAAAATGGATAGCAAAACCTCCATTGTGTCATGTTGTAAGCGCTGTTGGAGCAGGTGATGCCATGGTTGGGGGTATGATTTATGGACTTTGTATGAATTACTCAAGTGAGCACACCTTTCGTTTAGCAACTGCATTGTCTGCGCTGACAGTTAGCCAAGGCAGTGTTGCAATCTCTGATCGTGCAGAATTAGATACAATGATGGCACGTATTGTTTTACATCCATATCAAACAATGATAACTGGGGAGACGCAATGAAAACCATTCTGATAATAGATTGTTCACTAGGATTAGCTACACGCCACATGGCGAAAAATCTAACTAAAACAGCCGCAGAACAATCTGGTATTCTTCTAACTGATCAGTTAGAAGAAGCCGATAGAGTGATCGTAGTTGGTCAAATTCCTTCAATAAATAATCAACTATACAGTAAAAAAATTTATTTAGTAGATATCGCACAGTTACTTCATCATCCAAAAAAAATTCTGTTAACAGCTCAAACTGATGCTCAAGTATATTCTATATCTGCTCCTCAATTAGTCAGTTTACCTCAACCGAAAATTCAACAAAAACGCATTATAGCAGTTACTGCTTGTCCAACTGGTATAGCGCATACATTTATGGCAGCCGAAGCTATAAATAATGAAGCTAAAAAACGCGGTTGGTGGATTAAAGTAGAAACACGTGGTTCAGTAGGCGTTGGTAATGTTATTACAGATGATGAAGTAAAACTTGCTGATCTGGTCATAGTAGCCGCCGATATCGATATTGATTTATCTAAATTCTCTGACAAACTTATATATCGAACCTCAACTAGCTCAGCACTAAAGAATACAAAAGAGGAATTAGATAAAGCTATCACAGAAGCTAAACTCTATCAAACTATAAATGAAAAAATAACAACTACAAAAACAAATCAAGAAAGTACCGGAGTATATCGTCACTTACTTACTGGAGTTTCATATATGTTACCTCTAGTTGTTGCAGGTGGATTAATTACTGCATTATCATTTGCTGTTAGCAACACTATTATTCATCAATTTAGTGCATTAGCGCCTGTCCTGATGCAAGTAGGAAGCGGAGCTGCTCTCGCATTAATGATTCCAGTGCTGGCAGGTTTTATTTCCTTCTCTATTTCGGACCGTCCTGGATTAGCACCAGGTTTAATAGGTGGGGTGCTAGCATCTAGCGTTAACGCAGGTTTTCTTGGTGGAATTATTGCCGGTTTTATTGCTGGATACACGGTAAAATTCGTTAATTTACAATGTCGTCTTCCAAAAAGTTTAGAGTCATTGAAACCAATTTTACTCCTTCCTGTAATATCTAGCTTAGTGACAGGCTTGCTGATGATCTATGTAGTCGGTAAACCCATTTCCAGTATTATGTCTATCCTGACTAATGGTTTAGAGAATCTTGGAACCGCTAATTCCATAGTCCTGGGGGCTATTCTTGGTGGCATGATGTGTATTGATATGGGTGGACCACTTAATAAAGTAGCATATTCATTTGGTGTAGGATTTCTGAGTTCACAAACTTATACACCAATGGCCGCCATAATGGCGGCTGGTATTGTACCTCCATTTGCAATGGGACTGGCAACATTACTAGTAAGAAAAAAATTTAGCCAAAACCAACGTGAGTTGGGAAAGGCGGCTTTCATACTCGGCATGTGCTTTATTTCAGAAGGTGCTATTCCATTCGCTGCACGCGATCCAATACGCGTTCTTCCTTGTTGTGCTATTGGCGGCGCAGTAACTGGGGCAATCTCTATGGCAATTGGAGCTAAACTAGTCGCTCCGCATGGAGGTTTATTTGTCCTTTTTATTCCCGGCGCCATTACTCCGGTCTTTGGTTATCTCATCGCAATCATAATTGGTACATTAGTAGCTGGAGTTTCTTATGCACAATTAAAGAATCCAGAAGTTACGTATAATACAGCTTAGTTCATTCTGTATTTTTATTAATTACTAACAAAATTATTCGAAATATAAAATATTTTTATTAAAAACATGATAATATTGCGTTATTTCTAGTTAACAATTGCTCTGATTTTAACCAAAATATTTCATGTTTCCAAAGTGCAGGATTAATTGTTTCTAAGATCATAGGAATCTTATCAAAACGACTATCCTGCATTAACCAACTAAATAAAACCTGACCAATTCTACCTTTACCCAAACTTTCATGACGATCAATCCGACTACCTAGCTCATTTTTTGAGTCATTAATATGCATTCCTCGTAAATAATGTAAACCAACAATACGATGAAAATTCATAAAGGTTTCTATACAAGCCCTTTCAGTACGAAAATCATAGCCTGCAGCAAAAGCATGACACGTATCAATACAGACACCAACACGTGATTTATCTTCCACACCTTTAATAATACCCGCTAAATGTTCAAAAGAAAATCCAAGGTTACTACCCTGTCCTGCAGTATTTTCAATTACTAAAGTTACCCCTCTTGTTCTATCTAAAATGATGTTAATAGACTCAGAGATACGTTCTAAGCAATGTTTTTCTGTTATCTGATTGAGATGGCTTCCAGGATGGAAATTAATTAATTTAAGACCTAATTGGTGACAACGTATAACTTCATTTATAAAAGAAACACGTGATTTTTTTAATCCTTCTTTTGTAGGGTGACCCAAATTAATTAAGTAGCTACTATGTGGTATAATTTGGAATGCATTGAATTTTTTTTTCTCACAAGTATAACGAAATAAATCAATTTGTTCCGCGGTAAGAGGAGGAGAATGCCATTTTCTTTGATTTTTCACAAAAAGTGATAGAGCCGTTGCTTCTATTTGTGCTGCTCGTTCTATTGCTAGATGAAGACCTCCCGCTGCACTCATATGTGCTCCAATATACTTCATTATTTTAATCCCCTATTAAATATGATATAAATCATCTCTAGTCAAACCAAAACAATTCTGTAATATACTCAATAATTCTTCATATCGTTTTATTAGTAATATAAATACTAGATGTATTCCATTAAATACCAAAAACATATTTCTTAGCTTCTTAAGAACGCAACTAATAAGAATTACTTCAAAATCATCATATATAAATAAGAGTTATTAATTTTATAATTATCATATATATCTACGTGTATTCGTAATCTGATATAGAATTTTTATTCTAGAATAGTCATTAGATACTATTCACTTTTATCCATAATACTCTTTAAGTATTATAACTTAATTAAGCCATACATTTATAATATGTATTATAAATAGGTTATCTAATTGTCTTTGATTTAGAAGTGAGAAGATTTCTCAAAATACAAATAAAAATGATATTAAAAACTTTATATTAAATAATATTATTATTTAATATTTTAATGTAATTTTTGCTAAAAAATTTTTTCATTATATTTTTATATTAGTTGATTTTTATAGAAAAATCTAACACATAGATAAATTAAAGATATATCAATGTTAATAATGATAATCATTATTCATCACTTCTATATGTTTTTCTGATACTGAAATGAGGTGCGTATTAATCTATAATTAAACTCTGATTCTATATATCTCATAAAACGTTCTTAAATAACACTTAGAGATCTTATATATCAAAATATATAAGCGTTTATCTTCTTTAAGAAAGAAATAACTTAATATTCATATTGTATCTTCTTAATTAAACTTTAATTACTTAATCTAATTAAAATACAAGAAACATATATCTTTAATCTTCACATATATAAAAAGACAATTTCTCTTTCTTTAAAAAAAGAAACTTATTAAGTTATCATGAATATATTAAAGTATTATACGAAATATTATTAAAGAAGAAGTCTATCTATTTTTGAACTGCATTATGGTTTTGTTTACCTTATCTAAATAATGTCGACGGGCCTCACCAGTTATTCCTTTCATACAAGGAAGTCGAGCAGTTAAGGGGTTTACAGCATGATTATTAATCCATATTTCAAAATGAACATGAGGCCCAGTCGATCGACCGGTATTACCAGAAAAAGCAATACACTGACCACGCTTGACTCGATCTCCTGGCTTTACAAGAAGAGTTTTCAAGTGCATGTATCGTGTCATATATTGACGCCCATGGCGTATAGCTACATAATTCCCCGCTGTACTGCTACATTTAGATACCATGACCTCACCATCCCCTATCGATAAAATAGGGGTGCCAATAGGAACAGCAAAGTCCACACCTTTATGTGGTGCAATACGACCGGTCACTGGATTAGCACGTCGTGGATCGAATTGAGATGAAATACGATATCGCCTAACTGTCGGGAACCGCATGAAACCACTATTCAAACCTGACCCACTACGATCATAAAACTTTCCATCAGAAGCGCGAATAGCATAATAATTTTTTCCAGAACTACTCAAACGAACTCCAATTAATTCACTTTGTTGTCTTTGACCATCTAAAATTTCACGCATGATTAAAACCCTAAAGTCATCACCATCACGGAGTTTTCGAAAATCTATTTGCCACTGTAAAGATTTAATAACTTCAGTAATCTCACTATTACTTAACCCAGCAAGTTTAGCGCTTCTAATAAAACTACCATTAACTATAACTGTTAATCTATCACGTTGCCATTTTCCAGTTTTTAACAATACCGATAACTTGAACCTATCTTGTACACGATCATATCGTCGACTTTCTCGACGGGATCGTTCCCAAGTAACACTTTGTAACCGACTGGCATTATTTAATGTCCATGAAAATTTTTGTCCGATTTTTAAATTATATAAATGTGGATCAGATTTAACGAGTTGTCTAATATCTGCTATCTCAATACCATACTGGTTTAGTATGTTACTCAGTGTATCTCCTGAGGAAACAATATAATCATGTGTTTCAATTTCATTAGGAATATCATTATCAAATTCATCTTTGGGCAGATCTTCTTCTATAACAGAATTTTCTGTCTCTATAGGTTCGCTATCTAGCGGAAGAGAAATGCTCAACGAAAGTGTCTTAAAGTGAGAATGATCAGCTTTAAAACTTGTTCCAATGATTTTATAAACACAAACATTCCAGATAAAAATAATCAGGCTAACTATAATCAGAATACTTAATATAATACGGTAAAAATAGGAAAAACTATTAAACTCTATCTTAAGAGAGTTGAGTGTTTTCTGCACGCACGACTTCCTTTACTTTAATCTCCTTTGAGACAATTCACATACTGGTCAGATAACTGAATAAGAAATTGAACATAGCTATCTTTCCCTAAAGAAATACCTGCACCAAGAGGATCTAAAGTACCTGCACGCACCGGAGTATCCCTAATAATTGCCTTTATTATTGCCGGCCTAAATTGAGGTTCAGAAAAAACACATATTACCTTCTTTTTGATCAATGCACGCCGTATCTTATACAAACGTTGTGCTCCTAATGGAATTTCTGGATTTACAGTAAAGCATCCTTCTGGAGTTAAACCGTAATATTTTTCAAAATATGCATACGCATCATGAAAGACAAAATACCCTTTACCCTTAAGTTCTGAGAGTTGGTTATTAATATAGGCATCAGTCATTAACATAGAAAATTTAAAGTGTTGAAGATTAGCATCTAATTGCTTATGATGTATAGGCATAAGTTTTAATAATTTTTCATAAATTACAATAGCAATTTTTCTAGAAATTTCCGGCGACATCCAAAAATGCATATTATGTTGACTATGGTGTTGTTTTTTTTTATCTTTATCAAAGCCCATTTCTCTTAAAGAAATGGAGGAATCTAAATATGATAAACAACTACCATTAGAATTACGCAGTAATAAAGATTGAATATCAGGTAACAAGTCTATCTCAATTTTTTTATCTATAGTTACTGTTTCAGTAACTTTACTCATAAACGCTTCCATTGCAGGACCAGACCAAAGAATTAATTCCGCGGCCTTTATTTTCTTAATATCTAATGGACGAAGTGAGTAATCGTGTACTGATGCACCATCTGGTAGAATGATCTCGATTGAAACTATATCATGAGCAATAGCTGCAGCAATTAAACCTATAGGTTTAATTGAAGCAACAATAGCTGCTTTAACTGGAAAGAGTGATAATGCGAAAATAATAATTCCACTTTGTATTATAATTAAACGCAATTTTTTATATAACATAAAGCTTTATTTTACCCGGATATTAACTATTATTGTTAATATTATAATTTTAAAATTATAATCACGATTATGTCTAACTTAATTAAACTTACCAAAATTTCAGTAAACTTTGGTCCAAATCCAATACTAACCAATATATCACTACAGATAGAATCAGGAAAAATATTGACATTATTAGGACCGAATGGAGCGGGAAAATCGACATTAGTACGCGTAGTGTTAGGATTAATTACACCAAATTCTGGAATTATAGAACGTGATAAAAAACTATGCATAGGATACGTTCCACAAAAAATTTTTCTTGATTTAACTCTACCATTAAATGTAAAACGCTTTATGCAATTACGACCTCGAACACAATGCAGAGATATTCATTCTGCATTAAAACGCGTACAAGCAGAACATCTAATTACATACCCTCTTCAAAAACTATCTGGAGGAGAAATGCAAAGAGTTTTGCTAGCGCGTGCGTTATTTAACCAGCCACAACTATTGGTTCTTGATGAACCTACTCAAGGTATTGATGTTAATGGTCAAGTTATATTATATAATTTAATTGATCAGATTCGACATGAGCTAAATTGTAGTATTTTAATGGTTTCACATGATTTGCATTTAGTTATGGCTAAAACAGATAGGGTCTTATGTTTGAATCATCATATCTGTTGCTCCGGTACGTCAGAAGCGGTATCACAACATCCAGAATTTATTTCTATGTTTGGTTATCTTGGGTCAGAGCAGTTGGCAATTTATCGACACAATAACCATACTCACGATTGTACTTCCTAGAAAGAAGTATCTCATCTCATGAAAACCATGCCGTAATGATTGAATTATTATTACCAGGATGGATTGCAGGAGTCCTAATTGCACTAATTGCAGGTCCTCTTGGTTCTTTTATCATTTGGCGTAGAATGTCGTATTTTGGTGATACCCTAGCGCATTCATCACTTCTTGGAGTTGCTTTTGGTCTTCTATTAAACATCAATCCTTTTTATACAATAATTACCATAACTATTTTATTATCGCTAGCGCTAGTCTGGTTAGAACGCTATAAAAGTTTAGAGCTCAATGCTTTATTAGGAATAATAGCCCAAAGTGCTTTATCACTAGGTCTGGTTCTTATTAGTCTTATTTCCAATATTCGCATGGACTTAGTCGCATATCTTTTTGGTGACTTATTATCAGTGGTTCCCAGTGATTTATGCATAATATTTCTTGGTGTAATACTAGTATGGATACTCTTGGTATGGCATTGGAGATCGCTACTAGCTCTAACTATTAGTCCTGATCTAGCTCAAATAGACGGTATCAATATTTATCGAACTAAAATTATTTTAATGCTCATGACGTCATTGACTATTGGAATAGCAATGAAGTTTGTTGGAGCTCTAATTATTACATCTTTACTTATTATTCCATCAGCTACTGCGCGTCAATTTGCTAAGTCTCCCGAACACATGGTTATAATTTCAATTGTTGTAGGCATACTAGCAATTACATCTGGATTGACTTTATCAGCATACTATAATACCCCAGCAGGTCCATCAATAGTATTAAGTTTAACACTAATGTTTATATTAAGCATCTTAAAAAAAACAGAAGAGTAAACACTAAAATGAAATTAATTAAATTATAATAAGATAAATACATCATAAGATATATTGCAAATCCGATATTAATTTAATTTTAACAAAAACTTATAATAGAACATTTAAAAAAACAAAAAGAACCAAAATGTAATATAACTTATTTTTTATAATAAAATTCAAGTAACAGTTGTTAAAATTTTTTAATTCAGAATCAAAAAGATAAACAAATTTTATTTTCAATATTTATCTGAATAACTTAAGTAGATCTTCGTACAAAGAAAAGAATTATATAATAAGTAGAAAATACACTATAACAAAAACTATGAACCTTGCTCAAATTTTATTAAAGGAAGAAAGAAGAGATTCTGTTAATCATTATATAAAACAATTTTTCATCTATCAATAACAACTATAGTTACATTAGATATCATTAACATTTTCTTATAATTATAAGACATAACCTATTTATATACAAAATATATAAACCTTGTCTATAAAGTACAGAAAATGATACTAATTGATTCTAAGTTTGTTCTTTTAACCAACATGAGTTTTCAGTCTTTATTTTTGATCATGACATAAAAATATATATATTATATATTACTATTAATGTAGAAAAAACAATATTTGATACTTAATCATCAAATATCTTTACCATAAAATATGGTGCCATAATAAATTAAATTTTTATAAGAAAGTAATGAGTTTACTGATAAAATAAGAATCTATATTCCTAGAATATACTTTTTATTAGAAACGCCAAGAATTAATATATTTCAATTTTTTTATTATCTGATTATATTAATAAATGATTTTTATCTATCGCTCATAACTAGTACTAGATTAGAATTCTGCGAGATATTTCAGGAACTCTCTCTAATAGCGTATTGAATATATTCAGTCATAAAAATTGATAAAAATATCTAAGCTCTTTATCCCAAGATAAAGAGTTGATGTGTATTTAACAGATATTTTAGAACACATTTTATCGAATAATTATATAATACTTAGATTATTATATTGACCTACAGAGTAGAATAGATATAAAACAATAGATCCTTATATTCATTACATATATTCCAGTCTAGTTCTAATAAAAAATGAAAACCATAGAACTCAGAAAAAGATAAGATATAAAATAATAAAAATTAACCCACAACAAGATACATTACATAATGGTTTTTATAAATATATATAACCTATTTATCTGATTAGTAAGATCAGAGTATAAATTCAATCAATCTATAACATTAATTCTGATGTTAAAATATCTCGTTAATTTTCTCACTTATTTAAAATATTTATATAATATAACAATAATAAAAAATCTGGACCAATTTTAATCAATACCTATATCATAGACCTCCTAACAACTAAAAGTTTAAGTTGAAAGCTTAACTATTTTTTCTAATTTATATTGAATCGTAATTCAATTGCTATTAATTTAATATATTCATAAACTAATCAATGTTTATGAAAATTCAATATCTCAAAAAGTTATCTATCCTGATAATAATAAGGTTTTCTAATATAAGAGATTATTTAATAACTTATTAGAAGAAATCTAATAATATAAACTATATTTATTTATAGTTATTCTTAATAAAATATTACAAATCAATAATGTATCTACAATTAATTTTTATATATTTGGAAGACAATGCAACCCTACAGAGAGCGTTACCTAAAACTATATTATCCAAATTAAATATTCATATAATCAATTAAGTTTTGATGAATTAAATACGCATATCTAGTTCTATGTATCATCACTATACAGAATTGTTGCCAAAAACCCTGCTTTTTACGAAACGACCCTCTACTATTGTAAGAATTAAGAATTATAGTTATTAGAATTTTACAATTACTGATCCAGATATTTTTAAGAAGTTATTTTGATATATCTGTACAAACTTTTAAGAGAATGTATCTTTTCTTTGAAAAATTAAAAGTAGATATGTATGGTCAAATAAATTACAGACATGCTATTAATATAATATATCTCATATTAAGATATTATCAAATAATATTATTAATTAATAATGAAGTAACAGGAAATAAATGAGCAATCAGCTAAAGAAATATAAGAATTACTTTCAGCCAATAAAAAAACAAATGATCTTTACATACTGGCGGTTTTCTTTTATCTATGCTTTTATTTTTTTTTCTATGCTCACATTGTTATTGCGAGTTGGATGGTTACAAATAATTAATTCTAATCCACTAGTTCGAGAAGGAGATAAACGATCATTACGTATAAAAGTCCTCCAAGCATCACGCGGGATGATTAGTGATCGAGAAGGACATCCCTTGGCTGTAAGCGTTCCAGCTCATGCTATTCTTGTTGATCCAAAGGCGTTATGCGATAAAGGCGGCATAACAATAGATCATCGTTGGATAGCATTATCCAACGCACTGTCTATTCCTCTTAATCAATTAGAAGCACTAATCAGTGCAAATCCAAATAATCGTTTTTTATATTTAGCTCGTCAAATTAATCCAGATATTAGCCAATATATTCAAAAACTCAATCTACCAGGTATTTTTATACGAGAAGAGTCGCGACGCTACTATCCTACTGGTAATATCACAGCTCATCTTATTGGTATTACTAATATTGATGGACAAGGTATTGAAGGCATTGAAAAAAGTTTTGATAAATGGCTAACAGGTCATCCTGGTATACGTACAATACGAAAAGATCGCCTGGGTGCGGTAATCGAAGATATTTCATCAGTGAACGCTGAGAATGCACATAACTTGATTTTAAGTATTGATGAACGCCTTCAAACTCAGGTATATCGCGAACTTACTAATGCAGTAATCTTTAACAAAGCAGAATCTGGAACAGCAGTCCTTCTTGATGTTCATACCGGAGAGGTTCTGGCAATGGCTAATAGTCCCGCATATAATCCAAACAACCTGAATGGTGCTACACAAGCTATGATGCGTAACCGCGCCATCACAGATATGTTTGAACCGGGCTCTACCGTTAAACCGATGGTAATAATTACTGCTCTTCAAAATAAAATTGTAAATGAAGATAGTATATTAAATACTATTCCTTTTCGAGTTAATAACCATGAAATTCGAGATGTAGCATTTTACAATGAATTAACTCTAACTGGAATACTTCAGAAATCATCTAATGTTGGTGTATCCCGATTGGCTCTCTCTATGCCTATTGATGCGTTACTAAACACTTATTCACTATTTGGATTGGGACAAGAAACAAATTTAGGGCTTATTGGAGAAAGCAAAGGACTTTATCCTAAAAAAAAACACTGGTCAGATATAGAAAAAGCTACCCTTTCTTTTGGATATGGTCTAATGGTAACTCCTTTGCAATTAGCACGAGTATATGCAACATTTGGTAGTTACGGTATTTACCGACCATTATCAATTCTCAAAGTTACCCCTCCAGTATCAGGACAACGTATTTTTCCTGAGCCATTGATACGCACAGTACTTCATATGATGGAAAGTGTCGCTTTACCTGGAGGAGGTGGTGTTAAAGCTGCTATTAAAGGTTATCGTGTCGCAATTAAAACAGGCACAGTTAAAAAAGTTGGCTTAGGTGGTAAGTTTATTCAAAGATATATCGCTTATACTGTAGGCGTGGCACCTGCAAGCAAGCCTCGTTTTGCATTAGTTGTGGTAGTCAATGACCCTCAATCTGGTAAATATTATGGCGGAACTGTCTCGGCTCCAGTTTTTAGCGCAATCATGAGTAATGTCCTTCAAATTATGCATATTGAACCCGATGCTTTTCCAGACGTAAATCAACAGACAACAAAAATGAATAAAAATGAGAAAGTAAGTGGAAAATCGTAATTTAAACACATTGCTTAACCCATGGATATCTAATGCACCACATTGTGCGATTCAAGAAATAAAACTAGATAGCCGTAAAGTAAAACCAGGAGATCTATTTGTTGCAATCAAAGGCCATGATAATGATGGTCGATTTTTTATTTCTCAAGCCATTGCTAATGGTGCAGTAGCAGTTATTGCTGAAACTCATATTACGTCAAATCATGGACAAATAATAGACGTACATGGAATTCCCATTATCTATTTAACAGAACTACCTTATCACCTCTCTGTTCTTTCTGGACGTTTCTATCACAACCCGAGTGATAAAATGACCGTCATTGGTGTCACTGGTACTAACGGTAAAACTACTGTCACACATCTAATAGCTCAATGGGTATCACTGATAGGTCAAACCAGTGCTATTATGGGAACAAATGGAAATGGTCTATATGGAAAACTAGTACACACAACAAATACAACTAGCTCTGCTATAGATATTCAAAAATTTCTAATGACATGCTTAGAAAAAATGGTAAACCTTGTAGCTATAGAAGTTTCTTCACATGGTTTAATTCAAAACCGCGTATCAGCCCTAAAATTTTCAGCAGCAATTTTTACTAATCTTAGTCACGATCATCTTGACTATCATGGAAATATTACGTGTTATGAAGATGTCAAATGGCTTCTCTTTTCTACACATAAGACTCAAAAGATAATTATTAATGCTGATGATGCAATTGGAAAAAAATGGCTTCTAAAATTACCTAATGCAGTTGCAGTAACTATAAATAATCAATATCAAATAAGAAACCACAAAGAATGGCTAAGTGCTACTAAAATTAAATATAATGAAAATGGAATAAGTCTTAATTTTGAATCCATATGGGGAGACGGTTATATTAAAAGTAGTCTAATAGGTTCATTTAATATTAGCAACTTATTAATATCTTTAGCTACTCTTCTATCTTTATCCTATCCGCTCGATAAATTAATAAAAACTGCTAGTCAATTACAATCTCCATCCGGTCGCATGGAGATCTTTAAAGGCATTAATCAACCAAAAATCATAGTAGATTACGCTCATACACCAGATGCCTTAAAACAAGTATTAGTTACATTAAGATCACACTGTCAAGGGCAATTATGGTGTATTTTTGGATGCGGTGGAAAACGTGATATAGATAAAAGAGCCTTAATGGGAGCAATTGTAGAGAAATTATCTGATGTGGTTATCATCACAAATGATAACCCTCGTAACGAAAATCCAAAGAAAATTATTCAAGATATATTAAGTGGATTCATTTATAAAAAGCGTGCCAAAGTCATTATGAATCGCGTAGAAGCTATTTCTTACGCAGTGATTACAGCACAAAAAAAAGACACCATATTAGTAGCAGGTAAAGGGAGTGAAAATTATCAAATAATTGGTACTAATAATTTGAACTATTCTGATCGACATATAGTTGCGAGTCTTGTAGGAGTTAAAGCGTGATCACTATCACCTTACAACAAATAGCAGAAATAACTGACGGTAAACTCTATGGAAGTAATCTTTGTATCTCATCAATTACACTAGACACAAGAAAAGCACAAAAAGGAAGTCTGTTTATAGCTTTACAAGGAAAAAATTATGATGCTAATAATTTTATCCCTGATGCTATTAACGCAGGATGCGTCTGTTGCTTGGTTAACAGACCTCTATCAATAGACTTTCCTCATTTAATTGTCAGAGATACACGTATTGCATTAGAAAATTTAGCAGTATGGTTTCGTGATAAATCTAAAGCACGAATCGTTGGTATAACTGGTTCATCTGGAAAAACATCAGTAAAAGAAATGACAGCAGTCATCTTAAAACAATGCGGAACAACATTATGTACTTATGGTAATTTAAATAATGCTATTGGAGTACCAATTACGCTATTACGTCTAAAACCAATTCATAAATACGCAGTGATTGAACTAGGTGCCAAAACTAAAGGTGATATTTCCTACACTTCTGGGTTAATAAAACCAGACAGCGTTCTAGTAAATAATATTTCAATTTCGCATTTAGAAGGGTTTAAAACAACTAGAGGCATTGCCGAAGGCAAAGGAGAAATTTTCAATGCTCTATCAGTTAATGGCACTGCAATTATTAATAATGATAGTAACGACTGGCTAAATTGGAAGTTTTTATTACATAAACAAACTATTTGGCGATTTTCCTTGTATAAAAAACAAGATAGTGATTTTTATGCATCTAATATTATTCCTCATATTTACGGGACACATTTTGTTCTGCATTCACCTATCGGGTCCGTGAAAATTACACTAAGCGTACCAGGCACACACAATATTTCTAATGCATTAGCTGCCGCTGCATTAGCATGTTCCAGTGGAGCATCGCTAAGTGCGATTGATCATGGATTAAATAACTTCCGAGGGATAAAAGGCCGTCTCTTTCCATATATTTTAAATAAAAATAAGTTAATAATTGATGACAGTTATAATGCTAATATGGGATCTATAATTGCTGCTATAAATGTTTTAAAAACCATGCCAGGATATCGCGTGCTCATTATCGGTGACATGAAAGAACTTGGGACAAATTCCGATCAATATCATGCTCAAATAGGATATATGATACATAGTACTAATATTGAAAAAGTACTCAGTACAGGAAATCTTAGCTATCATATTACTCACAATAGTCGTGTAGGTGAACATTTTCGTGATCTCTCTAGTTTGGCTTCTCGAGCTTGTCAATTGCTGATCTCACATCACCACATTACTATATTAGTCAAGGGCTCACGTAGTACGTCAATGGAGCACATTGTACGGATCTTAAAGGAGCAAGATACATGCTAATTTACCTGACAGAATATCTCGTAACTTTTTCTTCTGGTTTTCATGTTTTCTCCTCTCTAACCTTCCGAGCTGTAATGAGTTTTCTTACTTCTTTCTTTCTATCTTTATGGATAGGACCACTAATTATTACCCTCTTAAAGAAAAAATCTATTCGCCAAGTAACTCGTACTGAAGGACCGGAGTCACATTTTATAAAAAACGGAACCCCAACTATGGGAGGTATTATAATACTAATTTCCATTATTGTCTCAGTACTAATTTGGGGTAATCCACTCAACCTATACGTCTGTTGTGTTCTTTTTATTCTTATTAGTTATGGTATTATTGGGTTTATCGATGATTATTTAAAAGTAAAAGATATTAATAGTCAAGGACTACTACCTCGATGGAAGTATATATTGCAATCAGTAATTGCACTGTTCTTATGTAGTATCATGTATTTTTTTGGTAAAGACACGCCTACTACAGCTTTAGTACTTCCATTTTTTAAAAATATCATACCACAATCAGGCATTCTATATTTTCTTTTAACATATTTTGTTATAGTAGGCACTAGCAATGCTGTGAATCTAACAGATGGACTTGACGGTCTTGTTATTATGCCAATAATATTTATCGTTGCAGCATTTTCATTGGTAGCTTGGGCAACTAGCAATCTGCAATATTCTGAGTATCTGCATATTCCCTATCTAAAACATGCTAAAGAGCTAGTTGTATTTTGTACTGCAATCAGTGGTTCTGGATTAGGTTTTCTATGGTTTAATACCTATCCAGCTCAAATTTTTATGGGAGATATAGGATCACTAGCCTTGGGAGGTGCGCTTGGTACGATTGCAGTATTATTACGACAAGAGTTTTTACTCCTCATCATGGGGGGAGTATTTGTGATAGAAACTCTGTCAGTGATTCTTCAGATCTTATTTTTTAAATTACGCGGTCATCGTATTTTCCATATGGCTCCTATTCACCATCATTATGAATTAAAAGGTTGTCCAGAGCCTCGTATTATTATACGTTTTTGGATTATAACTTTGGCATTAGTATTTGTTGGATTGGTAACCCTAAAGGCAAGATAGTAGTGAATGATTATCAAGGAAAAAACATTGTTATTATTGGGTTAGGACTCACTGGTCTTTCTTGTGTTCATTTTTTTATATCGCGCGGTGTCCTACCTCGCGTAATAGATACACGTATTACACCGCCAAATTTACTAAATCTTCCATACAATGTTCAGTATTGGTTAGGAAGTATGAATGATGATTGGTTACTAGGTTCTCAGTTAATTGTTAGTAGTCCTGGAATCAGTCTTAGGCATCCATCATTAATTGCTGCCGCACAAGCTGGAATTGAAATTATTGGTGACATCGAGTTATTTTGCCGAGAAACAAAGACTCCGATTATTGCTATTACTGGTTCTAATGGGAAAAGCACCGTAACATGTTTAGTTAGTAAGATAGCCAAACACAGGGGATGGCGAGTTGGAACAGGTGGTAACATTGGATTACCGGCACTAACATTATTAAATAAACCTGCACAACTATATGTATTAGAACTATCTAGTTTTCAGCTTGAAACGACTAAAAGCTTACGAGCAACCGCTGCTACTGTTCTTAATATCTCTGAGGATCACATGGAACGCTATCCATTAGGGATAGAAGAGTATCGTTCTGCTAAATTACGTATCTATGACAACGCTCAGATATGTGTAATTAATTCTGATGACGTATTGACTATACCAGAAAAATCAAACAATAAAAACTATCGCAGCGTTGGTATGGATTCTGGTGATTACTATCTCAAAAAAAAGGAAAACGGTACATGGTTTCAAGCCCGAGGAGAATGCCTGATTAGAACTGACCAAATCCATCTTATAGGTAAGCATAATTATATTAATGTACTAACTGCTCTTGCACTAGCTGATACTATTAATTTACCAAGAACAAGTAGCAAACAAGTACTAATGAGCTTTCGTGGTTTACCACATCGCTTTCAGCTGGTGCATGAACACAACGGAATACGCTGGATTAATGACTCAAAATCAACTAATATAGCTAGCACAATCGCTGCCCTAAAGGGATTACACTCTAAGGGAGTCGTATGGCTCCTTTTAGGGGGAGATGGAAAGTCAGCTAACTTTGCACCTCTAGTTCCATATCTTTATAGAACCAAAATTCGTATTTACTGTTTTGGACGCGACCGGGAACAGCTAGCAAAATTACGCTCAGAAATCACAGTAATAACTTTGACTATGACTGAGGCTGTAAATCAAATTTCTAAAAAGGTTAAACATGGTGATATTGTCCTATTATCACCAGCTTGCTCCAGCTTGGATCAGTTTAAAAACTTTGAACACCGCGGTTTGTTATTTACTAAACTCGCACAAGGAGTGAATTAATGTATATAACAAACCACAAAAATCTAATCAGAATTATTAAATGGTTAACACCTTGGTTAATGTATAAGAATCAACGAGTTAGAAAGGATATAATTTTATATGATCGGACATTGTTGTGGTTAATATTTGGTTTAGTGATAATAGGCTTCGTGATGGTGACGTCAGCTTCCATGGCTATTGGGCATCGCCTATCAGGCGATCCTTTTTTCTTTGTAAAGCGTGAGGCTCTCTATATATTATTGGCGCTCACAGTGGCTCAAATTACACTACGAATTCCTATGAAATTATGGCAAAAATACAGCAATAAAATGCTACTAATTGCAATTATTTTATTGCTGATCGTTTTAATCTTAGGCCGATCCGCAAATGGAGCATCGCGATGGATTATTATAGGACCCATCGGTATACAACCAGCAGAAATTTCTAAACTATCCCTTTTCTGTTACCTATCAGATTATCTAGTACGCAAAATTGATGAAGTACGTAATAACTTCTGGGGATTCTGGAAACCTATGAGCGTACTTCTCATACTAGCAACACTGTTACTGGCTCAACCAGATTTGGGCACTATAGTAATTATGTTTGTTATCTCTTTAGTAATGCTATTCATTAGTGGTGCAAAATTATGGCATTTTCTTCTTATTATAGGACCTAGCATTTCTACAGTAACGTTACTTATTTTAGAAAAACCTTATAGAATGCGACGCGTGAGTTCTGTCTGGAATCCTTGGATGGATCCATTTGGAAACGGATATCAACTCACACAATCTCTTATGGCATTCGGACGAGGTCAAATATGGGGACAAGGATTAGGCAACTCAGTACAAAAATTAGAGTATTTACCAGCGGCACATACTGACTTTATTGTCTCAATTATTGGCGAGGAACTAGGTTATATCGGTGTATTTATAGTGTTATTAATGATTTTTTCCATTTCTTTTCGTGCAGTACAAATTGGTCAATCTGCACTAAAACTTAATCAACAATTTTCAGGATTTTTAGCATGTGCTATTGGTGTATGGTTTAGCTTTCAAACACTAATTAATGTTGGAGCGGCAGTGGGAATATTACCAACAAAGGGACTAACATTACCACTGATTAGCTATGGAGGATCCAGCTTGATTATTATGTCAATAGCAATGACATGTTTATTACGTATCGATCATGAAACACGTTTAGCCACATCTCAAGTATTTATACGGAGGTCATAAATGAATCAAAAAAAACTACTAGTCATTGCTGGCGGAACTGGTGGGCACATATTCCCTGGCCTAGCTGTTTCTATCTATCTAAAAAACATAGATTGGAAAATCTATTGGCTTGGTGCTACTGGAAAGATGGAAGAAAAATTAGTCCAAAAACACGGTATTACTATTGAGTATATTAGAATTAGCGGTCTACGTGGCAAAAGTATAAAAACTTTATTATCAGCACCTTTAAATATTGTTAAAGCATGGATTCAAGCACAAGAAATTATAAAAAAATGGAAACCAGATGTAGCATTAGGTATGGGTGGGTATATTACTGGACCAGGAGGTCTTGCAGCCTGGAGCTGTGGTGTACCTCTAATTTTACACGAACAAAATAGCATTGCTGGTTTAACCAATAAATTGCTAGCAAAATTACCGGTAAAGTTATACAGGCATTTCCAGGAGCCTGGACTTCTGCAGAAGTAGTTGGAAACCCAGTACGCACGGAGATTCTCTCATTACCTAAGCCCTCTATACGTTTTTCAGGACGCCAAGGACCAATCCGCGTTTTAGTAATAGGCGGAAGTCAGGGTGCGCATATTTTAAATCAGATTATTCCTCAAGTAGCTTATCAACTTGGCAACAAAATATGCTTATGGCATCAAGTTGGTAAAGGAGCAATTCATTCAGTAAAACATGCGTACATGAAGATAAATTCAATTCATTATCGGATTTCAGAATTTATTAACAATATGGCTCATGCTTATTCTTGGGCTGATGTAGTGATATGTCGATCTGGTGCCATGACAGTCAGTGAACTAGCTGTCGTGGGGTTACCAGCTATTTTTGTACCATTCCAACATAAAGATCGCCAACAATACTGGAATGCCTTGTTAGTAGTTAAAACAGGAGGCGCCGTGATTTATGAAGAACATTGGTTTACGGCTGATCTCGTAGCAGAACAACTTGCTTCATGGGATCGTCTAAAACTATTAGAAATGGCTAATAAGGTTCACACCATGGCAATTCTTGATTCTACAGAACGTGTTGCAGAAATAGTAAGAAATGCAATTCGCTAAAATATTATAATACAAAACGATCTTCCAAAATTTACAAACGCAATAAAAATACTAGAAGGACTAAATGAATACGAGACAACCATTAAAACTAGCTTTTAGTATACCTAAAATGCGAAAAGTGCGACATATCCATTTTATCGGTATTGGTGGTTCTGGTATGGGTGGTATTGCCGAAGTTCTAATCTATCAAGGCTATAAAATAAGTGGATCAGACTTATTACCAAATATAATAACCAAACGACTCAGTTCCTTAGGTGCAACTATTTATTTTAACCATTGCCAAAATAACATAACTGGCTCTAACGTAGTAGTTGTATCTTCTGCTATACCTACGAATAACCCAGAAATCTCTGCAGCGCATAAAGCGTGCATTCCAGTTATCAACCGAACTATAATGTTAGCAGAACTCATGCGCTTCCGATATGGCATTGCTGTTGCTGGAACTCATGGAAAAACAACTACCACTGCAATGATATCAGATATATATATAGAAGGTGGAATGGATCCAACTTTTATAAATGGAGGGTTGGTTAAGTCAACTGGAAGTCATGCGCGTTTAGGACACAGTCAGTATCTAATTGTCGAAGCAGATGAAAGTGATGCATCTCTTATACACTTAAAACCTGTAATAGCAATTATTACCAATATTGAAGCTGAACATATGGATACATATCAAGGCGACTTCGAAAACCTCAAAAAAATTTTTATTAATTTTTTACAGAACCTTCCTTTTTATGGAAAAGCAATATTATGTCTTGACGACACGGTCATTCGTGATTTAATACCTAAAATCCATTGCTCAGTTACTACCTATGGTTTTAATAAAGACGCAGATGTGCGTATTAAAAACTATATATCTTGCGGCCGACAAGGACATTTCACTATCGCTCGTTCAGGGATGCCTGCCATGCGTGTTATTCTTAATGAACCCGGACATCACAATGCACTAAACGCCGCAGCAGCAATTGCAGTTGCTACTGAAGATAATATTGATGATAACACTATTCTCAATGTATTACGAAACTTTCAGGGTACCGCACGTCGTTTTGAATATCTTGGTGAATTTCTCCCTAAAAAAAACAATGGAAAAATCAGTACTGCGATGTTATTTCATGACTATGGTCATCACCCAACAGAAATTGATGTAACTATTAAAGCTGTACGTAACGGTTGGCCAGAGAAGAATCTTATAATGATTTTTCAGCCACACCGTTATACTCGTACTCGTGATTTCTATATGAAATTCGCAAAAGTTCTTTCAGAAGTAGACTCTCTTCTAATGCTAGATATAGATCCTATTGGTGAACCTCCAATTACAGGAATTAACAGTTATTCTTTATGTTGCACAATTCGTGCGTATGATAAAGTCAATCCAATTCTCGCTTGTGATTATCAGATGGTTCTAGATAATTTATTATCACAATTAACTGGGAATGATTTAATTTTAGTTCAGGGTGCTGGTAATATAGGAATACTTGCTGATACTCTAGCTAAATTAAAATTACAATTATAAATAAAATAAAAGACAATCTTATGACTCAAAAAATAGCAGTGTTATTAGGCGGAACCTCCTCAGAGCGTCAGATTTCATTATTATCAGGGGCAGCAGTCCTGCAAGGACTTAAGGATGCCGGTATTAATGCCTATCCTATAGATGTATGTGATTTCCCATTAATGCAGTTAAAAGAAGAGGGTTTTATTAAAGCCTTTATTGCATTACATGGTCGAGGAGGAGAAGATGGAACAATACAGGGGGTATTAGAATACCTAAAACTTCCTTATACAGGAAGTGGAATAATGGCCTCATCTATCACTATGGATAAGGTACGAAGCAAATATATTTGGCAGGGATTAGGCTTGTCAGTTCCTCCTTTTGTTCTTCTAACTCAAGACCAAATGAACAATCAATTGGATAAAGAAGTAATGGTGCAACTTGATCAACTTGGTTTTCCACTTTTCGTAAAACCAAACCAAGAAGGATCTAGCCTTGGTAGCTCCCGTGTTAATCATAAATCAGAGTTAAAAAGATCCTTAATCCATGCTTTTCATTACGACAACAAGGTGTTAATTGAAAGATTTATCACAGGAGAAGAATACACTGTTAGTATAATTGGCATGGATTTACTACCTTCAATACGCATTAAATCAAGCGGAAAATATTACGATTATCATTCAAAATACACGTCAAATAAAACACAATACTTTTGTCCTTCAGGGTTAGGTATGAAAAAAGAAGATGAGTTATACTCATTAAGTATAAAAGCATGGAATGCCATTGGCTGCACTGGATCAGGGCGTGTAGACATCATCATGGATGATAAAGAAAAGTTTTATCTTCTAGAAATTAACTCATCTCCAGGAATGACTTCTCATAGTTTGCTTCCTCTTGCAGCAAAACAAGCAGGAATAAATTTTCCTTCTCTAGTCTCTCGTATACTTTCCTTAGAAAATTAATAGACTTTATTAAAACATTCCACATGTACTCTGATAATAAAGAACTATATGTATATCTAATTTCAATTTAGTACTACTTTTAGGTTTCTATTGTATACTCATGATTCTATTTTCACTTAACAATATTACTTTACTTATTAGCTATTAATACATAGTAAACACTTGCTCTTTATCAGGCTAGAAAATCCTTTTCTACATAGAGGGAGAGGTTTTTATCTTAAACACATTAAAATACTAATTGAATCAAAATAATAGACTGAACATCTATTTGAAAATTAATAAATTCTTATACGAAGAAATAGTACATAAATAAAATATCTATCTGGTTGAATATATTCATATTTTTATATAAAATCTAAAAGTCATACCTATAATTTCTTTTTTAAGAAAACACATAATAATTTACTAGATCATATTCATGATGTTTATTTAATATATAATAAACGATATTATCCAATTAATAATTTTAGTAAAAGATATTTTAAAAAAAATAAATATTCCATTACCTGCATGAAAGTGATACTGAATCTTCATAAACACAAACACAACCTAGAATTTCTTGTTCAATCAATATATTTATATGGCATACGACTTATAATTAAAGAGATTCTAACAATCTAACGCTTTGTTAAATTGTGCCCACGTCCTATAATCGAAAAATGAGACAAAAAAGGAATATAGTATCTATATTTTCAGTACCACCACTCTATCACAGAATTAAATTTAACAATAATTCCCTTAATTAGACTGCTAACAATCATAAAATATATAAAGAAGATATAGGTTAATTAACATGATTAAGTTAATAGATAGAAAACTATTGGTTGGTCTTGAGATAGGCACTGTAAAAATTTCTGTCTTAATAGGGGAAGTTCTTCCTGATGGAATAATTAATATTATCGGAATAGGAGAATGTCCGTCTCAGGGAATGGAAAAAGGTAATGTGAAAGATCTTGAGTCAGTAGTTAAATGCACTCAAATAGCAATAGAAAAAGCAGAACGCATAGCGGAATGTCATATCTCTTCAGTATATCTGGCTTTATCAGGAAAACATATTGACTGTCAAAATGAAATAGGAATGGTTCCAATCTGCAATGAAGAAGTTGTCCAAGATGATGTAGATAATGTAGTGCATACAGCCACATCGGTACATCTTCCTGATGAGCACAGGATCCTTCATGTTATTCCTCAAGAATATTCAATTGATTATCAAGAAGGCATTAGAAATCCAGTTGGTTTATTTGGTGTACGAATGCAAGCTAAAGTACATTTAGTTACCTGTCACAACGATATGGCAAAAAATATCGTGAAAGTAGTAGAACGTTGTGGGTTAAAAGTAGATCAATTAGTTTTTTCTGGTCTAGCATCAAGCTATGCGGTATTAACTGAAGACGAACGAGAATTAGGCGTTTGCATGGTAGATATCGGCGGAGGTACCATGGACATAGCTATATATACTAAAGGCGCATTACGTTACAGCAAAGTAATCCCTTATGCGGGAAACGTGGTAACCAATGACATCGCTTATGTCTTTGGTACCCCTCCAGCCACTGCAGAAATTCTGAAAATAGAAAAAGGATGTGTCCTTGGATCATCTTTTAGTAAAGATGATGCGATTGAAATTGCAACTATCCATGGACGTGCTTCTCGAAATTTACCACGTCAAACACTGGCAGAGGTTATTGAACCACGTTACAGTGAGCTCTTTCATCTTGTAAACAATGAAATGGTTGCATTTAATGAAGAATTAGGAAAACAAGGTTTAAAGCATCATTTAGCAGCAGGTATTGTCTTAACTGGTGGAGCAGCAAAAATATCAGGACTAGAAGTCTGTGCGCAACGTACATTTCAAACGCAAGTTCGTATTGGGTGTCCCAAAAAGATTACAGGACTCATAGAGTCTGCAAAAGAAGCAAGTTACTCGACAACAGTGGGCTTACTTCACTATGGAAAGTTATCACATTGGAATAATAGAGAAAACGAGGAAAAAAGAGCTTCAGTGAAAAATTGGTTCCGTAAAATCCATAAATGGATAAAACAAGAATTTTAATTGTATTTCATGAGGAGATGATTCTCTGTATGTTTTGCTCTCTCTAATAAGAGAGAGACAATGAGGAGGGAACTATTATGTTTGAACCATTAGAATTAACGAATGATGCAATTATTAAAGTGATTGGTGTTGGTGGAGGTGGAAGTAACGCTGTAGAACATATGATCCGTGAACGTATTGAAGGTGTCGAATTTTTTGCGGTAAACACCGATGCTCAGGCTTTACGTAAAACAACCGTAAGCCAGACTATCCAAATTGGAAATAGCATTACTAAAGGTCTCGGAGCAGGAGCTAATCCGGAAGTCGGTCGAAATTCAGCAGAAGAAGATCGTGAAGGACTGAGCCAAGCGTTAGAAGGAGCAGATATGATATTTATTGCTGCTGGAATGGGTGGAGGAACAGGAACTGGCGCAGCACCAGTAGTTGCAGAAGTCGCAAAAGATCATGGTATTTTAACTGTCGCGATCGTAACAAGACCATTTAATTTTGAGGGGAAAAAGCGTATGTCATTTGCTGAACAAGGCATTGCTGATCTTTCTAAACATGTAGACTCATTAATCACTATTCCTAATGATAAATTATTAAAAGTATTAGGTCGTGGTATATCTTTACTCGATGCATTTGGCGCAGCTAATGATGTTTTAAAAGGAGCTGTTCAGGGTATTGCAGAATTAATTACTCGACCTGGTCTTATCAATGTTGATTTTGCTGACGTGCGAACCGTGATGTCTGAAATGGGGTACGCAATGATGGGGTCAGGTATATCATCTAGTGAAAATCGAGCGGAAGAAGCAGCTGCAATGGCAATATCTAGTCCTTTATTGGAAGATATTGACCTCTCTGGTGCACGTGGTGTTCTAGTGAATATTACTGCTGGTTTTGATCTGCGTCTAGATGAGTTTGAAGCTGTAGGAAATACGATTCGAGCATTTTCTGCAGATAACGCTACAGTTGTGATCGGAACCTCACTAGATCCAGATATGAAAGATGAACTGCGTGTAACAGTAGTGGCTACAGGTATTGGAATGAGCAGATGTGCTGATACAGCTTTGACAACAAATAAGCATACTATGCATCCGCCAATGAATCACCACTATCAACGACATATCTTGCCCAACTTATCATCAGAACAACAATCTGCCACACAAACAATGGGTGGACTAAACTCTACATCACATCCAGAACTGGATTATCTCGATATCCCAGCCTTCTTAAGAAAATAGATCAGTTAAAAGTATTTACAAAGTAGATTTTATCAATTTGTATTTGTATATTGAGATTTATTCCTTATTTGTGATATATCCTGATAGTCATATTCCTGTTTTCCGAGAAAATAATATGATTAAACAACGGACATTACAACGTATTGTACAGACGACTGGAGTCGGTTTACATACTGGAAAAAAAGTGACACTGACCCTTCGTTGCGCTTTAGAAAATACTGGGGTTATATATCGTCGTACTGACTTGACTCCACCAGTTGATTTTCAAGCTAACGCAAAATCCGTACGTAATACGATGTTATGTACATGTCTTGTCAATGAGAGTGGTATTCAAATTTCAACAGTTGAACACTTAAGTGCAGCTCTATCTGGTCTAGGAATTGACAATATTTTAGTAGAGGTAAATGCGCCTGAAATTCCTATTATGGATGGTAGTGCAGCACCTTTTATCTACCTACTCATGGATGCAGGTATCACAGAACTAAGAAGCGCTAAGAAATTTGTACGAATTATTCAACCAGTACGAGTTGAAGAAGGTGAAAAATGGGCAGAATTTTCTCCTTATCACGGTTTTTCTCTTGATTTTACAATTGATTTTAATCATCCAGCCATTAATGCTAGTACGCAACGTTACTGCATAGACTTCTCTACAGAAGCATTTACATATCAAATTAGTCGTGCACGCACTTTTGGTTTTATGCGCGATATTAAAACGCTTCAATATCGTGGGCTATGTCTTGGTGGAAGTTTTGACTGTGCTATTATAGTTGATGATTATCGCGTATTGAATAAAGACGGTCTAAGATTTAAAGATGAATTTGTACGTCATAAAATACTAGATGCTATTGGAGATCTTTATATGTGCGGTCATAATATTATCGGCGCCTTTACTGCCTATAAATCTGGACACGCTTTAAATAACAAACTACTACGAACTCTTTTGGCTCAAAGAGAATCGTGGGAATGGGTAACATTTGCAGATGAAGAAGCATTGCCAATGACTTTTAGATCTCCTAATTTTCTGTTAGTATAAATAAGAACTACTACTTAGATACCATCTAAGTACGTACTTTCTTCTCTAGAAAGAGAAGCTAGTCTTTCTAAAGTTTTTTTTAATTTATCTGGGCTTTGTTGTGCAACACTCCGTAAAATATTGGCACTTTCTTTGCTAAGATATCTCAATTTTATCTTTTGTTTTTCCAAATCACAATAACTACTGTGTTTCATAGTACGTTGATGATATGAAGAAACTATGGATGGATTTATTCTGATTTTAATGGCTGATAACAATGGAAGAACCTCCTCTCGAAGTCTTAAGAAAATATTAGATTCCTCATAACGTAAAGACATTAAAATATTAGCATTAGCTATTTCAATTACTAGAATACCATTCCGAAAATTAGCAACACGACACCAAGGTTTTAGGTGTTCTGGTAACACTGCTTGAAGAGATATTGTGAGTTTATTAATCTCAATAACACGCTGTTGTATATATAGTAAAACACTCTTTCTTTTAACCTGATCTAATACACTCTTAATCAATTTCGGACCATTTTTATCCATAAATAAACTCCAATACCATCATTATGGTATGTAAAAATTCTTAATCAGAATTCAGTAAATATAATTTTATTAGAACTCTATTATGAGTAAATTAATATCTCATATATTATTTTATCATAAATTGTATTATCACAACATCCTCACACTTAATAGGTATCTATTTATATACATTTAGTATCATATGTAAATGCAATTATATTGTTACATAACTAGAACTTCTACATATAATTTTATCCTGCACTAATGAAATAACAGTTACTAATCTCCATTTTTATATAAAAATTAAAAAATAACTACCATCTACACGTATATTCTAAAATACTATTCTTTAAATGATCGACATAAATCTGTTAAAAAAAACCAACTTGACTAATTTTATCGTTATATAACAGAACTAATATACTTCTTCTACAAACAATTAGGTCTCTAATCTTAATGAAAAATGACTACATCAGATCAAACGATTACTTATTCTTATAATATAAGAAAATCATTTGTAATGAATTTTTCTAGTATTCACGCTAAACCTAGCTGAAGTAAGAAGTTATAAACATTTATCTATGACAATAATAAGATTAGATGTTTTCTTACTTTGAAAGCACTTTTGAGAAATTATCAATTATGTTAATGAAATTATTAACCAAATTTTTTGGTAGTAGTAATGACCGAGCTCTTCGTCGAATGCAAAAAACAGTGGATTTAATTAATCACTTAGAATTAACTTTTATAAAATTCACTGACAAAGAATTACAAAAACAAACAGCTGTATTTCGTTTACGATTAAAACATGGCGAAAAATTAGAAAATCTAATTCCGGAAGCTTTTGCTACTATTCGAGAAGCTAGTAAACGCATTTTAAATATGCGTCACTTTGATGTACAAATCTTGGGAGGTATAGTACTGCACAATCGTTGTATTGCGGAGATGCGTACTGGTGAAGGAAAAACATTAACAGCCACACTACCTGCCTATCTTAATGCTTTATCAGAACAAGGAGTGCATATCGTAACAGTTAACGACTATTTAGCTCGAAGAGATGCAGAACAAAATCGACCATTATTTGAATTTCTTGGTTTAAAGATTGGGATTAATTTACCTGGCATGCCTTCTAGAGATAAACGTAAAGCCTATAATGCTGATATTACCTATGGTACTAATAATGAATATGGATTTGATTATCTTAGGGATAACATGGTCTTTAGCGCGGTTGACCGAGTGCAACGCTCATTACATTATGCAATCGTTGATGAAGTTGATTCTATTCTGATTGATGAGGCACGTACTCCTCTAATCATTTCTGGTCCAACTGAAGACCACTCTGAACTTTATATTAAAATTAATAAAATCATTCCTAAGTTAATTCGACAAGAAAAAGAAGATTCCGATAGATTTCAAGGAAAAGGACATTTCTCAGTAGATGAAAAAACTCGACAAGTATATCTAACTGAAAGAGGTCTTATTTCTGTAGAAGATCTAATGGTGCAAGAAGATATTTTAGAAAAAGGAGAGTCACTGTACTCAAAAAATAATATTATTATTATGCATCATGTCACTGCTGCACTACGTGCTCACGCTTTATTTACCCGTGATGTTGATTATATTGTCAAGCATGGTGAGATCGTTATTGTCGATGAACATACCGGACGGACTATGCAAGGGCGTCGCTGGTCTGACGGTTTACACCAAGCTATTGAAGCCAAAGAAGGTGTATCTATTCAGAATGAAAACCAAACTTTAGCTTCTATAACTTTTCAGAACTACTTTCGTCTATATAAAAAATTATCTGGCATGACAGGAACTGCAGATACTGAAGCCTTTGAATTTCGATCTATTTATAATTTAGACACGATTGTCATACCGACTAATCGACCCATGATAAGAAAGGACTTACCTGACTTAGTTTATATAACTGAAGCAGAAAAAATTAATGCAATTATTGAAGATATTCGTCAACGAACCTTAAATGGACAACCTGTACTAGTTGGTACAATTTCTATTGAAAAATCTGAAGAAATATCTCTTGCACTCACCAAAGCCGGAATTCAACACACGGTACTTAATGCGAAATTTCACGCACGTGAAGCGGAAATCATTTCACAAGCCGGTCAACCTGGTTCAGTTACTATCTCTACTAATATGGCAGGTCGTGGTACAGATATAGTTCTTGGAGGAAAATGGAATAAACAAATATCTGAATTATCAGAAGTAACTGAGAGACAAATTACCGAAAGCAAATCTGCGTGGCAAAATCGACACAACACTGTATTAGAATCAGGTGGACTACATATTATTGGAACAGAGCGTCATGAATCACGGCGCATTGACAATCAACTTAGAGGCCGTTCTGGTCGACAAGGAGATCAAGGATCTTCTCGTTTCTATCTATCAATGGAAGACTCATTAATGCGAATTTTCGCTTCAGAAAATGTAACTAAAATGATGCGAAAACTAGGAATGAGTACTGGAGAATCAATTCAGCACCCTTGGGTGACTAAGGCAATTGCCAATGCGCAACGAAAAGTTGAAAGTCGTAACTTTGATATACGAAAACAACTTCTAGAATATGATGATGTAGCTAATGATCAAAGACGTGTAATTTATTTACAACGCAATAAACTCTTAGATACATCTGATATTTCCGATATTATTTCTAGGATGCAAGAAGATATCTATACTAATATTTTATATCAATATATTCCACCACAATCTGCAGAAGATATATGGGATTCTTCTGGTTTAGAAGAAAGACTGAAACATGACTTTAACTTAACTATTTCTATAACGGAGTGGTTAGGGAAAGACAATAATTTTAATATCGAGATTTTAAGAAAAAAAATAATTACACAAGCTAAAAAACAGTATTCTTACATAGAAGAATACCTAAGTCCAAAAATATTGCGAAACTACGAAAAAACTCTAATGTTAACAACTTTGGATTCATTGTGGAAAGAACATCTTTCTGCAATCGAATATTTAAGACAAGGAATACATCTTCGTGGCTATGCCCAGAAAGATCCCAAACAAGAATACAAACGAGAATCCTTTACTATGTTTTCTTCCATGCTAGAATCACTAAAATATGAAGTAGTAAGCAATCTTAGCAAAATCAATCACAGTCCTGTTCTAAAAGAATTAAAAAATAAGGAAGAAGAATCTAACAATAAAGAGCGTTCTTGTCATAACAAAGAGCAAAATAAAAAAGAAATATTTAATCCTATTACTCAAAACGAAAAATCTCAATCTATGATGTCAATTAATTATCAAATAAGACGAAATCACTCCTGCCCTTGTGGGTCAGGAAAGAAGTATAAACAATGTCATGGTCATCTTATATAAAATGCTTAATTTTCAACTAGTATTTAAAAGAATTACCAGTCCTATTAGGAATAGACTCACAAAATGACATCAAAAATATAATCTTATTATGTTTACGCGTACACTATACCAATTATAGTAAAGAAATAAATATTTATATTAAATATTGTGAACGTCATCTAATTTTACTAAGGATTAAAAATACAAAAAATAAAGCACATCTCTAAAGAGATACCATCTAGAATACCTTAGAAAGAAAATACACTGTCTACTGAGTAAAAATACTATATTCTATTTAGTAGACATGAATCTACTAATTAATAATTCTAATTTTTTAAGTCCTTTAGACACGAGGATAAAAAGGTGAAAATCTACATACCATCTATGTCGTATTATGATATTGTAATAATAAGGTAGATGTACTTTGATCATCAAAATAAAGCCTATGAGAATATCTTTAATATAAGAAGATGTAATTAATTTATTGTTACCCTCATATATACATTAAAGATGTCCTATTGTTCTTTTGATTTTCCTCTTGTTTGTATCATTATATATATACCTTTATAAAAATAGTGATGAGTTATCATAATCTTAAATTCATTGAGTAATCTTTTTCTTTAGAAGAGATAAATTTTTATTTATTGTTTCTTTAAAAAAAAGAATATTTTTATCTAACCATCTATTAAAAAATAAATACAAAGTGAAAAGTTTACCACTAAATGGTGTATGAACTAGAATGTAGTTAACATAGATCTTCTTAATGTCTCCAATAATCTAAAATTTTATACATAAATAGATTACCAGGCATTTTGGGTTATCAAAATCAATGAATAGATTTTTTAACAACAATTCTATATTTTTTAAAAAAATAATTTTTCCTATAAACTCATAGGAAACATAGACCTATTGCAATAAAACGTCTTTACAAAAAGAAAAGTCACACTAAAGAAGAAAATCTATAACTTCTATTAACTAATCGATTGCGTCGATAAACAAGTTTTATTACCCATTTGTTATAAATATCTCTTTAATAAATTATCCAAAAAAAATAAATACATACAATATGTTTGTCTAAAACAACTAATGTCTTAATCTAAGATTTTTATTAAATCATAGAAAAAGTTAATGATTAATATTACGCCTACAGTCAAAGATAATCATCTTTTTTACATTGAATTAGTATACCAATAATTCATATTATTAGAAGGCTCTTGTACTGCACAAAACTATCACAAGATATAGATTTAAAATCTAAATGATGATCTTAGAAAATAACTTATATAATTTTCTTATCTACTGTCATTCTTATTTTAACTTGAGTTGATAAACAATTATCAGATCTAAACTTTAATATAATATATATCTCAAGTAAAATATAAAGAGCTAGATAAAACGACTTGTGTAAAAAATAATTTATAGATCGTTTATTCCTGTCTCATTTGTAAATCTACCAATGTTTTACTTGGTTCTCCAGAAATCTCTCGCACTAATCTAGGAACCATGTAACCCGAGACCATCGAAAGTAATTCACGAACAATAGAGCGAGCCCGCTGATCACTAACATAAAAATGCGCTGTCCCATATACCTTATCTAACACATGAAGATAGTAAGGTAGAATTCCGATATCAAATAAGGCATTACTCAATTCAGCAAGTGCAATTGGAGTATCGTTGATCTCTCGTAATAATACGCTTTGATTTAATAAAATTACTCCAGCAGATTTCAACATATTCATGCTATATTGTAGCTCATCATTAATTTCTTTCATGTGGTTAATATGAGTAACCATTAGTATCTGCAATCGTGAATATTCTAAACGCTTACATAATACTTGAGTAATACGCTTTGGGATTACAACTGGAAGACGACTATGGATGCGCAACCTCTTAAGATGCGAGATGCCCTCAAGTTGTGAGATAATCCAATCTAACTCACTATCTAATGTCATTAATGGATCACCGCCAGATATAATTACTTCATCTAGATCTAGGTTTTTTTGGATATATAATATAGCTTTTTTCCAGTTACGTTTATTTCCCTGATTTAATTGATAAGGAAAATAACGCCTAAAACAATAACGACAATGTACTGCGCAATTTCCTTTGACCAGAAATAAAATGCGATTATGATATTTGTGTAATAATCCTGGTACTACACTTTTTTGCTCATTTAATGGATTCAAATGATAACCTGGTGTATCAATGCACTCCTGCTTAGAGGTAATCACCTGCAAAAGAAGCGGATCTTTTAGATCACCTTTACACATACGCTCAGCAAATGAACGAGGAACACGTAAGGGAAAATAACCGATTCCAGAATTATTTCTGGTTATATAAGGGTGATTTTTTAATGCTAAAAATTGTAATAATTCGTTATAATCAGTGATTGAATCAACCAATTGATCTAACCATTCTTCATGAACGAAAGGTTGATAGGTTGAAAATTTTTTCATATTGGTAGAAATCCATATTATAGATTACAGAAGGTTTTTATGGTCACTTATTGCAACAATGATTTTCGTCCTGGTCTGAAAATAATATTTGAAGGCGAACCATGTACTATTGAATCTAGCCAATTTGTAAAACCTGGTAAAGGACAAGCTTTTGTTCGTGTTAAGATGCGACGACTTATCTCCGGTTCTCGGATAGAAAAGACATTAAAAGCCACAGAATCAGTAGAAAGCGCTAATATTATTGAAACTAATTTAACTTATTTATATACTGATCAATCTTTCTTTTATTTTCTTCATCCTAAAAACTTTGAACAATATTGCATTTCAGAAACAATCGTAGGAGATAAATATAAATGGTTACTTAAAAATACTGAATGTATTGTGACTCTATGGAATAATATACCGATCCATCTAGTCCCACCAAATTTTGTGGAAATAGAAATTATAGATACTCATCCTGGATTAAAGGGGGATACTTCTAGCACCGGAAGCAAAACAGCAACGCTCTCTACAGGAGCGAGCATAAAAGTGCCTTTATTTATACAAATAGGTGAAATTATTAAAGTAGATACCCGTTCTAATTCCTATATTTCAAGAGTCAAATAATCTGTATTATTAAAGATACATCTATATGTATCACTAGTTTATTTTACACATATACTTTTCTATGGAAAAGGGAAAATTTTACCTCAATCCACGCAGTATTCTATTACAGTTTAATTATCTATTAAAATTTTTCTATTCATAAATATTCAAGTAATAACTGGAATACTTTAATTACTATTCAATACACATTTAATTTTCTATAATTCAATAAAATCAAGAATAAAAAAACATTATATCGTCCTCTATTACTAAAATCATGTTCTCCAACATAATTTATTTATGTAAAATACTACTCTTAATATTATACAATTAATATCTCTATAATTTACTTAATGATGTAAGAGTAAGAAAAACCATTACAATTAATTATACCATGAATGCGCACACCTGATAATACAATATATAACCTATAAAAATTTAATAATTAGAAAATTAATAAACCACTCTTATATATTCAAAAATATATATTTATTATATATATTTTATATTTAGAGAAACCAATTATGATGAAATCATAATTAATAAAAACTAAAAAACAGTTCATTGACTAAAACTTATTAAAATCATAAGCTGTATTGATTGATTTATTAATATTAATTCTGTGTAATATCTTAGATATTAAGCTAAAATTAGTCATTTATTTTTACTTGTTTAAAAAATAAAGATTTTTCAAACCAATAAAAATAGATCACTATGTTATATAAATAACTATAAAATTTTTAAATTAATCTGATTAATGATAAATATCTATCATCTAGACCTTTCAACCTATACACTCAAATATTATACATGTTCTCAATTAATCATATAACTTTGACTATCTACAGACTACAACATATTATATAATTATTATTATAATGTTTTTATTTGTTTACAGGCCTGCATTCATAACATTCAAATCCACCTACCAAATAATTTATTATAAAATAATAAAATCAAAATTAATTATTAGGATAACTATTCTTACTAAATAAGAACACTACTTCTATAAAGATGCATATATACTAGATATATAAAAAATATATTGAGGCCTGAGAAAAAACTAGAAATACCCCCATTTAGATATTATCTATAGGCCAACCTCGCTAAAACACTTAACCGAGATAGCAAATTAATCCAGAGAGGCTCATGAACACAGTAACTCAACTAGTTATAAACGGATTATGGAAAAAAAATTCAGCGTGTGTTCAACTCCTTGGTCTTTGTCCATTACTAGCAGTAACGTCTACAGCTACCAACGCCCTTGGTCTTGGTTTAACAACTACTCTTGTATTAACTTGTACTAATAGCCTTATCTCTCTATTCCGCCGATGGATTACTACTGAAATTCGCATTCCTGTTTATGTAATAATTATTGCGGCAGTAGTTAGCTGTATAGAGATGCTAATCCAGGCGTATAGTTATAATCTATATCAATCATTAGGCATTTTTATTCCTCTAATTGTAACCAACTGCATAGTAGTTGGTCGCGCTGAAGCCATAGCCTCAAAGAAAAATGTAATCTTTTCAGCAATAGACGGTATCTCTATTGGCTTAGGAGCCACAATCGTTATGGTAGTCTTAGGATCTATACGTGAAATCATCAGTAATGGAACTGTATTTGATAATGCAGATCAACTTCTTGGATCATGGGCTAAAATAATTCGCATCCAAGTAATTAATTTTGATTGGCCTATGCTGCTCGCCATGCTTCCGCCAGGAGCCTTTATCGGTCTAGGAATGCTGTTAGCGGCAAAACATATCATTGATCAACAGATCAAAACAATTTCTTATAAAAAGAAAATGATCAAAAACTATACTTCTAACCTTAAACGAGAAAAACTTTGAATCAAGAAAAACGTCATAAAATTATGACCAGACTGAGGGAAAGCACTTCCCATTCTGATATAACCTTAGATTCTCTCTCACCATTTGAATATCTCATTTTCATCATTCTATCAGCTCAAGCTAATGACATTAGTGTACAAAAAGCTACAGATAGACTGTATATAGTGGCCAACACTCCCACTGATATTCTTAACCTAGGCTTGGAGCCTTTAAAAGAATATATTCGAACCATTGGTTTATTTCATATTAAAGCTAAAAATATTATTAATACCTGCCGTATTTTACTTGAAAAACATCATGGAAACATTCCAGACAAAAGAAAAGATTTAGAGAACCTACCTGGTGTAGGAAGAAAAACTGCTAACTTAGTTCTTAATACCGTTTTCGGCCAGCCTACTATTGCTGTAGATAGACATGTATTCCGTGTTTGTAATCGCACCAGATTTGCTATAGGAAAAAATGTAAAAATAGTAGAAAAACTACTACTTCGCTATGTTTCTCAATCATTGAAACTACATTGTCATCATTATTTAGTTCTGCATGGACGCTATACCTGCATGGCACGTCAACCCAAATGCAATTCTTGTATTATAGTTGATTTATGTGAATATAATAATAAAAATAATATTTATTACCACTAATTAGAAATATAAAAAATGTTTACTAACTCTTTACTATTAAATAATAATAATGATAAATTTTAAAAAAAATCAAAATTATATAACCATGATGATATCATAATTACATAAATATAAAAATTAAATAAAATAGCCATTTATAGATAAATAATTCAGATTTATAAAAGTGATTGTATTGAAAATGCAATAGACTCTTGTCATTTTTCTTTTCTTAAAATCATCGTTAATAAAGTCAATCTAGTCAAAAAATCTGATTACATTCCAATTAATGAATTGTTAAACAATAAAATTAATCTTCTAGCTTAAATAAGATCTTATCCATACAAAGATAGAATCAATATTCTAAACGTATCTAGAGAAAGGGTTTAATAATTCAGAAAGAAAATATAATGAAATTTTCTCCCCTTTTGGACTCTTAAAAAAATAACAAAAACTCTTACCCACTCTTCAATAAAAATTGATGTTGCTTGTCATACGGTAACTATACAATTAGTTTGTCATAAAAATTTATCTTTTGAACTGTATCTTCTTTAAAATAAAACCTGATCCCTATAATTTAGCATCGTATAATCAATGCATGACATCTAATTCCATATATAAATCTATCTAATTTTCTAATAGATCAAACACTTTAATTACCACTTTTATTCATAATAAATCGATAATTAAGATTTCTTTTCCATTGCAATTGTTATAATTTCTAAGAAAACTTTAGCCTGAAGAGACGCCCCACCCACTAACACTCCATCAATATCAGGTTGAGAAAATAATTCTTCCGCATTTTCATTAGTTACTGATCCACCATACTGTATAATTATCTGATTAGCGATTTCCTTATCTTTCTTCATAATATAATCACGAATAAATTTATGCAATATCTGAACCTGCGTAGGTACTTCAGATTTTCCTGTTCCTATAGACCACACAGGCTCGTACGCAATCACTGTGTTATAAAAAGCGTCTACCCCCTGTGAACAGAGAATCGCATCAATTTGGCGAATACAAATCTCTTTGGTGCGACCTTCTGCTTTTTCTTTCGCTGTTTCGCCAATACATAATATCGGAATTAAACCTATTTTTTTTAAAATAGAAAACTTCTGTGCAATGATCTCATCAGTTTCTTTATGCCATACACGACGCTCAGAGTGACCAATAATTACATACCGTATGCCAACATCTTTCAGCATATTTGCTGAAATATCACCAGTAAAAGCACCCGAAAGATGTACATCAACATTCTGTGCAGCTAATACGATTGGACTATTATTTAAGGCTTCTCGGGCTCGCTCAAGATAGATGACTGGAGGAGCAATACCTACTACACAACCTGTGATATCATTCATTTTTTGACATAAATTAAAAATTAACTTATTAACAATATCTTTATTCCCATTAAGCTTCCAATTTCCCATAATAAATGGACGTCGCACCTTTATCTCCATAATTAAAAATTCTAAACCATAATTTAACTAAATATCTATTTAATTCAATCTTTTACAAAATTACTTAAATAATTGCTTAGTAATTACATAGCTCGTTCAGTAGAAATCAAAGTATTCTATAGTATCATATATGTAATATATATTCATACTCATTTCAGTTTGACTAAAAATAGTAGCATTTGATTTATTTCATTATCTCTACATCCTCTCATTATCTTATAAGACCGAAAATTATGTTTGAAATTAATCCAGTTTATAACCATATTCAAGACCTGATCAAACGCAATTCTATGCTCAGAAAACTCTTACATTATGATTTACAGAAAGAACGACTACAAGAAGTCGTACTTGAATTAGAAAAATCCGATATCTGGAGAAACACTAATCATGCGCAAGCTCTAGGAAAAGAACGCTCCTTACTAGAAAGTAAGATTAACACTTTAGATAAAACACAACAAGATATAGAAGAAATTTCTATTTTATTTGATCTTGTGGTTGAAAACAAAAATCAAGAAGTGTTTTATGATGTTCTATCTCAACTTAAAGAACTAGAAAAAAAACTTGTCGCACTAGAATTTCAAATCATGTTCTCAGGAAAACATTTAAGTTCAGATTGCTATATGGATATTCAAGCTGGTTCTGGCGGAACTGAAGCACAAGACTGGGCCAAAATGCTTCTCCGTATGTATTTACGATGGGCTGAAATAAAAGGATTTAAGACTGAAATTATTGAAGAATATAGTGGTGACATTGCCGGTATTAAATCCGCAACTATTAAGGTTATTGGAGATTATGCATTTGGCTGGTTACGCACTGAAACTGGAGTTCATCGATTAGTTCGAAAAAGCCCTTTTGATTCTGGACGACGTCGACACACCTCATTTAGCTCTATATTTATATATCCTGAAATCAATGATGATCTTGATATCGAAATTAATCAAGCAGATCTCCGTATTGATGTGTACCGATCTTCTGGAGCTGGCGGACAACATGTTAATAAAACAGAATCGGCAGTGCGTATTACGCATCTACCAACCAATATTGTAGTACAGTGTCAAAGCGATCGATCACAACATAAAAACAAAGAGCAAGCATTTAAGCAATTACGCGCAAAACTCTATGAATACAAAATGCAAAAGAAAAAAATAGATCAAAAAATAGAAGAAAGCAATAAATCTGACATTGCATGGGGAAATCAAATCCGATCCTATATACTAGATGACTCACGTATTAAAGATTTACGTACTAATATCGAAACACGGAATACTCAGGCAGTATTAGATGGAAATCTTGACCTCTTTATTGAAGAAAACTTAAAATCCGGTTTATAATAGGAAATATACATGTCTAATCAGAAACCATTAATTTCTCAAGTAAAACCAAATCTAAGTGAAGACACTAAATTACGTCGAACAAAGCTACTATCGCTAAAAAAAACTGGCATAGCATTCCCAAACAATTTCCGTCGTCTGCACACCTCTGAAGAACTCCATGCGGTATTTGATAAAAAAAACAAAACAGAAATAGCATTACTTGACATAATAGTAACTGTTGCTGGTCGAATAATGACACGACGTATTATGGGGAAAACTTCTTTTGTAACAATACAAGACTCAGGAGGTTATATACAATTATATCTATCCCGAGAGTTTTTACCGAATGAATTTTATGAAAAACAGTTCAAAAAATGGGATCTTGGAGACATTATCGGTGCTAAAGGCACGCTATTTAAGACTCAAACTGGTGAATTATCAATCTACTGTTCTGAGCTCAACCTCCTTACTAAAGCAATACGCCCTCTTCCAGATAAATTTCATGGATTAACTGATCAAGAGGCCTGTTATCGTCAACGTTATCTGGATTTAATCACTAATCCAGATACACGTAATATTTTTAAAATTCGCTCTCGTCTGATCGAAGGAATACGTAAATTTATGATTAGTCATAATTTCTTAGAAGTAGAGACACCCATGATGCAAATGAAACCAGGTGGAGCTACTGCGCGACCATTTACTACGCATCATAATGCTTTAAATCTTGACATGTATCTTCGCATTTCTCCCGAATTATATCTTAAACGCCTAGTTGTAGGGGGATTTGATCGTATATTTGAAATTAATCGTAGCTTTCGAAACGAAGGGTTGTCATCACGTCACAACCCAGAATTTACAATGCTAGAACTATATATGGCATATTCTGACTATCAAGATCTTATGAAACTCATTGAAAACCTATTTTATACTCTATCAAAAGATGTGTTAGGTAAAACTACAATTTTATACGGAAAACATACTCTTTACTTTGACAAGCCGTTCCATAAGATAACAATGAAACAAGCAATTATTAAATACCACCCTCAAATTAATATAGTAAATCTTAATAATTTTAATCAAACACTAGAAATTACCCGATCTCTAGGTATCGCCATTAATCCCACTTGGGGTCTTGGACGACTAATAAATGAAATTTTCGAAAAAACAATAGAAGAAAATTTAATTGAACCCACTTTTATTACTGAATACCCAACAGAAGTATCACCTCTTGCGCGTCGTAATGATCTTAACCCAGAAATAACTGATCGATTTGAACTTTTTATTAGTGGACGTGAAATTGGAAATGGCTTCTCGGAACTCAATGACTCAGAAGACCAAAAAGAAAGATTTCTACAACAACTCTATAATAAAGATATGGAAGAAAATACTACAGAAATCTTCTATGATGAAGACTACATTACTGCACTAGAATATGGACTACCTCCAACCGCAGGATTAGGAATCGGTATTGATCGTTTAGTCATGTTATTTACTAATCGACATACAATTCGTGACGTAATCTTATTTCCTTTACTTCGTCCAGACATTAAATAAAGAGATCCTATCCAGGAAAGAATCGTTTTGCATATCTAGATGCATTATAGATCTAAGAAAGTTTTATAAAACTATAAAACATAGTTTTAATAAAAAATAAATAGTATTCATATAAAACTTAAATTAATTACATCTGATAAATCATAAATAAATGTATGAAATTTAACCTAAAATATAATTATCTCTAATGTGTTCTACTTCTAATACATAAAAGGCGCCTTACTAGAAAAGGCCCCTTAATAAACTTATTTATAATCCTTAATTATAGTATTACATTATATTAGAACTAATTCATATCAATCTATTTCACTTCTTCTCTTGTATAGAATTTGATTATTATCAAACTATACATATATTGAACATGATATAACATATCAATATTCTCTAATTTATCATCTAAAAATTATTACATATATTAGCAATTTATAGGGGTACCAATAAGACTAATAAGTGACATCAAGTTTCAAAAACCTTTAACTACATCATCAAGCGCTTTAATTTGTACTAAAAATGGTTCTAATTTGTCAAGAGGTAAGGCCGACGGACCATCACATTTCGCATCAAAAGGATTGGGGTGAGACTCAAGAAATAAACCTGCAATCCCTACAGCAATACCAGCTCGAGCAAGCTCACTCAACTGAGAACTCCGTCCACTAGAGACTATACTGGTTGCGTGACGACATTGTACTGCATGTGTTACGTCAAAAATAACTGGTCTATTTTTAGATACCTGTTTCATAATGTTAAAACCTAACATATCCGTAATTAAATTGTCATATCCAAAACTCGTACCACGCTCACAAAGAATAATTTTTTCATTTCCTCCTTGAGAAAATTTTTCAATAATATGTCCCATTTGACCTGGACTAATAAACTGTGGTTTTTTAATATTAATGACAGAATTCGTTTTTGCCATAGAGTGAATTAAATCAGTTTGACGCGCGAGAAAAGCGGGTAATTGAAGTACATCTACTATCTGTGAAACCAGTATTACTTGATTTACTTCGTGCACATCTGTCATAACGTGAACTTTAAATGTCTTTTTAATTTCCTCAAAAATTTTCATGCTCTCTTCAAAACCTAAACCACGATACGAGTGAATAGAAGAGCGATTTGCCTTATCAAAAGAAGCTTTAAATATATATGGAATACCAAGTTTTTCAGTTACATTGATATAATGTTCACAAGTTCTCATCGCTAAATCTCGTGATTCTAAAACGTTCATACCACCAAATAGTACAGAAGGTAAATTATTCGCTACCTGAATGTCACCAATATTAACTATTTTATGTTTCATATTATAACCTATTTAAAATTACATCGAGAACAACTTAATTAAGTCACATTGATTTAATGAAAGTTAGGCTATCATTTAAGTATAATTATCCACTTTATTCAATTAATGAAAGCAAAAATATTCTGATCTATTGCAGATTAACTCAAAAATCATTAAAAAAACATAAAGAAGCATTCTTAATATAAATATTATTTTTTATAATACAAATAACATTTAAAAATCAACTATATTCTCCAGCTATAAATTATATAATTTTATAGAATTAAAATTATTTAAATAAATTATTTAGTATCTAAAAATTAGAGAAAATATTGCAATATAGTTTATAAAATCTTTACTAAGACAAGTGATTCATTACGAATGTTTTTCAACATGCATGTATCATGCATATATCGATCTCATCAAAAATACCTAGATACCTATTATAGAACTCATAAAACCGAAAATAATGTAATTATTTTCCTATAAATAACAAACATGTATTCATATTCTCAATATCATCAACAATTAATACCATATTAATAATATTACATATTATCAAATAAACTAATGAGTGTTTCCATCAATCTGTTGCTCAAAGTTTTTGTTAAATAATTTTAAAAAACCTACTTTATTAATTAAATGATATAACAGGCGTGATATCTAAAAAGATAGAAACTAAATCTAAACTCGCTTCTAGATACTAAATCCGTCATAATCGATACTATTTACATAGTATCTTCTTTTAATGATAAATCACAGATAACCATAACTTGTAATTAATCAGTGAACTCAATTTGTTTCTTTGTAACAACGGAAACCCTTATTCACCTCAGAACTGAAAATTATCGTAACAATATATCCTATAAATATTGATAATCCGACATCTCACTATATTGATTACATCAACTGCAGACACAATATCATTTCTTAAAGAGAGGTTTCATGTTAAATAATACTTTAATTCAGAGATTAAAAAGAAGAGGTTTAATTCTACAAACTACACATGAGCATATTTTAGAACAAAAATTAAAGAATAAAACCATTTCTCTGTATTGTGGATTTGATCCAACATCTGATAGCCTACATGTAGGACATCTAATACCATTGATATGTTTACAACATTTTCAAAAAGAAGGACATAAACCAATAGTCCTTCTTGGCGGTGCAACTGGATTAATTGGTGACCCAAGCTTTAAAGAATCTGAACGTAAGCTAAATACTAAAGAAACTATTAATAACTGGATAGAAAAAATTAATCTACAAATTACTTCGTTTCTAGATTTTAACTATAGTAATAATAAAGCAATTATTATTAATAACTACGAATGGTTTGGATCTATGAATACACTCAACTTCCTTCGTGATATTGGAAAATACTTCTCAATTAATCAGATGTTAGTTAAAGATTCAGTTAGTCAACGACTAAATCGACACAGTCAAGGAATCTCCTTTACTGAATTCGCTTATAACTTATTACAAAGCTATGATTTTTTTCATCTTAACGAACGCTATGGTGTAATCTTACAAATCGGCGGATCAGATCAGTGGGGGAATATTGTCTCTGGTATTGATCTGACTCGACGACTAAACAAAACTCAAGTATTTGGTTTAACTCTACCTCTTCTTACTAAATTTGATGGAAGTAAATTTGGTAAAACCACAAGTGGAACGATTTGGCTTGATCCAAAAAAAACAAGTCCATATAAATTCTATCAATTTTGGCTTAATACAGATGATTCTGATGTTTATCGTTTTCTAAAATTCTTAACTTATATCAACATTGAGGAAATTGACACGCTTGAAGACACGGATAAAAATAGTAGTTATGCGCCAACTGCACAAAATCTATTAGCACAAACAATGACTAAGCTAGTGCATGGTGAGAAGGGGCTTCTCTCTGCAAAACGCATCACTCAAAGCTTATTCTCAGGAAATCCACAAGACCTGACACAAGAAGACCTAGAATATCTTTCAAAAGATGGAATAAACAATGCTCAACTAAATATTGGACAAGACTTAGAAGATGCGCTTGTTAAAACTGGTCTAGCCACTTCTCGTGGTCATGCTCGAACATTAATTACTACTAAATCAATTAAGATTAATGGAGTGCTAGAAATTAATAGTAAATATATTATTAGTAATAAAGACCGACTATTTGGACTATATACGCTTTTACAACGAGGTAAAAAAAATTATGCTTTAATTAATTGGAAAATCTAATAAATAACATAGCAATACTGCTATATTATTTATTAGAAATATCTATATAAAAATAAGAAGTATACATAAAATATTTATTAAATATTTAACTTAAGTCAAGAAAATTAAATATATTATTTAGATATAACTATACACCACCAGATGATTCTATGTCCCCTATCATTCTTCTTAATCATTAAGAAACAAATTAAGTAAAATTGTATTTAAAAATTAGAATTTTATATATATATTCTTCATATAGAAGTCAAAATCTGCGTTCTGAGAAAGAGTATTGAAATAGATTACAAAGATTATAAAAAATCTATTTTTAATAAATAGTATTTTTTATAATCTCTTCTAAAAATTAAAATTTTTATATAAACACTCCTGTTTTTCTATTAAAAACTAATAACTTTATGTGTTCTTCAAAAAATAAAAATCTCATATTATATTATATTTTGTAGATTTTATATCTAGTAAAACATAAATCTATTTAAAAAAAATCAATATCTTTATGTAATCACTTTTTGCATCATAACAATGATGAAATATAATCCTAAGTTAAAAACTTTAATTGAATATTTAAATAAAATTACAGTAAAGTGTCCGTCTTAGCCAAAGATAATTATCTTTCTAACTATATTTCAGACAATGTAGATATAAAAATATATTCTTACTTACTTTATAAAAAGTAAATTCTATAGAAAAATATTATTTAGATAGATACGTTATAAAAAAAGTATTTAATACGATAATCCATACAAAAATATATTGAAACCTTTATATTCAACCATAGTCAGTTAACTGAGAACCTTAATTCATTAATTTAATTAAATAAGAAAAGAAACAAAATATCTACAAATCGAATATCTTATTTATTTTCTTAACCCAGATTAAGACAATTAAATTACTTCATTTTTAATTAATTATAATTATGTCTATAATAGATTATTATAAAATAAAAAAACACAAAAAATCCAAATAGTTCGTGTCAAATAAATTATTAATCTATCAGAAAGAAATCTAATAGAATCCTATTTATTCTAAAATAAGTCATTTAATATAAACTATATCTAGCAAGATTTTAAAACGAATACAAATTTCTTTGTCTTTCTTTCTTAATTAATAAGACACTACATATAATAAATATAGTTACAACAAAATTATAAATTTGATCAATAAAAATCCTTGGATACAAAAATCTAAACTCAATAGACAACAATAAATTCTATCACCTATTTTTTAAAAATTTATTCGAAAGTTAATACTAGTTCTTCTAACTAATTAAAAATTATAATGAACCCAGATATCTAAACACTTTTACCTATAGTATATTTTAATATACTGAGCTAACCTCTATATAAACAATCCACGCTATAGATACTAACATGTCTTTTGGTAATTATAAACTAATACCAAAAGATCATATAATATTCAATGCTAATTATTGATCCAATATAGATTTAATAGTTTTAAAATCATCCATGCCTAATAAAATTATAAGAATAATGATTTCAATTACTGTTTAATTCAGGAGCGCCTTTTTCTAATAAAGAAATCAATACTACATCGAATATAGTTAGATTACAAAAGACATCGATTCATTTACAGTCATAAGAAATATTCAATTAACACTTTGAATAATTCTATCTAATCTAAAATATAATATTTCTATATATATTACTTATAGTAAATCATATACTACATATTATTTAATAATCGTAGAAAATTCTACTATTTTATTTGCTATTACAAAAAAATCTAACCAAAATCTAATATTAATTAAACTACTCATTCTATAAAAATATTAAGACAGATAACTACCAAAACAAATATTAAACATTCGATGATTACTAGAAGTATAATTCATTCATATTTAATATCTCTACATAATTAGATAAAAGTTAAGCCTTTCGTAATTCACACCTAAACAACCAATTAATTTGATTATACTTTTTCTATCTAATTATGATCTTAAATAAGATGTGCTTTACATGTTTTACAGAAATAAAAAAATGACTTATTAATCTTGATAGATTCTATTAAAATAATTTATGGATTTTAAAGAAAAAACTCATATATGCACCATCTAATTAATCAAAGAATAATTTTCTAGATTAATAAAATTCTATACGTGAATTTTATAGTTTAAAATATAAAATACCTTTTTTCCCCACGTTTTATTATTGTGATAAAATAATATTTCTACTAGAATAATAAAAATCCTATAAACTTTCTTTGCATGAAACATTTTGATTTCTATAATTTCTTTATAAATTGTCTATTATAGACAATCAAGTTAATCTATATTGAACATATAGAATCTCTTAATAAACCTTATTATAGAATCATCATTTACTAAAATATTAATAATACACAATATATTTCTAAAATATATTTTAGACCTCACTTTTCATTAAAAATCCATATAACACATACAATCAGATAACAAACTGTTATAGTAAATATTACTATAGTTATGAATATGATTGAATAATACTTATCCTTCAATCATAACGGTAACCATTGACAATAACTCTAGTATTGACTATATATTAACAATCATCTGTCTTGATTCAAGAATCATAATAGATATTATCTCGCATACTTCCTCTTATTGATACTATATTAATAACGATAAAAACCTCTAAAGATCAAAAATAAAACTACTCATTCAATACCAATAGCATTAGATTAATTGAACTTTATCTATACAACGAGAATATATTCTATTAAGAAATCTAAAATTACTCAACCGATATATAAACTATATTATACAAGTAATATGGTATTCTAAATAATTTCTATAAGATTGAGATAAAAAATCTTTTTGACTATTAGTGGTATAATCACACATTATGCTCTTAAGTCAAAATCACGTACTATAATAATTTAATCTTATTATAAATGTTATCATATTAATCTATTTCTTTCAGCCAATCAATTAGATTATTTTAAAAACGTTCTATAAGAATTTTTCTAAATATAGTTTTTTACTATAAAAAATCAATAATTAACATAGTTTAATTTATTCAAATTTCCCAAAACTTAAATGTAAAAATTAAAAAGAAATCTTAAAAAATATCTTATTTTCTAAGAAGAAGAAATTCTTGTAGACAAGCCCTAGTGTTGATCAATATTATCAAGATAAATAACCTAATGCTAACAAAATTCATTTCTATTCTAACATAAAAAACACAAACTTCTTACAGAAAATCTAACTAAAGAACTTTTCTTCTTCTATATGTAAATCATATGTAAATAAATTATATATTTTGGAAAAGAATTAATACTTAATACTCAAACATGGCTGAAATTGATTCTTCATTACTAATACGACGTATTGCTTCAGCTAACATCCCTGATAAAGTAAGCGTTCGAACAGTAGGTAATGCTTGAATCTCGATAGGTAGAGGAATTGTATCACAAACTATAACTTCATCAATTACTGAATTTTGAAGATTCTTTACTGCATTGCCTGAAAAAATCGGATGAGTGGTATAAGCTAAAACACGTTTTGCTTCTTGATATTTTAAAGCTTCTGCCGCTTTACACAAAGTACCACCAGTATCGATCATATCATCAACTATAACACAATCACGGCCTGCTACATCACCAATAATATTCATCACCTGTGATACATTAGCGCGAGAACGACGTTTATCAATAATCGCCATATCTGTATCATATAATAATTTAGCAATAGCGCGTGCACGCACTACACCACCTATATCTGGAGAAACAACAATTGGGTTTTCTAATCCAATTTTCAACATATCCTCTAAAAGAATTGGACTTCCAAAAACATTATCAACTGGAACATCAAAAAAACCCTGAATTTGTTCCGCATGAAGGTCTACAGTTAAAACTCGATCTACACCAACACTAGAAAGAAAATCCGCTACTACTTTAGCAGTGATAGGGACACGAGACGAACGAACTCGACGATCTTGACGAGAATAACCAAAATAAGGAATTACAGCAGTAATACGACCAGCAGAAGCACGACGTAAAGCATCAATCATAACAACTAATTCCATTAAATTATCATTAGTTGGCGCACAGGTAGACTGAATGATAAAAATATCACCCCCACGCACATTTTCATTAATTTGCACACTAACCTCACCGTCGCTAAAACGACCAACTGCAGCGTCACATAGACTAGTATAAAGATGATTAGCAATACGTCGTGCCAACTCTGGGACAGAGTTACCAGCAAACAACTTCATATTAGGCACAAGAAAAAACCTCAGGATTGGCACTTAGAAAGTGATATTTTCGAAATAACATCATAGTTAAAATGCACAGATTTCTATAAAATCCTAACTTAAATACAATATCTGTGATATTACAATAATGCTGATAAAGTAATCTAATTTAAAAAATATCTTGAATGTAGGAGACATATGAAATTAAAACACAGTTTTTTCTTTACTGAACTTACTCCCGCTAACCCAAAAAAAAGCTTAAATTGAATTAAATGGTGAAAATTATACTAATTGACTATGCTTCTAAAAAAAGTATGTAAGGGAGAGGTATTAACCCCACGCGCCACAAACCCTTGCCACTGTTCGGGAATACGATTTAATACATTTAAAGCAGACTTCTTAGTGTTAAATTCTGCAAAAATACAAGAACCTGTACCTGTCATATGTGGTGAAGCGTATGTTGACAACCAAGAAATCACCTTTTCAACCTCATTACATCGCTGACGCACAATGCGTTCACAATCATTATGAAAAGGATTTAATAATAAATCTTTTATATGACGACGAGGCGTATCCCGCGTCAAATGAAAATCACTAAACACTTGAAAAGAGGAAATACTAATGCTAGGATAAATTATTAAATACCATTTTTCATCCAATAAAAGAGGTATTAATCGATCACCGATGCCATCAGCAAATGATGTAAGACCCCATATAAAAACTGGAACATCAGCGCCAAGTTGTAGAGCTAGTAATGATAGGTATTTTAAGCTAAATCTAGTATTCCATAAATAGTTGAGTGCTATTAAAACTGTAGCCGCATTTGATGATCCACCTCCCAGTCCCCCACCAATAGGTATGCGTTTTTCTATAGAAAAAGTTGCCCCGACTTTACTAGATAAAGTTCCATGTATTTCCGCTTGAATACGCAAAAGTTTTGCGGCGCGCATGATGAGATTATTTTCCTCTTTAATATCAGCAACAGGGGTTATTAGCTGAAGCGTACCACTGTGATTACTTGCAATAGATACAGTATCACCATAATCAAGAAACTGAAATAACGTCTGAAGATAATGATATCCATCTTGACGACGACCTGTAATATAAAGGAATAAGTTAAGTTTTGCTGGAGAAGGCCATTTAATCATTGAAATTATTTTTAGCCATCTACATATAACATAATATGTTTATGACCTTGATGTAACTCAATCCTAGAGGGCATTGGAGGTAAATTATTTCTACTACGATATTCTAATAATAAAATACGACAGTAATGTCCATTATTATTAAAGATTACCTCATTCAGATGGGATTGCTCATCAATAGAAAAAGTAGTTCCATTTCCTGGCAAGCCCATTATCCACTGATGAAAATTTTCTAGAGGGATATTCATACCTGTTATTTTAAAAATCATATTTCCTTCATCACCATGAATGGGACAACCACTTAACTTACATATCAAATATGTAGATTTATCTTCCTGATTTATTTGAAAAATAGTAACACCTAATGGATTAGTCAATAATAATCGATAATGATCAGGTGACTTCTGATACCAATTAAAATGAGCAGAACCTTTCTTGTCATCAGAAAACCAACACAAGACACCGCGAATTTGATATTGAGTAATACTTTGGATTAACTTTTGGTGCTTATGCCACTCAGGAGACATGTTTGTTAAACCATATTTTTTGACTGGCTCATGAAAAGTACAAGACGATAATAAGATTTCCAGAAAAAAAATTATCCCGAAAAAATGGTAGTACAATACACAAATAATAATTTTACGTCCTTGAATAATATTCAGTGATTTAATTCCCTTTATCCTAATTATAAATTATAAAATAATATTTCTTTCCTCTAAAATCTATTATTTCTATAATAAAGAAATTATATAAAACTTTATATCTTTTATCGTAACATTAAAAATTATAAATGATGTGATTTTATTTGTCATTAAAATACTTAATAGACTCTTAATATTTCTAAGAAAGACAACGGATAAATCTAATACACTTATAACCTAATAGATCTTTTAATCTATTGATGTATCAATGAATAAAAATCGTTATCAATATAATTGATATTATGTCATGTAACCTTTAATTGTTTTTCATGCTCAAGACAATTAATATTGTAAAATAATAAAATTGTATATTCTAAAAAAACCAGGTTCTAAGTCAAATTATAAAATATATATTAATCATCATCCTATATCTAATTCTAAAATCTATCATTCAATTCATAACTTATTTCTTTAATAGAAAACAATAAAAAAAATCAACACAAAAATAACTCCTTTTTTCATGAAATCTTAGATTAATCAAGCCATAAATAAATGACCCAATTTAGAAACAGAAGAGTAACGATATACTATTGGTCTAGAGTACCTCTCAGATAATGAAAATACCTCTATCTTAATTCATACCAAACGATAATATATCATATAAAGAAACATGATCTAATAGACATCCCCGTTATTATAGTTATTATAGTATTTTATACTTTATAAAAATCCAAGAAGTAATTTCAATGTTACCAAGATAAATTTAAATCTATCAATACCTCTCTTCTGTAGATATACAGATAAAATAAAATAATAATAGATATAAGAAAATGATAATATGTTTTATAAAATTCAATAACTAGTGGACTTCATATCTAGGTCAAACCTAATACATTATTTAGTTTTCAATAAACAATAATATTGTTCAAACAAATTAAAAATATTTATAATATATTTTATACAAGTTTTTGTATTAAGTTATAAAATAACCTTATAAACTAATAAATTATTTAGTTCTCAATTACTACTTAACTACATTGACTAGAAAGATAAGCACCTAATAATAAGTATATCTATTTATTATAAAAGATCAGAACCAACCAAAATAAAATATAATTTATTTTAATTATTAACTTAAATTAGATAATCAGAATTTCAGTAACATAAACGATATGTATAAAATACAGATAATTCTACTAACTAGATCAAAAATAATAATTAAATTCAAATTAATAAACTTCAATAATTAATATTAAAGTATTCACGCCTGATTTGCCAAATTCTAATTCAATGATACCTAATCTGTCATAACTAAAACGCTATTTCCAATGATTAAATCAGAATTAACAAAAACCACACCATTTTATATATTTATAATGTTCAATATTATTAATATTAATCTATCTCATAGTAAATTTTTAAAAAAAGAACAGAAAATAATTAGAACATTGTTTTTATTCTCTTAAAATTCTTTATCATATTGAAAGGATAAAATAATATACATGCATTCTTCTATTATCACTAAATTGGAAACATTACAGGAACGCTATATAGAAGTTAAATCGATGCTTGATGATATCAGAGTAATTAATGATCCAGAACGCTTTCGTGTTTTATCACATGAATATACGCAGTTAACCAACGTTATCCAGTGCTTTGTTCAATGGAAAAAAAACCAGGAAGATATTCAAAATACTGAACAAATGCTTAACGACCCCGAACTGCGTGAACTAGTACAAGAAGAGCTACAAACAGCACGTGCTTGTAGCAAAACCATAGAACAACATCTACAGAACCTTCTTTTACCAACAGACCCTAATGATAAACGAAATTGCTATTTAGAAGTTCGTGCTGGAACTGGTGGTGACGAAGCAGCAATTTTTGCTGGTAACTTATTCCGTATGTATAGTAGATATGCTTACTCTAAAAACTGGAATATTGAAGTAATGAGCGCTCATGAAGGTGAGCTAGGTGGGTACAAGGAAATAGTGGCTAAAATTATTGGTAACGGGGCTTATGGTCGACTGAAATTCGAATCAGGAGGACATAGAGTGCAACGTGTTCCAGAAACTGAATCACAAGGTCGTATCCATACATCAGCCTGTACCGTAGCAGTAATGCCTGATCTTCCAAAAAAAGAACTACCAGTTATTAATATATCAGATTTAAAAATTGATACCTTTCGTTCTTCCGGAGCAGGAGGCCAACATGTTAATACTACTGATTCAGCTATCCGAATTACTCATATTCCTAGCGGAATCATAGTGGAGTGTCAGGATGAACGTTCTCAGCATAAAAATAAAGCTAAAGCACTAGCGGTTCTCAGTTTGCGAATTAGAGAAGCTGAAAAAAATCGATGTCAAAAAGAAACATCATCAGAAAGACGAAATTTAATTGGAAGTGGTGATCGATCTGATCGTCATCGAACCTATAACTTTCCACAAAGTCGTATAACAGATCATCGTATCCATTTAACTATCTATCGCCTAGATGAGACGATGAACGGTAAGTTAGATACCCTAATTGACCCTCTGGTTCAAGAATATCAAGCAGATCAACTAGCATCTCTTTCTGAGGAGAACTAATGCAAATACGTCGTTGGATAGAGGCCGCTACAGAGCAACTTGCTAATAGCGCCAGTCCAAAACTTGACGCGGAGATCCTGTTGTCTATAGTTATAGACAAGCCTCGCTCTTGGATTATTGCATTTGATGATAATTTTCTAAATCCTTTTATTTTAGCAGAATTAGAAAAATTACTCCAACAGCGTACTATTGGAACTCCTATCCCTTACCTAACAGGGGAGCGTGAGTTCTGGTCTATGAGCTTCAACGTTACGCCTGATGTTCTCATCCCTCGTGCAGATAGCGAGATTCTAGTAGAAGAAGCATTAGCACGTATTCCTACTGATAAAACTTGTTCAATACTAGATCTGGGAACGGGATGTGGCGCAATTGCTATTGCTATTGCCAGTGAACGCAAAGACTGTCAGGTTCTTGGAATTGACAATGTTATTCCTGTCATAAAAATAGCAAGATTTAATGCAATTAAATTAGGATGTACTAATGTATTTTTTATACCTGGAAACTGGTTTTCTACTATAGGCAAGCGACAGTTTTCTATTATTGCTAGTAATCCACCCTATATAGACAAAGCTGATGCACATTTACTAGAGGGAGATCTTCGTTTCGAGCCAAAGAACGCGCTAATTTCTAGTGATAACGGTCTAGCTGATATTAAACTCATCTCTAAACAAGCAAAAAAATATTTAACTCATGGAGGGTGGTTACTTTTAGAACATGGATGGAAACAAGCCAAATATGTCCGGATCATTCTAGAAGATAATGGTTTTTGTAAAATAAAAACCTCTCAAGATTATGGCGGTAATGATCGTGTAACCTTTGGTCTTCTTTGTTAAATTAATCCCGTTCATTTCTCATTTTTAATAAATATTAGCTAAATAAATATGAAAATCTCATCTTAATCCTCTGTATCTAAATCCTCAGAAAAGATATTTTCTCGTTGTAGTCCTATCTCTAAAGCCAAAGAAGAAGAAATATAAACTGATGAGATAGTGCCAATAATAATACCAAGAAGCATCGTTAATGAAAAACCTTTTAACAACACCCCACCAAAAATAAAAAGAACCAAAACCATCATCAAAGTAATTAATGAAGTAATCATAGTACGCATTAAAGTTTGCGTTAAGGAAAGATTAATAATATAAGAAGGTGAATTCGATATAATTGTAAGAAAATTCTCTCGAATACGATCTGATACTACAATCTTATCATTGAGAGAATATCCTATTATAGATAAAAGAGAAGCTATAATGGTTAGATCAATTTCTATTTGAAACAGAGATAAAAGGCCCGTAGTAATAACTATATCGTATATTAAAGCTAAGACAACTCCCAAAGAAAGTTTCCAAGAAAAACGATAAGAAATATAAATAAAAATAGCTATCCAAGCTGAAATAATCGCTATAACTGCATCTCTCGGTAAATCCTTACCTACACGAGGACCCACAACTTCAATTCGTTTGACAACAACATTCTGTCCTATTGATGTATTAATAGTGTTAAGAACTATGGAGCTAAATGTAGTACCGTTAATATCTTCTTTTGGTTCTATTCGCACTAATAGGTCATAAACGCTCTCTAAATTCTGTATTTGAGGCTGAATCAATCCGATCTTCTTAAGACTAGATCTAATCAAATCTAAATCCACTGGTCTCTCTAGTTTCATCTCAATGACTGTTCCGCCAGTAAAATCTAGACCCCAATTAAAACCACACATACCGATAATATTTATTGAAACTATTAATAAAATTATTGAGCATAAAAAAACTACTTTATTCCAGCTCATAAAATCAATAATTGTATGCTTATGATTCATATTTACAGAATTTTGTGCTTGTAACACTAATTCTCCTTATTTCTTATATAGATAACTTTGTTACGCGCTTTCCGCCATATATAAGATTAATTATAGAACGGGTACCAATAATAGCAGTAAGCATAGAAGTAGCTATACCAATTGCAGTTGTAATGGCGAATCCTTTAATAGAACCACTGCCTAGTATGTATAAAACAATTACTTTAATGAATGTGGTTATGTTGGCGTCTATTATGCTAGAAAACGCCCTTTTATAACCTTGATGAATTGCCATCTGTATAGAACACCCATTGCGTAATTCCTCCTTAATCCGTTCATTAATAAGAACGTTAGAATCCACTGCTACTACTAAAGTTAGTACAATACCAGCAATACCTGGCATTGTTAATGTCGCTCCAGGCAGCAAAGACATAATTCCAATAATTAATACTAAATTTACTAATAACGCTAAAGCAGCTACTAAACCAAATAATTTATATCGTAAAACCATAAACAGAATAGAAACAACGACCCCCCATAAACAAGCCTCTAGTCCCTGAGATATATTTTGCTCTACCATAGTAGGACCGATAATACGTTCTTCTACAATCTGTATTGGTGCAACAAAAGCTCCTGAGCGCAATAAAAGAGAAAGTTGACGAGCTTCTTTCTGATTATTAATCCCGCTAATACGAAAACTACTTCCTAGCTGTGACTGAATATACGCTACATTAATTATCTCATCATGCTTTTCTAATATTTCATGACCGCGTATATCTTGCTTACCACTACCCTTATATTCTATAAATATAGTTGCCATAGCTTGACCAATATGATCTTTGGTAAAGTTAGACATAATGTGGCCACCTTCTCTATCTAAAGAAATATTAACTTGCATTTGATTATATTCATCAATGCTAGTAGTAGAGTGAATAATGTGATCGCCAGTCAGGATCACATGCTTATACACCACAAGTGCTTGGCCATCTCTCGTATATTTCACCTCTGAATCTTGAGGTAGAGGGGAATCAACATTAATATGAATATTTACTAAACGAAACTCTAGCGTTGCCATAGAACTCAAAATTTCTTTTGCCCGAGCAGTATCTTGAATCCCTGGCAACTCTACAACAACAAAGGCATTACCTTGACGTTGAATTATAGCATCTGTTAATCCTAATTGTGTAATTCGGTTGCGTAATACATTGATATTCTGCTCTATTGCATATTCACGCGCTAAGCGAATTCTTTCGTCATTAACTTTTAAAGTTAAAACATTATAAGAACTATTATGAATCACTATATCATGATAATGAGAAAGAACATCTCTTCTTACTTTGTCCCGACTTTTCTGATCTAAAAGACGTACTTTTAGACCAAACAAATCACTTTTACTTAATTCAATATAAGGAATTTTTTTATCATCTAAATCACTACGTAAATTTTCTAAATTCTCCTGTTGTAACTTCGATAACGAACTATCTATATCCACTTCCATAAGGAAATGGATTCCACCACGAAGATCTAAACCAAGCTTCATTGGCTCTGCAAGAAGAGATGATAACCAATGTGGCGTTGCTGGAGAAAGATTCAATGCTACGATGTAATTTTTACCTACAGCTTTTGTAATTACTTCACGAGCTTGCAATTGCAAGCTCGTGTTAGAAAAACGAACTAGGACGGACCCGTTCTTCCAAGCAATAGATTTGCTCTTAACATGATTCTTTTGTAATAAATTTTCAATTTGAACTAACGTATTCTTATTTAAAATATTGCCATGCAAACCAGTAATTTGAATAGACGAATCTTCACCGTAAAGATTAGGTAATGCATACAAAAAACCAAAAAACAATATAATCAATAAAATCAAATACTTCCATAAAGGATAATGATTTATCACAGAAGCTTCCTTTAAGTAACACAATAACATCTGACTAAATTCTACATATTATGCAGTACATTTTCATTATTGTGTTGATTTATCCAATAAAATATGGTTATTGATATAAAGTAATAATATAAATTTCTTATTTTTATTTAATTTCTTCTAAATAATATCAAGCGCAATATTGTCAATAAAATTCAGAATCAATTATTGTATGAGTATGTTACTCTAATTATCTAACTAAAAAATTATAACTGATAATGTCAGGTATAAAATATTATACCTAATGCACTAATGAGTAGATGATAAAAGACGTGAACTAACAGAACTGAGAGAATTTAAGCAATTTTATACACCAAATACTATGTTCAATCATCTCTTCTCCATTGAGAAATCAATAAAAAAATAGAATAATAAAATATACATATTATATCAGAAGTCATAACTTCATAATAACGAGGATAAAATCAAGATCCCAATACTAACTAAAATTATATAGTCTTATACTAGAAATATCTAAACAATTACTTAAAATAATTAAAATATAATCTATTTTCTGTGTCTATTTTATAAAAATAGACAAGATTATTTTCGTTGAAAATAAAATTCTTATTTTATCAACTAGAGTTACTCTTCTTTTTTATATTACAAACGTTAATTCTGTTTCTAGATGAAATCTATAATGCATAAAATATAACATATCTCTTAAAATCAACTTTTGAGTTTTATTTGTCCTAATTTATAAACTTTATTATCTCTCGTATATGATGAAATAATTATCTTTTAAACAAAGATCAAAATGTCTAGAACAGTAGACAACTTACTTAAGTTTTTTAAGTAAAATATACTTAATTATTTATTATTTTATAATAGTTTTTAAAACTCATATTAAAACTTGTCAAATTAAAACTAATACATAAAAATAAAAATATCAAAATGAACAAAAAAACAAATACATTACAGATTTCTTTGTGCCTTAGATATCTTCTATCATCATGCCACTATTAAAATTAAATCTCATGTTTCACGCATAATTATATGATATCATATAATATATATATTCATTCATTCAAAATATATTCACTATCTATCATGTGAAAACATATATTTCAAAATGATTCTTTTATACCAGATGATATGCTTATTTTTTATCTAAAATACTAAATTAAGATATACATATCTTTTAATAATATCTTGCAGTATTTTATTACTCCAAAATTAATCTCGGACAAACCAGAAAGAAAATACAACACATATTTCATATATAATAGCCTTTTTCTGTAAATCAAATTAAACTGAATTACAATTTAAATTTTCTTTAGATAAAGAAAATTTATCTTAGTTATATACCAATGATTTTTTATAAAAATCATTAACAAATTGATTTAATACACCCTGTGTAATAGCCTGACGTAAATTCGACATTAAAGATTGATAATAATGTAAGTTATGAATTGTATTCAAGCGAGCACCTAACATTTCCTTACATCGATCTAAGTGATGTAAATAAGCACGACTATAATGCAGACAAGTATAGCAATCGCATGTAGAATCAAGCGATGCTGTATCCTCTTTATATTTGGTATTACGAATTTTTATGATTCCGTCTGAAACAAAAAGATATCCATTACGAGCATTACGTGTTGGCATTACACAGTCGAACATATCAATACCACAACAAACACCTTCTACTAAATCTTCTGGTCTACCAATACCCATCAAATAACGAGGCTTGTCTTGTGATAGTTTCTGGCAGACATGTTTTAAAATCCTTTTCATATCCTGTTTAGGTTCTCCAACCGCCAAGCCTCCTATAGCATACCCATCAAAACCTATTTCTAATAATCCTTGCACTGATATGTCTCGCAAATCAGTATAAATTCCACCTTGAATTATACCAAATAATGCATTTTTATTTCCTAAGGACTCGAATCGATCACGACTTCGTTTTGCCCAATTTAACGATCTTTTCACCGAACGCTCAGCATCCTTCCAGGAAGAAGGATATGACATACATTCATCAAAGATCATCACAACATCTGAACCAAGTGTATATTGAATTTCCATCGATTTTTCTGCATCTAAAAAGACCTCGGAACCATTAATTGGATTACGGAAAAATACTCCTTCTTCACTAATAGTATTACTAGATCCCAAACTAAATACTTGAAACCCACCGGAATCAGTAAGAATTGGACCCTGCCACTTCATAAAATTATGAAGATCACCATGCATCTTAATAATCTTGGTTCCCGGGCGCAACCATAAATGAAAAGTATTACTAAGAATCATCTGAGAACCTGTATTATGTAACTCTTCTGGGCTTACCCCTTTAACTGAGCCATAAGTACCCACAGGCATAAATGCTGGAGTTTCTACTATACCGCGATCAAAAATCAAACAACCACGTCTAGCGAATCCATCAGTAGAATGTAATATAAACTTCACTATTGCTCCATAGAAACCATGGCCCGTTTACTTGATATAGATATATACATTCATATAAAAAGTTGGTATTATATTTATAATACAGAACCTATTTTATAGGAATACCCCTTAATTCTCTTTTTATTAGAATATAATAAGACCGACATAACGAAGACTCTTAATACATTAGCAATAACCTATGATTTAAGATAATTATCTTCACTAATATTCGTATAGCATACGAATGCAAAAAGTGTTTTTTTAAAAAAAGCACAATATATTACATTTTAATTTCTTAAAACACACATGTTTATTTTAAAAAAATACAAAACCAAACTGTATAATCATATTATACATTCTAATTCATCTTAGAATCGAATTAATATAACCCAGGTTTTTGCACTATAACCGATCAACAAATAAACGAAGCACATTTAATACTCAACGTGTTCTTCATGAAATCAGATTAAATTATATAATTTATACTACATCGATCTTTATCTACAATACGATAAACATCATACATTATGACGTTATCTATCAAAAATAAATATCCTTATAATATTACTACTCATATATAAATAATTAAAGTTTTATTTATTTTTAATAGCAAATAAAATACATCAAACTAAAGGTCAGAGTAACATTACGCAAATGAACAAAATGAAAAGTAATTCTGATTGCTATAAAACCATACTTTCACTTCTATTCGTTTTCCTAATGATTGCAACTTGTTTATGGATACTTAAACCCTTTTTAGTTGGATTTACTTGGGCTAGCATAATCGTAATTGCAACCTGGCCTTTTATGCTTAAAACTCAACGCGTTCTATATGGAAGCAGATCGTTAGCAGTTATTACAATGGTATTCGTTTTAGTTTTAATTTTTATAATTCCTCTTGTTCTCTTGATTAACAGTTTAGTTGAAAATAGTGGCATAATAATTGATTGGATCAGAAATAAGAATATACAATTTCCTGAGTTATCATATTTACAGAATTACCCGTTAATAGGAAAAAAGCTTTACGTAATATATCACTATTTAATTAATGGTAGTTCAGCCATTCTTATTAATCAAATACAACCATATATTGGTCGCACTACTAAGTTTTTCTTTACTCAAGCCAGTCACATCGGTCAATTTATAATAGATCTAGGAATGATGCTCCTCTTTAGTATTCCACTATATTGGCGCGGAGAAGAAGTAAGTCATAGAATACATCACTTAATTGTTAGATTATCTTATCGCCGTGGTGATAAAGCTGTTGTTTTTATAGTACAAGCTATTCGATCCGTAGCTCTCGGTGTAGTAGTGACTGCATTGGTACAAGGAATACTTGGGGGTATTGGGTTAAGTATATCCGGAATCCCCTTTTCATCAATGCTAACTATTTTTATGATCCTATCATGTTTAGTACAGTTGGGACCATTAATTATCTTAGTACCAGCAGTTATCTGGCTCTATTGGATCAATAATACAACAGAAGGCACGATTTTATTAATTTGGAGCTGTCTAGTAGGAGTTATAGATCATATCCTAAGGCCTTTTTTAATTAGAAAAGGAGCAGATCTTCCGGTAACTCTTATCTTTTTTGGTGTGATTGGAGGTTTATTAGCTTTTGGAATTATTGGGTTATTTATTGGACCAGTAGTTTTAGCAATCTCTTATCGAGTAACGTGCTCTTGGATTGAGGAAACTCCTTCTCCTCCAAATTATAGATAATTAATAATTATATTATATAATATTTTTGACATTGATAATAAATCAATATTATATCAATCATGTGTTATCTTAAATTGTAATTTTTAGTTAAATGATTTCTCCATTTATAATAATGTTTATTATCCACCTAGATTATTCAATACATCGAGTTAGAAACTTACTTTACAGAAATAATAAAATTTAATGGAAAAGAAAAATGTAAATAACCTCAATCAATTAATTTGCTATAGAAGAAGATAAAAAATTTTTTAAAATAAAGAAAATTATTAGTTATATCTCTAAGTATAATAAAAATAACAATTCAATAGTCACATCTTTCTTATGTTAAGAAAATTTTTAAAACTCTACTTAAAATATATGAAATGATTAAATCATATATCGTATATATCTATCTTTACACTGTTCTCATAGAAAAAAATAAAAAAATTAGAATTAATATATATAATTATTCAATCAACAATCCCATATCAGGTTTGGTATGATAAATTTGATAATTTTCTAAGACTAAAATAAAATACTGATTAATTTTAGAAAAAACTGTTTATGTAATAAACATACAAATCTAGATGGCTCTAATATAAATGAACTATGCATTCTATAATGTATGATTAATCATATTTTACATATTATCGTAAAAAGTAAAATAAAAACTAACACTTCCTAATTAGAATCTAGGAAATAAATTTATATAAAACATAGTTTCTAGTAATGGATAGTACTTATTATATTACTCAGTAATCTTACATGTATCCTAGTTAGGACGAAAATCATTCATAAATCATAAATTAAATAGAAAGACTGATAGTAAAATATTGTGTATAATTAAATTAACTCAAGAATAAATCTTGACCCTTATCTGTAAGTAGATATCGATAATTTTTCTTAAAACAGACCAGTCTAATGTTATATGAATTCCGATGTAAAATATATTTTTTTAATTACTCTCACACCTAGATCAACTCAATTTATATTAAGGTTAAAATACTTCTCTTTGAGAAAAATATTCTAATATTCTAAGTCTGTGAATCTATCTAATATTGATCTATATAAGATCTGATATCTTACAATAGCAGATACAATCAATAAGATATAAAATAAAACAGAATAATACTAGTAATATATACTCAACATTTTCTACGTACACTTTTTGTTTTTATAAAATTCAGTCTTTCTAATAATATTGTAACCAATATTGCTAATATCCAGCTAAAAATAATCGCAACAATAAGATCGATTGACCAGTGCATTCCGAAAATCAGACGACTAGCCATAACCGCTAAAGCCCAAATCATAATTATTACTACAGTACAATAATAACGTCGTGGCCAAAGAACACCTATACCAATCAAAGCCCAAGTGCAAGCAAAAAGAGTATGTCCAGAAGGGAAAGAAAAGTTATTTGAATGAGACCAATGCTGAATTAGGAATTGTGGAAATTTTTTTGTATCCAATGAACATATAAAAGCTTTATCTTGCAATGCAAGATCCTTTTCTTGCATAACATTAGATACATTCGTTTGGTAGTTTTCTGAAATCCATAATTTATAAGGACGTAATTCCTTTACATGATTCTTAAGAAATGTCTTTATACCTTCTCCAATCATCAATGATGAAATCAAGATAATAATCAAAAGAATAGTCGATTTAAAAGAAAAACGCAGACAATAAACAAACCAACTACATAAAATAATACTTGTCCATATCACCCATGTGTCATTTATAGTTGCAGTAATACCATACATCAATACATGACCCCATCCTATATCCATGGGTTGCCATTTCCATCCAGATAATATCACTAATACAGGCATTAGCAATAGTATTAAAGAGCCTATTGTGATTCGTTTGAATATATCTAACATATTGATTATATCCTTATAAGGACATTGAAATATTGAAATTAATCGCTAAGAATCCCACTCATTAACTTAAACAATATTGCACTTTAAAAATAATTAATATACAATATCATATTATTTTTATATTTTCTAGAGAGAAAATCAATATTTGATTTCTCAGTAGAAAAAAATTAAGACAAAATAAGTATAATAAAAATAATCTAGTAAACCTAGACTAGGCAATCAAAAAATATACTCATACATCAGAATATTTCTGTATGTATTTATACAAATCTCGTGTTGTTTAAGAAACATAAGAAAAAAATCTAATTCTTATCTTAAATTAAAATAAGCTAAGGATTATTAATAATTAAGTATGTTATCGTTATATTAATATGGGCGCTTCTATTTTCATGACACTTCTATCTTTTGCCTCTAAAAGAGATTCAATATACTAAAGCACTTAAGTATATTTTTTTATTTTTAATGAATATCACAACTGCTTTATAACATTGAATAGTCTAGTAAAATACCAAACAAATAAAATTAAAAAAATTATATGAAATCCTCAAATAACACCATACAAATAAAACTATAGATTTTAATTCATACTACTTTGCAACTTATAACCTAAGTACAATACAAACGAAAGAATATAGTCACAATACATTTAGTCACAATTCATCAATGCTATATAAAACATAGCATACCAAACATTAAATTAATTTAAGAAAAGCCATATCTCAAACAGTGGAAAACTGTAATAAAAAAATTAACGATACAAAGTTTTCTAACAAACTTTTATTAAAAAAAGAAAATAATTATAACTCTTTAAATTAATAAAAATTATAGAAATTGAACCATTCATAATGCATGCTATTATATCAATAAAATGTCTGCGATTTAGTAATCAATTTACTGAAAAACCATGAAAAATAACCAACGATCTATTATAGATAACAATAATAACTACTAAAAATAAAACACTATTAAAATTCAGAACTCAAGATCTATAGCTACTTTAATATTCTTAGTTCAGATTATCCTGTTAATGGGTAATCATCCTCACTTACATTCTTACTTACCACCTAAATGGTATTTTCGTAGGCTAAACAATATCTATGTTGTACTATAGGATTTCTATAATTAAACCAACAATACACACCCAAAAATCTCATCTATTCAGTAAATCCACGTAACATCTAGATTTTATGGGGATTAATATGAAACTTAAACGAGTGGCAGAAGCTAATCTACCTACTCCCTTCGGGAATTGCCGAATAGTTGGTTTTGAGGAACTAAATACACAAAGAGATCATGTCTCCTTAATATTTGGTGATATTTCTAAGAATCGACCTGTTCTGGCCCGTGTACACTCAGAATGTCTAACCGGAGATGCACTATTTAGTTTACGCTGTGACTGTGGTTTTCAATTGGAAGAAGCAATAATACAGATTACTACACAAAATTCTGGAATACTTATTTACCATCGACAAGAAGGAAGAAACATTGGGCTGATAAATAAAATACGCGCTTATGCACTACAAGATCTAGGATGTGATACAGTTGAGGCTAATCACAAATTAGGATTCAAAGCAGATCAACGTGACTTCAGTATCTGTGCAGATATGTTTAAACTACTTGGTGTTAATAAAGTTCGATTATTAACTAATAATCCTAAAAAAGTCCAAATGCTTACAGAATCAGGTATCAATATTATTGAGCGCGTGCCTTTAATCGTAGGACGTAATCCTAATAACACAAAGTATTTAGATACCAAAGCCAAAAAACTAGGACACCTCTTTTTGAAATAAATTCACTATTTTGATTACTTTTACAACAATATAAAAATCAAATTATAATTTTATGAAAAAATTCACATTATCTCTATACCTTAAATAAAGATAGGCTTACTCTCAGTAAGCCATAACCACATCCGATCTTTTCCAGTATTAAAAATACCTACTTCATCTATTGAAAACTCATTTATCTCTAGTTCTCTAATAAATTAAAATGGAAAGTTTTATTTACTAACTTTCAAAAAAATATGTAATAATAACATATTACATGACATAAGAATCTTATTAACAAATAAGAACATATCTTATATCTTACAAAGATATCTATAGTTATAGACTATAGCAATTACACTTAAAAAAATAATATAATAAAATATTATATGATATTTTACTAGTCTACGAAGATAACTCCTTTTATTATAGGAGTTACTTACCTAGAGACTCAATATTTCATATAAAAATTAATAATTATATTATAATGTATATAATCATTAAATCTCATATTTATTTTTTTAACGAAACATGATTCAGAACAGTTTATCTCTGAGTCAAAATGTTATTTTTTATTAAACATTTTTATAATATATTATGATATTTTTGAAAAATATTCAAAATATATTGATTAATATATATATAGACGAACATATAATAAACCAGTTAAAAAATATGATAAATATTCTAAAAATAAATAAGATGACTTACAAAAATAAAATCATTATTTATGATAAAGCTATCATAACATGATATACAAGTCTAGCTAGATCAAGAATAATAAAATAAAGAATATATCGATCTTTATCCATGCAACTGATCCTAATTGTATGCTAAAGAATATACGATAGACTTTTATGTATATGCTAAACTCATAAAAACTTTTATCTTTTAAAATAGATTATTTAAAACTTTGTAAATCTCTATAAAACTCAAATTTTAAATAACATTTACAAGAAATTATGCAGTCACTTCTTCATAGCATATCATTCAGTACAAACACCTTACAAATATATATATAAAATTTTAACTTAATTATTTTTAATTAATGAGTACATATTTCATAAATCTAATACATTAAAACTCAATATAATACGATAAAAAGATAATCAGAAAACTATGCAATCTATTTTCTATAATAGATATTATCTAATCATATTTCTCCAATCAATCAAACATCCATCCTATAACTATGATCGATCGTTTAATCATACATATGAATAATACTGCTATATTATAGAAAAAAAATCAAACATACCAGATTTAATTGTCACAATCATTAAAACTACTAATCAATAAATATAACTAACTAATTTCACAGTCTAAAGCACTTGTCCTTTTAATCTGAAAATCGAAGCACCTTGATCATATTAAAACAATCAAAACACCGCTACAGAAAAATCTCATTATATTATCAAAAAGAGACATATAATCAGATGATAAAACCTGGAATATATGTTCATGGATATAAACTTACTCAAACTCTAGTATATGATTTTTAAGATCACAATCACTATATCTTTATAGATCGATATCTAAAAAAATCAGATCATATAATCACTAAATAAGAAAGGCAAGTGTAATTATCTTTAAATTGAGATTAACACTTAATAATGACTATGTCTCTTACTATTATTATATTAATCACCAACATTATTCTAATTATTAACTTTTAATTGAGCATAAAAAGAAAAAATAGTCAACAAATAAAAAGAGAAAAAATTATTTTTATACAATATAAAAAATCATAAGAAAAAACAAAAAACACTCTAGATCTAGATTAGAAAAGAGATGAATTTAATGAAGAATACAAAAGTTATGCTCAATATACATAAAAAAAATAGATGGATTAAATTAATAATCAATAGTTTTTGTATCATTCTTATAGTCATAACTATATACGGATATTGGCTTGATAGCCAAATTCGAACTCGGATTGATGGAAAGGTATGGCAACTACCAGCCTCAGTCTATGGCCGAGTAATCACTCTTCAACCCCATTCCTTCTACACTAAAAAAGAAGTTATCCAATTCTTAAAAGTAGCTCACTATCGACAAGTGAAAAATATTATCTCTTCTGGTGAATTTTCTATCAAGGATGAAAACATTGAAATAATACGTCGCACTTTTAATTTTCCCGATAAAAAAGAAATGCAAATACATGCAATTCTGACTTTTAAAAATAATTACTTAGATGAAATTAAAAATTTTAAAAACGGACGAAATTTTGGATTTTTACGTTTAGATCCACGTTTAATTACTTTACTACAATCACCTAACGGTGAACAGCGCTTGTTTGTAGAGAGAAAAGGATTTCCAAATTTTCTAGTAAATACATTGCTAACAACTGAAGATCGTGGCTTTTATCAACACTGTGGAATCAATATTAGATCAATTGGTCGTGCCTTATTTATGAACCTTATGGCCGGTCATGCAGTACAGGGAGGAAGCACTCTCACTCAGCAACTTGTAAAAAACTTATTTCTCACTAATCAACGCTCTCTATGGCGTAAAATCAACGAAGCTTATATGGCTATTATTTTAGAGGCGCGTTATAAAAAGGATCGAATCCTTGAGCTATATCTTAATGAAGTCTACCTCGGACAGGCTGGAAATGATCAACTAAGAGGATTCCCAATAGCAAGTTTATACTATTTTGGCCGTCCGGTAAATGAACTAAGTCTAGATCAACAAACCTTACTAGTCGGTATGGTTAAAGGAGCTTCTCTTTACAATCCTTGGCGTCATCCACAACTTACATTAAAACGTCGAAACTTTCTATTACATTTACTAGCACAGAAGAACATAATAAAATCAGATAGTTATGAACTGTTCAGCTCCCGTCCTTTAGGTATTCTACCTAAAGGTGGTGTGATTACACCGCAACCAGCATTTATGCAAATGGTACGCAATGAAATACACGCTAATATAGGAGATAAAATTCAGGATCTATCTGGATTACAAATTTTTACTACACTCGACCCCGTCTCTCAAAATGCCGCTGAAAAATCAGTAGCAAAAGAAATAGCTCTACTTCGAAAAAAACAAGGTATACAGGATCTAGAAACTGCAATGATAGTTGTGGACCGCTTTAGCGGTGAAGTGCGAGCTATGGTTGGGGGAGCCGATCCACGATTTGCAGGATACAATCGAGTATTGCAAGCAAGGCGATCAATAGGTTCACTTGCAAAACCAGCAATCTACTTAACTGCTTTATGCCATCCTAATCTCTATGGACTGAATACATGGATTTCTGATAACCCTTTATCCCTAAAACAAAAAAATGGAAAAATTTGGCAACCAAAAAATGACTCAGGATATTTTAGTGATCGCATTATGCTAATTGATGCCCTAACTAACTCACTCAATGTCCCTGCAGTTACTCTTGGAATGCAACTTGGACTTACGTCCATAATAGATACATGGGCTCGTCTTGGTGCTCCAAACAATCAATTACAACCAATCCCATCTATCCTTCTAGGAGCTTTAAACCTAACACCAATTGAAGTGGCACAAACATTTCAGACTATTGCTAGTGGTGGAAATCGTGCACAATTGTCATCTCTTCGATCGGTAATGTCTGCAGACGGTGACATTCTGTACCAAAGTTTTCCACAATTAAAACAAACAGTACCAATCGAAGCAGCTTATTTAACATTGTATGCAATACAACAAGTAGTCAATCGTGGTACAGCAGTATCATTAGGTGTTCAATTCCCTCATGCTCAATTAGCAGGAAAAACCGGCACCACTAATAATTTAGTAGATAGCTGGTTTGCAGGCATCGATGGAAAAACTGTTACAATTACATGGATTGGACGCGATAATAATCAGCCTACTCGCTTATACGGTGAAAATGGTGCAATGCGATTATATCAACGCTATCTGGAATATCATGAACCCATGCCTCTTAAATTACAATTACCACACAATATTCAATTAATGAATGTTAATTTTTCCGGTACTTGGATATGTAATGATAAAACAGTATGGCGCATTCTCCCAATGTGGACTGAAGAAGAAAGACCTCTATGTCAAAAAACAAAAGAAAACAAAACAAAACAAACCATGAATCATCAAAAAATCACTAACTGGTTCAAAAATATATGGAAACAGGTAATAAATATTTCTAAATAAAAATTATATAACATCACAAAGAACCTAAAGTTCGTACTTTATATATATCAATTAATCTTATAATTACAGAAAATCATCTAGACTAAACTACCATCAATAAAAAAACTAGATAAGTAATAGTCTAAATTTAATCTATCATAGTGTAGAATATTAAGAACCATTTAATAAGAGTATTGAATACAATAATTCTTTATTCTATTAATCAATTATTAAAGACACTTTATAATATGATATTCAAAACCATTTTACATTAGATCTATATATCTAATAAAAACAAATTACTAAATACATAAAACTATTATCTTTTAACGATAAAACAATTTATTTAACCATTTAGATTAAATTCAATAAAAATCTTTAGTTATATGAATGTGAAATTATTTTTTTTGGTAAAAATTATAACGCTTAATTTATACTAATTTTACCTCTCAAAATCATAATCAGATACAACCTAATAAAAGATAGGTTCTATATAAAAAATCTCAATATATAAATAAATAATAAATTTTAATAAACTAGATTAGACACTCTCACCATATAGAATATATATTATTACTATTATTACTCAAATAATATAAAATGATCTTGAAAAAATAACCTAAACCATAATTAATAATTTCTTATTAAAATTAATAGTTTTCATACACAACATCACATAATAAGAAACAATAATCTTATCAAGATACCGCATAACTTTCAAGAAAAAAACTATAATCAATTGCTAATATCACTATAATTTAAAATTATTATGATTTCTTTTATAAAGAAAAGGCTATATAGCTCAAAACTAAAAATATAATAACCAAATATTTTTCTAAAATAACATAAATAAATAAATCACTGTCAAGATATTATTACTTTCATTAATAAACTAAGAATAGATACACGCATAGTTTAACTTACTCATTAAATTTTTTTTAAAAAAACTAAAAAATATCTATAGTAAACAATTAAAAATTAAAAAATACTAGACATATATCTCACTATAAATAAGAGATTAAGTCATCAATCAAACCATATATTACATGCCAAAAATCTATTTAACTTCATAATTAAATACTCCAATAATTAAATATTCCAATATAGTCATGGTGAAAAATTTCAATATAGAACGTAAATAAAAAAACTCAAAATAAAAATCTAACTATATTATCTATTATCTAAATAATAGACACAAAATACACACGACATAAACCGTCTATATACAATAAATAAATTATTCCTGAAAAACATTTACAGAAATGTAGACACTGTTTTAATTGTCTACATTACTACTACTTTTGCATTACTACTAATAGTAGTGCAATAAACTTAGACATCAATACATTTTTAAATAAAAAAATTTAATTAGAATCTAACTTAATTATGTCAATAGTTTTGATTGATACCTATTAACATAATATCCTAACTATCTAAGAACCTTGTTCAAGACATATCTCATAATATTATTACTGAATTACTGTTGATAATATACCAAACTAATCTACTCAGCACACATGTAATTAATTTACCTTTCCTATCTCTTAAAAACATAGATCGCAAATAATTTGTATTCTCTCTAAAGAACTAAATCAAAGCATCCATTAAGTATAATTTTACTAATCTCAATAAAAAAGATATCATTAAAAATGATATAATATTCTATACAAGAAATAATAGGCACTCTTATGTAAGTATTTATTAACTAATATATAGCATTTAATCTACTAAAAAACCTAATTATATTAATCTAAAATTCTTTCTAAGAAAGTATAGATTATATATTTTTAATAAATAAATCTAATAAAAAATATGAGAAAACCAATCGCTTCAATAATATTAATTATTTTAATAGACAAAATAATTTTACAAATCCATATGCATAAATAATAGTTTTACAACTAAATCTTTATGAATAAATTCACAATAAATAGATTCTAATAATCAACTATGCGAAATTATAATCATTAATAATCATAATCATAATGAGAACAAAATTTCTAATCACAATTATAAGAGACTGACCATGAATCATAAGAATTTATGAGAAAAGTTGTAGAAAACTAAATAGGATCACTTTTTTATAAAAAAATAATAAAAATATTACCTCTTATTATAGAAAGAAATAAGCCATTTATTATCTCCGATCTTATCTTGGAGTGATTATTATCTAAAAATTGTTATAATTTACATATGAGATCTCTATAAATACATCATCTTTTATCAGAGAATAAATTAATAAAAATATTCATATGAAGTAACATAATTCTTTATCATAGTTAGAATTAAGTGTATGAAATTAATTTCAACACTAACTAAAACTACTATATGATAACTATATGATATAGTAGTCATTTATTTATTTAATATAAAATCTATATAATTATTAATAGAATATATTCTAGTATAGAAAAAATATTTTCATATTAAAATATTAGAAAAACACCACACTATAACTATATAATAAAATATTAAATATATTTAATTCGTTCTGAATAACTTATAAGTCTATAACTTAGACATATAGAAAGCAAAATGTCAATTTTAAATAAAAAAACTTATCAAATATATCTTTCTTATTTTATTAAGAAGAAAAATTAATATACTCTTAAAAATCTCTTATTAATAATAAGACTTGTTATCAGATAATAACATGATGACTAATATAATCTCATATTCATATATTATCAAATTATAACAATTGATTCTTATTAATAAATAATCAATTGATATTAATATAATGTATTACTCATACTACACATTAGTCAATATTAAGACAAATAACATTACTCATAAATTATTTTTTATTAATGAAAGATATTAACACACTTAAATATATCTAACACTCATTGTTACACTATTTATTATAAGTAAAAATTAATAATATATTCATATGTAGAAATATAGTAAAAAAATTATACTAAAACTTACATGTAATTTAATTAAATATATTAATTAACACTACACAATCCAAGTAATGTACTCATACCATAACAGTATATAACGATCAATGACTATAATATATATAGATTCCTCTATTGTATAATACATATTAAAATTTACTAAAAATATAATATCCTTAATATCTTGAAAAAATTTAAAACAATTTAAATCAAGAAAATTTCTTATTATTCTGAAAGAATGAAATCTTAATAGATCTCTTTTCTGTTGCATTTTTGCAAAAATAAAATATATTCAAATCTACACAAATCTTTAGCAAAACAACTGGAAATACAAATCAATCCCCAATAAATATTAAAATATCAATATTCATATTGACACAATTAATATTTACTTCATCATCACTATCTCTTCGATCTTAAAGAAATCATTAATAAATCTTTCCATTTCTGATACTTAAGGATCAGCGTTAGTCATCTAAAAGATCACCGGAAAAACTAACTACTATCAAAAAGAACAAAATTTAATAGAATGAATATTCTATAGAATCAAAATTAAAAATAATCATAATGCTCTTATAATACCAAACTGAATCAACCAGTCTTAATATAGATAGTAAGATAAAGAGTATGTTTCCTCTATGAGCCAAAAAGTTGAAAACTATATATTTAAAACTATCCATTCCATCCTAAATAATTATTCAACAAATCTTTTTGATGAAAAAAGTCTGCATCTATATTCGATATAGATGAATACAAAAATTACATTTTAAAACGTACCCAATTTCTGCCTAGAAAAAAAGATTAAAAAGTAAAATTGGTCTGTGTATCCTGGATCCTCTAAACCATAGAGTAATCTTTATAGATCGTAAAAATAAAATGAAAATCATCAACTTATTTGATTCTCTCTTATTTGTTGTAAATAGATTATTCAAAAAATTGATTAATTTTTGCTTTTAAAATATCAATAGCAATACGATTTTTCCCTCCTCGTGGTACAATGATATCAGCATATTGTTTACAAGGTTCAATAAATTGCAAGAACATGGGTCGTACGGTTTCCTGATACTGAGCTATTACTGAATCCATAGAACGACCGCGCTGATTGACATCACGCTGAATACGACGCATAAGGCAAATATCAAGAGGGGTATCAACGAAAATAGAAAAATTCATTTCTTTTCGCAATTGAATATTAGTTAAAAGAAGAATTCCTTCAAGGATAATAACCTTTGTTGGTTTTATATGAAGTGTTTGACCAGTACGAGTATGCTCAACATAACTGTATATCGGAAGATCAATAGGGTGACCTGATTTTAAAATTTGTAGATGCTCTAAAAGCAAACTGTGATCCATAGAATTTGGATGATCATAATTAGTTTTAACCCGTTCAACCATAGTAAGGTGTCCTTGGTCTCTATAATAAGCATCCTCAGGAATTACACCAATATTATCATCACCAAAACGATCTCGAACTTCATGATAGAGTGTACTAGCAATCAAGCTCTTTCCCGAGGCAGATGCGCCTGCAATACCTATAATGACGCATTGATGATGCAACTGTTCAATCATATCTTAACGACCTGAACTTAGGACCATATTAACGAGTAAGTGCTCCATCTAGGTTTCTAGATATTTAAACAAGATAGCGACCACTAAATTCAGAATATAATACAGCCAGGTAGCCTGATATCCGAAATAGTACTCCTTTAGTATAATGCTACCGCCATCCAAAAACACTAGATGATCCGAATGCATGAGGTTTAATCGTACTTCATGCTCTAACTACTAGCTATGATCGAATTCATGTTCTATGAACATCAATACATCCAGTCTAGTCTTCAAGAACGTATTAAAAGCGCCTCCTTTCAAGGATAAAGTTTTATAAAAATAAAACCTTGACAACAGTAAAATTGATCATTGGTTCTAAAATACCTTGTTGTACTGCAACTAACTGCAGCTCATAATCACCCATTTTATACGTTTTCAGAATAACTGCATACAAATCTTCTGCACCGTGCCCTATCGCACTCTTTAGAAAAAAAGAATAAAGAAAATTGACCAACAATACACCGTTAGTTAAGTCACTCACTTCGGCTAGTTCACAAAAACCAAAATCTATTAATGGTCGAACAATATGCCATATTTGATCTGCAGTGATTAAAAGCATTTCTAATTGATCCCTATAGCATCCTTCTCAGAATAACTTCTTTATAAAAACAACTTTTGATCCCTGAAAAATAAAGACATGAGCTGTAATGATAGCCTCATCAATATTTGTTATCCTAAATCGACTACTCAATATTTCCAAATTAAGAAAATTAGGTATAACAATATCACTTTTTAATAGTGATCCTTGTGGATAAAACTTTTCGATACTAGATTCGACAACGCATTCCTGTTTAGTACGACCTATTAATGGGCCATAAAGATACCAAGCGTTATGATTGTTTTCTTTGACCATGCGCACAATCTCGAATATTGCCTCTCACTGTTCTATAGAACCCAGATATCCACTTAGTACTTCGTCAGAAGTTTCTAACCACTTAATATCACCAATTCCAAAAACAATATCTATAAGATAATCTTTAGACATCACTGATTCAGGCCAATAACCATACTGAATATGATTAGAATATTGTACAGTATTTAATGGCCATACATTTGCACCGCACTGTCGCATGAGGAATTTTGCTGCAACTTTACCTCCATGATCAAAGACCGCATGGGACTGAATAGAAAGAATCTTTTTCATTACATTTTAGCCCTGATACGAGTTTAGTAAAACTCACTTGTTAATGGGTTAATTAGTAGATTGACTTATTCTTTTCTACATTTTCCCACATGAGGTAACGTGAAAGAAGTTCATTAAGCATGATTAATAAAAGTCTAATTAAATATAAGAGAAATTGATTCTACATAAAATCTTAAAGACATTGGTTCTCACATTTTTAAATACATAAGATAATTATCTTATCAGCAATATTTAATTAACACGAATATTTGATTTTTTCTTTTAGTTGAATGAAACAATATATAATTAATATACTTTAACGCCCTATCGGTTTAACCCTTATCCATATAGCATGATCATATATAATTTTTATTCAATTATTGACTATTTAACATCTAAAAATCATTCATCATTTTTATAAATTATCGTTTTAATATTTAGGAAGTAAAAAGAATGTTTCTTTTTAGATTATTACATACTAAACACAATAATACCTATCGTGATTTCATAAATAAAAAAATTCAAAAAACGATCTACATACTATCATTATAAATGTTCAGCTTATGCTAATTTAGAAAAACTCACTAGGGCATATTCGTAGAATAAATTTATAAAACTATATTTAATAAAAAATTATATCGCCCTTTTCCAAACAATTATTCTTTAAGAAATTGATCAACTAGTTGTACTAATTCTTCCGCTGTTGGTTTCATTAACGCTTTTTCTGCTAAAAGCTGAGCTTCTTTAAATTGAATACTACGAATAAGTTTCTTAATAGATGGAATCGCAATAGAACTCATACTAAACTCGTCTAATCCCATACCTAATAACAACACAGTAGCATGTACGTCTCCTGCTAATTCACCACACATTCCTGTCCATTTTCCTTCAGAATGAGCAGAATCGATCACCTGTTTGATTAATATCAAAATAGATGGAGATATAGGATTGTAAAGATGGGAGATTAAATTATTAGCGCGATCTACAGCTAAAGTATACTGTGTTAAATCATTTGTTCCAATACTAAAGAAATCAACTTCTTTTGCTAAATGGTGAGCGATCACCGCAGAAGCGGGCGTTTCTACCATAATACCAATTTCAATTGTCTCATTAAAATCCTTTCTTTCTTTACGCAGCTGAACTTTTAAAATCTCTATCTGCTCTTTTAGAAAACGAACTTCTTCAACAGAAATAATCATAGGGAACATAATTCGCAATGTACCAAAAACGGAGGCACGCAAAATAGCACGTAACTGAGCATGTAAGATTTCTGTGCGATCCATACCTATACGAATAGCACGCCAACCAAGACAAGGATTAGCCTCATGAGGAAGATGCATATATGGTAAATCTTTATCACCACCAATATCCATGGTTCGTAAAATTACACCCTGATCTCCTACTGTTTTTGCTACGGATTTGTAAGCTTGAAACTGCTCTTCTTCACTAGGTAATGAATCCCTATCCATGAATAAAAACTCTGTACGATAAAGTCCAACACCTTCTGCTCCATAACGGTCTATACCTATAATATCGCGCCCACTCCCAATATTAGCGCTTAGCTTAACCCGATGACCGTCTAAAGTAATCGCTGGAAGATTTTTTAATTTGCCTAACTCATTTTTTTCAAGAGCATATTGATGAGCTAAAATCTTAAATTCCGCAATTTTTTCCTCAGATGGATTAATGTAAACCTTATTATTAATCGCATCTAAAATCAAAAAATCATCATTTTTAACCTTACTCGTAATATTTCCCGTTCCGACAATAGCTGGTAGTCCTAATGAACGAGCCATGATTGAAGTATGTGAGGTTTTACCCCCAGTGTCAGTAATAAAACCTAAAACTTTTTTCAAATTGAGTTGCGCTGTTTCTGATGGAGTTAGATCTCTGGCAACCAACAATACTTCTTCATTAATGGCACTGAAATCTATAATATGTAAACCAAGAATATTTTTCAATAAACGCTTTCCAATATCACGAATATCAGATGCGCGCTCTTTTAAATATTCATCCTCCAACTCTTCTAACGCTTTGACTTGAGAATTAATTATAGTAAAAACAGCCGCATCTGCAGTATATAATTCTTCTTTAATTAACGACACAACATCTTTTTCTAGCTCTTCATCTTCTAAAAGCATTAGATGTCCTTCAAATATTTCTTCTTTCCCTTCTCCACAAGTTTGACTAGCTTGGATTGCAATACTTTTAAGCTGTTCAGTAGCCTTTTGGCGTCCATCAAAAAATCTTTGAATTTCCTTGTCTTTTTTCTCAGCAGAAATCTTCTGATTATTAATAATAATTTCCTCTTCGCGTATAAGAAGAGCCTTTCCAAAAGCTATATTTGGTGATGTTAAAATACCTGAAATCATAATCTCTACCTTTATCTTCTAATCATTATCTAAAGAAATAAACAATGCGGAACTGTATTAATATTTTTTATTAACACACTAAATAACTGAAGTTAATTAATCTCTTTATTTTTCTGAAATATTTTTAAAGTTAGGTATAAGTAACAATTACTAGCACTCTGTAATTAATATTACACGCTGTCTTTAAGACAAAGTGTTGATATATAGGCCTATCTACCAATCCTAATCTATTATTTAATGTAACAGCTACTATCTAATATTCTAAAATGTATTATATCTTTCATGATCAAACTCTCGGATCAACTAAACTATCTAATATACAATCCAATAATCAGTTATTGCATAAAATATTGAATAAGTTATTGTATCTCTCTTATGGTATTGGATTATAAATGATAATATATAAAATAAATTATAGTAGAATTTATGCATCATTGATCTTGTAAAACACAGTTTAAAATTCATGAGAGACCATATAAATTACAAAAATCACTAAAAATATTATTATTATAGTATAACCTAATCTCATTAGGTTATTCACTTACAACAAGGTTTCTCTCATCACAAAGTGGATTTTTAAATTAGAACATATGTAACCGTTATCAATAATATATTCTTATAGTTAAATTAATTAATTTTAAAACATAAGATGTAAATACATATCTAGATATAGAATAGAAACTTAACAATCATAATGAAATATATGATATTTATATTTTATCACTCACACTAGGCTATGAACAGGTATACAAATAAGACTAAAAATTAAGTCTAAAAATGAATATTATAAAAACGCATGAAAATATTTTAAATTTAACCGATAATCCAATCTATTTTATCATCTTAAATCTTTTGATTCAGGCGTCTTCTCTAAAAAGATCTATCCTCATTATTAGGCATGTTTACCTTTAATAAATCAAGGATATTATTGCAAGTAACTCTTAAACAATTCTTTTTCCAAAAATCAAAAGAAACAACAAAATATTGCCCATGACAATTACAAAAAAAGGATAAAAATAAACTTAAATAACACGTATCATTCATTAATTCATTTAATAACCTAAATAATCCGATAAACCTGTATTAATTTCATAATGCCAACTAAGTGGAAATATCATTCTTTGGAATTAAATGATAGAAAAATTATCAAACTCACATCGTATCATACTTAAATTAGTATATTCCTAATCGATATTCTATTTTTATTAGATAGACGAATCTTTTACAATATAAACCACTAATATTTCTAATATTAATTATAGATGTCACCTACTCTAATAGATAGGTCTAATCTATACATAATCATGTTATATTTAAACAATATTAAAAAATTATTTTAAAAGAGTATTTAAGACCCATTATAAATAGGCTACAATATGCTTCTAGTAAAGAAGCATCTAACTATGACAGAGTAATAAAAACTATAAAACTTCATTTCTCTTAAATAAAGAGAATCTTGCAATTTAATTTGAATAATCTAAAAAAGAACAGCTCTTTGATACACAGATACATAATAAGGTTACTCAGCAGATGTATAAATTACAAAATCAATATTTCTTTAATTTATATTGCAGTAATGTTTTATTTAAAGGTTCATTTATGAATATATATTTTACTGGAACACAACAAAAAAAACGCTGGTTAGAAATAGGAAAATGGTTAAGCATAATATTTTGTTTTCTCATCGCTATCATAGGAAATATTTGGTTTTCTAACACACCTGTATATCTACGCATATTGGCGATACTTTTTTTGTTAACTACAGCAACTAGCATTTTTCGATTAACAGAAAAAGGGAAAATAGCTATAGACTATATCTATCAAGCGCATAGAGAAATAAAAAAAATCACTTGGCCTTCTCCTAATGAGACGTTGCATACAACATTAATTGTTAGTGCAGCAACTGCCGTAATGTCACTAATTCTATGGGGGCTGGATAATCTACTAGTTCGCATCATATCATTTATTACTGGCTTGAGGTTTTGAGATGTCTGAAGCTCCTAACAAGCGCTGGTACGTTGTTCAAGCGTTTTCCGGATTCGAAAGTCGCGTAGCCCAATCCCTACGTGAGTATATTAAATTACATGACATGGAAACACTATTTGGCGATATCATGGTTCCTACCGAAGAAGTAGTTGAAATCCGTCGTGGTCAACGTCGTAAAAGCGAACGAAAGTTTTTCCCTGGGTACGTCTTAGTACAAATGACAATGAACGATGCAAGTTGGCATCTTGTACGTAGCGTGCCTAGAGTCATGGGTTTTATTGGAGGCACTTCAGATCGTCCAGCACCAATCAGCTTTAAGGAAGCTGATGCAATTATGGGGCTATTACAGCAAGCAGGAGATAAACCGCGTCCAAAAACACTCTTTGAACCAGGTGAGATGGTGCGCGTTAATGACGGTCCTTTTTCCGATTTTAATGGCGTTGTAGAAGAAGTTGATTATGAAAAAAGTCGTCTAACAGTATCCGTATCTATTTTTGGTCGCGCCACCCCAGTAGAACTAGATTTTGCTCAAGTTGAAAAAGGTTAATTCTTTTCCCTTGCTGAACTCATATATAATCATTAAACAAATATATACATTATTAATATGATAATACATAAAACCCCACCCTTCTAAAACTTAAATATCTATAAATTGAAAGATATAATATAATTACTCTAATTTAACACCATTATCTTTATTTATTTTAAGATAATAAATCAAAATTAGTTATACAGAAACAAAACAGTATGATCACCTTACTTGAGGTATTATTATGGCTAAAAAAGTACAAACCTATGTCAAACTACAGGTTTCAGCAGGTATGGCAAACCCTAGCCCACCCGTAGGTCCGGCTCTTGGGCAAAGAGGTGTGAATATCATGGAATTCTGCAAAGCATTCAATGCAAAAACAGATTCTTTCGAGAAAGGACTACCCATTCCAGTTATTATTACAGTTTATAGTGATCGCTCCTTTACTTTTATTACTAAAAGCCCTCCATCAGCCATTCTTCTAAAAAAAGCGACCGGGGTAGAATCTGGTTCTTCAAAACCAAACCAACAAAAAATCGGTATATTATCACGCGCAAAGCTACGTGAGATAGCTGAGATTAAATATGAAGACATGACAGGATCTAATATTGAAGCAATGACGCGTTCTATTGAAGGAACTGCTCGTTCTATAGGCCTGGTCATAGAGGACTAAAAATGGCTAATCTAAGCAAACGCATGCGAAAAATTTCTGAAAACATTGACCAAACTAAACCATATGAGATAAATGAAGCTCTAGTCCTCCTAAAAAAACTAGCAGTTGTTAAATTCATAGAAAGTGTTGATGTAGCAGTAAAGTTAGGCATTGATCCACGCAAATCTGACCAAAATATACGCGGGTCCACTATATTACCTTATGGTACTGGTCGTATTACACGCGTAGCGGTATTTACTCAAGGAACCAGCGCTCAATCTGCGATAGAGGAAGGTGCAGAACTGGTAGGATTAGAAGATCTTGCGGTAAAAGTGAAAAAAGGCGAAATGAACTTTGATGTAGTTATTGCATCTCCAGATACAATGCATATTGTTGGCCAATTAGGCCACATTCTTGGACCACGAGGTCTGATGCCCAACCTAAAAGTAGGTACTATAACAGAGAATATTAGAGAAGCAGTAAGAAATGCTAAATCAGGTCAGGTTCGTTATCGTAACGACAAAAACGGCATTATCCATACCACCATTGGTAAAATTAATTTTGATATACATCACTTAAAAACAAATTTAGAATATCTATTAATTTCTCTTAAAAAAGCCAAACCCCCTCAATCAAAAGGGGTGTTTATCAAAAAAATTAGCATCTCGACTACCATGGGAACCTGTGTTACATTAGATCAATCTAGTCTAAAAGACTCCACTAACTAATCTTTTTTCTTTACCAGAGAAAAATTTTTTCCTAAAATCTATCTATGAAATACTTTAAATTAGAGATGAAAAGACTAATCCAGTTATAAGAGTTTATATTAATTGATAATTAAATATTTCCCTTAAAAATAACTAATTCAAACTTTATCAATATCTCAATAAAATCGATAAGTTATATTAAACAGAACTATTAAATTACGACGCATCCAATCTGAATATTTTACATTTTAAATGCTTTCCTTTCAAAAAGAAAGGCTATATATGCATCTGAGACTATGTTTTTAACATACTAGTTATCAGAAATACTGACAAGATCAAAAAAACAATTTTGACCCCTATATGGAATTCAAAATCACCATAAATTAAATATCTACCTAACATAAGAAAATTGAGTGAAAGAAAGCCTCTGTGAATTCCAGAATAATCCAGGAGCAAGAGATAATGGCCTTAAATCTTCAAGATAAAAAAACAATTGTTACTGAAGTTCATAATATAGCTAAAAACGCATTATCTGCAGTAACAGCAAATACCTGTGGAATAAGTGTCAACAAAATTAACGAACTGCGTAAATCAGGTCGAAAAGCTAACGTATACATACGTGTTACACGCAACACCTTGCTACGCCGTAGCATTGAAAACACACAGTTTAAGTGCTTAAACACAACATTAACTGGACCAACTTTAATTGCATATTCTATGGAACATCCTGGTACAGCTGCTCGTTTGTTTAAGGAATTCGCTAAAACTAATGTTAATTTTAAAATTAAAGACTCAGCCTTTGAAAACGAACTAATAAGCTCAGATCTCATTGATCGATTAGCAAATATACCTACTTACCATGAAGCGATTATACGATTAGTAATCACGATAAAAGAAGCTGCTGCCGGAAAGCTATTACGTACTTTTGTTGCCTTGCGTAACCAAAAGGAAGCTAATACTTCTTAAATTAACAGGCTTATTGTTTCTCTTATTTTCTTACGTAACAACCACTGTCTGAATTCAGGAAAATACAATGTTAATTACTAAAGAACAAATCATTGAAGGGGTTGCAGCATTATCTGTAATGGAAATAGTTGAGCTCATCTCTGCCATGGAGGAAAAATTTGGTATATCAGCTACCTCTTACGCTATGACAAATCCTACATCTGATGTTGAAGATATAGAAGAAAAAACAGAATTTGATGTCGTACTACAATCTATTGGAACTAATAAGATAGCTGTAATAAAAGCAGTGCGAAGCGCTACTGGCTTGGGTCTTAAAGAAGCTAAAGATCTCGTCGAGTCTGCTCCGGCTACATTAAAAGAGGGAATTAGTAAAGAAGACGCAGCTTCATTGAAAAAACTATTAGAAACAGCTGGTGCAACTATAGAAATAAAATAAAAAATATAATTTGTAAGAAATGGCTATATTTTGATTCAAAATTATCAATTTAACTGATAATTACTAAAGGATATAATAACCGTGTTCTTAACTTATACAAGATCAAAAAGATGGAAACTATTTAATTAGTGACTTACTTAAGATCTTTCTCTAACTCCGATGCAACGAATTCAGATAAAACAATACAATCATTGCATCAGAGAAAGGAAATAGTAGGACCAATATCGACCTAGCATTCATAATTATTCTTATTTAAATAGCATGGAATAACTGTTCTCCCCATTTAAATGGGCAGAGAGGTTCTATTGTTCAGCAAACTGAGGAACCCTAATGGTTTACTCCTATACCGAGAAAAAACGTATTCGTAAAGATTTTGGAAAACGTCCAGAAGTACTGGGAATTCCCTATCTTCTTTCTATTCAGTTGAACTCGTTCCGAAAATTTATTGAACGAGATCCAGAAGGTCAATACGGTCTAGATGCAGCATTCCGTTCAATATTTCCAATACAAAGTTATAGCTCTCATGCAGAGCTTCAATATGTCAGCTATTTCTTAGGTGATCCTATCTTTGATGTTAAAGAATGTCAGATTCGTGGCATTACATTTTTTGCTCCTCTACGCGTAAAACTACGTCTAGTAATATACGAGAGGGAAGCACCAGAAGGAACTGTTAAAGACATTAAAGAACAAGAAGTATATATGGGGGAGATTCCCCTAATGACCGAGAATGGAACTTTTATTATCAACGGAACAGAACGTGTTATTGTATCTCAATTACATCGCAGTCCTGGAGTATTTTTTGATAGCGACAAAGGAAAAACTCACTCATCAGGAAAAGTTCTCTATAATGCTAGAATTATCCCATATCGCGGCTCATGGTTAGACTTTGAGTTCGATCCAAAAGATAATTTATTCGTTCGTATTGATCGACGAAGAAAGCTACCTGCAACAATTATTTTACGTGCACTTAATTATACAACCGAACAAATTCTGGATCTATTTTTTGAAAAAGTTATATATCATATCAGCAACAATAGACTACAAATGGAACTCGTTCCAGGACGACTTCGTGGTGAAACAGCTTCATTTGATATTGAAGCAAATGGAACAATATACGTTGAGAAAGGTCGTCGCATTACAGCACGACATATTAGACAATTAGAAAAAGACGCTATTTCTTACATCACAGTGCCTATGGAGTATGTGTCTGGGAAAGTAGCTGCAAAAGACTATATTAATCATGATACTGGAGAAATCTTAATCGAAGCTAATATGGAGCTATCATTAGATCTAATAGATAAATTAATCCAATCTAATCATACACAACTCGAAACATTATTCACTAATGATTTAGATCATGGCCCATATATCTCCGAAGTCATACGTATTGATCCAACAACAGATCGACTTAGTGCTCTTGTTGAAATTTATCGCATGATGAGACCAGGTGAACCACCAACTCGCGAGGCAGCTGAAAATCTATTTGAAAATCTCTTCTTTTCTGAAGAACGCTATGACCTTTCTACGGTTGGTCGTATGAAATTTAATCGTTCATTACAACGAAATGAAATTACAGGCTCTGGCATATTAAGTAAAGATGACATTATTCAGGTCATGAAAAAACTTATTAGTATACGAAATGGCATTGGAGAAATAGATGATATTGATCATCTAGGCAATCGTCGTGTTCGTTCCGTTGGAGAAATGGCAGAAAACCAATTTCGTGTTGGTTTAGTACGTGTAGAGCGGGCGGTGAAAGAACGTCTATCCCTAGGAGATTTAGACACTCTCATGCCTCAAGATATGATTAATGCTAAACCAATCTCTGCTGCTGTTAGAGAATTTTTTGGTTCAAGTCAACTATCTCAATTTATGGATCAGAATAATCCACTTTCTGAAATTACACATAAACGTCGTATCTCTGCATTAGGTCCAGGTGGTCTCACACGTGAACGGGCAGGCTTTGAGGTAAGAGATGTACATCCAACACACTACGGTCGCGTTTGTCCCATTGAGACCCCCGAGGGGCCAAATATCGGTCTAATTAACTCACTATCTGTTTATGCACAAACTAACGAATACGGCTTTTTAGAAACACCATACCGACGAGTTAAGAATAGTATTGTAACAGATGAAATACATTATCTCTCTGCTATTGAAGAAGGTCATTATGTTATTGCACAAGCTAATACCAATCTCAATCAATTAGGTCATATTATTGAAGATCTAGTCACATGCCGCAATAAAGGTGAATCTAGTTTATTTAATCGTGCGCAAATTGACTATATGGATGTCTCAACCCAACAAGTCGTTTCTGTTGGTGCATCCTTAATCCCGTTTCTCGAGCATGATGATGCTAACCGAGCATTAATGGGAGCAAATATGCAACGTCAAGCTGTGCCAACACTACGAGCTGATAAACCATTGGTTGGGACTGGAATGGAGCGTGCTGTAGCCGTCGACTCTGGAGTCACCTCTGTTGCAAAACGAGGTGGTATCGTTCAATATGTAGATGCAGCCCGTATCGTCATAAAAGTAAATGAAAGTGAAATGTATCCGAACGAAGCTGGTATCGATATTTATAATCTAACTAAGTATACACGATCAAATCAGAACACCTGCATCAACCAACGACCATGCGTTCAGATTGGTGAAAAAATTCAAAAAAACGATGTTCTAGCAGATGGACCTGCAACTGATCTTGGTGAGCTTGCATTAGGTCAAAATATGCGGGTAGCTTTTATGCCTTGGAATGGATACAATTTTGAAGATTCCATCTTAATATCGGAACGCGTTGTTCAAGAAGATCGTTTTACTACTATTCACATTCAAGAACTAGCCTGTATTTCACGTGATACAAAACTAGGTCCAGAAGAGATCACCTCTGACATCCCTAATGTTGGCGAAGCTGCTCTCGCTAAGCTAGACGAGTCAGGCATTGTATATATCGGTGCTGAAGTAAAAGGCGGAGACATTCTTGTTGGAAAAGTAACTCCAAAAGGCGAAACTCAACTTACACCAGAAGAAAAGCTCCTACGAGCAATTTTTGGAGAAAAAGCTTCTGATGTTAAAGATTCTTCTTTACGAGTTCCCAATGGAGTCACAGGAACTGTAATCGATGTTCAAATTTTTACACGCGATGGCGTAGAAAAAGATAAACGCGCTTTAGAAATTGAAGAACTACAACTAAAAGAAGCAAAAAAGGATTTATCAGAACAAGTTAAAATTCTTGAAACGAGTCTATTTAACCGTATTTATTACCTACTTCTCTCTAGCGGAATTAAATCGGAAAGGCTTAAGACTCTTCCTCGATCTCGATGGCTAGAAATTGACCTAATAAATGAAGAAAAACAAAATCAATTAGAACAACTGGTCAGACAATACAATGAACTAAAAAGTGAATTCGAACAAAAACTGGATACAAAAAAACGAAAAATCACACAAGGTGATGATCTGGCACCGGGAATATTAAAAATTGCTAAAGTATATCTAGCAGTTAAACGCCAAATTCAGCCAGGTGATAAAATGGCTGGTCGTCATGGAAATAAAGGGGTTATATCTAAAATTAATCCAATAGAGGATATGCCTTACGATGAGCATGGTATCCCCGTAGATATAGTTCTCAATCCGTTAGGCGTTCCATCACGCATGAATATCGGTCAAATCCTAGAAACCCATTTAGGTATGGCTGCTAAAGGCATTGGAAAAAAAATCAGCTTGCTTCTTCAGCAGAAGGCAGAATTATCTAGTCTTCGTGCATTTATTCAACGCGCTTACGACCTCGGCGCTCATGTTCGGCAAAAAGTTGACCTACAAACCTTTAGTGATGATGAAGTTTTGTCATTAGCCAAAAATCTTAAAAATGGCATGCCTATTGCTACTCCAGTTTTTGATGGCGCACAAGAAAGTGAAATCAAAGAATTATTACAACTTGGCGACTTACCTTCTTCTGGTCAAATTACCTTATTTGATGGACGTACTGGTGAAGTATTTGAACGTCAAGTTACTGTAGGATACATGTACATGCTAAAGCTAAATCATCTTGTTGATGATAAAATGCATGCTCGTTCAACGGGTTCCTACAGTTTAGTTACTCAGCAACCTTTAGGTGGTAAAGCTCAATTTGGCGGGCAACGTTTTGGTGAGATGGAAGTATGGGCCTTAGAAGCATATGGGGCTTCGTATACCTTGCAGGAAATGCTAACTGTTAAATCTGACGACGTGAATGGTCGAACTAAAATGTATAAAAATATTGTTGATGGACATCATCAGATGGAACCGGGAATGCCAGAATCTTTCAATGTACTTTTAAAAGAGATCCGTTCTCTCGCTATCAATATTGAGCTAGAAGATGATGAATAGATACTGACATCTATTTTACCTGTCACAGGAATTTCAGATCACCTCTGACATCCTACGAAGTCTTATCTGATAGGAGCTAATGAGTGAAAGAATTAATGAAATTTTTGAAAGCACAAGCTAAAACCGAAGAGTTTGATGCAATCAAAATTGCTTTAGCATCACCAGAAATGATACGTTTATGGTCTTTCGGTGAAGTTAAAAAACCGGAAACTATCAACTATAGAACGTTTAAGCCAGAACGAGATGGGCTTTTTTGCGCACGTATTTTTGGACCAGTAAAAGACTATGAATGTTTATGTGGTAAATATAAACGCCTTAAACACCGTGGTGTTATTTGTGAAAAATGTGGCGTTGAAGTCACTCAAACTAAAGTACGTCGCGAGCGTATGGGGCATATTGAGCTAGCCTCCCCAACCGCACATATTTGGTTCTTGAAATCTCTCCCATCCCGAATTGGCTTACTGCTCGACATGCCATTACGTGATATTGAAAGAGTTCTTTACTTTGAGTCCTATGTAGTTATTGAAAATGGTATGACAAGTCTTGATAAAAACCAATTGTTAACTGAAGAACAGTATCTTGACGCCTTAGAAGAATTCGGTGATGAATTTGACGCTAAAATAGGAGCCGAGGCAATCCAAAGCATATTAAAACATATGGATCTAGAACAAGAATGCGAGCAAATACGTGAAGAACTAAATGAAACTAACTCTGAGACTAAACGTAAAAAAATAACTAAACGCATTAAATTACTTGAGTCATTCATCCAGTCTGGTAACAAACCAGAATGGATGATATTAAATGTTCTTCCAGTTTTACCACCTGATCTACGCCCCTTAGTTCCATTAGATGGCGGCCGTTTTGCAACTTCAGATTTAAACGATTTATATCGTCGTGTAATTAATCGTAATAACCGATTAAAACGATTATTAGACTTAGCAGCACCAGATATTATTGTTCGTAATGAAAAGCGCATGCTTCAAGAAGCAGTTGATGCGTTGCTTGATAATGGCCGAAGAGGTCGTGCAATCACTGGATCTAACAAACGACCTCTCAAATCCTTAGCTGATATGATTAAAGGTAAACAAGGACGCTTCCGTCAAAATTTACTAGGTAAACGCGTTGACTATTCTGGTCGCTCAGTAATCACTGTAGGCCCCTATCTTCATCTACACCAATGCGGTCTACCAAAAAAAATGGCACTAGAATTATTTAAACCATTTATATATGGCAAACTAGAGTTGCGTGGTCTTGCCACTACCATTAAAGCAGCGAAAAAAATGGTTGAACGCGAAGAATTAGTAGTTTGGGATATCTTAGATGAAGTCATCCGAGAACATCCCGTTCTTTTAAACCGCGCACCAACTCTACATCGTCTAGGTATCCAGGCATTCGAACCCGTTCTTATAGAAGGTAAAGCAATACAGCTTCACCCATTAGTCTGTGCAGCATACAATGCAGATTTTGATGGAGACCAAATGGCAGTCCATGTTCCTCTAACAATGGAAGCTCAGCTCGAAGCACGAGTTCTAATGATGTCAACCAATAATATTCTCTCTCCTGCAAATGGAGAACCCATTATTGTACCTTCTCAGGATGTTGTTTTAGGGCTATACTACATGACCCGTGATTGCGTTAACGCCAAAGGTGAAGGAATGCTTCTGAGTAGCTCTAAAGAAGCGGAGCGTGTATATCGCGCTGGACTCGCCTCTCTACATGCCCGAGTAAAAGTACGCATCACTGAAAATGAAAAAAATGAACTAGGTCAATGGGTGCCTAAAACTAATATTATAGACACCACTATTGGACGCGCCATACTTTGGATGATAGTACCAAAGGGTCTACCTTACGCAATTATCAATCAAGTCTTGGGTAAAAAAGCTATTTCTAAAATGTTAAATACCTGTTACCGAATCTTAGGGCTCAAAGCTACTGTAATCTTTGCCGACCAAACCATGTATACTGGTTTTGCCTATGCAGCTCGCTCAGGTACATCAGTAGGTATCGATGACATGGTAATTCCTAAAAATAAAATTGAAATCATTAGTCAAGCCGAATCAGAAGTGGCAGAAATCCAAAATCAATTTCAGTCTGGATTAGTAACTGCTGGGGAACGTTATAATAAAGTGATTGATATTTGGGCTTCAGCTAACGAGCGTGTTGCTCAAGCCATGATGGAAAACCTCTCTACTGAAGTAGTGATAAACCGAAATGGTATAGAAGAAAGACAAGTATCTTTTAATAATATATTTATGATGGCCGACTCTGGAGCGCGAGGTTCTGCGGCACAAATTCGTCAGTTAGCTGGAATGAGAGGCCTAATGGCTAAACCAGATGGATCTATCATTGAAACACCTATTACTGCTAATTTTCGTGAAGGATTAAATGTGCTTCAATACTTTATTTCTACACATGGGGCACGAAAAGGTCTAGCCGATACTGCTCTTAAAACTGCTAACTCTGGCTATCTTACACGACGACTAGTCGATGTGGCTCAAGATTTAGTGGTGACTGAAGATGACTGTAAAACTCGGACTGGAGTCATGATGATGCCAATTATTGAAGGAGGCGATGTCAAAGAACCTCTGAGAGAGAGAGTTTTGGGTCGCGTAACGGCAGAAGACGTTTTAAAACCTGGTACAATGGACATTCTTTTACCCAGAAACACTCTTCTTCATGAGAAAGAATGTGATTTATTAGAAGAAAATTCAGTAGACAGCCTTACAGTTAGGTCAGTGGTAAGCTGTGAAACTGATTTCGGCGTATGTGCACATTGTTACGGACGTGATCTCGCCAGAGGACATATCATCAATAAAGGTGAAGCTATTGGAGTAATCGCGGCTCAGTCCATTGGTGAGCCAGGTACTCAACTTACCATGCGAACTTTCCATATTGGCGGAGCTGCATCTCGCGCAGCGTTAGAATCGAGCATTCAGATACAAAATCAAGGGCAACTCAAGCTAATAAATGCCAAATCAGTCACTAACTCTTCAGGTAAGATAGTTATTACTTCGCGTAATACAGAACTAAAATTAATTGATATCTTTGGACGAACCAAAGAAAGCTATAAAATTCCTTATGGCGCCACTATGATGAAGGGTGCCGGAGAAAATGTCACTGCAGGAGAAATAGTGGCCAACTGGGACCCGCACACTATGCCGGTAATCACCGAAGTCAGTGGTTTTATTCATTTTACTGATATGATTGATGGACAAACCATTACTCGTCAAACAGATGATTTGACAGGACTTTCTTCACTTGTCATTTTAGATAATTCTGAACGCACTGCAGGGGGCAAAGATCTACGTCCAGCACTCAAAGTCATTAATAGTCATGGTGAAGATGTAATGATTCCGGGATCTGATATGCCTGCTCAATATTTTCTTCCAGGAAAAGCTATTGTTCATCTAGAAGATGGGATGAAAATAAGCGCAGGTGATACCCTGGCGCGCGTACCACAAGAATCTGGCGGTACCAAAGACATTACAGGAGGATTACCCCGCGTAGCTGATCTTTTTGAAGCGCGTCGACCAAAAGAACCAGCTCTCTTGGCTGAAATTAGTGGTATTATTTCCTTTGGTAAAGAGACTAAAGGGAAAAGACGTCTGGTTATTACACCCATCGACGGTAGTGAACCTTATGAAGAAATGATACCAAAATGGAGACAACTAAATGTCTTTGAAGGTGAGCGTGTAGAACGTGGTGACGTAGTTTCAGATGGTCCTGAGTCACCCCATGACATTCTTCGCTTACGTGGTGTACATGCAGTGACTCGCTATATAACTAATGAAGTTCAAGAAGTTTATCGTTTACAAGGAGTGAAGATTAATGATAAACATATTGAAGTAATCATTCGGCAAATGTTACGTAAAGCAACTATTCAAAGCACAGGTAGCTCTGACTTTTTAATTGGTGAACAAGTTGAATTTTCACGCGTAAGCATATGCAATCGAGATCTTGAAGCTAATGGGAAAATCGCCGCTACCTATGTCCGTAACTTACTCGGAATCACCAAAGCTTCCTTAGCCACCGAATCTTTTGTCTCAGCCGCATCATTCCAAGAAACTACTCGAGTATTAACTGAAGCTTCTGTAGCAGGAAAAAATGACGAATTACGGGGACTAAAAGAAAATGTTATAGTAGGACGTTTAATACCAGCTGGTACTGGATATGCGTATCATAAATCCCGTATTCGACGCAAATCATCAGATACCAGGAGGTCTACTGAAAAACAAGCTCTCACAGCAGATGAGGCTTCAGCCAACCTATCTGAATTGCTAAATGCTAATCTTAGTGAAGTTAGCACTAAAACATTATAACAATTATTTTTAATTGATAGCTACTTAATATATTTGAGCCCTCAAAGGGCTCAAATATATAAAATCTAATAAGATATATACTGAACTAGGTAATATTTCTATGAATAAAGATGTTCGTGTTGCTATTATAGGTGCCTCTGGACGGATGGGACGACAACTTATAACAACCACTACACATACTAAGGGTGTGCTTCTTGGAGCTGCAATTGTACGAAAAGGTTCATCTTTTTCCGGTAAAGATGCTGGAGAACTAGCCAAATACGAAAATCTAGGAGTATCTATTACAGACGATCTCAAGTTAGTTATGAATGATTTTGATATTCTAATTGATTTTACTCATCCAGATAGAACATTAAAAAACCTGGAATTATGTCTACAATATCATAAACCTATGGTCATTGGTACTACTGGATTAGATAAACAAAGTCAAGAGTTCATTAAAGAATCAGCAAAAGAAATAGCTTTAGTATATTCTTCTAACTTCAGTATTGGGATAAATCTACTACTAAAATTAGTAGAAAAAACAACAAAAATTATAGGATCTGATTCTGATATTGAAATAATTGAAGCGCATCACCGACATAAAGCTGACTCTCCATCCGGTACTGCACAGAAAATTTCTGCAACAATATCTAACGAAATGAACTGGAATTTAGATCCACATACTCTACAGGCAGCTCCAGATATCCATGGAAGTCGGACTAAAAATACCATTGGATTATCCAGTATCCGAGCTGGAGATATTATTGGAGACCACACAGTGATGTTTGCAAATATTGGAGAACGTATTGAGATTAGCCATAAAGCTTCAAACCGTATAATTTTTGCTAAAGGCGCTTTAAAAGCAGCAAGATGGTTAAAAGCATATAAAACAGGTTTTTTTGATATGATTGATGTACTCAACTTGCATGATATATAATATCATAGATCATGCAAGTTGAGTACATCAATAGTCCAAATCTTATAAAAATCCTTATTTCATCTTATCTTGACTAGAAATCATTTTAGGATTCTGCATAAATCGAAAGAAATTACTGTCGGGGCTAAGTATTAGTACATCTTCTGTAGAGCTAAAACTATTATCGTAGGCACGTAAACTACGTAGAAAAACATAAAAATCAGGATCTTGGCTAAAAATAGAAGAAAATAACTTAGCTACTTCAGCATCACCTTCTCCTCTAGTAATTAAAGCTTCACGTCTTGCCTCTGCTAGAGTATGTTCAACTTCATAATCTGCTTGTGCCCTAACTATTGCAGCCTCTTCAGCTCCTCTTGCCCGTTGACTTCTAGCAACAGATTCACGCTCAGCTCTCATTCGAGCATAAATAGCATCAGAAACTTCTGTAGGTAAATTAATTTGTTTTATGCGAACATCAATAACCTTAATACCTAATTCAGCCATGCTATTTTGATTAATCGGTAATATCGCTCCAAAATGGTCCTGATCTGAACTACCAGTATTCAGAGCATCGCGTACATCAGTCGTTAAGCGACCACTAAAATCATTCACAATCTCTTGGACATCTAGTCGACCAATTTCAGAGCGAAGACGATCACTAAACTTACGTTTAAGCAACACTTCAGCCTGAGAAATATCCCCGCCTCCCGTTGCAAGATAGTATCGACTAAAATCACTCACACACCATTTAATATACGAATCAACAATAAGATCTTTTTGTTCTTTAGTAACAAATCGATCTGCTTGATTATCCATAGTTTGAATACGAGCATCTAGTGATTTCACTGACTCAAGGAGTGGAATTTTAAAATGTAGACCAGGCATATAGACTAAAGGTTGGTTATTATCATTACGAAGAACCTTACCAAAACGCATCATAATACCACGCTGACCTTCTTCTACTATAAATGTAGAAGTATAGAAAGCGATTAAAATAACTAATACAAATATAAATATCTTACGCATCATCAATCTCTCCCTTCGTTTAATATATTACTACGTTGGGCGTAGTCTCGACGCTGGTCTATGATATCTTTATTATGGTTTTCCTTACTACGATTAGTTGCCACAGGGGTAAGATGCTTCATCTGACTGCCTTTATTAATTTTAGAGACATTGCTTGATGTCACTATCTTGCTCTTTATTAACTGATCTATCGGTAGAACCATTAAATTACGACCCTGATCACTAATAAGAACTTTATGGCTATGACGCAAAATTCTTTCCATAGTTTCAATATAAAGACGTTCACGAGTAATGCTTGGAGCGGCTTTATATTCTGGTAAGATGCGCGCAAAACTATCCACTTCTCCCTGAGCTTCTAAGGTAATACGTGCTTTATAGGCACGAGCTTGTTCTAGTATACCCTGCGCATCACCTCGAGCACGGGGTAATTTATCATTAGCATAAGCCTCCGCTTCACGAACAACTTGCTCACGATTTTCCCGAGCAGCTATGGCGTCATCAAAAGCAGCTTTTACATCTTCTGGTGGCCTTGCTGTCTGAAAGTTAACATCTAATAGAGTGATACCCATATCATAGGTGCTAATAGTTTCCTCTAGTTCACTTTGAGTCTGACTTCGTACCACAGTTCTACCTTCAGTTAAAATGCGATCCATAGTCAAACGACCAATAACACCTCGCAAAGCACTATCAGTTGCCTGACGCAGGCTATCATCGGCATCGCTTACAGAAAATAAATAACGCTCTGGATTGGTAACCCGATATTGTACATTCATTTCTACACGCACTACGTTTTCATCTGAAGTTAACATAGTTCCAGAAGCTGACAATTCACGCACTGCTTCAATATTTACTGCCTTAACCTCATCAATAAAAGTCGGCTTCCAATTTAATCCTGGTGTAACTAAATGACTAAATTTTCCAAAACGCGTAATAACTCCTCGCTCAGCTTCCTTGATAGTATAGAGTCCACTTATAGACCAGATTATCCCTGCTATACCTAAAATTATAGTTCCAATAACACCATCAATTTTTCTCTTAGAACCCGGAGTTTTTTTTCGACCATAATTGTTATTTAAATTCTTATCACTTCCTGATACTAATTTGCTCATCTTGTTACGTAGGTGGTAAAAAAAGTCATCAAAATTAGGTGACCGCTTATCAGAACCTCCTTCATTATTCGTAGAATTACCACTAGCATGCTTATTACCCCCCCAAGGGTCTCGGTCCTGTCCATCACATCCGGGTTGGTTCCAGGCCATATTTATGCTCCATCAATTATGTATGTCTTAATACCCACAACGGGATACACGTATACGCAATGCACTTAATTCCAGAAAGGTATATTAACTAGACTGGCTGTACTGGCAATAACTCTGATCCCAAATCATGCTCTCACTCCAACTCTATTTATAAAAAAATATTATTAATTAGATTAAGATAAAACTCAAAACTATCACAAAATACTATAGAAAATCATTGTATAAAGTAAAAGTCAAAATAAATAAAAATAAAAGACTCTTACTTATTCAGGTGAAAATCATATAATGTTTTATCTTACTCATATACAAACTATACCCTATTCGCGCTAACTAATTCAATTCAATAAAATAAAAGAAACACTTTAATACTTTTAAAATTATCTCTATAAATTAGAGCTCTAATAGCAACACGGCATACAGATTGCTCTTCTAGTTAACCTAACCTATCTTGCATTCCTCAAAGATCGCTATCAACTAAACCATTTAATAAAAAACACTAGACTAAATTAAACTTTACCCACTCAAATTCTGCTAAATTACTATAAATATAAACCAATCTATAGCTATGGACAGTATATAGATTTCATGCTAGAACTCAAAAAATTTAACTCTTCATATAATTTAACACTTCTCTATTAAATTCTCAGCAATCTACACACTATATCTTACAAAATATATTTTGTAATAAAAAATAAGGATTCAATGAAAATTACTCCTAAAACTAATCTGTAGACAAAGATTTAACATCAATGAAAAAATTAACATTAAAGTATCAACCTTATATATTTTATTATACATGATATCTACGATAATAGACTCGCATCAAACTAAAGACTTACTCCAACCAGTGAATATATTAATAAAATATTTTTATTCATAAAAATCAAGTGTATATTCTCTAAAGTTCTTATAATAAAACATATTCTAATTATCCAAATCTATACTTAATATCTAGGTCTGAAGGTGATCCTTTTCAAGGTATGAGATTCCGGTTAGGTTACTATTGTGATAACTAGTGTTATAATGAGAGTGAGTGCTCATGGAAGTTCCATGATTGCTGTGATGCAAGAATTGACGTGATGGAACAACAGTAGAAATTGCATGTTTATAAATCATTTGGCTAACAGTATTTTTTAAAAGAACAACAAACTGATCAAAAGACTCAATTTGACCATATAATTTAATTCCATTTACTAAATAAATAGAAACCGAAACACGTTCTCGGCGTAGTGCATTTAAGAACGGATCTTGTAATGATTGTCCCTTAGCCATGTTCGCTATTCCTTAAATAGGCTGATTATTTCTAAATTGATAAACCCTGTACTTATAGGGCTAAGAAAATATGAACATTCATTTACTATTTTTACAAAATGACTCACTCCGACTTCGAATGACCTGCAATATTTTATTGTACGCCATATCGGGTTTTTCACTATCTAACCAATATAGATCATTTTTCCAGCTACGAAGCCAAGTCATCTGACGCTTTGCTAAGTGGCGAGTAGCATATATAGTAGTCTCGATCATCCTCTTGTAAGGAATATCACCAGATAAGTAGGACCACATTTGACGATAACCAATACAACGCATAGACGGCATGTTCATATGCAAATCACCGCGAGAATACAGTACTCTTACCTCATCCTCAAAACCTAATTCCAACATACGATATACTCTATCTTCAATACTTTTCTGGAGAAATAAACGACTCATGGATACCATAACAAACTGCAAGACATTATATTGTAACGACTCCCCTGAATTTTTATTTAATTCAGTCAGAGTTTTACCAGAAATCAAAAAGACTTCTAATGCACGCAAAATTCTCTGAGTGTCATTGATATGAATAAGTTTGGCTGATATTGGATCTATTTCTTGTAACTGACTATGTAAGTATGGCCAGCCAACTTTATTGGCTTTATCTTCGATCAACTTACGAGTTTGTAAATTTGAAGGAGGTAAAACTGATAACCCCTCTAACAATGCCTTATAATAAAACATGGTTCCCCCAACAAGGAGGGGGATGTACCCACGTCGAGTAATGCTAGCCATTACATTTAATGCATCATTTCGAAAATTAAAAACAGAATAAACCTCTTTAGGATCACGAATATCTAATAGATGATATGGCGAACACTGTAAATCCGTTTTCGATGGTTTATCGGTACCAATATCCATTCCTCGATAAATAAGCGCTGAATCAACACTAATCAACTCTACAGGTAATTCCTTGTATAGCAAAGATGCTAATCTAGTTTTTCCAGACGTTGTAGGACCCATTAAAAAAATTGCTAATGGTGCAGAAATCATAATACATCATTCATTTTTTAGAGTGTTAAAATTCATCTTAACGTTAATTTTATGCACATTATTTTATAAAATAATTATACTAATTTCGAGATAGTCTTACAATATCATTAGATCATACGCCCTACTAAAAATACTTTTCCAAAAATATACAACATAATCACAAAAGTAAAATTCAACCATCTGTCAAAACACTGCAAACAATACGATATATCCTAACATTTTTAGAATAAATCTGTATACGTTTTATTCTAAAATACCAAAGTAAATACAAGAACATTGTATCACCTTCTGTCAATACAATTACAACTATATGCTAATTTAGCTTAAATAATTTATTTTTATATAAATACATAATAGAAATTTTTTAATATTAAACAATCTATTTATCTTTAAAATAAATTCTTTATATTCTTAATCAATATTATCATTAATTATTTTTATGCATCAATCTAAACTGTTCTACCAAATTTTAAATTTTTATACCTTATTGGCATTCTCAAATAAAAAATTAATTGCCCTTCAGCTAAAACCTTATTATTAAGACTTGAAAAAAACAGATCTCTTTTCCCAAAATTAACACATCTTGCTTCAAAAGAAGCCTTAATAAAATTAATCTTGATATATAAAGCTAATAATAATATAGAGATGATGCTCTTTAATTTAAATTGACTAAAATTATAATAATAATTATTAAAATAATTTAAATCAATTAAATTCTTCTTGAAACTTTTATCCATATGATAAAACTTAATTTAATAATATTATTATCAAATTGAAACGATCAAAAAAATAAAAATATTAAAATCACATAAAGCTTTTTTCAAAACATTACATATTGAACATAAATAAAAAAATAATAAGTAATTACTATGAAATCACGATTTCATCGATATTAGGATTAAATAGTTCTCTCCGGTACCTGGAAAATAATTCTTTCTAATTTTTATAAAATTAAAAAATTTTATGATTATTCTAATAAACCAGAAACATTTCATCATTCTTAACTCAAAAGATTAACTGTAAAACTAAATCATAAGACAATAGATCATAAAACTTGTCTAAACCACTTAAATACTACATTGTAATTAAAAATATCTACCATTCGGTACAACGCATCCATGCATAAAATCATCTCAGAGCAAAGTTTTACTAAAAATACAATACATACAATTCTAACTAATTTCTTTCAGTAATTTTCTCAAACCTCATTTTAAAAAACTTTCATGTATTAACAAATAGTATTGTCACTGTTATAAAAAACTGAACTTTCTCAGCAAATCATTTAACTTATCATTAAAAACAATGAAGAATAGATTCTTGATAAGATAAGATAACGGTAATCATTGACATACACTTCTCTAAGAACAAAACAAAATATAAAAATCAATTTGAATAACTTTCCACGCTAAACTTATTGATAGCAAACAGGAATATATCTTCATGTGATATAGGATATCTAAATTAGAGTATTGCAACATCATAATGTTTTATTTATACAAAATCTTTATCTAACCAGTAAACACTCAAAACATAATACGATATAAAGCTATTTCCTTTTGTCATATCAAATCCTTTATATACTTAAAAATCATTCTTTTTAAAAAAACCATTAATTCTTTCTACAAAACTAAAAATCGTGATTAAAATATAAATATAATTATTTCTATAAATATTTCTATAAATGCATAATCCTAAATATTTTATTTTATAAAATTCAATTTAACTAAAAATCAACAGTTTTATACGAAATAATTAACCTACTACTAACTGTATTAAATATGCTTAAGATTGCAAAAATTATATTCGTTCTCCTCCAAAAAAATTATACTATGAAAATCTCAAAAAAACTCCTCGGACAAACCTGTGATTTAATAGTATGTATATCAAATATATAACATTCCTAATAAAAAATGATAATATACAATTCAAAATGAATTCTTCTAAACTATTATCAATCATATTTATAATTAATATTATTTTACGTTAAACCTAATCTGAACCAACTTCTAACAATTGTTGTTGTAATTAAGATTGATAATCATCTATTCTCCTATTTTATTCATATCTTTTGACAAGTGAAATACAAAATAATTACGCAATCCTTGATAAATAGACCTAGTAATCTTTTTCTGGTATGCACTACTTCTCAGTAGTTTTTCTTCTAATGGATTACTAATAAAACCAGTTTCAATTAAAAGAGAAGGGACGTCAGGAGAACTTAATACTCCAAAACTAGCAAATACTGGTTGATTTTTATGTAATGAACCAATAGATTTGAGCTGTTTGATAATCTGAGTTGCCACATCATATCCAACCTTCTGAACATGCCCAAACTGAAGATCTAGCAAGACTTGAGTAACAGAGACGTCTGACTTATTTCTAACTAAAAAGCCTTTAGTGCTTACTGGCATTTCAAATCTATTGTCATGTTGTTCGAGACGGTTTGCCATTTCAACCTTAACACGCTGATTAGATAGTACCCATACTGAAGCACCAGAGACGCTATGATTAGGCGCAGAATCAGCATGAATAGATATTAGTAAATTAGCCTGTTTCTTATGCGCCACATCTGAACGGCCTAATACAGAAATAAAATGATCACCATGGCGAGTCATCACTCCTTTAAACATTGGATCAGAGTTTAAAAGTTTTTGAAGTTTATAAGCTATAGAAATAGTAACATTTTTTTCTTGTAAACCACTTCTTCCAATAGCTCCAGGATCTTGACCCCCGTGTCCTGCATCAATAACCACTATTACCTTGTAAGTGTTCCTTTTTAATCTGGTTCTTTTTTTCCCATTACTAGAACTACTGGTGCGACTAGATGACAACGAATTATTCAAACAATACACCTTGTGTGAATATATTTTAGAACGCATGACACGTGGGAAACTACGTATCATTTGACACCCATTTCGTCTACAGGTGGTAATACTTAATATAAGATTATAATGAAAACCAGAATGCCTAATAAGCACCCTAATGCTAACAGAAGAAGCTAAATCTAAAACTAATCGAATTCTTTTATTATGTCTTTCTGAGTTACAACTTATTCGGTGAATAATATTAATTTTATTAAAACTTAATGGTGATTTAGGAAACCATATCGCTTGAGACAGATCTAAAACTAGACGATCAGGTTGATGAAGAAGGAACACAGTATATATTGGCTTAACAGAGAACCTTAAAGTAATATTCGCCTTATTTTTACTGTTAAACACATAAAAATTTGATATAGCCAAAACATCAAAAGGGAACACACAAAATAACACAACTACAAAAAATAAACACTTAAAATATTGCATCATAATACATCGCATGTACTAATAATCCGGCGCAATATCTTCTATGGATTGATCAAAGAAAATAAATGGAAATGCATTAGAAACTTTTATAAAAAAACTAAAATACAATAAAAGTCTAACGTAGAAAAAACAAAAATAAAACGATTTTAACTCAACCAAATACTCTATTTTAACTAATTCATTTTAAATAAAAGACTTAAATTTCTTTTTCTAAAAGAACAAATCCTTAATTAAAAATTAATATCATAGATATGAACATTAGAAAATAAAATATTCTACAATCAATGACTTCACTCACCATTTTAACTATTACGGATGCTTAGAATAAATCCCGATTATAAAATCATCACCTACCAAAACTAATTAAGCACCTTCTATCAAATTACAAACTAATTATAGATCATTAGACATAAAAAATAATGAACCTAATCTAAACCATATAAACATATAAAATAATATTAATTATATAACAATTCTTATTTAAGTATAAAAAGTGATTAAATATTTAGAAATAAAATGAAAGTAACAAAATAATACAATCACACGTATACCTTTTTCAAAAATTAATTTATCTATATATAATAATTATTATGTACAACTGATAAAAACGTTCAAAACATTATTAGAGATAAAATATCACATTAATCCATTATTAATCATTAATAAACCATGATCTTTATATTTTTTTAAACATAACTTCTTAATATAAATCGAAGATAAATGTAATTTTTTTGTTACTATAAATCTCGATTAAAGGATAATGATATGCATTATGACTTTTCATCTTCTCTTCTCACTTATACAATAAGTTCAATATTATGTAATGCATCTATCGCACCAATATATACATTAGGTTAGAATCAACTAGTTTACTAATTTAACTTAACTCATATCCGTAAATATCTACTCATTACACATATTTCTAGAATATAACTAATGACCAACATCGTTAATGAATATTAAATTTTATAACGAAAATCAACTAAAAATTAACTCGTATTAAAAAAATAGATCATGGAATCATTTATTCAAATTGAATAATGAACATTACCACCAATGTTTATAGAAAATAGTTAGTCAATTGTTTAATTGACTTCTTATAATATATTTCTTAAATAGGATTTTCTATATATTAGTACAAGAAAGGTACATTAAAATCAAAAAAAACTTATTATCAATTCTATAACATATTCAATAATTACTATCTTTGCTAACTAAATAACAGACTTATTCTAAAAGCCTTATAATATAGTTATAAAAAATAATTTTATTATAAATATCTCTCTTGTCTAAGACAATATAGATACAGATTTAAGATTAAAAATTTATCTTAAAATACTTCTGTTCTTAACTTAAATAATCATAATTCACAAAGATTGTCAAAATAACAGATTCAGAATCTAAACTGCAAAACTTATACAAAATAACAATATAATAAAATGAATGTCATAAAATAATCTATTGTAAATAAAATCTACCCTAAATGTCAGAAAACTTCTGTATTATCCAGAAAATAATACATAAACTCCATTGAGCAATCTCTTTAACATAACTATGTCAAGCAGTAATTACACATTATGTGATACTAAATTCTTTCTGTATGTATACCATTTGAATCTAATGACATATTACATATAATAAATATTTATGAACAATAATCTAGTTTTATTTAAAATAAGATCATAATATATTACTTGGCATTTCTAGAAATAGATTTTATTGGTTCATACACTATAAGTAATTTTTGTAAACTGTTCTCTAAATAGAAAAATAGACACCATGCAATAAATAAACACAATCCTAAATATGTTCTTAAAAAGAAAATAAGATTTTAAATTTATAAAATTAACTAAATCCTAGAATCCTAAAAATATTTCACATATTTCATAAAAACATTAGACGAAAATGAATAATAAAAATGACTGGCGCCCCAGTGCGTCACTGCATAATTTAATACAACGTTCAATAACCATAAAAAAAATCCGGCATTTCTTTTCTAAACAAAATATTTTAGAAGTAGAAACACCATCTATGAGTAAATATACAGTAACTGATGTACATCTCTCACCTTTCCAAACACACTTTAAACCCCCTGGGTGGACCAAGCAGAAAAATAAACTGAGACTATGGTTGATTACTAGCCCCGAATATCATATGAAACGTCTTTTAGCGGCAGGAAGTGGAGCTATTTATCAGTTAAGCCGCAGTTTTCGTAATGAGGAGATGGGGCGTTATCACAATCCGGAATTTACAATTCTAGAATGGTATCAACCTGGCTATGACATGCATCACTTAATGCATGAAGTAGATCAGCTACTACAATTTATACTAGACTGCAAACCTGCTGAATTTCTCTCATATCAAGAGGCATTTTTACGTTATTTAAAAATTGATCCTTTATTAGAAAACATCAACAATCTGTCTAAAGCAGCAAAAACACTAGGAGCAAGTCATTTTACACAAAATAACGCCAATCGAAATGCCCTCTTACAACTTTTGTTTACAAACGGTATTGAAAATAAAATTGGACAAGAAAAACCCATTTTTATTTATAATTTTCCAGCAGATCAAGCTGGACTTGCAGTAATCAGCTCAAAAGATTTTCGTGTTGCTGAGAGATTTGAGGTGTATTTTAAAGGAATTGAGCTAGCAAATGGATTTCGTGAATTAACTGATAGCCATGAACAACAAAAACGTTTTGAAAAAGATAATAAAAAACGTTCTTCTATTAACTTACCCACTCATCCTATTGATACTTATCTTCTTAATGCACTTGAATCAGGTATGCCAGACTGCTCTGGTGTCGCAGTAGGTGTAGATCGTTTAATTATGATAGCGCTAAAAGCAAATACATTAAGTGAAGTTATTGCCTTCACAAAAGATCGTTGCTAAAATAAAAAATAAAAGATATAACATCGTTAAACAGTTCATATGCCATGGTCTATAGACAACCACTTCATTCAAATCTATTTAGAACAGAAAATTCTTTCATAAAATTAACTTTAATCATTAAGTTTTTTTGATTTAAGTATATTTTATTATAATATCTGAAAGATTGGAAAAGGTATTTCTATGCCAATCTCCTGAAAACCTAATAAAATACGTCGATGTAGCTCATGACGTAACAACATTCTATGATTCATTTCAGCCGCATAAATTCGTAATTCAAACAATTGAATCCCTTTTTGCAAGTCTACAAGAAAAGCTTCTGGATATGGATTTTCTAATACATATCGACAACCTTTAGCTGCTTGTAATAAAACCTGAGTCACTTCTTCACTATTAGAATCCAATGAGACTGAAATATTTAATACCACCCGAGTCACAGAATCTGACAATGACCAATTAATAAATTGCTCAGTTAGAAATGACTTATTTGGCATAATAATTTCTTTATGGTCCCAATCAGTAATAGTAGTTGCTCGAGTATTAATACGCGTGATACTTCCAGTTAAATCACGTATCGTAACAGTATCACCGATACGAATTGGCTTCTCAAATAACAAAATTAAACCAGATATAAAATTAGCAAAAATTTCTTGTAATCCAAAACCTAATCCTACACTTAACCCAGCAACTAACCATTGCAACTTGGACCAATCAATTCCAATCAATGTAAAACCAGTCAAACTACCAATTAAAACAATCAAATATTTAGTTAAAGTTTTAATTGCATACCCTGTACCAGGGTTCAAACTAAGATGTTGTAGTAACGCTAACTCTAATAAAGCGGGCATATTCCGAACTAACTGTGTTGTAATGATTAACACTAAAGCTGTATTCATTACTGATCCAACAGTAATAGGTTGTGGTTTCTTTGCCCCATGAATTGTAGTACTTACATCCCAAAGACGGATATTCTCTAAAAAACTAAAAGCAGAATGAATCTCTGACCATAATAAAATAACAGAAACTAGAGCAACTAATGTTAAAAAAGAACGAACTAAACGTAATGACTGAGCGCTAATAGCGTCTAAATCAATACCAGGTTCATCAATCTCTATGTTATCATAAATACCCTGCTGAATACCTAACTCTTCTTCATTACGAGCGCGATGCGCGAGAATGTCTGCACGACGAGCACGGGCTCGGTCAAAAGCAATACGACGCCTCTGGATTAACATCCATCGACGAATAATATAGTACATTACTAAAAGAAGAAACCAAATAGCCAAAGAAGTTTCTAATCTAGCTAGCAAAGCTTTAGACGTTTCTAAATAACCAACACAGGAAGCTATGGCTGCGGCTATCGGAATAGAAAGCATAATATTCCATAAAATATTGTTTATTACATTTTTTCTATTCCCATCTTTATCCAGATATAGTGGAATACCAGCATGTTTAAAACTTACCGTAACTAGGCTTAATGCTCCGCAAATGAGAATAAAACAAAAACGACCTAAAGTGGGAGAAAACTCACGATCCGATAAATTTTCAAAAGATATCAACATCATCATCAAAGGAACAACTGCGCCTATACATAACCTATAAAAACGCATCGCAAGAGCTACTCGATCTCTTGGCCAACGAAAATGTACAATAAACAGCCCCTTATTGTGGGCAAAAGTATTGCAGACCATAAACCCCCAAAGCAAAGGAACACTAGCAGTTACACCATATCCAATAGCCACTGCGATGGAATAAGGCCAAGAGCGCTGCAAACCATAGCCTAACACAGCAAAAAAAACAGGAAGAGGTAGAGCAAATAAAATTGACCAAAATACAGTACGCATTGTTAGACTAAACTGGTCTTGAGTGACTTTTCCTACCTTTTTAGAAGCACGATCAAGAAAAGAACAAAAATGAGGATGCGAACCAATGCTAAAACTAACTAATAGACTAGATGAAAACAGTAGAATTACTGTATCCCGAGTGGTACACATCATTATTATTGCTCTACTTAATTGACCGAGCGTATCCAATGATAAAAGCTTCTTTAAATCATATACCAATTCAATCGGATATCTAAAATTTAATGAACTTACATCAGCACTCCAGAACAAGTAACGATGACTAGCATCTTTAACTTTCTTCAAAGCATCTACCAAATGAGTATTACTCACATTTAACTTAGTTAATTCTAGAGCAAGAATATCAGAACCAGATATTAAAGAAGTTAAAATCTTATTTTGCATTTTTAATTGAGTTATGAATATATTTTTGAGATCTTTAGTTAAAAAAGAATAATCTTTTTCTAGAAGCAGCGATTGTTTCCCTAAAAGTTCTATATAATATAAACGCTTGGCACGCAATTCAGCCATTTCACTATTAAACTGGTGAGTCTTTGGCATTTTAGGTAAGCGAGCAACTAAAGATCGAAGTGCTTCACCAAGTGAATTTGACATACTGAGCCACTGAGACTGCTCACTAATTGTATTTAACGCCTCCCGAACTTGTATAATTTGGTTAGCAACAACATGCTGCTGAGCAAGCACCATTTCCATACGCACACGCTGCTTCTTTAGCTCTGATAAAAGTTCACGATTTAGATCTAACTGAGAACTAATACTATCAGGTATGTTATAATGATCTTTAGGAAATTGCCCGATAAATACTAATTTCTGCCCAACAACATTCCGGATATTATAATCTTGCAGAGTGCATAGCTGTACTGTTTTTACATTAAAACTATCTACTTTAGACAGATAGGTATTAACACTAACTGTTTCTAAGCAAGCATAATTAGATGATAATACTGGATATAATTTAGAGGAATTTAATTGAAAAAAATATCTCAAAAATTCTTTACTTTTTTCCTCTTCATGCAATTTCTGATTAGAAACAGAGAAAAACAATATCTTCCAAACATGATCTATGATCTTCAGATTATTAATTATTTCAATAGGATAAGAAAATAGGTTCAATAAATAAACACCTATATTCCAAAACTCAGATCGCTTAATTTGAGTTTTCCAAAACATGTCTATATTCTGACTACTACTCTCTAAAACTACCTTCTTACGACTCTTTTGAATTATGTAAAAACCTGATTTGATCAGACGTGTAGGGGTCACAAGAATTGTCGACAAATAATCTCTATATCTCCAGAAGAAAGAAATATCTATATCCTTAGGTTCTTGAGAGTAATTCAAATATCGGTTGTATAAGCAACACTGATCTTCTTTAATGTGAAATGGATAATTATTAATTCTTTTTGGATTAGTATAAATATGACTATAGTTTTCTTCTTTACATACAGATCTAATCTGAGCTACATCTATAGCTACGAAAATATTAAGTAATTGGGTAATACCCCCTAAGAGAAATATAATCAATAAAAGCCGTAGCATATCTATCTCATTATGGGTTTATAACAATCTTCTTCTTGATTATCTTCTGTTATCACCTGGGCCATTGGTTGACCAAAACGAACTTGACTTCCTGGTATTAAATTTGCGACTATCTTTACTTTTCTCGGTGGAAATAAATTAATAACAGTGGATCCAAATTTAAAACAGCCCATTTCCTCACCCTTCATTAATGCTATTTGATCCGATGCCTGATTGGTATTAGGCCAATTCCAATATTTTATAATACCTGCGCGCGGTGGCGTAACAGTTCCTAGCCAACTAGTCTGAATACTTCCGACAATAGAAGAACCAACTAAGATCTGCGCCATTTCTCCAAAATTAGTATCAAAAAAACAAATAACTCTTTCGTTACGCGCAAATAAATTAGGTATTTTCTTTACCATTAAACTATTAAGTGAATAAAGCTCACCAGGTACATAAATCATCGTACGTAAACTTCCTGAGCATGGCATATGGACACGATGATAATCCCCTGGAGCTAAATACGTAGTAATAAATTCTCCATTCTCAAATAAAGATGTCATAGAAGAATTTCCTGCTAGCAAAGCTAAGAGAGAATAAGTATGACCTTTAGCTTGAAATACTTTATCACCTTGAATAGAACCTAACTGGCTAATTCGACCATTAACTGGAAAACTTAATAACCGCGGATCAGTATCAATGAAATATAAATCATCACGTAACTGACGTATAAAAAAATCATTAAAGGTAAGATAAATAGATGTATCAGGGTACTTAGCCTCCCTCATGTCTATCTTATAGAACCAGATAAAAGCGTCAATTATAGCTTTAGTCAACCATCCACCTTGTTTATTGGCTCCCCATCCTAATAATTCAGTCATAACTTTTTTAGGAAAGAAACGGTATAAAATCAATTTTAAACGGTCTAACAAATTTCCTCCTACATACATACGGTAAGCAATATAATCTTCAGAAGAAGATTATAACAGTCTATATTATGTAAAACTATAATAAGATTAAATAATCTTTGTTTCTTCCTGATTATTTTTGTATTTTTTTTTAAAATAAATCAAATATTTTCTAAATAAAATTCAGATAAAACTATCTAATAAATCATATTTACTAATCTTCAGTACCAGTATGTTTGTATACAAAAATATTTACTGTTTATTGGAGCCCTCATATAAAATAAAGCTATTTATATTTTATTAGTCTTTTATGAAAAAATAGAGAACCATTATACCTAACTTATCGATATGATCCTATATATCATAGTAATCTAATTTTTAATTATCTAGTATTTAGGTCAAAGTGCCTTTTTATATAAATCAATCTAACGATATTCATCATACAAACTCAAGATGGAACTGTACACTTATGTTCATACCATGAATGAAAATTATTAAAATATGTTATACCTTAATTCTCAAACAAAAAGACCCAGAACGCTTTAATTATTTTATAAGATAACTGTCTCAAATATCTTAAAAAATAAAAAATTAAATTCCTCTATAAAAATAAAGAGTTCTTGATTCTTTACTCAAAAATCTTATCTTATTAGTCAATCATTGAACTATATAAAAAAATATATATGATATTGATAATACTATAAAATTAATATTTATACACTATCACATCTTTACACTTGCAGTTAAAGGCAAACTATGAGCAATATTTATAAAGATAACTCTTGTACTATCGGACGAACACCTCTTATACAATTAAACAGGATTGGAAATAGACGAATTTTAGTTAAAGTTGAGTCTAGAAATCCTAGTTTTAGCGTTAAATGTCGTATTGGCGCTAATATGATTTGGGATGCAGAGAAACGGGGGGTACTTAAAAAGGGAACACATTTAATTGAACCAACTAGCGGTAATACCGGTATTGCTCTGGCCTATGTAGCGGCAGCGCGCGGATATAGCCTGACTTTGACAATGCCAGATTCAATGAGTATTGAGCGCCGAAAGCTCTTAAGAGCATTAGGGGCTAATGTAATATTAACTGAAGGAATCCAAGGAATGAGAGGAGCCATTGATAAAGCTGAGGAGCTTATCACCAATAATCCAAAAAAATTCCTTCTTTTACAACAGTTTAATAATCCAGCAAATCCAGAAATTCACGAAAAAACAACTGGTCCAGAAATCTGGCAAGATACGGATGGAAACATAGATGTATTTATTTCAGGCGTAGGTACTGGTGGTACTTTCACTGGAGTCAGTCGTTACCTCAAACTCACGAAAGGAATAAAAAACCTAATGTCAGTTGCAGTAGAACCAGCTGATTCTTCCGTTATTTCTCAAGTTCTATTAGGAAAAAAAATACAACCTGGTCCGCATAAAATTCAAGGTATTGGTGCTGGATTCATTCCAATGAATCTGGATATAAATCTTATAGACCGCGTTATATCTGTTACAAATGATGAAGCGATTAATGGAGCACGAATTTTAATGCTTAAAGAAGGTATTTTATCTGGTATCTCTTCTGGAGCCGCTATTGTGGCAGCATTAAAATTACAAGAAGAGAATAATTTTAAAGAAAAAAATATCGTGGTTATCTTACCTTCTTCGGGCGAGCGCTACCTATCAACTTCTCTATTTGAGAACTACGCTGATGATAGCTGTCATAAAATACATCCACATATTTAATTTTTAATGATTCTTAATCAATTAAATTATACTCTCTTATTTAAGATAAGTCTTTCAATAATATACGATTCAAGATCTTATAAATTTATTAGACAACTGTCTAATGAAGTTAAAATGATATCTATAATTCTAAATATTCTAATTATCAATATAGGTGTATATTTTTTATAATTATCAAAATATTAATATAACTTATGTTTTTGTTAAAAAACCATCCTTAAAAAAGTAGTCAATGAGTACCATAATCTTACTTAAGGTACTTATCTGTTTTATTTTATCAATTACACTAAAATAGATAGCTTGTATATCAAGCTATCTATTTTAGTGTAAAAGAAAATATAAAATACTTATTTTATAAAAACATAAAAAATAATCGCTTTAAATCAATAAAATTAGATAAAATACAATTGTTTTCACATTTAAATTTTAAATACATCAAATCTATGATTGATATATAAGGAATATTATTAACTTTCTGTAAATTAGAAAAAATCTATTTTGTTTATTCACTGATATTAATTTTAAAAAAATAATATTAATATCAATAATACTCAATCGCATTAGTAATGGTGCTGATACCCAGATTTGAACTGGGGGCCTCACCCTTACCAAGGGTGTGCTCTACCTACTGAGCTATATCAGCAAGATTGGAGCGAATGACGGGAATCGAACCCGTATCATCAGCTTGGAAGGCTGAGGTAATAACCATTATACGACATCCGCATTTTGTTTTCTTCTGACTTAGCTATTAATTTATAATTTTAACCATTGCATGATATAAATTATCATTACTATTCACTTTTTCTTAATTGTGCTTTACCAACCATTTATCTTAATCTATAAGATTCTCTTTAATTTATAAACTTTATTATCATCAATCTTAGAATTTCTATTCTAATTAACATCTATCATAAACTAAGATGGTGGTGGGAGAAGGATTCGAACCTTCGAAGTCAATGACGACAGATTTACAGTCTGCTCCCTTTGGCCACTCGGGAATCCCACCTAAACATTAAATGGTGCCGGCTACCGGAATCGAACTGGTGACCTACTGATTACAAGTCAGTCGCTCTACCAACTGAGCTAAGCCGGCTATTAACTAGTCTCTAGTTTAGAAAAACCTGAGCCTAGATGCAACAAAAATTATAATATTTGTTATATTATATAGAACTTCATAAAAACTACGGAAATAATCACGTAATCTGAATCCAAATGAATCTATTAAAATTCTTATAAATTGAACTAATCTTTTTGAAAATTAATTAATGAGATAGAAATAAATAAATTGATAAAAATATTAAATACCTAACATATACGATAAAGTCTTGCGTTTTAACCACATTGAATGTTCAGTAATCAATAATCCTATATTACGTAAAACTTTTATCGGTATACTTTTCTTATTAAAAACGTAGTACAATAGATCCATCCCATTTTGCATCATTCGATTATCGCTTTCTCGTTGATATTGATAACCTTGTAACACATCTCTATGAAACCATTTAGTCATATTCTCTCTTGCCTTACTTAATACCGAAATTAACACCATAGCATCGCGATAACCAAGATTTACCCCTTGTCCAGCCAATGGATGTATCGTATGCGCAGAATCTCCAGCTAAAGCTAGACCCGGTAAAGTATATGATGTCACATGTTTTCGTGATAAAGAAAACGACGCGGCCATAACAGGAGTAACTTTTCCGAGTTGAATTGGAAAAGTATTGTGAATCTCTTTTGTTAATGCAAGCATACTCATCGACTGAAGTTTTTGAATCCAATCCGGTCTATCATACCAAACTAATGATGCCCAACAGCCAAACAATGGCAAAAAAGCTCGAGGTCCACGTGGTGTAAACTGTTGCCAAGCAATATCTCCTGCTTCACCTTCACAATGCACACTAATTAACATGCAGGATTGCTGATAGAACCAACCTGTCTTTCTGATGCCTGCCAATTTACATACTTGTGAATCTGCTCCATCTGCGCCTATGATTAATTTTGCCTCTACTCTGTCACCGTTATCTAAAAACAAATTCCAGTGATCATTAACTCGATTCATGCTTTGCAATAAAGAAGGACATAAAAGATATATATTCTCTTTACATAGCTTTTTCCATAATGCATGTTGTAAAACATGGTTTTCAACCATATATCCTAACTCAGGCAATCCTACTAATGCTGAATCAAATTTTAATTTTGTGTTTTGACATTCCCATACCTCCTGCCTTCGATAAGGTGCGCATCTCATCATTAAAACATCTTGCCACACTCCTAACTGTCTCAGAAAGCTAATTGAAGAAGAATTAATTGCTGAGATACGCAAATTAGGGTGAGTGTTAGGGTCAAATAGAAGAGGCATTTTCTTTTCAAGCAACGCAACTTGAAAACCATTTTTTGCAAGCCCGCAGGCCAGAGCTGCGCCAATCATTCCTCCACCAACTATTGCAACTTCAACTGTGTATTTGATGTTTTTTATTCTCCTTTACCGAAAGTTTTAAATCAACATTGATGCATACTTAATTTAATCAATATCGGAATACTGTATTAAAGATACTAACTATCATCATTCCAATTTCCTTATTCTTATTCTTGTTTTCTAAAATAATTTGAAAATAACTATTGCTTATAACTGAAAAATTCCAGAACACAATTGGCTATCACTTAATAATTAATATATAAGAATCTTATATTTAATCAAATAGACATCCATCTAACATCATTTACAAATTCTATGATTTTGATTTATGTCTATGTTAATTTTATTCAATTATAGCACTTTGTTATTAAATTGTTTTTTTAATTATAAGCCACTAACTCTATACAATTATAACAATCACCCTATATTTCTAATCACGCTAAACATTCTTGCTCCGATTTTTATAAAATGTAATATGTTTAATCTCTATCTAATGAACAATGCTAAATCAGAGTAGAATGAAATATTTATCAGATAAATAAAAACCGTTCTATCTTGTTTTATCTAAAAATTTAAATAAAATACTACTAATATAATCATATCTTATAAATTATAGACTAAAACTCCAGCTTAGTTGTCATAAAACGATCAATTCACCAAATAATAGATTTGAAGCAAAATTAGCTACTTAACCTTTTATAAACTATCTAAACCATGCAATCTACATGAGAACCAATTATACTTGCTTAAATAAAAAAACAATATTATTAATAGACAACCTAGTTGCATAAAAGATAAAAAATACACCTCTACTCCTCTTTATTAAAAAACACACATAAAATTAACCACTAAAAATTAACACACATGATTAATTTGTAAATTAATAATTAAAAAGATAAATAGATCCAAACTGAAATTATTCAGTAATATAATGTTATAGACATTTGACATCATCGTTCTTTAATAAACAGTTTCTTATTATTTTTAAGACTAAAATAGCGCATTAATATATGCCTATATATACTTCAATTATAAATAAAAAAATACTTCTCATTCTGATAAGATACAGTTTTTATTCTAATCTAAACGATGAATGCATACCAATCAATTTATAAACAATCAATCGCATCTAAAAAAAATAAAGTTCGACTAATCATTCCATTGCTAATCACAATAAATCATCTGTTCATTAATAATTATTAAAGTTAAAATTACTATCAATTCAACTATATAAAAAATATAATCCTTTATTATCATAGTTTTAGAATATGATGTGATTGTAAGAAATCTAAACATCCCTAGTGTAAACATACATAATGCCATTTAACATAAAAAGTAACCTAAAATTATATCAATACCAGTATAAATATTATGTTGCATGATCCACTAACTCAAAATTACTTAAGGAGATAATGAGATAGCATGAGTGGTAAATTTATTGTTATCGAAGGTCTCGAAGGAGCAGGAAAAAGTACAGCGTGTCATGAAATTATAACTCTTCTTTATCAATATGGAATTAAAAATGTTATATATACACGTGAACCAGGCGGCACCCCAATAGCAGAACAATTACGAACATTAATTCAACAAAAGGAAATGTTAAAAGAAGAAATAACAGATTATGCTGAGTTATTAATGCTATATGCAGCACGAATTCAATTAGTAGACAATATAATTAAACCAGCATTAGAAAGAGGGTCCTGGGTAGTAGGGGATAGGCATGACCTTTCATCACAAGCTTATCAAGGTGGCGGGAGAAAAATTAAACCTGATTTTATTAACCATCTTAAAGAAGAACTCTTAGGTGATTTTTCACCAGATCTTACATTGTATCTTGATATAACCCCTGAGATCAGTTTACAGAGAACTCAAAAACGAGGCGCTCTAGATCGTATTGAAATAGAATCTCTTGGTTTTTTTACTCGAACCCGAAACCGATATCTTGCTCTAGCCCTGAAAGACAAACGAATTCAGATTATTGACGCAACTCAGCAACAAAACAAAGTTACTTCTCAGTTACATAAAAAAATAAACCAATGGTTACAAGAATCTTATAAATTTTAATCTAACACGATAAAAATATATAATACCAATTCGTCTATTAAATTAAAAATTAATTTATATCTTTTCAGATAATTTGATTTAATAGATAAAGTTATCTATTGATTTAAAAAATCAACTAACAAATAAAAACATCTCAGCATACCTTCCTTACAATATCCAACAGTATCTAATATCTCTAACTGAAAAAATTATAAAAAATTAAATAATAAACTATCTACACAGACCTATGAAAAGATAAATCGCAGTGTTTCTGACTACATATATAATTCATATTTCCAATATCTCTATTTGCATATTTCAACATTATTCAATCATTTCTTAAACATAAATAATTGTTATTATTTAGGTACAATATAATTATATTAAATACCTCTTCGTTTTATTTTATAATAATTTCATTAAAAATATGAAGAAAAAAATTAAATAAAGAATCTATAAATCTTGATGTAGTCTACAAGACCTAAATATATAATCTAGAAAACCATGTACTTAAAAATATTTCTTCGATTCAATCCGACCCGTAAAACGTCTAGATTAATGACATATATATCATTATCTTTTACATAAAAAAGGAATCCTACAAAGTGACCTCTCCTATCCAGTTAATTGTTGGTCTATCTAATCCTGGGGCTATTTATACTAGCACGCGACATAATATTGGGGCTTGGTATGTAAAATTTTTGGCTAAACGCTATGATGTATCTTTTAAAAAAAACCGAAAATTTTTTGGTTATACGGCTCGTCTACATATCGATAATAAGCATTTAAGACTTCTTATTCCCACAACGTTTATGAACAATAGCGGTAAATCTGTCTTGGCTATGGCTAATTTTTATCATATTCAAAATGAAGAAATATTAGTAGCACATGATGATCTTAATCTCCCAGTAGGTATAGCTAAGTTTAAAAATAACGAAAACTATGGAGGTCATAACGGTTTAAAAAATATCAATATTAACTTAGGTAAAAAAAGAAATTTCCACCGCCTAAGTATTGGTATTGGACATCCAGGCGATCGCAATAAAGTAGTAGAATTTGTATTAGGGCAACCTCTTAAAGAAGAAAAACAAAAAATTATTAATGTAATTAATGAAGCCACTTTATGCACTGAATTATGGTTAAAACACACGTATTTAGAAGCAATTAACCGCTTGCATAACTTTAAAGCAATCTAATTTATTAGATTAAGTTTATTAATGTTTTGATAACTAATAATGTAGATATATAGTGAGTTATTTTTAATAAAATATTTTAAATCTTTGACACCTGCCTTGTTAATCACAACCAGATTTTACTAAACACAATAATTAGTCTATTTTCTTTAATCTATATGTAATAAAGAGACTGATATTAGTTATTAAAATCATGTAAACTAGAATAACATTCTAATATAACAAAAACTATCACTAGTGACTGTAGTAAAAAATTAAAATCTATTTACATTTGTATCGAATCTATAATGAAACATTCCTATTTTGTAATATTTATTAAAAATAAAATATATTTTCTGGGCGACCGAAAATTAAACATTGAATAAGCGGGAAAAACCACTATCAAACTGTGTTATTTAGTGCAATATGGATTAAGATCAAATCTTAATCTTATTTTTTAAAATTTAACTTCATAAATTTATATTATTTATACGACCCACCTTAGATCTATAGCTAATCTATAGTGCTCTTAGTGAAGTTAGTTTAAAAATTCAGGTCTATGAGAAAAAAGCAAGATAATATATAAAAAAATATAAAAAGATTAAATTTATATTCTTTTTAATAGAAAGTTTTATTCGAAAATTAATTAGATTAAGTATCTATTGTATAAAGTCATTGCATAGATATAACGACTTGTTTTCTTGTCATCTACTAAAAAATAGAAACAAATCGCACTTATAATATATATTGATACACAGGCATTGTTTAAAACAAAAACTATATTCGCATGTATACTAATGGCTTAATTATAAAGTCAGTATTTTTTAGATCAGATCTTATATATAAAATATTTATTTCAAATTAAAATTCCTTCCACTATATAAATTCTAATTATTTATCAAACAGAATAAAGACAAAACTATTAAACTTAAAAATTAAAATTATTAATCCCAATTAATTTAAATTAAAAACCGTATTAAATAAATTCTCTTATATTATCTCATGATAAATTCTCTCAAGAACCCATGAAAAAGAAATATATCTACTAAAATAGAAATAATATTCAATACGAATCATAATAACTAAAAAAAATAAGATTATTTTTAGGTAAAAATTGATTCATGATCATAAAAATACTACGTTCAAATGCTATTGTTTAATAAAACTATACTTTTTATAGTTTTTAATATCGTAGAAAAATAAAAATCTATTCAGTTAATTTTTAATATATATTCAAAGGTATTTTTTAGTAAAAAATAAATATTTATAATCAAAGTATAGAAAATTTTTTTATAAAAATTAAGTATTGACAAAATGATCAATCTAACTCTATTAGATTTTTAATAAAATATATATTATATAAATTTAGACAGCAAACATAGAAAAACATAGAGATAAAATATAAAAAGATAATATTATTCTGTATTTGTATATAAAAACTGATTTTTATAACATATGGTGTTTTAACTACACTATTGCTAACCATATTTAGTACATCAATAATCAAATAAAATCTAAAAAATTATATTCTAAATATAATAATGATTATTTAACTTCATCTTAATATATGCCACACTCTAAGTTCAATTAATTAACATGTATATTAAATATAAAATAGTCTCAATAAATCCCTTCGTTAAATAAGAACCTACATAACATATATTTTAAAAGTTATAATTACATCTGATATCCCTAGTGATTCTTTATCTATAAAATAAAATCCATACTTAATATCAGTATAAATTTAGACTTATCTTCTATAAATTAACTTTCTAAAACAACCATAGCACAAGTATAGCGCCGTTCATCAGATAATGTAACATGAACATGCTCAACTAATAATTTCTTGGCCATAATTTTTGCATTATCTAAAAAACATAAAAACGGCTTACCTAGTTTATCATGACAAACCTCAAATTGGTTAAATGTTATTAAATCCTGCATTCCTGTACCAAACGCCTTAGATGCTGCTTCTTTAACAGCTAAACGTTTGGCTAAAAAACGTTCTGGTTTATTGTTTTTTTGATATTGAATCCATTCAGATTCACTCAAAATACGATGTGCTAAACGATCTCCTTTTCTAGAGATGACTTTATATACTCGAAAAATCTCCACAATATCTATTCCAATACCAAGAATAGCCATGAACCATCCTTACGTAATCACGTCTGTAAATTATAACCCTGATAACTTATTATCAAATAATGTGATTATTTAATTTACTTATTTCCTTGAATATGTTATGAAATATTTTATTACATATTATTATCTCATAAGACAGTACCAATTCTTGTCCAATTAAATCTGAATTTTAATATTCATTCTCTATCTACAAATCGATAGCACAACAACTAAATCAGATACCTGAAGTTGAATAGTATAGAAACTACCTGCAAAATAAATTAAAATACAATTTTTAAAAAATATGTTCATAATGCAATAACATGGACTAATTTATATTATAGTAAGGTCTTTTTTACAGCATTTGATTCTTTATTGCTAACAGTAAAGAGAACATGATTCAACATCTATCATTATACTATATACATAGTAATACTTTAAAAATCAAATATTTATAATTCACACTCATTTCTTCTCTCTATATAATTAAAATTAATAAACCTAACATATTAGAATGAGATCACCTAGTATAGGTTGTAATTTAATTTATATAATTTTAAATATTTTCTCTTATTTATACCATCTGTAGCACTTATAGAATCACTCTCTACTACATATAGACTAATTAATTCAATATATAGACTAATTAATTCAATCTAAATTTTCTATAAGTTAACATCCTCTAATTCTATCCATTTAAACATGTTACTATTTAAAGAAAATGCATGTTAAAATAAAATAAGTAAAATACTTACTTAATTACAATAAAACTGAATATAAGAATAAATCAATGGAATCAAATAAAAATATGAAAATATTATTTTATATTGATGTAGAATAAATGCATAATAACATTATTTTTTGATAAACTCGTTTTTATGTATACGAATTTAAAGTTACATTTCAGAAATTAAAAACGCTATTAATAGTAAAATGCATGAGATCTATTATCTATAATAATCACTTTTTTTCCGAAGAATAATATTCTATCCTTGAATTATATTTAATATAGTTAGCTAAATAAAATGCAAAATACTCTCTAATTCTATCTTAATTAAAGATTATGTATTTATATCATAAAATAACTAACTTATTAAAAATAAAATATAAAAAAAATAAATTTTTTACTATATTAAATAATTATAAGTAATCTGAATAAGATGTTATCTTAAATCTAAATAATTATATCCAAGACTAATCTAATTACAATAATAGCTTCATATACAAACTGAGAATTGTTAAATCGACACATGGTTAACGTCATATCTGATTATTTATTCAATAATCAATATATTGTAAAATATCATATAGATCACTAACAATAAAAAAATTATTTAGATCTTCTTATCAACCTATTTACCTTACATTTATGAAATAAAATATATTCTATAGAATATACCGTCTAATTGTCTTCTCCAATCTACTATTCTCTATCTTTTTCTTGGTATCAAGTTTCTGCGTATCATTTCTGTAACTAAAAGTCTGAAGTTACTTGAATATCCTAAAATACAACATATTCAAATATGAATAAACAATATTAATTTTCCAGATCTCAAACGTTATTCAATATTAATGAATACGATATTATATCTATATTCTTAAAAAATTGACTTGTTAAGATATTCTATTTAGACCCTATGATCTATCTAAAATATAATATATAAAATATGAAAAAATAGATATTATAAAAAATATCTATTTTAAAAATAAATAAGATATTTTCCAAAAAATGTATGATTAGATATGTAAATATAAAATTTTAATAAATTAAATAATTTACACAAGAAAGTTTTATAAATAGTTATTTTCGATATTAAAAAGAAATTAATTTAAAATTACAACATATCTTATATATATAATTTTCTGCTCTATATAAAACCACTGTATAAACCATTTTAAATACAATTTTATTATATACAATACATTTAAATAATATTGATCTGATTACCTTTTTTACTAGAACTAATAGAATAAATCATATTTTTAATATACATTATATAAAATAAATAAGATAATAAATAACACAAAATAAAAAATTATAATTGAAAGATTTAAGTATAAATAATAATATCATTTATATAAACTATATAAAATATATATAAATAAATAAAAAAATTAACTATAATCTGATAAAAATAAAATGTTATCTTCATAAATATGAAAAGAAAATACTAAAATAATATTATAATTAAATCTAAATACGTAAACCCTTTTGAGATCCACTCTTACCAAAATAAATTATTTAGTCACAGTTATAAGAATGATAACTTACGATGACTTACTCGTGTGAGTATAAATTTCCCTTTTTTCTACAAAATTTATACAATAAATATGCAGTAATTTTCTTCCTATCTGCTCTATAATTTCTATATTAATAATTATCATTATTATTTATTATGCTTAAATTAATTATTATGTCTATAAAAAATCATTTCTTAGATTAAGAAATCATAAATTTTACAAAATTTCAATAACTTTTTGTAAGAACAAAAATAAAATGCTCATTAAAATTTATGATAAATTATAAATAAATACTATCTCAGCTCTCTATTAAATGTAAAAATAGAAAAATTTATTAAAACCCTTATTTATCTTAAATAATATAAATAATATTTTTAATATAAGTTATATACAAAATCTAACATCTATAAAGCTATATTCAAAAAAAATTTACATTATAAATATAAAAATCAAATCGGATAGAAATCCTCCTAAAATTTCTAAAAATATTACACACCTGCATCAACAGGACTATGCGTTAGAACCAAAATAGTTAATAGTACTTTAATTCTCAAAAACTCCCTATTTTATGGATGTATATATTTCGAACTTATCGTCATCTCTATTGTATCCTAGAGATGTATATCTTAGAAATAATTTTAATAAAACAGTAGTCTTATACCAAAGATAACTATACTTATACATTAAAAATTAATCAACTACAGATAACATATATTTATAATGAAAGCACATTTAGATAATGCCAAAAACTCTGTTGATGATATAACATATAGGAAATTTTAGTATGAAAAAATCTCATGATTATCATGCCATTGTTATTGGCTCAGGCCCAGGTGGTGAAGGTGCTGCAATGGGTCTGGTTAAACAAGGAGTACATATAGCAGTTATTGAGCGCTATCAGAATATTGGCGGTGGGTGTACTCATTGGGGAACTATTCCCTCAAAAGCACTTCGCCATGCTGTAAGCAGAATCATTGAGTTTAACCACAATCCTCTTTATAGCAATCAAACTCAATTCCTTCGTTCTTCTTTTTCTGAAATCTTGAATCATACTGTTAATGTAATCAACCAACAAACTCATGTGCGACAAGGATTTTATGAACGAAACCACTGTGACATTTTTCAAGGACATGCTCATTTTATTGATAATCATACAATTGAAATTTTAATTCCTGATGGAAGCACCGAAAGACTTACAGCTAAAAAGTTTGTTCTTGCATGTGGATCACGACCTTATCATCCACCCAATATTGACTTTAATAACCCACGCATCTATGATAGTGATTCTATCCTTAATCTACAACATGATCTTAATCACGTTATTATTTACGGTGCTGGAGTCATTGGTTGTGAATATGCTTCAATTTTTCGAGGGCTCTCTATTAAAGTTGATTTAATTAATACTCGTAATCGTCTTCTCTCATTTTTAGATCAAGAAATGTCAGATTCCCTCTCATACCACCTCTGGAATAATGGAGTAGTAATTCGGCCTAATGAAGAACTAAAAAAAATTGAAGAAGTGCCTGATGGGATTATTGTACACCTGAAATCTGGAAAAAAAATAAAAGCAGGATGTCTCCTGTATGCTAATGGTCGATCAGGTAATACACATTCCTTGTCATTGAAAAATGTAGGCCTCGTGGCAGATATACGGGGTATGTTAAAAGTGAATCACCTATATCAGACAGAGCAACCTCACATCTACGCAGTAGGAGACATTATCGGCTATCCTAGTCTAGCCTCAACTGCATATGATCAAGGACGTCTTGCTTCTCAAGCAATGATTAAAGGCGAGGTAATAACAAATTTAAGTAAAGATATACCAACAGGTATATACACTATTCCAGAAATTAGCTCTATTGGTCAAACTGAACAAAAATTAACAGCTATGAAGATCCCTTATGAAGTGGGGAGAGCACAGTTTAAACATCTGGCACGTGCGCAAATTATTGGTATGAGCGTTGGAAGTCTAAAAATTCTCTTCCACCGAGAAACCAAAGAAATTCTAGGCGTCCACTGTTTTGGTGAGAGAGCAGCCGAAATAATTCATATTGGTCAGGCTATAATGGAACAGAAAAATGGTGGTAATACACTTGAATATTTTGTTAATACAACATTCAACTATCCAACTATGGCGGAAGCCTATCGGGTCGCGGCGTTGAATGGTATAAATCGATTATTTTAATAATCTACTACGAACACGGCATCTCGATAAACTATTACTTTTATCTATATAAAATTATAAAAATATAATATTAATATCATTAATAAAACAATTTACCCTTGACCACATATTTAAATATCAATATTATAATTAATAGATGAAAATCAATGACAGAGAATTACTCGAGATGCAGAACCTAAACGCTATCTAATTAAAATCTGTCAAGAATAGATCTCTATTATCATATAATTTTAATTTTGAAGAACATAAAAAATTACTTGTAGGTGTATGTGTTAAGATGATAAATAAATGGTTCTACCTAGAAGGTAGAATTTAAATATCTTTTATTATATATACAAATAATTTGATATATGTTTTACGATAAATTACTTTTAATAAAAGATCTAATCTCTATCTATATAGACCAAAGTACGTAAAAATACATTAAAAAAACCTATTAATTCTTTTTCAGCCTAATGCATATCTAATTCTAATAAAGATTAAGTTCTAGAAATATCTAAAATTAAGAATTTTAATATTGAAATTAAATTCATCACTATTTTTATTCACTAAAAAATTATCTAATTTCATATTTTAAATGTGAAACATAAGGACAACTATTTCCACAACCTTTCATATTTAAATTTACAACTTAAAACATAACAAATATCCTATCGAATAAAATTCATACAGTTATTATAGAAACTATATATTTTAGAGAAACTATATCATCTTCCTTAGTCTTTTCTATCTACATAAACAACAAGCCTAAATTTGACTATAAAATAGACTTATATCTATAAACATAATTAAAATAAAATATATAGATAATTAATAAGAGTATTAAAAATACTAATATATAATGCTTATATTAAAAATAACAAATTGATATCTTTATCCATGAATGAATGAAATATAGATATAAGAAAAATTTACATCTATAAACAATAGGCAATGTTACTATCAATAATCAAATTATCAGATATAATCTGTTATCATTTTCAACAGAATTTTATAGAATAATTAGTATATGACTGAATAATTTAATTTAATTATATAGACTAAAAATCATATTTATACTACACTTTTATCTAATAAAAATTATGCATAAACTATAGAATGTTTCTAACATCAATTTTAAATTGATATCATCAGATTAATCATCAATGCCAGATATGATAGATATGAAATACATGGAATATCAATACTAATTAATAAATACATTATATATAAATATATGACGTATATGCATTAATTTATTGCACTAATAACCATAGAAATATTCTCCATTATTTATTTATTTTTTCAAATCTTAATGGATAAAACAAAATGAGTATTTATATTATTGAGAACTCATCATGATCATGATTACTAATTCTGCCCAAATGCATTTTATAAAACTTTTATCAACTCAGAAAAACGGAACCCAAATTCGTCTATTTATTATTAATCCAGGTACAGAAACTGCTGAGTGCGGTGTTAGCTACTGCTCTCCTGAAACAGTAGCAGAAACCGATACTGAATTAAGATTCTCTCAATTTTCAGTATTTATTGATGAAAATAGTCATCCATATTTTCAAGATGCCGAAATCGATTTTGTTACTGATGCACTTCTATCTCAGCTAACATTAAAAGCACCTAATGCTAAAACACCTAAAATTCATTCTAATTCTCCACTTATTGACCGAGTAAAACATATCTTACAAACAAAAATTAATCCAAAATTAGCTCATCATGGTGGTGGAGTTTCAATAATAAATATAACTGATGAAGGATATGCAATTCTTAAATTTATAGGAGGTTGTAACGGGTGTTCTATGGTAAACCTTACTATTAAAGAAGGTATTGAAAAAGAACTACTGACTTCCTTTCCAGAATTAAAAGGAATACAAGATATCACCGACCATCAATATGGAAAACATTCCTTTTACTAAATTTAACAGGAAAATAAGCATTCTATAAATTAGGATCAAACCACCTGTATTTGCTAATACAAAAAAAAGAAGATATATTTGTCTATAATTACAAAAAGGCCTAATTATAAAATGAATGACATTCTTACAATAAAAATAAAGGTTTAGTATAAATAAAAATATTTATTAAAATTTACCTCTTTACTATGATTTATAGTATAAAAATAATATTTATGCATTAAATATCTAAATCAGTATTTTATATTCCAAATAATATATTTTAAATGGAACTCTATGTCTTTGTAAAAAGTCATAGAGTTCCATTTAAAATATATTAAGACTCATATCTACTCAAGTTAGATGATTCGACAATACGCATAAAATCAATATGATGTATCTTTGGCTTAAACGGGTGTCGCTGCATTGCCTGCACCCTAACCTTAGTTTCTATCCCATCAACAACTAAAGAAATAACATTTTTATAAAAACTAGTTTCTAACTGAAGATTAATTACAAATTTCTCAGCTATTTCAATAGCAAATAAAGGTTCGTTTCCACCGTATACAATTGCAGGAAATCTATTAGATATGCGTAGCCGGCGGCTCGAACTCTTGCCACACTTCTGACGAATTGAAGCATGAATAATGAGCATTATTACGTCCTTTTAGTTTTAAATATCTTTTTACACGCTATATAAATAAGTCTAATTTGTATTAGATATAAATTAAAAAATCACATCACGCTAATTATACTGAATTAATAAAGTAATAGTTGTATAATTATATACTAACAACAATAACTTTACATAATTCAAACGTAATAAAACAATTACTGTAAATATAAAATACTGATTTAGATATTTAATGCATAAATATTATTTTTATACTATAAATCATAGTAAAGAGGTAAATTTTAATAAATATTTTTATTTATACTAAACCCTTATTTTTCTTATAAAAATTTAACTAAAATTTTAAAAATGATATCAATTTCACCTTTATGGTATAGTCTAACAAAAAAATAGTATAAGATATATATCTTTAAAATCTTTATAAAATTCTTGCAAATATAAAATCTAAAAATAAAAAATACGTTATTTTCTTTATCAAAATTTATATAGTTATTGTTAATCAAGATTTTAGTATTTAACCAAATTTCTATAATAATTCTTTTATATTATTATAGAAATTTTAATAAGAAAACTTATCAAGACATCTAAAATATTTATATTAAATAATTAACGCTCCAGGCTAACTTATTGCATCATCATTATTATAATAATAAAAATCAAATTTTATAAAAGTAGATTAATTATCGTCTTACCTCAAACTCAATCTCTTATCACAGTAAGGTTCTTTACTATATTACCATCTAATATCTTAATATGGTGCCCGAACTTGGAATCGAACCAAGGACACGGGGATTTTCAGTCCACTGCTCTACCAACTGAGCTATCCGGGCAAAGAGTTATACAAACTATATATGAAAAAATTATCTATAAATTAATTATAAATTAAATTTACAATTTTAAAAAAAATATATAATTTCCTCTAAATTATACAACATGACTAAAATTTTATAATTTAATTGTTAATCAAACGAAGTGATAATTAAATAAATAGATATTCTATAAATTTCTAATTTATGGAACTATAACAATGCTTAAAATATACATTTTAATTTATAATATAAGACAAGTCTATATTTATCTGAATTTAAAATTCATACTTCAATAACCTCTAAATATCATTTTATTCATTATAAAACCAGTTCAATTAAATAATTTCTATTATTATATAATAACAGACCTCTTCATTTATCAAAATAAAATATCTAGGAGTTTTTTAGATTTAAAAAACACTGAAATGATAATTCTGTAATTATTTTATTGAATAGAATGATTTTCATTAAAATAATGAAAAGGATTTTATCCTCTTACTTTTTAATTTAAATTAGAATTAAAATAATCACTTCTATTAATATAACTCTCACTAAGTAATTTATTAAAAATTTATTTACATCTTATATGATATCATATTTTAATATATATTACCACTCTTCAATTCATTCGAATTAATATACATGTACCCTTCCGTAAACATAAATCGATTATATCTTATATAGTAATATATAAACAGTGACGATATTAATATGGACTATCTTTATCCTAAAAATCCATTAATTCACTATATTTAATTTTAAAATATATACTTTTCTTAATTGAGTTAGTTTTTCTTTCGCAAAAAAATTTAAAAAAATCTTATCTATTATCTCAAAACAATATATCAAAATATGATGATTTAAAAAATATATACGATTCTACTGCGATGTGAATACAATGTTCCAATGTGATCTACTGTCAAAATTACTAAATTAATATCTTAAAATCAAACAAATTAAACCATATATATAAGAAATTTGTTCATAACTCAGAGATATAAAATGTAAAAACAAAAAAAATCAACATGTAAATAAAATTTCTTTTCGTAGTAAAGTCTCAAATGGTACCCGGAGCGGGACTTGAACCCGCATAGCTATAAGCCGAGGGATTTTAAATCCCTTGTGTCTACCAATTTCACCACCCGGGCTTAAAGTTAAATAGTGGAGGCGCGTCCCGGAGTTGAACCGGGGTGGGCGGATTTGCAATCCGCAGCATAACCATTCTGCCAACGCGCCTTAAATTTCACCAATAAAATTAACCCATTAAGTTCGAAAATTAATTAAACATCAATTCAATCTTCATAAAATACAACAAAATAAAAAAACTAAAATCCCACAAGCTAGTATTCACCATTTCATGCTTAATTTAAGCAATAACATACAATTTTATTGTATCATAAAAGCGTAACTCATATTTTTACACTTTCTAAATTTATTCTATATAGTTATAATAAACTACATTATTTAATGTTAAATTTTAAACGTAAACAAAAGATAAAGTCAATATAATTTTCTATAAAAACACCTTTTTATACATACTTATAATATTTATTAATGTTCAAATAAATTACTACGTGCAGAATGTAAATATTGAAACATTGACCAAACTGTTAGCATCGTGGAAATATATAATGCTGCTATTCCAATTCTTTCAACCATACCATCTGGGCGCCAAAGTAATGCGAATAACGCTAACATTTGTACAGTAGTTTTGACCTTGCCTATCCATAATACTGAAACACTTCTACTTTTTCCTCGTCCCGCCATCCACTCACGTAAAGCAGAAATAATAATTTCCCTCGCAATTATTGATAAAGCTGGTAGCGTAATTAACCAAGAGTGAAAATATTCAACTACTAATACTAATGCAATTGTTACCATAATTTTATCTGCTACTGGATCAAGAAACTCTCCAAATTGCGTAGTTTGTTTCCAGCGACGCGCTAAAAAACCATCGAACCAATCAGTAATAGATGCAAATATAAAAATCAATGCACATACTAATGGAGCCCAGCGACATGGCAAATAAAAAACAAATACAAAAAATGGAATAAGCCCTATACGACACAAGGTAAGTAAGATTGGAATATTAAATGACATAATTATGCTAATGTGCTAACTATTCTTGATAAAACTAATTACTATCAGACTGATCTCAAAAATACAGATAATAATCTTACACTATGCAGATGCCCTATCCAACCCTACGTATATATCTTAATATAATGAGAAACTTTAACTATAATGAGATCTACCACGACCTCTGATTTATAAAGGATGCATCCTTTGTGTTTTATTAACCGTGGAGAAATAATCTTCATAATATGAGAGAAAAATTAAACTTTATGCTCTAATTAGAAAAAATAAATCTCATTCTAGTCATTCTAATCATCAACTATTTCAATCTTTTTCTTGTTCGCAGACTGATAAGTCTAATTTTTTAAATTTCATAACAACACTAATATATAATTTATGATATAGGATATAATATTAATTAATAACCTGAAATAAAAAATATTAAATAATTTTATGTCTAACATAGATATAAATAAAGATAGTCTATAGTAAACTCTAGTAGCTCCGCCAGGAGCACCCTCATAAACGAATTATTTTTTCTTTAAAATACTTCTGACTCACACTTAGTTACGAGTTGATATTATCTAATTTTTTCTTAAAACTCATATAAACATAAGTATTGACTAGAAAAATATGAAATGAATAAGATGTAATTATATTAATTACTTTAAAACAATTAACAATTGTAGAAAAATCTAAAAAATATTATTTATATTACTCTTTTTATATAAAGAGTATACACAATATAAATATACAAATAGTTATGAACATTAAATAATCTAAATTAAGATAAATACAATCATCTTGTTAAATACACCTAGGTCTAATAAGTAACAGTATATAAATTAATATTATAACTAATATATTCTACTATCTAGTAACCAATTCGGTAATATTATTCTTTAACAATTACATCTATAAGATAGGATCTTTAATTCTTTTATTTCATTAATCAAGAAAGACAATAGAAGCTTTTTCACTGACTACTCTCAATTTAATTGATGTAAAGTTTAGTATATGATGAAAATATTAAACATAATAGTAGAAGGATTCACTATAAATTACTTACATAACTAACCGTATTCAGCTCTTTAAGAGCTGAATACGGTATGATAAATATATAATCAAAAATTAATCAATTAAACAATATCCATTCATTATATAAAAATGATATATATGATAAATATTACAGCTCACTAGAACGATGAATAAAATTAGTCTTATAGAGACCATTCAATCTATTCATTGAGTACTTGTAATCCAGAAAGTAATAGATAATATTATAATTGAATTAACTTTACTGTGAATCATACTAAAATAATATGTTTTGAGTGCAATCAATAGATTTACCAATGAAATCTTCTTCTATAATAGATCTATAATCTCTAATACATATATATCATCTTAATCTTATATAATTTCTTATCAAATAAGAACAGAGTTAAATTCTCCAAATGTTCTAATCTAATCATATAAGAAATTTATCATTTTTAATTATAAAAATTACTAGATGAGTATAATTACTAAAAAATTTTAGTACTTTACTATATAAAATAATATTAAAATATTAAAAAAATAGTTTATACAAAATATTCCATTATAAAAATCAATATCACACACATAACAAAATAAAATTTTAGCACTTAAAAATGCGATGTGATCTATAGTGCGTCATTGTCATAAACAATAAACTTATTTTATAAGTTTCTCATAAACACAATCATTAAACTATAACAGACCATTCTTAGTAGATTATCTTCTAAGATAGAACACACTAATGCATTTATTCCATACTAATCTTAAAAAATATCTCTAATTAAAAATCAATAAATATATACTTCTGTAAAAACAAAACGATAATATTACTCAAATATCATTTACCGTATAACAAACTCACGCATTTGATTTCTCTGTTGAATTATGGATACTATTCTTTGTAGATCAGTATCTTCCGGTACTTCATAACGCATTAACCAATTTAATAAATCTGGATCATTACTCTGCAATAAACGAAAAAATATCTTCTGATCATTTTTACTCAAAGAATCAAAATCATACTGAAAAAAAGGAATAATCAATAAATCAAGTTCTCTCATACCACGATGGCATGCCCAATAAATTCGCGATTTATTTTTGATATCCATATAATATACTCTCGATTAAATAACAATCATGCTATTCTATCAATATGGGAAAATTCTTTATAAGAATTATTAAACACTTCATAAAATAATTGAATATCCTCAATTCATGCTATAATAATCTCATTTTTATAGAAAAATTAAATATCTACATCTCCTAATGCTTAATCTATATCTCCTAATGCTTATAAGTGTAAAAACCTAATCAGATATAATAATTTTATACAATAAAACTAGCTTTAGCCAAAATTCTTATTTACATAGATTTTATGATATAAATAAATAAAAACAATACCGATACACGCATGGATTATATAATATTAATTATTTTTTTAAATTCACATATGAAACTTTAACTTCTCTAAGTTAAATAACTAACACACATCTATTTCCTATTAGAGAAAATCTGATTAGCATGCTTTATTAACAAGAAACTAAATCACTTCCGGAGAAAATAATAGATGTCGATAATAAGCTCAGAAGCCAAGCTCGTGCATGACGCCTTAGTAGAACTCAATTTGGAAGCCCCATTAAAAGAATCACATTCTAACATAGATAAACATGCTTGTAAGACATTAATTTCTAATTATATAACGAAAATTCTAGAAGTTATGAGACTTGATATACAAGACCATAGTTTAATGGAAACACCACAGCGCATAGCTAACATGTATGTAGATGAAATCTTTTTCGGCCTAGACTACGCCAATTTTCCTAAAATTACATTATTTAACAGTAACATGAAAATTGATGAAATAGTTATTATACGTAATATTTCCTTAACTAGCACATGCGAGCATCATTTCATGATGATTGATGGTCAAGCTACTATAGCTTATATCCCAAAAAATACAGTTATTGGATTATCTAAAATTAATCGTATTGTACATTTTTTTTCCTCTCGACCTCAGCTACAAGAGAGATTAATTCAGCAAATCCTGGTTGCATTACAAATACTTCTAAATACCTGTAATGTAGCAGTATCAATTCAAGCAAGACATTATTGTGTTAAAGCACGCGGCGTTCGTGATAACACAACCACAACTACAACAACCTCTTTAGGAGGACTATTCAAATCTAATCAACAAACCCGACAAGAATTCCTACAATTATTAAGTAATAATTAATGAAAACGTAATAACCAATCACATTTATTTATAATTAAAAAAACAAAATAATCAAAAAACTTAAAAAAATAAAATATTAATAAAATAGCTATAATAGAATCCTGACAATAATCCAAAGTTAAACGTAATATTAGATATTTATATCATAACATCAAAATTATAACCTTTAAAATACATAACAATCACTATTAATAACACTTATGTTATTTCACTAAGATAAAACTCATGGAAAAATATACGCTCATCTATATTTCTATATTTACATAATCAATTAATTCTGACATACTTCATAATCTTAAAAAGTTTACATATCTCTCTTAAAAAGATAATTAATAATTTGATTTACCCCATTAAATAGAATCAACTATCTATCTTATTAAGATATATCGACCTTATAAATATAATTATAACTTCTTAAATAAAAGCTATTTCTTTCTTAAAGACAGTGCGTTCTGTTAAAAATAGTGAGATTAATTAAAATAATCTATTAATAAATTTATATAAAAAAATATTAGAAGATATTAATAATGTTATTAAATATTCAATATCATGCAATATAAATAACATAGCGATATCTCCTAACTTTTAGAATAATCTAATTAATATAGATAAGAACCAAAATACCATAACATCGTGAATTAATGTACAATAGTAAATATTGTAGCAACATGCTGCACACCGTGTACATGCTCAGCAATATCTACTAATATTTTTGCCTCCTCTTTGGTGACCAAGCCTAACAAAAATACTTCACTAGATTCAGTATGAACTTTAACGTGTGAAAACTTCACCTTTTTATTACTCAAAAATTGTGAACGCACTTTAGTACTAATCCAAGCATCAAACGAAGCTGTGCCCAAGCTTACATTTTTTTTTATACGAATTGCGTTGTACACTGAAGTAGTACCTTTAATACTCATAGCAATCTCTTGGGCATGCTGAACCAACTGATTATCAAGAGCTTGACCAGTTAGTAGCACCATCCCCTTATAAGAAGTAGCTGAAATATGTGTCATTTTGTGTATCTTTTGGTCTTTACGCAACGCCTTAGTCACTCGATATTCTAAAATTTGATCATCTACTTGAGTACCTACAGTTCGTGGATCAGTAACAACCTGAGCTGCTATTGCAGTGCTTGTAACTAATGCAGCTGAACACCCTTGTAACATACACATATTACACATTAATATCAAAAAAGATACTACCTTCATATTCACACTCCTTTGAAATAAATCCTAGAAAACAAGTTTTTTATTTATTCAATCAAAATAATTAACAATACATATATGACTATATTAACTTTAAGTTAATACTTTAAAAAAATAATTTTATCTTTTTCTAAAACAGAACCATAATCTACAAATACTTGTAATTAATTAGAAAACACCAAACTTCACTTAATTAATCTGTTTAGAAAATTATAGAATATAATGACAATGAACTGATATTTTAAAATCAATAGTAGAATATCATTTTTTATAAAAACACCTAACATCTACTAAATAGATCCAAATTTTAGTAATATAAAATGCTCGATTCTTAAAATAAGTATTGTATTGATAAACACATCTCAAATAACGTAATGATAGAAACAATGGCATTATCCTTATTAGGATATAATATGACACCACATTAAGTTACTATATTATATAAATGAAGGACAAGCTTAAATTTTATTAAAACTAACATAACTTAACGGATAATAAGATACTTACTGATTCTCTTTACATCTTAATATCTACTATCAAACATACTTTATTTTACAATACGTGATCCGTATCGAATTACATCGAATAATTTTATTATTGACACACATAAAAGATACTGATTCTACTTATATTCATTAATGCTTATGATTTTAAAATCATAATAATATTCCATGAATACCCTATGATTAGAAGATATAAAACCCTGATCTTATAATCAGAAACAAATTTATTTAACAAAACATCAATCTATACAAGATCTTACTAAATAAAAAAATGAAAAATAAAATATAAATATTATACAATATGAAATAACACAATAAATTGTTCCTCTTACTGCTTATCTCTTTCTTGACCCACCCTAATAACTAAAAAATATTATTTTAATATTATGTAATTAAAATATTAATGATATATAACTTATCTGTAATCATATAATTAAATAGATATTTAAATTCTCTCCAACTTTTAATGTGATTAGAATCTACACAATAATCATAAGTGTATACCATCATTAAACAGCCTAATATAATGTATATATTCATATTAAATATATTAGGACAATGATATTGTAAAGCGATGTGTAATTAATTATTAGACCTATCTCAGTAATTCAGTAGAATTATTAAGAAGAAGTCGTTCCCCAATATATAATCAAATTAATCGTATATTGATATTAACCTTATATTAAAATCTAATTACTAATTTTGATTTATATAGATATAGTAAGCATTATTCATAAGTTAAGGATTACCAATTATGTAAATAACCGCACAGTACGAGCATGCTTGCTCTTTTGCATATCACTATATAATGGAAAATATTTATTTTCTTTGATTACCTAGTTAGAATATTACTATATATTTATCATTCTCTAGTTCAGAGTAAAATATATCTTATAAAGATTCTTATATAAATTAGTTACTATACAACTGATAAAATTATTGAGAATTTTCTATAAAATATCATCTCTTTGTAGACTTCTTCTTTAAAATTACATCAAATACACAAGACTTTTTACTCACTATTTGTCAATACTCGAGTATCAAACTATCTATTATTTTTTCATCTAAAATCAATCTAATTCTAAAACCATAGAAATCTAAAAATTAAACATCTCACTATTAGTAAATAGTTATAATATAACCATACTATAATTTTGTAATACCACTCATTTCATCTTAACCCTAAATTCTATAACTGAACATCATATTTTTATTCGAAGTACGTTTCATAATCAATAAAAGAAACTATATTGATTAACTATCTCAAGAAATATGATATACATATTAAATTATTCTCAATATAACATAACAATATCTATGTAATACTTATTTCAAAAAAAAATAAAAAAACAATATTAGATCTATTTTTTAAAAAACCTAAGTTTATCTATAATTTTAATATCATATAAACTCATATTCTTTTTTTACAAAAAAAATAAAAATAAAAAAACTAATTATAATTATTTACTATTTAATTTAAATGTACATTACAGAGATAATTTCTCCTCAATCAAAGAATCCTCTATTAATTAATATTATTAAAGCACTACCCCCAACAACTATCAATGCCTATAAAATACGTCGAAGCAGTCGATCTATCTGCATACGGTGAACCCCAAGAATTAATCTTCGTGCTTTATCTGGATAATCAACAATATTCTCTAAATCATTAGCATGATATATAAATTTAGTATTTTGACGAATTATATTTAATTCACGGAAACGTTGATCTGCAAGTTGCTGTAGCGGGTCGTGAATTAATATTGCATTTTCTAAATCTAGAGACCACGCACGCGGATTAAAGTTATTTCCAGTAATCATCATCCATGTATCATCTACCCATAATCCTTTAAGGTGATAACTATTATTACCATCTTTCCAAATACGTATTGTTAGTTGTCCTCTATAAATATAATTTTGTAAACGACTTAAAAATCGGCGTAAATTAATCTCATATAAATAAGGTAGGATCCCAATAATCTGAAATGGTTGACTTTCAGGAATATAAAAATCATTCGCAGTTTTATCTCCAACAATAATCTCAACTTTTCTGCCATGACGTAAAATATAGATGATATTTCGTACTAAAATAGACGGAAGATTAAAATAAGGAGTGCAAATAATAAGATGACTTTTAACAGAAACAATAAGATAATAAATAGTTTTATTTAATAAACTACGCCTACCCAACCCAAGAAGTGGAGTAACCGATAGCTTATTACTCATGATATTTCCCAAATATTGATAATGACATCTTCTTAAATCATGACGTAATTTTCTTGTTGCATTTTTAATCTGTGAGCTACGAGGACGATAACATTGATCTAATCTCTGCGTAGCTTTAGATTTTAATAAATTAACACTGATCCAATTAAACATTGTATCAGCTAGCAATCGATTTCCAATAATATGATAACGATCATATCTATATTGATTATTCTGATGTAAATAAATGTTATTAAAGTTCGCACCTGTATATAAAACAGTATCGTCGATAACTAACCCTTTTAAATGCAAAATACCCAGAGCTTCTCGGGTGTTAACAGGAATTCCATAAATAGGAATAGAGATATTAGGATTTTGACTGGCTATCTCATAATACCAATCAGCATTAGTAAAACTACAAGTACTACCGATACGACAACGCTGAGCACGATGCCAATCAACTACTACGCTAACATCTAAATTAGGTTTCTGTTTTTTAACTTTATAAAGTGCAGAAAAAATCGATTGACCACCCTCATCATTCTCTAAATATAAAGCCACGATACAAACTCGTCTTGTAGCCTGAAAAATCCGTTCCAATAAAGTTTTACGAAAGTCAACCGGAGAAAATAATGTAATAAAATCCATCACAGACTGCGAAATTTTTGGTAGCATTGCAAAATGCTCTTGATGCTTATTTCGTTTTAATTTAAACACAATCACAAAAATTTCTTTCCTAGTTAAATAATAATCTTAATGCAATAACCCATAAATCTAAATACAAATACTAAAGTTAGTCCTTCTCCTTATACATAAATATTTATTATCCTGCTTATACAAAATTTTATGATATATCATTGTTAGAAACAATGGATGTATCCTGACTTATAATAATATAACAGTAAAAATATAATGACATGACACTCTCTGTACTAATAAAATAATACATATGGTTTATTAAGTATTTTACTTTTCTATTTTACAATAATATCTCAATATTTCAATGTTCGAATTCTATCAAAATGACCATATAATAATAACTAATTTTTCTAAACAATGCACTCTTACGTAAAATAATAATTTTTATCAAAATTTAGTAAATATAATTATATTATACTAACTAATTTCTGTTAATACAAGAAACTAAATCCTCAAGTAATATCGATTATAAAGAACTCGATGATTTATTATTTTTGAAGATTCTATTAACTTCTGAAAATAAAACAATTCATGCAAGAAATAAATTCATTAAAATGTCTATAACATAATATTAAAATACTTCTTATCCTCAAACTTCAATCTCTCTTAGACATTGATTCTGTTAACCATAATAAAGGATCTTAATTAAGTTGATTATCTAGATCAGTAAGACCAAAAAATTCCAGAAATAGAGGTATAATTACCTTTAATTATAGAGATGATTATAAGTCCTCAGCTGTTTTTAATATTTTTAAAATCTAAATCACACATTAATATACAATTAATCTAATTATCAAAATAAAATAACCAATTGACTTTCCTAATAGATTATTTTTTTAAAGTAATAAAATGGAGTCAAAAAAATATAGATCATGTAGAAATATCATTAGATCACAACAAAAACATATTCTCATAGATTTAATAATCTAATCTTGCAATACTCTTAAATTACTTAACTCAAAGAAACCAATAAAAGATCAGCCCCAATCCTTGTATCTGATTTAAGGAGAATTCTAAACATTGTCAACTTTATAATATATTTTCATAACGCACACACTAAGACTAATAATGATTGCACTCTAATATCAATATAAATATTTAGATACATCCATACCATGGATCTACGAAATATAGAATACTATCATGGATTCATTCACCTTCAATAGGTACAATGATCTATATAATTCTTTAATGCACATATTATCTTTAAGTTGGAGGCACATTTGATTCCAGATCTGTCACAAGCTTTATCTTGGCTAAATGCTCATCCTTATGTATTTAAGGGAATCAGTCGAGGAATTGAACGAGAGACCCTACGTATTAAACCTGATGGATACCTTGCAACCACTGACCATCCAAAAAACTTTGGATCTCCTTTAACACATAACTGGATCACTACAGATTTTGCAGAAGCATTATTAGAATTCATTACACCAGTTGATCAAGATATTAATCATTTACTACAATTTCTACGTGATATTCATCGTTATGTCTCGTCTCAACTAGAAAACGAAATGATGTGGCCTATCAGCATGCCATGCCGAATATGTCCTAACTCAAGTATAAAACTTGCACAATACGGATCATCACATCTTGGACAAATGAAAACCCAGTATCGACAAGGACTTAAAAATCGATATGGTGCATTAATACAAATGATTTCAGGAATACATTATAATTTTTCATTACCTTTATCTTTTTGGCGCCTCTGGAAAAATATTAATACAACAAACAATGAAAAAGAAATAATATCTATTGGTTACTTAAGTTTAATACGAAACTACTATAGACTAGGATGGATAATTCCTTATCTTTTTGGTTCTTCACCAGCTATACCCCCTTCTTTAATTCAAGACAAACATCTTAAATTACCATTTGAATATAACCATCCAGACATGCTTTCACTTCCATATGCAACTTCGCTACGAATTAGTGAGATTGGTTATACTAATCGCAATAACAAACAACTAGCTATCACATTTAACAACCTGAAAGATTATATTTTTAATATTAAAACGGCAACTCAAACGCCTTCAGAAGAGTTTTCGGCAATAGGAATCAAGGATCAACAAGGCAATTGGTTACAACTCAATACTAATATACTACAAATTGAAGACGAATTATATATACCTATACGCCCTAAATGTCTTACAAATCTAAATGAAGTTTCGTCTGACGCACTGAAATACCGAGGGATTGAATATGTTGAAGTACGATCATTAGATATTAATCCATTCTCACCAATTGGAATTACAGATGAACAAATACGCTTTCTTGATCTTTTTCTTATTTGGTGCTCCCTAGCAGACTCTCCTGAATTAAATAATACTGAGTTAGATTATGCACGAAAGAACTGGAATTTAGTAAGCACTGAAGGACGTAAAATGGGACAAAAAGTCCATATGGGTCATAATAATAAGCCCTATTTTCTTTCTCAGGTAGGAAATAGACTTCTTCAAGACCTAATTCTAATAGCAAAAATTTTAGATAACTCTAGTAAAAAACCTCTTTACCAAAAGACATGCCAGAATCTACAAAAATCATTTGATAATCCAGGTTTAACCTATTCTTCCCGTTTACTTCATATTTTAAAAAAACAAGGTCTAGAGAAGACTGGATTAGACCTTGCTAAAAAATATCACTATCAGTTCTTAAAAGAAAAATTAGAAGTTATAGACATTCATAAATTTGACGAAGAAGCGAAACAATCCAGAGTTAGTCAAAGAAAACTAGAAAATTATGGTATATAATTAACCAACTACAACATTATGGTAGTTATCTAGATATAATGACAAAATAGTTCTTATTAAGATGCATGGATATAAAAATAGTGGTAATAACCATTCTCTTCTAAGAGAATTAGAAAATTTAAGAAATACCAATATGTGAATCAAATAAAAAAAATAAAACTAATGCAGACAAAATGCAAATACTAATTAACCTCACATACTGTATTTATATTAGCGTTAAAAAATCAAAAATAATAAAACAGAAAATTATACCTCGAAAAAAATATAATCTATCTATTTAAACAAAACGTAATCAGTATTTTAACCTTTACATTATCGATGATCATCTAGATACAGTATGAATTAAAAATAGATTTCAATATAAATCACCTTCATTAGGTTAACATAAAGATGTGATTAAAATCAATTTTTATACAAATAAAATATCTAAATTTTACTTAAAAAATAGAAAAAATGAAAAATTAGATATATCTAGCTTTTTTCTTAAACAAAAGAAAATATATTATACACTCTGATTCTTATGTAGAGACTGACCATATAAGAAAACTATTTTTGCCTAAAGAATAACATAGAAATGTTACTTGTTATTATTCAGACTACAAAGTTATCCATATCACTTTAATATATCAATCAAATATAAAATGATCTAATCATTTCCTAAAAAAATAGGTGGGAGAGCTGCATTAGCTGTATTCCAACACATGTATTATTTGTTACGGCTGCTTCCTTCCAGACCTGACCGAATTCTCAAATTAACATTGTAGGTACGCTAAAAGCTCTCCCATTGACATACTAACAGTCTTCAATACATAAAAATATTATGATTTTTTTTCCAAAAAAATACAAACTATCTCTTCATTATTATATTTTATTTCTTTATTGTTTATAAAATCCTAATGTCCTATTATATAGATCTAAAAACTAAAAAGAAAGCAATTTTCAATAAAAAATATTAAAAATATTAAAATTTATTAAATATAATGTAAGAGTGTATTAAAATTATTCAATAATAATTATTATTAAAATTTTAATAATTAATTGATGACATTTCGATAGGCTCTCCTTAACAATTATAGATTATAAATATGAAATTAACTCTTTTATTATGTTATATATAAAAGAAAATACATTAATCCCTAAATCATAATATGTTACATAAACTTACACAATTAATAACTTAGTAAATATATTCTATTAATTCCTAATTAATAACATCTCTAAGCGCTTTTCTAGGGAGATATTAAAAAATGCTCAGAAAATTATACTACTTAACATTAGTTTTAGTTAACCAATTAGGTAATCTTTTTTCCTATCTCTATGAAAAAAATTACTAAACCAAGCTCGCTCTGAAAAAGCTTAGATCAACTATCTCTAACTAATAGGTTAAAAATAAACTCAATTGAATTCTAATATATTCAATTATAGATGTTCAGAGAATTTACTCTTACAACAATTATTGTAAGTATATATTTAAGTATAAAATATATATTTAAGTATCATAGATGTATTATCTGGATAACAACTCAGATCTTAATAAGAGTTCGCATTATAATCATAGTTATATAAGTTATCTTCTCTACATCTCGATAAATGTAGACCTATCACTTATATTATTCTAAATTAATACTAAAAACTTATTAAACATCAATCAAATCTTGATTATTTATCATAACAACACATTTTAAAAGAAAACAAATATAAAATAACCTATAATTAAGTTAAAAGCGTATACTTAACTAATACAATTAACGAAATTAAAAAATTTTTATCTATTTGTCTAGCAAGTAAGTAAACTTATTTAGTTTTGTCACTAAAACGCGGCCAATTAATCACACTATCGTTTTTTATAAGTCACTGATCTGTCCAAATGATTAATTTTATTCTATCACTCAAATATAATCAATCATATAAACCCACATCAATCAGAAAAATTTGATTACTCTCTGTAATCCTATCTACAGAAAATAGAGACGCTACTCTTTATTTTTAAAATAAAACAAATCATATATTTAATATCAACAGGGTTTAACCCTAAATAATGATGCCTTTCTTATGATGTTTATAAATACATTACTCTAAAAACAACTGCTATTCTTGGAGAAAACTCTAAGAAAAAGAAATAACAATACTAGAAACTACTTCTTAAAAACAAGTTAACTTAATTTACTCATATTATAATCTGATGAGCTTAATTAATTCTGTAATTTTATGATTTCGACTCTGTCAATAAACCAAACCAACATAGACAGAAGAGTATCATAAACTAAAGTGGTCTAACTAAATCAAAATTTAATCAAAAATTCTATTATTAAATAGAATAACTATATCAATAAACCTAGACCTAATATATCATATGGTATAATTATCTGACCACTACAAAAACTAAGTATTATTGATATAACTAGAACTAAAATCGCTAATCATAGGATGATTATATCATATAAATAATACTTTCGTAAAAAAGTATGAAAAATAAAATCTAAAAATAATTCAGTTTCGAACTATTGAGAAAATTATTGCAGTTACATACCCTCATTTACTACCCTCTTTTTAGATTAAAGGACAACTCTGAAGTAATAATATTTATTACATTTAAATCTGTACGCTTAATCAGACTGATTTAAAAATCAATGAAATATCTTATTTTAATTAAAGTGATGAGAAATTCTAAAATAGAATACATTACCATGATCAATTTTTCAATATATATAAGATAAAAAATCTTTCTTTAGCTATAAACTATGGTTAAGATACAATAAAAAAATAATTAATCTATCTGGTATTATCTACGATGAAAAAAAAATCTAAAGTGTTAGAAAAATCGAAAATATGCATTTTAATCAAAAATATCTATGTTTTATGAAAGATATACAAACCAACGTGTTAATTATAGGGAACTACATAAAAATACAATCATAAAAACAAGAGGAGAATAAAATAAAATCATACTAACTCTTAATATAAAGATACAAATATTCGCTACATATAACTAGATTATCCACATGAAAATAAAATACAGCATAAAATAATGTATATTTTACATTAAACTAGATCAAATAAATCCTGATTCAAAGATGCACAAAAAGTTCCAGAAAAAATATATTTTATATCCAGTATATATTCTTATAGTCAATAAAATTGATATTTCAAAAAATAAATTATGTAAATTTAATCATAACCATTTATCTAATCATTAGTCAGAAAATAGAGATTCGAAAAAAACTATCTACATTAAAATCAAATTATATTACCATGACTAATGACAATATTAATGTTAAAAAACAAAATTAGCATGATAAAAGTCACTATATCACGAGTTCTGATGCTTTAATAAAGCTAACACAGACCTGTGAACGAAACTGCATATTTCATGATTACCTTTTATACTATAACAAACTGGCTACTAATATTTAGTTACTGGCTATTGATTGCCGGCGTAACATTACGAGTTTTAATTAAACGACGCTCTGTACCTTTCGCTATGGCGTGGCTTCTAATTATTTATATCCTTCCTCTTCTAGGAATTATTGCCTATCTTTCACTAGGAGAACTATATTTAGGAAAACTCCGTACTAAACGAGCTCGAACTATATGGCTATCCACCTCTATATGGTTAAGAAATTTAAAATCTCATCAAGATTTTTATGATAAACAAAACAGTGATATCGCTCAACCATTGTTTCAACTTTGTGAAAAACGTCAAGGAATAGCCGGCGTAAAAGGAAACCAATTTGAGCTCTTAACAACTAGCAATTCTACACTGAAAAACGTAGTACAAGATATTCAACTAGCACTCAATAATATTGAAATGGTATTTTATATCTGGCAGCCTGGTGGACTAGCTGACGATGTTGCAAAAGCGCTTATGGCAGCCTCACGCCGAGGTGTTCATTGCCGTCTATTACTAGACTCTGCTGGAAGCGTAGAATTTTTCCGTACGGATTGGCCTAATCTGATGCGTAATGCTGGTATAGATGTAGTAGAAGCGCTTCCAGTTAGTCTTCTTCGTATTTTTCTCCGACGAATGGATATACGTCAACATCGCAAAGTTGTGTTAATTGATAACCATATCGCCTATACTGGGAGTATGAACTTAGTAGACCCTCTTTTTTTTAAACAAGAATCCGGAGTTGGTCAATGGGTGGATCTTATGGCCCGAATCGAAGGTCCGATTGCAACAGTTATGGGCATTATTTATTCAGGAGACTGGGAAATTGAAACAGGTAAACACATCCCCCCCCCTTCTGTTCTAAATCATACTACACTTCCATTGAAGAAAACAAATGATCATACCATTTTAGTTATTGCTTCAGGCCCGGGCTTTCCAAAAGAAATAATTCATCAGTCTCTATTAACTGTAATCTATTCTTCAAAAAAAACGCTAATCATTACTACTCCATACTTAGTGCCTAGCGATAATTTACTACATGCAATTTGCACTGCATCTTATCGTGGCGTAGATGTAAAGATTGTTGTTCCACGCCATAATGACTCCATTCTAGTTCGATGGGCAAGCAGAGCATTTTTTAGTGAGCTACTTGAATCTGGGGTAAAAATCTATCAGTTTGAGGGGGGGTTATTACATAGCAAAAGCATTCTTGTAGATGGCCAACTTAGCTTGATTGGTACCGTAAATCTTGATATGCGTAGTCTATTGCTTAATTTTGAAATTACTCTAGTAATTGATGATGATAAATGTGGTAGAGAGTTATCACGTATACAAAATGAATATATCTCTCAATCACGTCTAGTTGATGCGCTACTCTGGTCACAACGGGCTTATTGGAAACGGATTATAGAGAGACTATTTTACTTCTTTAGTCCATTACTATAACGAATAGTAAATATAACAAAACTCTTAAATTATAAGAATTATAAATACACTGATTATATGAAAATTGATATAAAATAATCAACCTATTCTTTTCCTAAAAATAATTAATAATTGATACACATATCTCAATACAACGCAACACTTACTAGAATATGCACATCAGTATACAAAAAGAACTTTCTTCTAAACAGAAAGGATATTTAAATAAAATCTTAATACTAAATTCAATAAAAAATCACATTAAATTAATATTTAAAATTATTAGCATATCATTCGTACATTCGAAAGATCTTAAAGAATAAGCAAGTAAATATCTTACAATAGGTAATACTTACAATAAACATCAGAAAAAATCATTATAAGAAAATTCAAAATGAGCAATATTGAGAGTTGATAAGTATTTTAAGCGAAAAGATTACATATAGTAATAACTCAGTTATAATTTATTATAACTTAATCCACGAAATCCTTTCCAATTCAAATTTTTAATAATTTTTAACCAAAGACACAATAAAATTTTTCAAACTTATAAACCTATAAAGAAAGACACTATTACCAATCTATAAAAATTATTGACTATAGAAATCTATATATATAATGATTATGTAGCAGACTAAACAACTGTAGACTATAATATAAAAGATATCTTAGATAATATATAGAAGGCAATGTAAGAATATAAATAAAAAAATGAATACTAGTGACATCTAACACACCATAATCTCTTACTAAATAAAAAATTCTTTGATTTTTATAACAATGAAAAGTTCTATTCTTTTAAAGAAGAAGGCAACACCAATATCAAAACGTAAAATTATACTTAAATTAAAATATTAAAAATATTGAAAATAAATTCATATCCCTCTTTTCAATATATGAAAATTTTGTATAAAATCAATAATTAATTAGAAATACATTACCTTCATATTTAATAAATATAGATGTTAGGTACCAACTATGGTAATATTTAGTTTTAGTAAAATAACATTATGATTTGGAGATATGATATGGCCAGTAAAGGAATAAATAAAGTTATTTTAATCGGATATCTAGGGCAAGATCCAGAAATTCGCTACATTCCTAATGGAAGCGCTGTAGCGAATATTACTGTAGCAACATCTGATAGCTGGCGCGACAAGCAAACCGGAGAAACAAAAGAAAAGACTGAATGGCATCGCGTCGTATTATTCGGGAAAATTGCTGAAGTAGCGTCTGAATATCTACGCAAAGGCTCTCAAATATATATTGAAGGAAGCTTACAGACTCGTAAATGGACAGATCAGTCCGGAATAGAAAAATACACTACCGAAATAATAGTGAATCATGTAGGAGGAACTATGCATATGCTAGGAGGTCGATCCCAATCTAACCCCGGAAAAAGAACTGAATGGGAAGAAAAAAACCAAAATGAACACGAAATTAACTTATCTAATGATTTAAATAAGTTGTCTAATTCTCTACCACAAAAAATAAAACACAAAAACATCATTCAAGATAATGATCCACTTATTAATTTTGAAGACGACATTCCTTTTTAAATAAAATATAAAATCTATAACATGAACTATTAAATTCGATTATGCATATATCTCTTACATATTGTATATACAATATTTTATTAAAATAATAAGTAATGACTTATGGAAAAAAACTAAATAAACAAGACTAAAAAAATTTATCTAAATAAATAAGCAATATTAACTAAAAAAACTAATATATCTAGTAAATAAATAAAGAAAGAATTGACAGGATCTAATCAAACTACAAGATCCATTTAATTAAACAAAACTATTACATTTTTGATATGATCTAATATCTTCTAAACACATTATACTAAACTTCTAATCTTATCTCTTCATGCTATTTAAGAAAATTATTAGACATAATTAGATCTTCTCCTGATGCAACGTGCATTAAACTTAACCATCAATAACATTATTTTATTTTACGATAGTAAAATATCTATTGTCAAGTAATATAAAAACTAAGGCACGTATATTTCTATCTTAATACTAAGATAAATTGATAAAAAATAAAATCTCTACACTCAACTAATAAAAAAATAAAACAGTCCATATACCTTATCGATTATCAAGTTAATAAAAAATTTTCATATTTTATATATAAACCATCTCCCTAACTAATTCATTTAAAATCTTAAAAATTCTAAATATAATTTCTAACAATCTCTAAAATTCTTTTTGAAAAAAGAATATATAAAATGATAATGATCAAGTTAATAAATAATATTAAAACTAAAACTCAAAAAAAATCACTACAAATTTTATATCTATATCTATAAACTATAATACGAATTGTTAAACACTAGTGACGTAACCATACATACTAATAATCTACGATACTACAAGATTAAAATTAATAAAATTATTAATGAATGACAATCTAAAATCATATCAATAAAAAATCTAGATAAAGATTAGATACTTTACTGGTTATCTCAATATGATAAAAGCGTGATCCAAAACAACATTAGACTATTGTCTCTATCAAATAACATAAACTGAAATATGATAAAAAATTAAGAATCTATCAAGCGTCGATTAGCTTGTTTACGAGCATTTTCAGTTAAATAACGTTTCCGAATACGCACGGACTGAGGAGTTACTTCTACTAATTCATCGTCATCAATAAATTCAAGTGCTTTCTCTAAAGTCATGTGAATAGGAGGAACTAATATAGATGCTTCATCAGTACCAGAGGCACGCATATTTGTAAGTTTTTTACCAGTTAAGCAGTTCACCGTAAGATCATTTAAACGCGAATGCAAACCAATCACTTGACCTTCATACACCTCAGAACCATGACCAAGAAAAAGCTTACCGCGATCCTGTAGACTAAACAAAGCAAAAGCAACTGCTTTACCTGTTCCGTTAGAAATTAAGACACCATTCTGCCGTTGGCCTATTTTACCAGGAAGTATATCATCATAGTGACTAAAGGTAGAATGCAAATTACCTGTACCAGAAGTAATCATCATAAACTCAGTTCGAAAACCAATTAAACCACGAGATGGCATTAAATAATCAAGACGAATTCGACCCTTGCTATCAGATAACATATTTTTTACTGATCCCCTTCGCATACCCATAGCTTGCATGACAACACCTTGACTTGATTCTTCGATATCCACAGTGACACACTCAAATGGTTCTGTCATGCGACCATCCATTTCACACAGAATCACTTTAGGACGGGAAACAGCAAGTTCAAAACCTTCACGACGCATAGTTTCAATTAATATAGATAAATGCAACTCACCACGACCAGATACTAGAAATACATCAGAATCTTCGGTTTCTTCGACTCTTAATGCTACATTATAGAGCAACTCTTTATTTAGACGATTTAAGATCTGACGTGAAGTAACAAACTTCCCTTCTTTACCAGAAAACGGCGATGTATTCACGTTAAAATACATACTCACAGTAGGTTTATCAACATTAAGAGTAGGTAATGGATCTGGGTTTTGTGGATCACAAAGAGTATCAGAAATATGTAATACACCAAGCCCACTAATTGCAATTATATCACCAGCTTCAGCGTGAGTCGCTTCGATACGTTCTAAACCTAAGTGAGTAAAAACTTTATTGACTTTACTATTACGAACTTGACCTTTACTATTAATTATACTAACTAACTGATTTGGTTTAACTTGACCACGCTTAATACGTCCGATACCAATGAGTCCAACATAATGATTATAATCCAACTGAGAAATCTGCATTTGAAATGGTGCGTTTATTTCTACCTTTGGAGGAGAAGCGTGATTAATAATGGCTGTATATAATGGAGTCATGTCGTCTGTCATATTCTTATGATCTAAAGATGATGTACCATTTAAAGCAGAAGTATAAATTATAGGAAAATCAAGTTGATCATCGTTTGCATCAAGATTCACAAACAAATCAAAAATTTGATCTACGACCCAATCTGGTCTAGAACCTGGACGATCTACTTTATTAATAACAACAATTGGTCTTAAACCATATTCAAAAGATTTTTTAGTTACAAAACGCGTTTGAGGCATAGGTCCATCTATAGCATCCACCACAAGAAGAACAGAGTCAACCATCGACATCACACGCTCTACTTCACCACCAAAATCAGCATGACCAGGAGTATCTACAATATTGATATGATGTCCATGCCATTGAATGGCAGTATTTTTTGCAAGTATAGTAATTCCACGCTCTTTCTCTAGAGTGTTAGAGTCCATTATACGTTCAGTGATTTCAGTTCGCTCATCAAAAGTACCAGATTGTAACAGTAATTTATCAACCAAGGTAGTTTTTCCATGGTCAACATGAGCAATAATAGCAATATTACGCAGCTTCTCAATCACAACTTAGCCTCAGTCATTAAAAATAACATTTCTGTATGTGTGTACATAAAATAAATAACTTAATATATTGACATATAACGCGCAGTTAAAAAAATGTTTTATCTTAAATCTCATCTTAATAAAAAGTAAATTAGTAATTTCACATTACTTGTTTGTTCATTAAATACATGGCAAACTTAGTATATGCATTCATGATTATTCTATACGACGATAGATAGATAATATCATGTTTTACAATTAGAGAAGGTGATATTACATTTTTTATAGATAACATACCTATATTGGAATACATTCTAATCCCACATATAAATTAATTAATTTAACTAATTATATTATTCAATTTTATATCTTTTTGAATAAAGAGTGTATTATATTAGTAGATATACTATCTAATTCTTTCTTTAAATTAGCAAAATTTTATAAAAAAATAAACCAGGTCTAAACCGATCTTTCGAAATTCCTATCTTTCAGTAATTGCAATTTATTTATAAATTTCAATAAAAATTTTTATATTAAAACACTATAGAAATAATCTAAAAAGTAAAATATTGTATACATACAATAAAGATGTGATGTCAAAATAACTCATATGTAACAAAATTACATACATAATCGATACGTATTAAACTTATAATATTTTTTAATAAAAAGATTGTTCAGTCTTTAACCTAAGACAATTAAAAAAAAATAAATTTCTCTATTTACTCACTTATTATCAATCAAAACTTTATAACACTATACATTACCTTATTCTTGTCTAAATTAAATAACATTAACTAAACCATAACTATAAAAAGAAAAAAGAACAATAATTTATTATATTAAAAATTACTAGAATTTTTACAAAATAAAATGAATAGTAATTTATTTTATCATTATAACATAATTTTATCTAAGATCTTGGAAAATAGAAAAATAAATTTTATTTTAAATAATTAAATAATCCATATAGAACTTATAATATAGAAATTCTAATACAGATGAGTATTTAAGGCATTGAATTATAATTCACTATATTGTATATGATACTATCAACCCCCATGTTATTACATAACCAAAAGAATATCAGTCAACATATTTAATTGTTAGAAACATACTCTTAATTCAGAGAAACGTTATAACAGTATGAAATAAGTTATCTTATTATTAACTCAATTAAAAATAAAATATTAATGCATATCTTTCTCATAGAGCTAACCAGAAATATTTTCTCTGATCTATTTAATTATAATATACTGATTATACATAATTATTAATATACTAATAAATCATCATATTAGAGATCTAGTCATCTCAAAAATATAAGACAAGCTTAGAACATTCAATATTTTTTTCTAAATCAATCGTCTCGATAACAAAATATAATTTAAGTAAAATTAATTTATTTTCTATCTCCTATGTTAAAAGACATAACCTATTAATACTAATAAATATTCAATAAATAATAATATTTTTAACCATAAAGAACTACGAAAAAAAATCTATAATATATAAAGATAAAAATATCAACCAGTTTTATATAGTTCTAATTTCCAATTCACTTACCACTGCCTTCAATAGTTCTTTGCACATCGATTCAGTTCTTCTTCGTATATTATTCTTTTAATAATAACAAATCTAGATTATATATTACTATCAATGATAGTGACAATCTCTAACATACCGGAAAACTATCAGTATAAAAAATAAAGAATAGTCATCAAATCTACAAAGAAAATATATGTAACGACCAGTAACTCATTCATTACAAATGATACGAGAATAGTATCTTCAATCATCGAAAATAAATCAAATTATTTAAATTTAATATAGGAAATAGAAGCCTTGTGTTAAAAGAAGATTTCTATTTTTTATAAAACAAAACAGTACATAATTTAATATTTTATACATATCCTGGCCAATCAAGTGACTCTTTCTGTAGAAAGACTAAGTCTTTCTTGCAAAATCTTTTTACAATAATAGAAGTTAAAACATACATGACTATGTTCTATCTACTAGGATTAAATCCTATCTATTTTAGATCACTCCTCAAAGAGTTATCCAAAACTAATTTATTTTAATATAAAATCTATTATAGATAATCAAAAAAACTAATTATTGAGCCATAAACTCTATCAATCAATCATCTAAGACATCTATATCTAGGATATAAAACCCAAGTTGCTCTTCCTTTCCCTTACTATAAATGTTCATTTTCTATATGTTCTGATTATATCTGACTAAAAATCGATTTACCTTAACATAGGACTGCTTTATCCACTTGCTCATATATCACTACATTTTAAAGAAAATATTCATGACTAAAATTAGATATCATTATGAACCTAATCTACCAAAATTAGGCAATAAATAAAGATTTTTAAAATCTATTATTAACAATAATCTCTATACTAACAACAATATGTAACCCAATGGCATTCTACTAAAATAGAGACATTAAAACACATCCAAAAAAAGAATCTGATATACTTAATTAAAAGCAATCTATTTTAAATACATTACCCTTTATGATAATTTTTTAACATATATAAGAATATATTGTTCTTTATAGAACTCTTTCAAGAGTAACATGTTATCTAACATCGATCTATCTATAATTAGCATCTCTTGTTTTATCTTCTAAGAAAATATACATCTTCTTAAATGCTAATATATTTAAGACAAATAATACGTAAGATATCCTTAATTATTGTAATAAACTAAAACCTTTCTTGGTTATACTTGATTATATCGCAATACAGATGTGTACCAGAGCTCTGCCTGATCTGTTATTAACTTAATACTATCTTTGTTTAAACAAGGTAGTAATCTCTGTAAATAAACATCATTTCTTTCTCCATCTGTCTGGCTATTTCCTTCCCAACATTGTAATAACTTTCTATATGCTTTTTTTTGAGACAGATCATTATTGTTAATAATACCCATTTTCTGATCAAAACATGCTTGTAACCATTTTCCTCCAGAAAAGGTAAGCAATAAGGGACTACGCATACCTAGTCGATAACCATTAATATAATCTAATAGATGCTTGTACGCATCATCTATGGATACTGGAAGAAAATGCCATAGACTATTATTACATCCAAACATCAGGCTGAAACCAGTACCTCCAGTAGCACAATACACTAAGTGCTCTAACCATAACTTTAAACCATGTGATAAACGAAGCATACTGGGAGACCAACGTAATAACCCATTAACTTGAATCTCAGTTAAAGAACCGGTAAGAACAAAACCATCAATCATCAAAGATATGTTTCTGTTTTCTAATTTTGTGCGATAAGACTGAATTTTTGTAGCTATCTCGCTCATTTTATCTTCTTGTTCCCTCCAAAAAAGATCGCCCCATGAACCATAAGGCAATAGACCCGATGCGCGTGCTTGTTTATAAAGAAAGTCAGTTTTTTTATCATTAATAAGATGATCTAATAACTGACTATTCATCTGATAACAACTAAGTCTATCCAGTATAAATGATTCCGTATCTGGTAATATACATTCTTCTATCTGAAAATACACACCAAGACGAGATTGAAAAAATGATCGAACAGGATGAGTCCAAAAATTTAAAAAATGATTCAAACTAATATTTATTTTATTTTCTCTTAGTGAGCTCTGTATAAAAGATGAATTCTTCATATTTTCAGCACTAAAAGAAGGTAAGTACTCAGAATCAATATTATAAAATTTTGATTGAGAAGTAAAATTCTCTGTGGGAAACAACATACGATTATGTGAATATTGAAGATGTTGTACTACAGCCTTAGAACTACTCTCAATATCTTTATCTCGATATTCAGGCAAGCAAAAGCTTTGACTAATATAGTCTATTAACTCATTAACTAAAATTGATGGATAACATACAGTATCATCCTCTATAGATCGAAAAATATAACTAATGTATAATTTTTCCTGAACTGAACATAAAATCTCAAGAAATGAATAGTGATCTTCTCTAGAAGAATCAAGATACTCTGTTTGTACATTTTTTTGCATTAAATCAAAACTACATGGAGATGTAAGACGCGGATAGACACCATCATTCATTCCTAAAAGGCATACTACTTTTATAGGAATGGATCCCATAGAAGTAAAACTACAAAAATTAATTGCCGAACCTATAGAATAATTACTTTTTTTTTGAGAGTTCCACTCTAATTCCAACTCTTCTCTTAAACGTGATAAAGGAATCTCTTGTTGATACAAAGAATCAATGCCGTAATTAACAATTTTATTCCATGTTTGTTCAATTAATTCTAACTCAGTTTCATTATCGCTATCTCTAAGAAAAAAATCGTCCATGATCTGACGATAAAAAAGTAACCAACTAGATAACTCTAATGGCTGACTAAGCCACTTTTTCCAATATGTTAATTTCATTACAAATTCAGCAAAATTACCTATTACTTCAGGCATTAACCCACGACACTCATCAAAAGGCAAAACTCCCTCCCATAAACCCCCTTGGCTATCCATTGCGTGGCCAAGAAACATACGACTTAAACCATAACGCCAAGTATGCTGACTAACGACAGGAAGATCAATCTCATAAAAAACCTCATCATCTAACCCCCATCTTACTCCCGATTTTACTACCCACTTACGAAGTATAGATAAACCCTCAGAATTTATAGAAAAACGACTAGCAATTACAGGAACCTCCAACAGAGAAAGAACCTCTTCAGAAGTAAAACGACTATCTAGCAAAATAAGCAATGTTATAAAAGTTTGAAAAATTAAATTGGGCTGAGTAGTCACTCTAGAATCAGAAATGGTAAATGGAATAAAACCATCCGAAGACACATCACCAAAAACAGATTCAATAAATGGCGCGTAAATATTGATATCAGAAACCATTACAATAATATCACGAACACTGAGCGTTGAATCCTTCTCCATCATATTTAGTAACTGATCTCGCAAAACTTCAACTTCACGTTTTGCACTATGACATAGATGAATTTCTATTGATCTATCATCTATGCTTAATATACGCTTTGTATGACTATGGTTAAACTGATTTCTATTAAAACCAATAACAGAATGATCCTCTCGTTCTAACAAATCTCTTTTAAGAATATTTATCAAACTAGTAGTTGAAATATCTACAAAATCAGATACTTGATATGATTCAGTTTTTTCTAATAAAACAAAATATTGTCTCCCCCATTGACCCCACGAAGCTAAAAGAGGATTAATTTCTTTTCTTTTCCTAATCTCAGAAAATGATAAATTAATATCATCACGACCATGCAATTGTTCTATCGAGTTTTTCTTTTTATAACACAATGAAACAGAATTTTTAAGTTTCTTAAAAAATTGATATTCCTGAATCTCACCCCAATAGTAACGACAAGGGTTAACACACATAAGATAAATATTAGTGTGCTTACCTAAAGCCTCTAAATACTCAGCCGGTAAAGATGAGAAACCAAAAATAAAAATACGGCTAGGAAGATTAGGAATCTTTAATAATGCCTGCTGTAATGTAGAGATAAAATATTGATATAAACTTGCCCTATGCCAAATGGACTCTCCTAACTTCTTGGTATATTTTACTAATTCCATCCATAATTTAGATTGCCATGCCTGATGGATTCCTAACTCGTTCTCTATTATTTCTCCATTTTCCCATGCATTTAACCACTCAGGTTTATGAATGGAATACTGTTCAAATAATTGAGCAATACGCTCTGTTAATTGAAATAACTTACGATATTCTTGATCGTTACTTAGATACTGACCGATCATACTAAAAGATTCGTGTAGCAAAATTGTAGGGAAAAGAGCCCTTAACTTCCAACGTATATTAAATTGATTAAACGTACTGTCTCGAGTAAAAAAAGGAAACACACGCGCAAACATATCCCACATAAAAGCAGACGGTAAAAAAAAATCAATATTAGCAGCTATACCAAGTTCTTCAGATAATTTTATTTTTAGCCATTCTCTTATCTGAACGCTTTGTATCAAAAATACTTCAGGGCACAATGGGTTTGAAAGAGGTGTATTTTCTATTTTACTACAAACCAAATTTTTCAACATCTCTAAATCATTAGAGTGATAAATAGTCAGCATGCTTACTAGTCCTTAAATAGTAAGAGAATTAGAAATGAATATAATAATAAATATTTTAATTATCATCGCAATATGATACGATCATTATCCAGATAACTTGATACTCTTAGTCCATAAGAGACAAGTTGCATAGAAAAATAATATTGTTATAATTCGTAGTTAATAATAAAAAAAACAATTAATCCTATCTAGTTTTTGCGGGAATAGCTCAGTTGGTAGAGCACGACCTTGCCAAGGTCGGGGTCGCGAGTTCGAGTCTCGTTTCCCGCTCCAAATGATCAACTCTAATATCATAAAGTTATACTATAATTCTTAATCTTTTCCCAATAGAAAAATAAAATTGAAATAGTCTTAATAATTTGATATGATCAATATCATTTCTTTTTAGATTAAAGAAATAAAAATGATTGATTTTTATTTTTATATAAAAACCCCGTTTGATAAACATATCAATATAATTATATTTTTCTAAAATAAAAAAAATAAATCACGATCTATATTAATAGATAGGATTATGATGATTAAAATATAGAAAACGTATGGTAAACTAGAAAATTCCTTACTTGATTGTATTATTCAAATAGACGACGGTTTCTTTCAAAAAAATCATTGTTGAAAACTAACATAAATTAAATACTTATTTATAAAGCAATAGTAAACTTAAAGAAAAAAAATTAAACTATCATCCAATATAAAATATAAAACTAATATAAATTGTATGTATATATAAAAATTAGTAATATATGGTATATATACCTACAATATTCTTATATATGATATATATCATATATAAGCGACCATAAAATCTATAAAATATTTATACATAAAACTAATTATGACAATATACTATTAAATATCATAATTACGATTACAAATCTATAATCAATATATCTGAAATATATAAATTAAGAAATCTTTATTCATCATAATCCTCTATCTTAGAAAGATATAAACAAGTTCTCTTTAATATTTGTATGTTAATTATTATAATAACTTAATTCTGTTCAAAACAGAATATCTCAAAATACCACACGTAGTTCTTGGAACAAACTTTCTATCTTTTTAGTAATGTATATTTTATCATTCAGATATAAAAATAAATATCTATCAACCAATCAATATATAAACTCCTTCTAGATACTAAAAGGTACATCTAATATAAAAGATCTAAATTATTTATAACTGAACTAATTAAACTAGGAACATTATCTAAATAATAATCTACATTAATAGATAAAAAATTAAATAAAACCATTACGAAACTAATAATAAAGAAAGAATAATGAACAATCCTAATTCAGTGAAATGTCCAACTTGTGAAAAAAAAGTGATTTGGGATAAGCTTAATCACTGGAGACCGTTTTGTAGTCAACGATGCAAAAAAATAGATCTTCATGGATGGATCACAGAACAACAATATATTAAAAATATAGATTCTTTAAATACCCTCAAATAAAGAACTCCTTCTTTACATAATATAAAATAAACAAAAAAATATAAACCTTTAATTTAATTTTACTTATTTTATATTTATAAAATATTCATTTTCTTAAAACTTAAGATCACTAATGATCCTCAAGTTACTTTCTATAAAAAAACTAAGTTACACATAAACCATAAATTCATATATCTATTTTAGTTAAAATAAAAATTTGTTAAATATATGTAATTTATTAGACCAATAACTAAATGTGATGCAATTCAAAATTGTACTTAAAAGAAATACAATTTTTTCGTCTAATCCAAATAAAAAAGTCACTTAATTTAATTAAGTCAAAAAAATACATGATTCTAATATAACCTAACAGGAGGTATTAGACTAAAAGTACACCAGAAACTAAAATCTTACTAAGACAAAAATCATTCTAACTCTTAGAAAGAAAGAACGATCAAGAAAATATCAAAAACTATCTAAAATATAAATCTTAATAATTCTTATATCATTTTAGTCCAAAAAATAACTACTACATCACAATATATTAAATGAATAAAAATCAGTAGGTAGAAAACCTTCTAGTTATTACTTTCCTACAATCATCTAGTTGAAGAAAATTTTACCTAAATACAAAGATAGATTACATATCATAACGGATCAAGAAAAGTCTTTTTAATTTAAATAAGATTAATTAATAGTTAAATTAAAAATAACTATCCTTCTTTTATTAGAAGTAAAGAATTAAACTTTAATTATTACATACGTTACTTCAAATTTACAAATTTACTGACTTATCTCTCTTTTTAAAATATTTTCTATCAGAAAAAATCACGTTCTCATACCTCTTCTATGTATTATAGAATATAATATAACAATTAAAAAAATCTATATTAATATAGTTCTGAAAACTGTTCAAATCTCAATCTATATAATAAGAAATATAAATATTTTCATTTTATAGAGGCTTATAGTCTCCGATGTAAAATCTTTACATCTTTTCGATATTTATTTAATCAATAACTTAACCACGAAATTGTTAAAAAAGATGTATAATTAGATTATACATTGAGTATTACGCAAAACTTAAATAATTGATACTTATCAATTAAAATTAGTTACTTATCTCATATCTTGATTAATAATATATTATATAGTTTATGTTTAAAAAGATAAAAATTATAGATTTGATCTACTATCATCATATTCTAATATAGAAATATCAATAAAAATACATGATTTATATTAGTGATAAATAATTCTTAACCATGAAACTAAATGTTCTCGAAGATTAACAAACATCCTAATTAACCTTTTATAAAAAACAGAAAATATAAAAAATATAAACTTTTAAAAAAATTATTTATGTATAGATAAATTCATAGGCATTTTTTTAATTTTTGCCATTAAATTAGATTTATGTCGTGCAGCTTTGTTTTTATGAATAAGTCCTTTAGAGGCATAACGATCAACCAGTGGCTGCATAATAGAAAATGCATTCTGAGCAGACTTTTTGTCCCCACTAGAAATAGCCATGTATACTTTTTTAATAAAAGTACGGATCATTGATCGATCACTGATATTATTTTTTCGACGCTTTTCAGAAGTTACAATACGTTTTTGAGCTGATTTAATATTTGCCAAAACATTACTCCTAATAATATTATTAAGAATGTATAAATAAAAAAATTATGGTCTTTTTCACAAAGGTGTCAAGAAATTTTCAAACATTATTCGCAAGCAATCATGATTAAACTATTAATACATCATGTATTATCTCTAAAGAGATAATCTTTAATTGTGTAATCTCAAGCAATACTCTAAACTCTTTGTAATAATATACAACTAATCATAATAATCCAACAATAACTTAGACCTTGTCCTTTAAATACGATCACTAATACTATATCTTATTAACCTAATACCTATTTTAATAGCACTGAAAATTATATAACACATAAACGAATATCATATTTATATCACTATAAAATATTTTAATCTACAAAACTTCAATATGAACCGAAGTTATCTTACTTCTACCATCTCAATATAGAAATCTTCGATAATGAATTATATACATATTCAATCTCTGAAATAGATTATTTTTAATTTTACATCAATAAAAAAATCAATCCATATAATACATTATATTAATTACACAGTGAAACAATATGAACAAAATTTAATATTATAGTTATAATTTTATTAACAAAAAACTTATTAAGAAAAATTATAGACTGTAATTATCCATTACACTCATCTAAATATTTATTTTATAACATCAATCAAGACTAAGAAAAATTAATAAAAAAAACAAAATAAACAGTATCGCAAAAAATTAAAATAAAGTATATGTTATTCAAAGATCTCAAAAATACAATTTTGCATGCTATAAAACTAACTGAACACGTATTGTCAATCACTAGTGAAATAAGAAATTCATAAACCTTTGGTGTGAATGCTATTATTAAAATATAAAATGCTCTTTCTCAGTTAAAATAATAACTCAAACATATAATATATTATGTAACTTATACTTATCATCCACTATAATTAGATTTTCAATAAATACAAAAAATTTCTATCCATCTATTTAGAAGGTTTTTATTAATATAAACCCGTAAAATACAAAAAAAAACGAAATACAAGGATCTAATGATTAACTATAAATCAACTCTTAATTTACCAAAAACAGATTTCCCTATGAAAGGAAATTTAGCAAAACAAGAACCATTTATATTACAACGTTGGTATAATGATAAATTATATAACATGATTCGAAATGCTAAAGAAGGGAAAAAAACATTTTTTTTACACGATGGACCTCCTTATGCAAATGGTAATATCCATATTGGCCATGCAGTAAATAAAATTTTAAAAGACATTATTATCAAATCTAAAAGCCTTTCGGGTTATAATGCTCCTTACATCCCAGGATGGGATTGTCACGGCCTACCAATTGAACAAGAAGTAGAAAAGAGTCTTTCTAAAACTAGGAGATCCATAAGTAAATCTGACTTCCGAGCTGCATGTCGACAATATGCCTCTCAACAGGTAGAACAACAGAAAACTGACTTTATTCGCCTCGGTATATTAGCAGACTGGGATAATCCGTATAAAACCATGGACTTTCAGACGGAAGCCAATATCATTCGATCACTTGGAAAAATGATTCAAAAGGGTCATCTATATAAGGGTGCCAAGCCAGTACAATGGTGCTTAAATTGTCGCTCTGCAATAGCAGAAGCAGAAGTAGAATACCTAAATAAAATTTCTCCATCTATTCAAGTTCTATTTGATGCTGTTGACAAAAAAAAAGTACAACGTAAATTTAGTAATCTCGATACTATTGGCCCAATTTCGATAGTAATTTGGACTACTACCCCATGGACCATACCAGCTAATCGCGCTATATCACTACACCCAAAATTCAGTTATCAATTAGTGAGTACTGGCGAAAGAACTCTCATAATTGCTTCAGAAAGAGTGAATAGTTGTATGAGAAAAATTGGTATAATGAAGTGGAAAGTTTTAGGTGAAACCTCTGGATCAGAATTGGAAAAGTTAGAATTTCATCACCCTTTTCTTCCTCAAATTTCTCCTATCTTCCTAGGCGAACATGTAACTCTAGACGATGGAACGGGTCTAGTACACACAGCGCCTGCTCATGGTGTAGATGACTACATTGTCAGTCAAAAATATGAGATTAAAGTCTCTAATTCCGTAGGACCAGATGGATGCTATATTCCATCAATTCACCCAAAGCTAGATGGTAAAAACGTATTTAAATCCAATCAGATTATTATTACACTTCTACGCGAAAAAAACGCACTTCTATACATAGATACAATAGATCACAGCTATCCTCACTGCTGGCGTCATAAGACGCCTATTATCTTTCGCTGTACCCCTCAATGGTTTCTTAGCATGGATAAGAAAAGACTCAGGGCACAATCCTTAAATCAGGCGCATAACGTAAGATGGATACCAGAATGGGGACAGGAACGAATTATATCTATGATCACTAATCGTCCTGACTGGTGTATCTCGCGCCAACGAATATGGGGTGTTCCTCTAACGTTATTTGTCCATAAAGAGACTAATCAATTACATCCTCAGTCATTAGACATTATCGAGAAAGTCGCTAAATTAGTAGAAATAAATGGCGTACAAGCATGGTGGGATCTGAAACTGTCTGACTACATTACATTAAATTCAGAAGACTATCTAAAAGTCTCTGATACTCTAGATGTTTGGTTCGATTCGGGATCAACTAGTTATTCAGTATTTAAATCACGAAATGAATTTAAAGACTATTTACCAGATCTCTACTTAGAAGGCTCTGATCAATATCGCGGCTGGTTTATGTCATCTTTAATAATTTCTACAGCTATTACAGGTAAAGCTCCATATCGAGAAGTTTTGACTCATGGTTTTACTGTAGATGACAAAGGCTATAAGATGTCAAAATCTAGAGGTAATACAATTAGACCACAAGAGATTGTCAATAGACTAGGCGCCGATGTGCTACGTTTGTGGACAGCATCAACAAATTATTCTGGAGAAATAGCTATTTCAAATCAGATACTAAAAAGCGCATCTGAAAGCTATCGTCGCATCCGTAATACCGCACGTTTTTTATTATCTAATTTAATCGATTTTAATCCTGACACTGATAAAATAAAAGAAAAAAATATGGTCATAATAGACCGATGGGTTATAGGTCGCGCACTAACAGTTCAAAATGAAATAATTGCCTCCTACGAGGCATATCAATTCCATACAGTAGTACAACGATTAGTACAATTTTGCTCTATTGAAATGGGATCATGCTATCTCGATATTATTAAAGACCGCCAATATACCGCAAAAACTAAAAGCACTGCTCGTCAAAGCTGTCAAACAGCATTATGGTATATTGCCGAATCATTAGTTCGTTGGATGGCACCTATTATATCTTTTACTGCAGATGAGCTATGGGGATATTTACCTGGTAAACGAACAAAATATGTATTTACAGAAGAATGGTTTACAGACTTATTTAGTTTAAATGATCAGGAATCTATGAATAATGAATACTGGGATACAATATTCAAAGTTCGCAGTGAAGTAAATAAAGCCATAGAACAAGCTCGTTTTGAGAAAAAAATTGGATCTGCACTAGAAACAAAGATTCTTTTATACACACATGAACCATTGACAAGCATGTTAACTCGTCTACGTGAAGAGCTTCGTTTTATTTTTCTTTCATCAAGCAGTGAAGTATTACATCTGGATGATGCTCCTCGCGACGCATATCAAAGCGATATGATTAAAGACTTGAAGGTAGTTGTACACAAAGCCAGTGGAAGAAAATGCCTACGATGTTGGCATCACACTCCTGATGTTGGCCTAAATTCCAAATATTTTGACCTTTGTGAACGTTGTATTACAAATATCAAGGGAGATGGTGAAGAGCGACAATTTGTATGATATCATTAAATCTGATCTACAGAAAAGTGAAATGGTTATATTTAATTGTAACAATAAGTACCATTGATATAGCCAGTAAAAAATGGATTATGCAGCATTTAATGCTATATGAATTAAAACCTTTAGCCCCTTATATTAATTTTTTTTATACTCATAATTACGGTGTAGCATTTAGTTTTCTTTCACATATAACAAATTACTACCGCTGGTCTTTAGTTGGCATTACGATATCTATCGTAATTATTCTCTTAATCAAACTTTATAGAACTAATATTAATTACAAAATAAATCAAATGGCCTATTCTTTGCTTATAGGTGGAGCATTAGGAAATCTTTATGATCGAGTGTGTTATGGATATGTCGTAGATTTTATTGATTTTTATATTAGTAATTGGCATTTTGCTACATTTAATATTGCAGATACTTCGGTATGCATTGGTTCTATTTTTTTATATTTAAGGAATAAATCAATTTAAATTGTAAACAATATAAAAAGTTTATTAAAAAATATAGTATTATCGTTATATAAAGCTAATCCATCTCTTATACAAGCACACAGTTCAATAACTTATATTAATCAATATCTCTTTTTAAAAATTTTACTACAATATCTAGCTATAACGCATCCATAGTTAGAAACTAAACTAATCTTACCTTGCTATCTACTAATAAAAAATAATATGAAAATATCTTGTTTTTCTGAATATAAATATCAAACCATATCCTAAATCTCGTAGGATTTTCAAAAAATATGAAGTAATCATGCGATTAATATAAAGTTGACCAAAACAGCTAAATACCTTGAATGAGCACTCTTCCGTACTTCCTTTTATCTTGACTTATTTACTTAATAATTAAGCTAATGATAGTTATTAAATAATGAGATACAAAAACCTTTAATTGTAGTAAAAAATAAATTTTTATAAAAATAAGAATCATTAGTCATTTATCTGTTTTCTATGATTATTACAATCACTAATTATCATTAAAGATAAAAAATTTCTATAATTTATTGTTTATAGATTCGATATGTACCATTTTAATTAGAACTAAACTAAGACACCATTAAATTCTAACAAAAAATAAACAATTATAATATAATTGGTTATAGTAACAACATTAGTATGTTATACTACATCAAACTACAGAACAATATTTTTAATTTAAAATAAAATAATGAAATGAATCTAATTTTACTAACTCCAATAAGTAAATTAATATGATTAAAATATAAAAAATCAATTTATAAACATATTATTCACATTGAGATACAAGCACTATAAATATTTTTTCTTACAAATAGATCTGATGCCTTTTTAACATAATTCTATAGAACAGATAAGATCTACTAACCATTATAGTTATAAAAAACGCTATTTCCTTTTACTAAATTAGTATAAAACCAATCTATTATCCTAGAAATTATTCATGAAAATATTATTAGCTAAACCACGTGGTTTCTGTGCTGGTGTGAAACGTGCAATTAATATTGTAGAGCGTGTATTAGAAATATATGGAGCACCAGTCTTTGTGTACCATGAAATAGTTCATAATCACTATGTAGTTAATAATCTTAAAGATCGTGGAGTAGTTTTTGTTGAAAACATAAATCAAGTTCCAGAAAAATCCATTCTTATCTTCTCTGCTCATGGTGTATCCAGGAAAATACGTCAACAAGCTAAAGAGAGAGGTTTAAAAAAACTTTTTGATGCAACTTGCCCATTAGTTACAAAAGTTCATATAGAAGTAACTCGCGCTAGCTGCTCAGAAACCGAAACTATTCTAATTGGCCATTCTGGTCATCCAGAAGTCGAAGGAACTATGGGTCAGTATGAGAACCCAAATGGTGACATATATCTAATTGAAAAACAAGAAGACGTGTTTTTACTCAAAGTGAAAAACGAAAATAAATTGTTTTTTATAACACAAACTACCCTATCCATTCATAATAGCCAACCTATTATTCATACGCTCCGCTCTCGTTTTCCTGCAATAAAAAGCTCGCCTAACAGTAATATTTGTTATGCTACAAGTAATCGTCAGAAAGCAGTCAGGACTTTAGCATATAAAAGCGATCTTGTTCTGGTGGTTGGATCTAAAAACTCCTCTAATTCTAATCGATTAGTCGAAGAAGCTAAATCCATAGGAACGAACTCATATCTCATTGCCTCTGAAGCAGATATTGATGAAAAATGGATAAAAAACACTCACCATATTGGAGTAACAGCTGGAGCATCTGCACCAGACATTCTAGTGCAACAAGTTATTCACAAACTGTCCAAACTCGGAGGAGTATATCCTACAGAACTAAGAGGATGTGAAGAAAACGTGATATTTAAAATTCCAAAAGAACTCCGTATTTTTACTCACGTTTGTGAATAATCACAAAATAAATTATGAATTTATGAAATATCAGCTATCTCTAACAAAGAGATAATTGTTACAAATAAAAAAATAAATAATATCTTTAAAAATTAATTACAATAACGTAGATTCATTGAATCTATCCAGAAAAATATCTCTCGATTTATTGAAAATCACTAATCTAGATAATACTATTATTTTAAATTCAGGTTAACTGACTAACGATTCATTCCCAATATATCATATAAAATCCAGTCAGAGCTCTAATTCAACAAATTTTTAAAAAATAGACAGTCTATAAATTTAAATCAACATCATTATATGATCCATAAATTCTCATTTATAGTACTTTACTATATTAGCTTACAGATAACTACCTTTTATGCATGAGGTAATTTCTATAATCATCTACCCTAATACTTAAACCGTCTATATCTGAAAATATAGATTACAATTCTACAACCAATTTTTTCGTTTAAAATAAGCATAGGGCGCGAGTCCTGCAAGTATCATGACTATAATGGCTAAAGGGTACCCTAGAGACCATTTCAACTCCGGCATAAACATAAAATTCATCCCATAACTAGAAGCCACAAGAGTAGGAGGCAAAAAAATTACTGATACAACTGAAAAAATTTTAATAATACGACTTTGCTCAATATTTATAAATCCCATAGCTGCTTGCATTAAAAAATTTACCTTCTGGAATAATGACTCTGTATGTGGTAAAAGAGATTCAATATCACGTAAAATCTCACGTGCTTGCTCTAGCTGATTACTAGGTAGACGAGCTTTTCTTACTAAAAAATTCAAAGCTCTTTGGGTATCCATCAGACAAAGACGAACCTTCCAACCAACATCTTCCTGACCTGCTAGCGCAGATAAAGCTTCATCAAATTCATCGCATTGCTTTCCACCCATAATTATTCTGCTAAATTTTTCTAAGTTACTCGATATATTTTCAATCTCATCTGCTAGTTGTTCAATTTTAGTTTCAAATAAATCTAGTAATAATTCATAAGCATTACCATCAATTAAAGTTTGATTACGCGCTCGCATACGATATAGGCGAAATGCTGGTAATTCACGTTCACGCAAAGTATAAAGACGACCATCTCGAATTGTAAATGCTACTGTTGAATTACCGGCATGATCATCCATGTCTGCATAAAAGAAAAATGAATGTACATGCAACCCATCTTTATCCTCAAAAAAACGTGCTGATGCTTCAATATCTTCTAATTCAGGCCGAGTAGCTAAGACTTGTCCTAAAACGCTTTGCACATGTGCCCGTTGAATCTCTTCTGGTTCAATTAGATCAACCCAAATTGACTCACTTAAATTGTCGTTAGAACTAGGATTCTCCAATTCCAATCGGCTTAGACGATTGTTTTTTAGTCTAAATGCATTCAGCATATACATATCTCATGGTTAACATAATAACATTCAATATGGTCTTATAGAATTAGTTCATAAAGTAAATAAAAAATTTATACACATAAATCGTACAACTATAAATCATTAATGATAAAGTGTTATATACCTAATTTTTCAATTATTATTATATGCGGTCCTTATAAAATACTCTATTTATTAGTATAACCACTACCCCTCTTTGTCTGATTCTACATGATATTTTTGATATATACTGATTATGCCTAATCTATTAATTTAAAATTATACATTATTTAGCAAACGCACAAAATCAAGTATTGTTATATAAATTTTTAAACACTAATGAATTAAGATTTTCGTCGTAAAGGCTTATACAAATTCTCTGTTTATCTTACTCTAATGATTTTTCTATTATATTGTTACGACCTATATAGATTAAATACAGAAAATATGTAGTATTTAAAATACTTCTATCTTGAAATAAATATAAAATTTTATAGATCGTCTCACATGCTACTCTTTCATTCTGATCTAAAATACTCCATGCTAAAATTATCTAACTTAGACACAATTCAAGTGATATACTTAAAAAAATCATCTTAGATATTAACCATCTCCATATATCTCAATATTTTGTTATCAATATGTTAATAAAGATTATAGATATATAAAAAATATATTAGACTATATCAGTCTAAAACATAAATCTATATGCAAATAGAAACAATCATATAATTATGGTTCAAAAAATCCGATATAGAAAAAATCTATAAGCTGGATTATTATTAGGCTTATTGTTTCATAAACATTTTATTAAATCTTCATTTAAAAAATATCTGACTTGCTAGATTTGACAATGCTAAAGTCTTATCAATTTTAATACAGTATTTTTCAGAACATGATCGATAAAGTACTATTATCTAATACCGAAAGTATATCTGTAAAAATTCATCTGATTATTGTAAATTTCTTTCGGTAAAATTAAATATACTATCTGTTAATATATTTATATCTCTATCCAGAATCTATAAATAATTAAAAATTAAATATAATATCCTCATAAATACTTTATTTTTTTATTCAACTATAGAATAACACACTTGTAAGTTTTCTAGTACGTTGTAAACTTTAGTTATCAACTAGGACAAAACTTAAACATTATATATATTTATGGAGGGCTATAAAACAGCTGAATAATATAGTAAATGGTTTTACCAAAGACACAACTTAAAGTCCATGTTTGATATGCATAATAACGAGAAAAAAAATGAACAAAACAGCTATCGCAATTACAGCAGCGCTTGCTAGTTTTACTACAACAGCGCAATCCAATACTCAAGATGATACTTGGTATATTGGTGGACAATTTGGCTGGTCTCAGTACCATGACACAAAATATTATGGTAATCATTACCTTGATAATGACGGTCCCACCCACAAGAACCAATTAAGCTCTAACGCATTCTTTGGTTATCAAGCTAATCAATATCTTGGATTTGACTTGGGCTACAACTGGTTAGGACGCATGCCTTATAAAGGAACAAAAACGCACGGTGCTTTTAAAGCACAAGGAGTGCAGCTGGCAACTAAATTAAGCTACCCTCTGACCCATAATTTTAATATATATACCCGATTAGGAAGTATGGTTTGGCATACTGAAACCAAACAAAAACAATTAGAAAAAGAACAAAAAAGAACAAATTATACTGGTGTGTCACCGGTAGCAACACTAGGAATAGAATACACTCTAACTCCAAATTGGACTACACATCTCGATTATCAATGGATTAATAATATCGGAGATGCATCAACTGTAGGTACTCGTCCTGATAATAACCAGCTAAATATTGGTCTCTCCTATCATTTTGGTCAAGATGTATCATCTTTAATGCACATTTTCACATCACCTCTAACTAAGGAAACTAATCATTATACACTAAAATCTGATGTATTGTTTGATTTTGATCAAACAGATTTAAAAAAAGAAGGAAGGCACACTCTTAATCAAGTATGTACTCAACTACAAAGTATGGACCCTCAACACCGCTCTATAAAATTAGTAGGTTATTCAGATTCTATTGGTTCTGAAGAATATAATCAAAAACTATCTGAAAAACGCACCCAATCTGTAGTAGATTACCTTGTGTCTCAAGGTGTTCCTTCTGATCAAATTTATTCACATGGAGCAGGCAAAACCAACCCCATCTCTATGAATACTTGTGAAAATATAGAAAAACGAGAAGAACTGATAGCCTGTTTAGCACCAGATCGTCGCGTAGAAATTGAAGTACAAGGTCTTCAATCTATTGAAGACCATGATTTGGATTAACCCTCAATGATCTATAAGACCCCATCATTGGGGTTTTATAGATCATTTAGCATTTGATTCGTATAAATATTTTTGATAGTATTTATCTTTAATTCAGAATAAGATATTGTCTATTTATACAAATATAAATATCATTAATTATTTTTCAAAACAAAAGAATGAATACTTAAGAAAATTTTTATTTTAAAAAATAATAATAAGTATTGAATCTAATTTAGATAGAACTTCCCTCTCAAAAAGAAAAAATGTAAAATTATTACCATATATCCATCCTAATCATTTGAATCAATTACTCTAGTATATAAACTTATAAACTATAAATATTTAATATTATTAGTTAATAATAATTTATTGAATTCTCATTAATTCACATGCATGTAATAAATAAATCAATCTCATTAATAAAAATTTCTTAAAAAGAGCCACCTTTCTCTGAAAAATCAAAGAAAAACTCTTTGTTATACACGAAAAATCTACTAAAAATGAATCTGAGTCACCATAATCAATACCTATATTCTTGGATAAGAAAATCTACTTATACTGAAATTGATTTAATATCAATCCTTGATATTACATTTTGCTTTCTCTAAACACACAGTGTTTTACTATATTTTATTTAAAAAGTTACAATAACATCCTTAAATATTTTATTATATAACCTACGTTACATATTATGCCCTTTCGATTACTATATTATAGTATATATTACTTTTAATAAGGAATCTGCAATTACTTTTCTACATTAAAAGGAACTATATTCAATTAAAGAAGCTGCTCTAAACTGATTAAAACACGAAGAGATATGATACAGTAGTATATTTATAATATTAACATATTTTTACAATACTTGTTTAAAAAGAGTATAGTTCTAGCACTTTGGTTATACAATTCATCTTGTAAAAAATAACAGGATGTATCTAAAGTTAACCACATAAATTATTTTTGAGGTCACATAATGAAAACATCAGTTGAAACAACTCAAGGTCTAGGTAAACGAATTACAATTACTATTGATAAGACAGTGATTGAAAAAGCAATCCAGAATGAGCTAGATACCATAGCTAAAAAAATAAGAATTGATGGTTTTCGCAAAGGCAAAGCACCAAAATTTTTGATTAAGCAACGTTATAGCACATCTATTCATCAAAATATTTTAAATGATCTTATGCAATATTACTTTATTGATGTAATTACGCAAAAAAAGATTAACCCAGTTAGCGCACCGAAATACATGCCTAAAGAATATCTTTATGGTGAGGATTATACCTTTTCTGCTGAATTTGAGGTTTACCCAGAAATCAAAGTGCAAGGCCTAGAAGGCATGGAGATTAAACAACCAATTACTGAAGTCACTGAAGACGATATTAGCGCAATGTTAGATCTTCTTAGAAAACAAAGAACTACGTGGGAAGAAACTTCTGAACCCATAACTATAGATAATCGTGTAACTCTTGACTTTATTGGCTTTATAGATAATCAACCATTTGAAGGGAATAAAGCCTCTAATGTTATATTAACAACAGGAAAAGGATACACAGACTCAGAAATTATGATCCTTACTTTACAAGAAAGAATTATTGGTCATAAAGCAGGCGAAAAATTCACAATTAATATTCAATTCCCAGAAGAATATACCACTGAAAACCTAAGAGGCAAGGATGCAGTATTTAAAATAGTACTCAAAAAAGTAGAAAGGCAAAAATTGCCAGACTTAACACCTGATTTCATTAAACATCTTGGTATAAAAAATGGATCCCTAGAAGAGCTTCGTAGCGAAGTTCGTAAAAACATGCAATGCGAACTTAATATTGCTGTATATAAATACATTAAAAAACAGGTGATCGATGAACTCATTAAAGCTAATAACATAGAAGTGCCTGCTTCTTTACTTGAAAACACAATTAATATCCTAAAAAATCAAACAAAAGAGAGTTTTAGTGAAAATAAAAAACGTACACTAACATTACCTCGTGAGCTCTTTGAAGAAGAAGCGCGACGCCGTGTACAAATTAACCTCCTTATAAATAATATTATTCACACCCATAACATAACAATTACTGAAGATCATGTTCAAAAATTAATTCAAGAGACAGCATTTTCTCATGAGGATTCATCAAAAACGATCGCATTATACAAAAAAAATACCACACTTATGAAAAATGTTCAGCATGCTGCTTTAGAGCAACAAGTTATTGAAATAGTGATTTCAAAAGCAAAATTAACTACAATACTGAGATCATTTCAAGACATGATGAACCCATTTGTATCAGTATAAATTAATATTTTCTCATTTAAGAGAAATCAATATTTCCATATTATAACGAAATAGATAGAGCTAAAATTAGCCATTATTTTTTAATATTTTCAAAGATATATAAAATTATATTTATATAATTTTAAAAAAATTTTTTTGACCATCCAAGCTTTGAACTAAGAATATTAAAGTAATTATAATGTTTAGGATGAATTAAATTTAATTCATCATTACTACGATAAATAACAATATGGTCACTTTTTTGAATAGGAAAAACAGTTTGGCTGTCAAAACTAATTTCAAGATCACCACATATGTCTGAAAAACGCAGACAGATACTGCTGTTATTGTGAATTACTAAAGAACGAGCTGATAACGTATGTGAGAACATAGGTACTAATGCTATTGCATCTACTGATGGCATTAAAATAGGTCCTCCTGCAGACAACGCATAAGCAGTTGAACCAGTAGGAGTTGAAACAATTAAACCATCAGAGCGCTCTGAAAAAGCAAACATTTCATCAATATATACTTTAAATTCAATCATATGTGCTGTTTTTCTAGAATGTACTACTACTTCATTCATTGCAGTAGCAATACATGGCGGTCCTGATTTATGACATATCTGCGCCTCCAAAAGAAAACGTCTGTCAACAAAGAAATGGCCAGCTAGCACCTGTTCTAACTGTAACCAAGCGTTTTCCGGATCCAAATCAGTTAAGAATCCAAGATTCCCTCGATTAATACCAATCACCTTGATATCATAACAAGCAAGACTGCGAGCAGCGCTCAACATACTTCCATCACCACCAACTACGACAGCTAAATCAGCTATACGACCAATATCTGATAAGGTCCCAGTTTTAACACGATAACGGAGATTTAACTGAGTTGCAATATGCGTCTCAATAATTACTTGGTAATCTTTTGCCAATAACCAGCGATAAAGCATATTATAAGTACTCAAAATAGCAGGACGACGTGGATGTCCAATAATCCCAATACAACTAAAAAACCGATTCATTATATTAATATTCCTTATAAAACAAACTAGTCTGACCGTGACATATCCCTTGAAACCACAATGATCACCCCCATAGTAAGAAGACTAGCGAGATGAATGTCTATATACACGGAGAAATTCATGAGTAGTCCAGACCAAAAAAAAATAAATGAAACAGATATAAATAAAATTGAAATAGAAAACGGAAATCAACAAGATCAAATTATGTCGTCAGAAGTAACAAAGGATAATACTGAGAACTTAGCTATTCTAGAAACGCATTTAGTTGAATTAAAAAATACTTTACGTGATACCAAGCTAAGAGCTCAAGCTGAAATTGAAAATATTCGTCGCCGTACTAAAATAGATATAGAAAAGGCACATAAATTTTCTCTAGAAAAATTCGCCAATGAATTATTACCTGTTATTGATAACCTCGAAAGAGCTCTAGAAATAGCAGATAAATCTAATCCTGCACTAGCACCCATGATAGAAGGGGTTGATCTAACAATGAAAACATTGCTAGATGCAGTCCATAAGTTTGGCATAGAAATAATTAGTCAAACTAATGTTCCGTTTAATCCGGAAGTTCACCAAGCTATGTCAATATTAGATTCTGAAGAGGTAGAATCCAACCATGTAATAATGGTTATGCAGCATGGCTATACATTAAATGGTCGATTACTTCGACCAGCAATGGTTTCTGTTTCTAAAGGCAAGAAAAGCTAACCTTTATTCTTTTAAGGAATTATTATATTAAATACACGATTCTTATTCTAAGAATCGCATGATAATAACTGCGTTGTATAAATAAACAAATACATTATCTAACCAAAGAACGAAATATACTTCCTTGATTAGATAATGTATTCATTATGAATGATCTAAATATTTCTTATCAAAGAACTAATCAATGGGATGTCCCTTTAAAGGCAAATACGGTGTCCAATTTATAATGGTCTTTTCTTTTCTAATCAACCATTGATTAGCCTTAGAAAAATGCTTACAACCTAAAAAGCCACGAAACGCTGATAATGGTGATGGGTGTGGTGCTAAAAAAATACAATGACGTTTTGGGTTAATAAGTATACTTTTTCTTTGCGCATAGAGACCCCATAAAAAAAATACTATATTTCTAGAGAATTGATTAATAACAGAAATAACTTGATTAGTAAAGATTTCCCAACCTAAGTTCGAATGAGAATAAGGACGCCCAGCTTCCACAGTTAAAATACTATTAAGTAATAAAACTCCTTGAATTGCCCAACTGTCTAAACATCCATGTGTAGGGGGCAAAAAACCAGGAATGTCACTGACTAACTCTTTATATATATTAGATAAAGATGGAGGAATATGTATACCAGGTTTTACAGAAAAAGATAAACCATCTGCCTGACCAGGACCATGGTAGGGATCTTGTCCAATAATAACAACTTTTACTTCTGCTAACGGAGTTAAACGAAAAGCACGAAACACATCCTTTTTATCAGGATAAATAATTTTTCCAGTCATTCTCTCATAATGAAGTCGATCAATTAAAACCTTAAAATAAGGTTTATCTCTCTCATTAGAAAATACATGAGACCAAGTGGTTACTCTACCCATTGAAACCACTTCAGTTTATTACAGATAGATCTCATCTAATCGACAATCTTGCTATCTATGTATAACTTGGTTAATTCATTAATCATATCATTCTTTTTATCAAAGACCCGCTATTAGGAGCGTGCAATTAACTATTCATTATTATACTAATTCCAAGTCTAGTTCTTATTTTTTAAACACAAAATTTAATCCTCTTACAAAAAATAATTAATATCACCTTGTATAGTCTATATAAAACATTGAATTTTCTAAAAAAAAGAAACACTTGCCAATTAATTTTTATTTAACTAATCTTTCTTCTATCAATCTCTCATTATTATCCTTATAGAGATGAGTGAAGAAAGAAAATAGATAAACAGTCTGGTATATCCCATAATATATGTATATTAAGAAATAAAACTCGTCCATGCTAATAAAATATTTAGTTCGTCTAACTAAAGAACAATGATCACTAGAGACGTGTTATAATCATAACACTATGATTTATATATCAATAATAAACATATGCAATATAATAAATATTATAGCTGCTCTAAACTATGCAGCATTATTTTCTAGGCTATTCCGCATTCTTTATAGCTCCTGAACACTAAATAATCATGTTTATCTTTTCATTTCTACAATAAAATTGTTCTTCCTAGCATCTATCTAATATAATAGATATTATTTGTTAGGTAAAAACAACGTTTGTTTTATATGTTATTTAATAAAATAGAAATTCTCTATGTTAAATTAACATATCAAATTCTCAGGATTTAATCCATAAATTCTTGATCTTTTTATAAAAAACTGATTTTAATGAACTTACTGACACTCACCTCATAAAATCTATTATTAGATCAAACTAAAATAGAATAAAACAATTATAGACCTGATATTAAAATCAAATCTATTACGATCAAAGAAATCTTAATGCATATGATTCTTTATTTTTAATTATCTCGACGATATCTTTCTTTTTATTTTATACACGCAGTAATTTTTTCATTACAAAACTTTATGCAAATACCTCTAAAAATCTGCCTCCTAATTTATATTATCTACTATATTTTAGCATTATACATATATAAATACTATCAACTATATATCAAAACAATAATCAAATCATAAAACACAATTGCACATAAGCATCTTAAACTATTAATTATCATCTCAAAATACCTTCAATATACTGACATATTAAAGCCTTCTGATATTTAGACAAATAGACAGAGATAAATATGAAGATCGCTATAATACAGTTATGGACCAGACACCTCTATGCTTGACAAACGTTTTTATAATGAAGCATATATAATATGAACATTATTCAATAACTATAAAAAATATATTATGAATGTTACATAATAAACGTAGTTAAAAAAACTAATATCCTGCAACTTGTATTTCAGATATGAAAATAGATCCACATTGAATGTTACCACGTATTTCAGTATCATCACCCATAGAAATAATCCCCTTCCACATATCCCTTAAATTACCAGAAATAGTTAGTTCACTAACCGGATATTCAATTGTACCGTTTTTTACCCAAAATCCCGAAGCACCACGAGAATAATCTCCAGTCATCTTATTAAATCCCTGACCTAAAAATTTAGTTACCAGAAGCCCCGTGCCCATCTGTTTAAGAATTTGATTAAAAGATTTTTTTTCTCCATACACAAACCAAGTATAAATACCACCAGCATGGCCATTACTCTGTAATCCAAGTTTCCGACCGGTATAACTACTAAGTAACCAGTGTTGTAAAATACCATTTTTAATAATCTCAGTTTTCTGTGTACGCACGCCTTCATTATCAAATGGAGCCGATGCTAAACCTTTTCGTATATGAGGATCTTCTATAATATTCAACCATTTAGGAAAAATCTGCTGACCCAAAGCATCTAATAAAAAAGTAGATTTTTGATATACATTACTTCCATTAATAGCTACCGCAAGATGCTCAAATAATTCTGTTGCCACTTCTGAAAAAAAGATAACAGGTACTTTCATAGTACCAATTTTTCGAGGTAATAAACGTGATAAAACTCGACGACCACATTCTTTGCCGATCTCCTCTGGCAACTGAAGATCCGTAATGGACCGACTAATTGAATAAAAATTATCTCGTTCCATCTTCCCGTTAACTTCAGCAATGACACAACTAGAAAGTGCATACTGAGTAAAACAATAGTGTTGAAGCATTCCGTAACTATTACCAAAAACCTTTATGCCTATACGACTATCAAATCTCCCGCCTCCAGTCTTAGTAATACGCGGATCCATCTGTAAAGCCGATTTCTCTGCGCGAGATGCTAAATTAATAGAAGAATCAATATCCATGCTGGATGGATAACATAAATCTAAATCTGGAGAATCCCATGCCAAGAGAGTTAGTTCTGGTATACCGGAACAAGGATCCGGAGAAGTGTATCTCGAAAACCCTAATGCTGCCTCTATGGTGTGTTTAATTGCCACTTGACTTAAGTCTGTAGAAAAGGCTCTTCCTTGATGGTGTTTGTAATAAACAGTAATTCCAAGTGAAGTATCGCTATGCAACTCAATATTTTCTATCGCTCCATAGCTAGTACTAATACTAATACCATTACTTTGAACCACAGTCACTTCTGCTTGACTATGATTCGCTTCAGCTAAACTAAGAGCAGTTTCAACTGCTTTCTCTAAAATATAACACTTATCTATAATCTGTGATAATCCTTTCATAAAACAACCATATATTGAAAAAGTAATAGTCAATATTCATAAACCATCAAAAATGACATTACTACTATTACCTGAGTAGAATTAAGATAGATCTCATCTAATAAGAAACTCATGGTCTATATTATAGATATAATATAAATATATTAGGTACTAATATATATTTAAATAACCATGACTAACTAACTGTAGTATTATAAAATAAACAAAAATATTTCTATCTTTGAAATATCTATCCAAGAAACTCTTACATGATTAGAACAATCTATTAATTAAATCGTGATTTCAACATAATAAAGACAAACTATATAACGTTTTATCATAATTATAATGGTGATTATGAATCATAATCTATAAAAAGATATAGCAGAGTATTAGATTCATCTAACCACTTTTAATACAAATACGAATCAAGTTCTAATAACATACAAACAATCATTAATTGTAATCCTATAATAATTAGAACCTTCTATCCAACTCTTACGGAAAACCACTACTCTAGTTAAAATCTATATGATTAATTCTATCTAATATCTTCTGTAATCTACATATACTATAATAATAGAAAATTATGTTTAAAAATACAACTGAATTAAAAGAATGACACTGTACTACAGGTTTATTAAATTTAGCTAATAAAGTAGATCCATTTCTTTTTTTAGTAATATGTTCACTCTAAAGAAAAAAAATAAAATCATAAGATATTCATTATCTATACATAAATAAATACAGTTTTCTCTTTAACTAAGAAAAGTAAACAATAACCTATTATACATAGTTATTACATTAGTTGAACCCAAAAGAGATGCTTCTAATCTAATTAATTGAATCATTATAATCATATTGATTAAAATTGAGACTATTCGATATATTTAAATTCTATTTAAATTCAGTTATATCAATTTGTCTAAAATATCTTGATTATAAATCCAGTAAAAATATTAACCACATTAACAAAAAATAAAAATATAACATTCCATCCTAAAAGACAATGATCATAAATAAAATTAATCTAAAAGATCTACAAATATGAGATTACTTGAGTAAAAATTATATACTCTGTAATGAAACAAAATAAAAAAATCAAACATTAAAATAAAACTAATCGATCTTCATAAAAATATTACATACTACAATGGTATAATCAGAGCGTCTCATAAAAATTTTTTACATAAATTAATCAAATATATATAATATCAATCAAGTAATTTTTATGTTATTAAAACAATAATATTGTATACAAAAATATTATTTATCCTGTAATTACTATTAACTTTATCAAAGTGAAAGTCTAATTTCTTATCAAAATAAAAATTATCTCAATATGATAAAATATCAATATTAATATAATATAAGAATTTTAATTTTAATTAAAAAAAGAAACCTACAAAAATCTTTACAATACAAATCCTGATATTTTAAACCAGTAATATTAAACTATAGATAAAATAAATTATGCAATATTATCAACTTTTATTCGTGATAAAATCAAAATAACTATATTTTTACAAAATAGTTATATAGATGTAATTAAATACTCAGTGTGCTAATATGCAATTATAATATCCATAAAAATATTTTATGATCATAATCTCATTAGTTCTATTAATTGTTATTAAATTATCATGGAGATAATGATCAAGTATTATATCAATACATTTATCATATTACTAATAATTCCTATTTAATGCATAACACCCTTCTTTATTATAACTACAATGAGAATTGAGTATATTTTATTTCAAATAATTGGTTTTTTCATATCTAATATATCATATAAAACTAGATTAATAGTTTTACTTTATCAAAAAGATCTAACTCCACATAAATTATTAATTTTATTGTCATGAATTTAAAAATAATGTCTTAGCTTATATCTGATAAAAGAAAACCATACCACAATATCTACATTTCGTATTTTATACTCAAATACCCTTCTATATAGAATAAAATCAATCTTTTTATGAATATTTTAGAGAATAAGATTCATTCATAAAATAGGATAATTTGAAATTTGAACTATAAAGATGGTTATAAAACCCATCCAGTTTTTCCTTCTGGTAAAGGACGCGAATTACCGTTCTTGTCTACAGAAACATAAACAAACATAGCTCGAGTTGTACAATAATGCTGGCCAAGTGGTTCTGAAGATATCTTTTTTATCCATACTTCTATTTTAATTCTAATTGAACTCTTGCCGGTACCAATACAACAAGCATGGCATGACACGACATCACCTACTTTTACAGGCTTTAAAAATGTCATATCATCAACACGTACCGTAACTACACGCCCTTCTGCTATCTCTTTAGCTAAAATACCGCCGCCAATATCCATTTGTGACATTAACCATCCACCGAATATATCGCCATTAGCATTAGTATCTGCCGGCATAGCTAGGGTTCTTAAAACTATCTTACCAGGCGGTTTTCTTAGATCTATATTCATGACATACTCTTAATTAGTTAAATACTATAACCTATTATAATTTTACTTATTTCTCTTTAAGATACTATTGTTAGTATATAATTTACGATAAATATAAACTCCATTCCATAATCCAAATAATAAAACAAATCCTCCTAATCCAAATACCTTAAAAGTTACCCACATTGCTTGAGAAAAATAAAAGATGCTATATGTATTCATAATACTACAAAAAACAAAAAAGATTACCCAGATGATATTTAAACGTCGCCAAGAAGATTTGGACAAATGAATATCTTTACCTAACATGCTCTCAACAAGAGTCTCTTGCATAAAAAAATGGCTATATAAAAACACTATAGAAATAAGTGCGTATAAAATTGTCCCCTTCCACTTAATATAGTCTGGGTTATGCATAGAAATAGTCAAAGTTCCAAAAATAAAAATAAAAGCAAAAGAAATCAATGACAAGGTTTCTAATTTAGAATACAACCACCATCTCATAACTAAACTACATCCAGAAGTAACAATCATTGCTGCAGAAGCAATAAAAATATCGTATATATTATAAAAAATAAAAAAAAATAACAGAGGAAGTGCATCAAATAATTTCTTCATAACAATGTCCAACATAAGAAATATCAATAATTTGTATAACAGCTAGTTTGTTTTAAACAATTAAATATAGTTTAATTTAATAACATATAAAGGCGAGATAAATATATAATCAATATAGCAGAAATTAAATTACTACAAGTGTTGAGAATAATAGAAGCTATATCTGGAGGAACAGATATTAACTTTGATATTAATAAAAGAACAAAGACCTTAGATAACATCCAAAACATGACGGGAGGTGCTATTAACCGTATCTGACTCCATCCAATTTGACTACTAGTCTGTATAGATGTCAAGATCCCTACCTTGTCAGTATTTAAAATTACTGGAGCTAACGCAAATAACACTGATAATACAATACCTGGAAAAACTAATACCATAAATCCCAGTTGAATACTTAATGTCATTAGAGAAATTAATAAAAAGAGACGGGAAAGACTTGGAATAGAAGCACCTAATGCAATTAATGCACTCACCTTTTTTCCAGATGATGCGATAGAAATCAAACTAAGCATTCCACCTAATAGAATGGTGTTTCCGACTAAAGAAGAAAAGGTTCCAACCGCAGAGACTTGTAAAAGAACATGTTGTTGCTGAAGAGACATATTACGAATAATTTCTATTAGATTATTAGTTGAACTAATCACTTCTTTATTGTTAAGAACTTGAATCTGATCAAGAGATGGCATGAAAGTCTTATTCAGTAATATCGTTATACATGAAATCAAAAATGCTATTAATATAATATTAAACCATTGATGCCGAAAGAAGTGAATGGTATCACTATACAAAGAACTAACTCTAATCAACATATATTCTCCTTTAAAAAAAACTAATCAAAATACGATCATTATCGTAAATATACTGTTAAAATCTAATACTAATTAAAAATGTTTTACTAGAGGTAATACCAATTTTACTATACCTAAATAAAATTTTTTATTATAATTACAGTCAACTGAATAGAGAGAATTACTCACTCTAATTATATAGACATGCAATAAGGTTCTTAACCTTAGTTAAACTTTAATCAGTCAAAAACCTATAATAGTAAACTCAACATCGTATATCTGTCTAAATTTCAAAATAAAAATAATCAAATGTAGATAATATAGAACTAAAATTTCTTTATGCTATCTAAAAAATGTTCACTATTCTTATCATATGATTTATTATTAATATAATACATGATAATTATAAAATTTTAAAAAAACAAAATTTAATAAAACCTATTTACAATACAGATAATAAGCATACAATAATTTATTCATTAATCTAATGATATCTCCGATAATCAGAATATATGGCTAACAATTATACTTTGATTACAAAGTGCATCTATAGTTTATAACTATAAATTCACTAAATCCTAACAATTATCTTAAGTTCTTAAATCTCCCTCTAGAAGGTTATCAATGTTGTAAAAAATTAAAAAAATTAACAGAATCAAAGATTTAAAAATTAATATTGAGGTTTTAGTGATTTATGTAAAAAACTAAATATCATTCTTAATGAAACATCGTTATTCCTAATAAATATCATAAAATCTTAATATAGGTTTCTTTTCCTGACTAAATCTATTTAAATACAATTAAGCTCTATGCTTTTACTTAAGCATAATTAGAAAAAGTGAAATAACCATTAATCACCAATCACCCATAGAAAGAAATTCTCTATAATAAATGCATTTTTTTAATTATTTAATTAAAAATATTGTCTTCTAAAATAGAAAATATTTTTTATAAAATTTAAAAATATTTTCTGAAGCATTAATATTAATTAACAACAACATTAATCATTATCACTTATGATATTTAAATGGATCAAAAATAATATCATAACTATAATCATGTATAACATTACTTAAATGAATAAATAAAAGAATAAGATATACACTGATCTCTTGAGTATGATTATGAATACGACCTTACAAACATGAACATTCTAATTATCATTATCCTTCTGGTTCAGCCATTGAACGTACATATCTTAATCTAAAATTATATACAATATAACACTTATTTATTTAATTATCATTAAGTTAATCAAAGCCCATCAAATACATTTTCTTTTCTTTAAGTCTTTCAAAGAAAACTATTTTTAAGAGAAAAAAACTACCAATAATATTAATACCTCCTGAATCAATAAGATTGTTTATTATATTAATATAATAAAATTATCCTAAAAAAGATAAATTAATACAATATTTTAAAAAAATGAATTATAGAATGTCAAAAAGTTATCATGAATCAATATATATTATATACACTCCTGAGGTTCTAACATGCTTCCTGTAATGACACTCATCGGACGTCCTAATGTTGGAAAATCCACTCTTTTTAATCGTTTAACACGCACACGAAATGCGTTAGTATCTGATTTTCCTGGACTGACTCAAGATCGACAATATGGTCGCACGAGTATCGAGGGGTACGAATTTATTTGTATTGATACCGGTGGTGCACATAACAAACAACAAAAAGGTTTAGAGAAACTAATAAAAGAACAAAGACGTCTAGCTATTAATGAGTCTAATATCATCTTATTTTTAGTTGACGCTCGAGCTGGACTAATGCCTGATGACATTTACATTGCTCAAGAATTACTACGTAAAAATCAACCTACTATAGTAATTGCTAATAAAATAATTGGTCTTAACACACATTCTGTATTAGCAGAATTCTGGCCACTTGGTTTAGGGAAAGTTTATCCAATTGATGCATCTCATAATCTCGGTATTACTAATTTATTAAAAATAATTCTCTTGCTATGGACCAAAAAATTAGCCCTGCAAACAAACCCTGAATACATCAAACAAGCGGAAGAATTCAATGATCCAAAACACCCTGATCAAAAACCTCAAATATACAATAAAGAAAAAACAACACAGAACAACAAAAAATATTTATACTCATCCTCTTCTCCTATTAAAGTGGCAATCATTGGTCGACCTAATGTTGGAAAATCCACTCTTATAAATTGTCTTCTTGACGAAGAACGGGTAATAGTCTTTGATCTGCCTGGGACTACACGCGATAGTATATACGTACCCATGCAACGTAATTCCCGTAGATATATCTTAATTGATACCGCTGGATTACGTAAACGTAATAACATACAAAATGTTGTCGAAAAATATTCTATAATCAAAACAATAAAAGCAATTGAAGACGCTAATGTCGCAATATTAGTGATCGATGCTCATCAAGGTGTATCTGATCAAGATTTATCACTTCTCAGTTTAATTCTCCATAACGGACGTGCGTTAATTTTAGTTGTTAACAAATGGGATACTATATCCAAAGCACGCTATAACGAAGTAAAGATACTAATTCAATCTCGCATAAAATTTATTGATTTTGCCCGAATTCATTTCATTTCTGCTATAAACCAACAAGGTATAAATAATTTATTTCTATCCATTAATGAAGCATATGACTGTTCTATGCGCCCACTGCAAGCATCTGTCTTAACGAAAATTATAAATATGGCTATAGATAAACACCCTCCACCACGCATTCGTAATAGACGAATTAAACTAAAATATGCCCATGCCGGAGGATATAATCCACCGATTATAGTAATCCACGGAAATATGACTAAAGATCTACCAGATTCTTATAAGAAATATCTTATAAACTATTTTCGTCAAGCGTTACATATCATAGGATCTCCAATTCAAATCCAGCTTAAAGAAAGTAGAAATCCATATATACCCGAACCTAACTTACTAAAATTAAAAAAATAACATACATAATTAACAAAAAATAACTATATTAACAATAATTAATATAACTAAATATAAAATATAAATACAACTATCTAGAATACTCCTTATTCATACATCTATCTTACATAAATACACACATGCTCAACAAATTCATTGCTGATAATCTTTAATACCAATCAAGTAAGATTTAAATTGAATACATTACAAGATTATTTAGAATATAAAATTCTCGTTTCTATAAAAATATCTTTTTAAACAAAAATATAAAATATATGCAGAGATATAGTATTTGACTCTGTTTGAATAAATTTATTATATCAAGATTACTGACAAAATAAAACTGAAGAAAAAAATTTTTAATTTTATTACCTTGTTCTGATATTGTAACAAGATAACTCAGTGGATAATAAAACAATATATCATATATACATCAATATTAATTAAGTAACTTATCTGTTGTTAACTTTTCTTTACTTGACAAAAATAAGATTATAACCTAATCAATATAATTGTTTAAAAATAACAATCACTTATAATCTATAAGATATATAGATAAAACATTGATACACGAAGATCATTACAAATTACCTATTACATCTAATGTTAGTCACGATAGATAAAAGGAATATAGTCATATAGAAATTATAACTTTTAATCTAATACTACTTAGATGATAGACAATCAATATGATATGGTTATACAGATAAAAAGATAACATCAGTTATAGTTAACATGATAAATATAAAAAATAATTAGGATCTAATATAAAACCTATAATTTATCAAATAATATTAAATATAACTCTTAATTATTTTTTTCAAGCAATATAATATATTATTGTGATCACAGAAAGTTAATTACCAAGCAATATTTCTAGTTCTTATCAATATAAAACTAAAAAATCTTAGTTAACAGAGGATGCCATTATAGTAATGACAGATTACCATCCTAGTAGATCACTAGAATCTACTTATCTTCCTCTTGTTCTTATGTCGTTAGATGAATGGAAGATGGTCTATATTAATGGACCTAATCATATTAATTTTTTACAAAGCCAGCTGACAATTAATGTAAAAACCCTACTACCTCACCAGCATCTTATAACTGCTCACTGTAATCCAAAGGGGAAAATTTGGAGCACTATACGTCTGTTTCATCATGACAATGGATTAGCCTATATCACACGACGAAACGTAATTGAAACACAATCACATATCTTAAAAAAATATGCAGTGTTTTCCAAAACGAACATCGTTATCGACAAAAATTATGTATTACTTGGTATAGCTGGTTATCAATCTCGATCTATGTTAGAAACCATCTTTAAACCTTTGCCTGATTCTATATCACCAGTTGTTCACTCAGAAAACAACGTATTACTATGGTTTGGAGAACCTTCTGAACGTTTTTTACTAATAACGACAATAAAACAGGCATTGGTTATCCGTGAAATATTAATAGTAAAAGAAAAACTGTATGATAGCAACCAGTGGCTAGCGCTAGATATAGCAGCAGGCCTGCCAATTATTGATAATAATACTAGCGGTCAGTTTCTTCCACAAGAAACTAATTTACAAGAATTAAATGCTATTAGCTTTAATAAAGGATGCTACATAGGGCAAGAAATAATCGCGCAAACTCAATTTCGTAATTCTACTAAACGATCATTATATTGGTTAACTGGAACAACAGAAAGCATTCCGAAAGCCGGAGATGCATTAGAAATGAAACTTGACCATGAATGGCGTCGTTCTGGAACGATACTTGCTGCATGCCAGATTGGAAAATCCACTACTTGGATTCAAGCTATTTTAAAAAAAAATCTCAAAGAAAATACTTCTTTACGCTTACTGAACGATCACAAAGGAAAACTAATGATTCAACGTTTACCATATAAATTATATAATACAAAAATATGATTTTATAATAATAAAATGAAATCAAAAACAATATACAATACATTAAAGGATTAAGGTATGCGCGATTATAAGAGTATCTCCATAAATTTTTCTACAGTATTAAATTCCAAGTCAACTGCAATAACTAGGAATATTATCGTATGAATATCTTTCAAAATCAGAACTTAAGAAGCCACTTAAATAATCACTAAATGATTATTTTATCTGAAGACTGCTCAATCCTATTTCATTAATTTTAATATTATTAAAAAACTATTCTTATTTATTATCAATAATAAGGATTTTCTAAATAAAAAACTATTACTCTTTTTCTTATCAGAAACTTACCCCTTTATCTCTAAATATCGGTATGTCAGTTAAAGTATGATTTTTAAATACTTAATTATAAAAAAAATAAAATAAATAATATTTAAAAAATATAAGATATGATCTTTTATGCAACCAATACCTATATGCTCTTTCGTTATTTCAGAATAAATTTCTAGATAGAAAAGATTACTATATTAATAGATTATTTTAATATAGTTAAAAGAACATTAAAAACTAATATGTTTAAGATTTTTTTTTGCAATCAGTATTACTCGACAGGGAGCTGGATACCCCTCCATTGTTCTATCTGAGTTCTTTGGATCTAGAAAACTAGATAAAGAGTTATTATATGCCCAATTAGTATAGCGTTGCTCATCAACGCTGAGAACAGAAGTATTAACAATCTCCACATCCTTAAAGCCGCATCGCTCTACCCATCGTTTCAATGCTGCGCTAGATGGAATAAAATAAACATTATTCATATGAGCGTATCGCTCTTTTGGAATAAGCACTCTTTGATCATCACCCTCTACTACTAAAGTTTCTAAAACCAACTCACCACCATCCACAAGCTGGTTTTTTAGTTGAATAAGATGATCTAAAGGTGATCTCCGATGATAAAGAACACCCATAGAAAATACTGTGTCAAATACCTTCATAATAGGTAAATTTTCTATAGAAATCGGTAGAAGGTGAACACGCTGATCCCCACCCAACAACTTACGCACCGCTTCAAACTGACATAAAAACAATGGAATAGGGTCAACACCTACCACTAAACGTGCACCAGCCCCCAGCATCCTCCACATATGATAACCACTACCACACCCTACATCAAGAACAATACGACCAGATAAAGAAGAGATATATGGAAACAACCTATCCCATTTCCAGTCCGAGCGCCATTCAGAGTCGATATAGATACCATACAACAAAAAAGGCCCCTTACGCCATGGCATCAACTGACGTAATAAGTTCTCAATACCTAAGCGATGACGACAAGTAATCAGAGTGCTGTCAGCACTCACTCCATCCACCAAATCTAATGATTCTGGAATAAGAAAGGGAAGCGTTTGCACAACACTTTCCCAAGCTTTAAAATTCTTATGTTTAAATTGGCCCCGCCAATTAGATAAAATCATTGGTAAAGTTTCTAACCAACGCGAAAGGTGGTTAGTAGCTAAAAAGTTATAAAATCCACTAAAATCCATTAATTAAGATTTCTCTTGAATGCTAATAAAGAACCAAAATTAATAGACTGAAACCATAGCTCATAATTCTGAAAACCAGATTTTTCTAACCTTTTTTTGTGAACATCAAGAGTTTCAGTGATCATAACCGAATTGAGCATTTTGCTTTTTTGTTGAATTTCTAATGCACTATAACCATTATCTCTCTTAAAATCATAATGCGTCTTCAAAAATAAACTCTCAATCTCTTGATCGCTGAAACTAAGCTTTTCAGACAAAACCAAAACACCTTTTGGATTCATTCCATTCCATATAGAATCTAATAACCTCTGTCGATTATCTATAGGAATAAACTGTAAAGTGAAATTTAATAAAACTAAAGAAGCATTATGAATTGGTACCTGGCAAGCATCCATAGTAAGAACTTCCACTGGAGTATTAAAGTTAAAACTATTCATATAATGACGACATCTATTAGTCATAGATGAAGAATTATCCACCGCAATAATTTTACAACCTATTACTTTAATATTTTTCTGAATAGAAACAACAGCAGCACCAAGAGCGCAACCAAGATCATAGATTAACGAGTTACTTTGAACACAATGCCTGGATAATAGTCCAATCATAGATATTAAATTAGAATAACCAGGAATAGAACGCTGTATCATGTCCGGAAATACTTCTACAACCTCTGCGTCAAATTTCCAATTTCCAAGTTCTTTTCTTGGTAATAAGAACAAAGTATCACGATTAGACATAATTCATTCTTCCAACAGATAATAAAAAATACTATTTGAGAAAATATCTCTATAAGAGCATATCATCTTTCATGCTAACTAAGAATATTAAAATATGCAATCTCTCTTTATTATCAGATGGTTAATATAAATCAATTGATATTCTTATTTTTTATCTTAATAAACACAATAATTTTACTCGATTCATCTAAAGATTAATACATATTGTCACTGACATAGGCTATTATATAGAAACTAAAATCAAATACTCATCATTATTTATTATAAAAACTCTCTTAAATTCTCTTTAGAGATAATAATCAAAATATTTCATATATTACGAAACTAACCTATTGAATACTCAATAAGTTATATTAATAGAAACACATAATAATTAAAGTAATCCAGCAATAGACAACCTTAGTCTGAATAAAAAATAAGATCTAATAAACTCTTTTTGATTAAAAATAATATAATGTAATATTATACATTCGTTATGTATAGAATATAAAAATATAAATACACCATTATACAGTTTAACCTAAATCACATAGATCACACTCTAGTTATTACGACCAAAAATCATAGTTCTAGACATAGAATGTCAGTGAATAAACAACTACTTCTTCTTATATCCATAAGATTAGAAAAACATACAATATAATATTAATGTAAATCGACTAAAATAAAAATAATATAATTATAAAGATCTGTAAACACTCATCCTGATGATCTTCAATCTAAAATAAATTTATAGAAATGATAGGCTTCATAAGGCATAATCTAACTTTTGAAGTTTTTCTAAACATTTTTAACTTCTTAAAAAATAGAAATAATAAAACAAACGTACTTTGATTAATGAAAACATATTAAGCATAGTTATATTTAAATCTTTATCTTACCTATAATAAGCCAATAATTAGAGATTACATAGACTTTACTATATTTCAGTCTAAAATATTATATAAATAATTTTATTATTATAAAAGTTAAAATAATTTTAAAAAATTAACGTATATAATACAACCCATCATATTTATAGATAGAATGATCCTACGCTCTGTGTTTACAGAGCACCTATTATTCTATATGAAGTTATTTGTTTATTTTAAATGACATAAAACACTAAGTTATTACTCATACTAAATCAGTATATAAAGGAATCTTTTTTCTTGCGTAATGCTGAAAACACTTCCCATTCAATAAAATTCACTACATCCATATTAAGTAATCGGTGTATATTAACATCCTGAGTTCTTAGAAAAATATTAATCTTACGTTCACTCTGTAACCTAGTAGGCAATGTAATAAGCTGTTTTTCTCGTAAGATTTTAACTTTAGAATAATATTTTTTTATAAGAGGATCTGTTGGATAAAAAAAACAGGAAAACATTAAATTTGATAAAGTATATTCATGCGCGCTACATATTAAAGTGCTACCGGGTAAACGATTAATCTTCTGTAATGACTGAAACATTTGTTGTGGTGTACCTTCAAAAATTCTACCGCATCCTGCAGAAAAAAGCGTATCTCCACAGAATAAATAAGGATCAGTATAATATACAACATGTCCTAAAGTATGACCTGGTGTGGATATAACTATAAATTTCAGACCTAAAAGATAAAACTGATCTCCTTCTTCTACTAAAGTATTCACTCCCTTATCTTGTGTTTCTGATGGCCCGAAAACCATAAGTTTAGGATAAAAAAGTAATATTTCCAAGACTCCATTCGTATGGTCGTTATGATGATGCGTTAATAAAATAGCTACTGGAGACCAACGATATTGACTTATAATCTGTAATACAGGTTCTGCTTCGCCAGGATCAATAATAAGACAGTGACCATCGTTATCACTCAATATCCAAACATAATTATCTTTTCGAACTGGTATACTTATTAACTTCACACCAACCTCATTCAAACGTAGTTACAACAATCAATACTCTAAAAAATAAAATAATATTTTATTAGTTATATAATTCTAAAGATCCAACACGTGATTTTTATAATAAATATATATAGAAAATTATTTAAAATAATCAGATCAGATTCATAACCACGATATGGATTGTGAAAAATAAAATAGTATTTTTATATAATCCCTTCTCTAAATGTCTAAATTCTATATAGATAAATTAATTTAAAATCTACTTTAAATACCATTAGACGTAGAGTCTAATATATTAGAATATATATTCTATGAATTAATCAATGGTAATCTATGTATAATTAGTGAAATTTTTTAACCTTCGTTAAGCTAAAAATAGAAAATATAACTATTTAATTGTTCTATTAAAAATATAAAATATAATAACTTTGGTCAAAGATAAAACACAATAAAAAATATAAAAACAAAAATAAAAAACTATAAAACCAAAGTAAATATTGTCAATACAGGCCAAAAACAATCTGCAATTTATATTGCAGATATAATCTATTATACTAATCATCATAGTATACAATACAATTCTCTATAATTAGTCATTTAACTAAAACGCCATAATGATCACAAAAATTAGTAATAATAAAAACAATCTTACTTATATATAAGTATTAATTGTAGAAAACTAGTCATTCATACAATATAAAAACTTGTTTTCATATCTATACTTATACATAAATACTAAAAATTATCTTATAAACTGTAACCAAGATCATCGAAAGTTGGATGTGCAGCTGCAAAACGGGCTAGTGTATCACATGATTCATTTTCTATATGACCATTATGCCCTCTTATCCACTGCCAAGTCATATGATGATAAGAAATTGCTTCATCTAACCGCTTCCAGAGATCAATATTTTTAACTACTTGACGATTTACGGTTCTCCATGAACGTTTTTTCCAAGCAGTCATCCAGATAGAAATCCCTTGTTGAACATACTGACTATCAGTGCTTAGTACCACTACGGACCTGTTTCGCAACGATTCTAATGCTACTATTGCAGCCATCATTTCCATCCGATTGTTAGTTGTTAAATAAAAACCTGCGCTAAAGGTTTTTTTATAACCATCGCTATACATAATCACACCGTATCCCCCAGGACCAGGATTACCCAAACACGATCCATCAGTAAAAACTTCTACCTTTTTACACATATCTGGTAAACTCCTTTACAGACAAATAAACCATAACAAATACTAAATCCACTGGCATGTATAAATTTTATGAATAAAATAAACACAATGAGGCAAATTGTATTAGATACCGAAACTACTGGTATGAATATAATTGGTACTCCATATGAGGGGCATCGTATTATTGAAATTGGAGCTGTTGAAATAATAAATAGACGCTTAACAGATAATAATTTCCATGTCTATCTTAAGCCCGATCGAGAAATAGATCCAGAGGCATTCAAAGTACATGGCATTTCTGATGCATTCTTAAAAGATAAGCCAACATTTGCTCAAGTTTCTGAAAATTTTTTAACCTATATACATAACTCTGTATTAGTAATGCATAATGCTAATTTCGACCTTGGCTTTATAAATCATGAATTCTTTAAACTAAATCATGAAATCTCTAAAATAGAAGAATGCTACAAAATAATAGATACCTTATCTATAGCACGTAAGTTATTTCCTGGCAAACGAAATAACCTGGATGCACTCTGCGCGCGTTATAATATAGACAACAGTAAGCGTATAATACACGGTGCGCTTTTTGATGCAAAATTACTAGCAAAAATATTTTTAAGCATGACTGGAGGTCAAACTTCTTTTGCTTTACCTAGAACAGGAAATCTAAATAGTATACAAAATGTAGAAAAAATGCGGTTTATTAAGCAAGCAGATTCTAAATTACGCATTATACGAGCAAATAAATCTGAACTTATAGAACATAGAACATATCTTGAAATAATCGAAAAAAGAGGAGTGTGTTTGTGGAATAAAAAAAATAAAAACAAATAAAAAATCACAATTCTTTTTCTTTCTTAGGTTCTTATTTTTATTTAACGACATAAAGCGCGTAAAATAAATTTTTAATAAAATATTGACTACATATAAAATTTGATCTATCATATATATGATAATTATATATAATATAAACTTAATACCGTGGAGCGGTAGTTCAGTTGGTTAGAATACCTGCCTGTCACGCAGGGGGTCGCGGGTTCGAGCCCCGTCCGTTCCGCCAAATACATAAAATGTTTAATTTTTTTAGATTAGAACGAATTTTAAGAGTTCTATTAATCGAATTCCGATTCTTTAGTGTTTAGACACTAAAGAAATAGCAATTCACTATCTACAGTAGAATACTTAATTCACAAATAAATTGATGATTATAATGTATAAAACAAGTATTTTATATATATTCAGAGTTATGATTTAAAATGAGCATAATATTTCTATGCTCATTTTTTAATTCATTGATTATATTATTTATGACAGATATATTATCGAAATAAATTTCGATCTAACCATCTCAATTGATTTGCTCCTTTTTTTTATTCATGTCAATACAAATAACTAATCTTTAAATACCATATCGAAAAATAATTTATCCTTTTTTATAACATTTATTATCCAATAAATAATTAAATTTATCTTTATACTTAAGATTAAATTCATTCTATGCTATAATAATGTTTATATAGAAAAACTAAAATATTCACGATGTAAATTAAGACCTCGACACAATGTTAATAATTAATGTAGCAAAAACTTGGCTATGAACTTGAAAATCTACTGTATGCTCTCCAATTGTACGCAATACTCCATTTGGTAAGCGTACTTCATTTTTCAAAACCTCAATACCAGCTTTTGTAACAGCTAAAGCAATATCACGAGTCCCAATTGAACCAAATAATTTACCTTCACTACCTGATTTAGCGAACAAAGTAACACTTCCTAACTCATTAATTTTCGTAGCTCGCTTCTGAGCAATAGTAAGAACCTCCATCACTCTAGCTTCTAACTCTGAGCGACGAATATTAAAAAATTCAATATTTTTTTTAGTGGCTAAAACAGCTTTTCCTTTTGGGACTAAGAAATTACGAGCATAACCTGCTTTGACATTCACTTGGTCGCCTAATTTACCAAGATTTTCTACGCAATCTAGCAGAATCACTTGCATATTCACAATCCTCTTTAATTTACCAAAGAATATTCAATTACTGATGACAATCAGTATACGGCAATAAAGATAAATATCGAGCTCGTTTAATTGCCCTTGCAAGTTGTCTCTGATATTTTGCGCGAGTACCAGTAATTCGACTTGGTACAATCTTTCCACTTTCAGTAATATAATTTTTCAATATAGAAATATCTTTATAATCAATCTCCTGCACACCTTCGGCAGTAAATCGACAAAACTTACGACGACGAAAATAACGGGCCATATAATTACTCTCCAAACTCTATAAACTCAATCTTCATGACATGAAGCATGATTTATCTCAAACCATTCAAGCCTTAATTGAAGAAATTACCCCTTTAAAATTTAAGCATATTAACTAAAATTATAAACTTTCTTATCACCTAACAAATATCACCACTTATTACAATTAAGCATCTAACACCCACTTCTCTAGTTGTAATTAGCTTCTATATCTTATACATTATATTTAATAATTATCTGACAATATGAAACCCTTAATAGACTAACAATTCTTATTGGTTCCTAACGAATAACTCCAAAAAAAAATTACATATTCATCCCGAATAAAGAAGATTTTTTATGAGATATTACTAATTTCTGTACTAGAAATCGAATCATTAGAAAAATCCTCATGACGATCTCGACGCTCTTCCTTTGCTCGAACCATTGGAGATGGTGCAGTCACTGCGTCTTTAATTCGTATAATCATATTACGAATAATAGCATCGTTAAACCGAAAACTATTTATTAATTCATCAATAGCTTCCTCTGATGCTTCTATATTCATAAGTACATAATGAGCCTTGTGAAGCTTATCAATTGGATAAGCTAATTGGCGACGCCCCCAATCTTCAAGACGGTGAACTTTACCTTTTGATATCGTTATAATACTACTATAACGTTCAATCATGCCAGATACCTGTTCACTTTGATCAGGATGCACCAGAAATACAATTTCATAATGACGCATTTAATTCGCTCCTTACGGATAAGTCAGCCTCATATCAAGATTAACCCTGTCCTATAGAGGCAAGGAACACAATCTATTAGAGAATAGATCTATTTATTATGATAAATATAAGATACAAGAAAAAAGGTTCTTTTCGAAAAAAAACATACTATATACTATAAAATATATTAACTTCTACTAACATTTTGCTAAAAAAAGAATAATATATATCAGAATAAGAAAATAGTATTAACTGTAAAATATATAGATTATCACATTATCTAATAACTTAAAAAGAACATAGTAAAAAAATATATATACGCAACAATGACTCTGAATCTTAGATTAAGAAATAAATCTATTTAATATACAATCACCTCTCGCAGAGTGATATACACAAAATTAGTACGCTAGTGATAATTTGAGATGAAAACTCAACCATTCTTAATAAACAGTCAAAATCTTATTGGAGTAATAAAATTACATATTAAACGACTACTTTAAAGCCCTCTCCAAACCTAACACATATAATCTAAATCACTGATTTAGTAATCTCAACAAATTACGTAATTATCAATATCTTCAAATGATCCTTTCGTATAAAATAAGTAATTAGACTCTCTTCTTTTTCTTATAAACTTTTTCTGTTTTACGGAATTATGATGAAGATTTATATATTAAACCTAGCCATCCAATAGGTATATAATCCCTTCAAATATATAATAAAGAACATATTTTATTAAAACTTTATCTAAAATATAGCATATAATAAATCTTCTCTTCTTTTATAGTTACTAACTCATAATAAAAACTTCTGGTTATTTATCTAATAAAATAATTGCATTCATGCTATATAAATATGTCTCTCTTCATCTACAGAAGAATTCTTTAGTATCTGATCTATAAAATAGATACTAAATTAGCTATAAAAAAACCAAAAAATAAAATAAAAATATGATCCTAGTAATATAAACATGGTATAAGCACTGTTCTTACCTGACATTATCTATCTTAATATTTGATATATTACATGCAATATTCTCCCATTTCTCAAGATCTATGAAAATAATGTAATTGTAAAATAAAAAATAAATATCTACACTATTAAATAATATATATAGTATATTATACTATAAGTTCAATCTCCTACAGATTATTCTATATATCTACAAAATAATTATCTATTTACGTAAAAGTTGATAAAAACAGTCATTCCATGTAATATCTAAAATTATACCATCAAGAGTTTATTTGATATAATAAAATATGATTGAATTTAATAACACCTAAGAGAACTCAAATATAGTTTTTCTACATTAGTTAAAATAATAACAATATTCAGCGATAAAATAGTAACTCTAAAATCTTTCACTAGGATATAAAAGTTTATTGTTAATAATGAACAATTCAAAGAAGATGCTTAGAAACATATCTAAAATAAAATAACTTAAAACCTAGGTATTCCATGAGAGATCTGTGCTATTATCAAACATAATTAGAAATTAACATTAAATCAATATAATCACTAAACACATTCAACAACATGATATATTTCTTTTTTTATAAAAACTCAATAATGAGTTAATTATTGATATATTGCACATCTAAACCTATAGTTTTTTCTATTAAATTATCGATTATTAAATTATCGATTTTTACAATTCTTTTTCATCAATATTAGGTAAAAATTTAATTCTCTCTACAGTCTTATTTTCCTTAAAGAAAAAACGTATAATAATTCATATTTCATTTAACTCAAAATCTATTAATATCATGCTCCAAAATAATCCTCTTCTTGCTAAGCTTAAAAAACAACTAAATTCTAAACTTCTCCGGGTGGAAGGAATAGTTAAAAGTTCCGAAAAAGGTTTTGGATTTTTAGAAATTAACGCACAAAAAAGTTACTTCATTCCACGCTCTTTTATGAAAAAAGTAATGAATGGTGATCGTATAAGCGCGGTAATTCAGACAAATAAAGATCGAGAAATTGCCTGTCCTGAAAAACTTATTGAACCATCTCTCAAGCGTTTTGTTGGTCGAATACAGAAAAAAAATAATCGTTTACTTATCATGCCGGATAATCCTTGGCTAAAAACTGCAATCCCATGCGATGCTGGATTTAATGTTAAACATTGCTTCCAGGAAGGAGATTGGACCGTAGCAAAGATACGCCATCATCCATTAAATGGTGATAACGCATTCTATGCTGAACTTACAGAGTTTATTACCAAAAAAGAAGATAATCTTGCGCCATGGTGGGTCACGCTCGCGCGCTATAATTTAGAACGCGAAGAACCTAATGCGCCAATTCCAAAAGAAATGCTTAATGAAAAACTAAAACGTAAAGACCTTACCAACATCCCATTTATTACCATTGATAGCGCTCATACTGAAGACATGGATGATGCATTATATATAGAAGATATTGGTGATGACGAACTTAAACTATTTATTGCAATCTCTGACCCAACTTCTTATATCGAAACTAATAGCATATTAGATCAAATTGCCGCTGAACGCTCTTTTACCAACTATCTACCAGGATTTAATGTTTCAATGCTACCTAGACAGTTATCAGAAGATATCTGTTCTCTGCGCCAAGGACAGCGTCGACCTGCACTTGTTTGCTGCGTTACTATTTCCAAAGATGGCACACCCTCTCAATCTGTAGAATTTTTTGCGGCCTGGATCAAATCTAAGGCACGATTAGTATATAGCAGTGTCTCTGACTGGTTAGAATCAGACAAATCCAGCCCCTGGAAGCCAGAAAGCCAAGAAATAGCTAACCAAATCTGTCTTCTGCACCGTTTTTATTTAGCTCGTAGTAACTGGCGACAAACGCACGCTCTATTATTTCAGGAACAACCAGACTTCCGCTTTGTAATAAATAAACAGGGAGAAATATTAGATATAATTACTGAACACCGACGCATTGCAAATAAAATCATAGAAGAATCAATGATTCTAGCAAATATTTGCGCTGCTCAGGCGTTAAGTAAAAGGTTTGGATTTGGTATCTATAATGTTCATGATGGTTTTGACAAAGTCCATGCAAATCAAGCATCAGAAATCTTAGCTAATCATGGAATTATCGTAGATCCTGTTATTCTTTCTACCCTAGATGGATTTCGCAACCTACGACGTAAACTAGACTGTCAATCAAATCAATTCCTAGCAAATCGTATTCGACGTTTCCAATCATTTTCTGAAATTCGCACTACTCCAGGACCACATTGTGGTCTGGGTTTAGAAGCGTATGCTACCTGGACATCCCCTATTCGCAAATATGGCGATATGATTAATCATCGCTTAATAAAATCCATGATCAAAGGTGAAACAGCTTTACATCCAAAAGAAGAACTAACAACCTACATGGTAGAGCGTCGTCGAAAAAACCGAATGGCTGGACGAGATATAGGTGAATGGTTGTATTCACGCTTCTTACAAAAAGACATTGGTAGTAATCGTTTCTTTAAAGCTGAAGTGTTAGATGTATATCGTCACGGAATGCGCGTTCGACTTCAAGAAAATGGCGCTGTAGCATTTATTCCTGCAGAACTAATCTATTCAATTCGTGAAAACCTGATCTGCAAACATGATACTGGCAGTATCCTCGTAAAAGGCCAGTTACTTTACCAAGTCACCGATTTGATTGATGTAACGATCACAGAAATACGGATGGATACTCGAACTATTATTGCTCGTCCAGCCTTCTCATCTAAAAAATAAATTGTATATACAGCATGTTGTCTCTCTTGATATTAATTACTGAAAAATCAAATAGACATAGAAAATGAAAAGTATACATAGCTACAAACAGATTAAACAAAATTACTGCAATCCTATAATTATTATAATCCCGAACTAATTCAGTATTTAAAAGTTCAATGACTAATAAATCAGAGTAACTCTGTAATATAAAAAATATCTATCATTTTACACATTAAATAGGTATTTCATTAGTACAATAATGCATACTGACAAAATAAATGAAAACACCTTATACGTGCTATACGGAATACAGTGAATATCAATAAATATCCTATAAAATATATATTTTAAAAATTGTTATCTTATCTCTTGAGACTTATTTCGTTGATACACAAAACAATATTTGTTAAAATTAAGATAATTAATATTATTGTATATACTTAATTCTAAAAGAACATATTCAGGTAATCTATCATTTATACTATAAAAAATATCTAACATGATTCTCTTTCTATAATATAGAAACTATGTATATACTAATACTCACTTTCTTAAGATAAAATATTTATTTCTCTTAGTTATGTATAAAAAGACAATAGAACCATACTTAGAAAGTTTTCTATTTATAATAATTCTTTATTACACTATTAAATAAATTAAGTATGCTTTAATATAATGAAATATTATATAAACAATATCTATAACCAATTAAATCAACTAATTACAATACGATTTAATGACAATATTTGTTGTTATCTAAACAAATATACAAATCATCTATATGCAAAAAAGAGTCATTCGGCTCTAGAACTAGACTGATAAGATCTTACAAGATTTTAAAATCACTAAAAATTTCTTGATTTACAAGGCGTATGGTAATGTTTTACCATTTTTTAAAAAAAAATTGCACAATCTTCTCCCTCTCATCAAGAAAATAATTAAAAATTGACTTGTGTGTATATTAGTTATAAAGATAATTATATTACATTATTATAGAATAATGTAATAAATAAATATATCACTCAAGCATACCAACCTCTCATAAATCAAGTTATATAATAAAATGTTATTTTTCTTATAATTGTAACTAGGACTTCCTTAATATGTTAACCAATATCTTATGGCATGAAACACTTCATTCTAAATTTGGGCAATATTTTACTATCAATAAAATACTACATCGTACACGCACCAATTACCAAAATTTAATTATTTTTGAAAATACAAACTTAGGTCGTATCCTAGCACTCGATGGAATAGTACAAACTACTGAATCTGATGAATTTATTTATCATGAAATGATGGCACATGTCCCACTATTAGCCCATGGTAACGCGCGAAAAGTATTAATTATTGGGGGAGGAGATGGTGCGATGCTGCGCGAAATAAGTTATCATAAAAATATTGAACAAATTACCCTAGTTGAAATCGATTCAAGTGTAATTGAATTATCTAAACGATATCTACCTCATCACCATGCTGGTTCTTTTGAAAACCCTTTTTGTCAACTTGTTATTGATAATGGTGTTCATTTTGTGCAAACAACTTCTGATCGATTTGATGTAATTATTTCTGATTCTCCTGATCCAATTGGCCCAGGAGAAAACCTGTATACTTCAGAATTTTATGAAGGATGTCACAAGTGCCTAAATCCAGATGGTATTTTGGTGACGCAAAGTGGAGTCTGTTTTTTTCAATTAAACGAAGCAATAAATAGTTATCGTAAATTAAAAAACTATTTTAATGATGTGAGCTTCTATCAAGCATCAATACCTACCTATTATGGCGGTATAATGACTTTTTCCTGGTCAAGCAATAATCCTATGCTACGCCAAATAAATCTATCAACCCTCATTAATCGTTATAATAAAACAAATCTCAAATGCCGATATTACAATCCAGCACTACACGCTAGCAGTTTTTCCTTACCGCAATATTTTCTAGATGCGCTAGAAGCTTCCTCAGAATTTTAAGGAAAAAAATACAATTGCAAAAGTTGAAATTACATGGATTTAATAATTTAACTAAAAGTTTAAGTTTTTGCGTCTATGACATATGTTACGCTAATACAGAAGCAGAACGCGACGGATATATCGCTTATATTGATGAACAATATAACGCTACGAGGTTAACTGAAATTCTCAGTAAAACCTGTTCAATTATAGGAGCAAACGTTCTAAATATTGCCCGTCAGGATTATGAGCCACAAGGTGCTAGTGTAACAATTCTAATTGGCGAAGAAACCATAGATCCACATGATATAGATACATCAGAACATCCCGGCCCACTATCACACTCAATGATTGCACATCTAGATAAAAGTCATATTTGCGTACATACTTATCCAGAAAGCCATCCTGAAGGGGGATTATGTACTTTTCGAGTTGATATTGAGGTATCCACATGCGGGGTTATTTCTCCTTTAAAAGCTCTTAATTACTTAATACACCAGCTAGATTCAGATATTGTGACCATTGATTATCGTGTACGAGGTTTTACACGTGACATTAATGGCGTAAAACATTTTATTGATCATAAGATCAATTCAATACAGAATTTCATGTCAGAAGATATGAAATTAAAACATGATATGATGGATGTGAATGTATACCAAGAAAATATTTTTCATACTAAGATGCTTCTAAAAAAATTTGATCTTACACACTATCTATTTAATTCTAAATTAGAAGATTTAGGAAAAAAAGAACATGAAAGAATTACTAATCTCTTATGGAAAGAAATGCGTGAAATTTATTATGGTCGGAATATTCCAACCGTAGGAAAAATATACATGTAATAGTATTACTTACTTGAATAACAATTACGTATTTAGGTTACATGAATATAAAAAAAGAACTATAATAAACTATTTTCTATATAAAAAAACAAAAAATAAAATAATTCTAATCATCATTATTAACTATTTAACATATCAAAACTTTAATTATTAAACTAAAAGTATATAGTACAGTTCTGCTTCAGAAAACTGTAGATTGTGAGTAATTACATAAAGAAGACTTAAGAAAAATAACACTCCCGCATTTGATTCTTATTCAAATGCGAATCTCACTAATTCTATCGCTTATGGTATATTTAATTACTAATTAAATCATGAAACAGAAAACAATACAACACATATATTATTCTATAATATATCTCATAAAGTCCTATCACAACTTCAGTTAAAATTCTAACTATCTATCTTATAAGACACTATATAAAACGTTATGTTATATATAGGTTTTTTTAAAAATCCTTTACCAAAACCTTAATAAAAAAATAATACTAAATTTATGATTTTTCTAAAAAAATAATTACTTATAACAAGTAGATAAAAAGAAATGCTATCAAAATTGCCATCGATGTAATACACTAAATCTATTTTTCTAACTTCTATTACCTATATAACAATTTTTATTTAAAACATCTATATATCTTCTAATATATTAACAATAAATCTAAAAATTTAAAAATACAAATAAAAATTTTTATCACTATTAAAAACTTAAAATATCAGTTATTAAATTGTTTTTATCAAAGCTCCTTATCTATTCTTAGTAATTCCCGATTAACCTCATTATGACCTATATCTTTACGAAAAAACTTTCCATTCCAAGAAATTAAATTTGCAATTTCATAGGCATGTCTTTGTGCAGATATAATATCTGATCCTAATGCAGTGACACATAAAACACGACCACCATTAGTTATGACAAACTGATCTTTAAGAATTGTTCCAGAATGAAATACTTTTCCATCTAATTTATCTAATAATGAAAGACCATAAATTGGATCACCTTTTATGTATTCTCCAGGATAACCATTAGCTGCAAGAACTAATCCCAAAGATGGGCGAGGATCCCATTTTGCCTCTTTTTTATGCAAAAAACCAGACTCGGCTGCCAATAACAACTCAACTAAATCAGATTGCAATCGTAATAAAATAACCTGAGCCTCCGGATCTCCCAGGCGGCAATTAAACTCAATAACCTTAGGATGATTATTGTTATTAATAATCAAGCCTGCATATAAAAATCCAGTATAGAGATTACCCTCATAAGCCATTCCTCGAATAGTTGGCCAAATAATCTCATCCATAATTCTATTATGTACTACACTAGTAACCACTTTTGTCGGCGAATAAGCTCCCATTCCACCAGTATTTAAGCCAGTATCATCATTGCCTACCCGCTTGTGATCCTGACTTGTAGCCATAGGTAGAACATGCTCACCATCTACCATAACAATAAAACTCACTTCCTCACCATATAGAAATTCTTCTATGACAATTTGATTCTCTACTCTGTGAAACAAACTGCCTTCCAACATCCCTCGTATAGCAGATTCAGCCTCCTCCATTGTCATGGCAATAATGACTCCTTTGCCTGACGCTAAACCATCAGCTTTAATGACAAGAGGAAATCCTTTCTCACGCGAATAAACAAGTGCTGGCTCAATTTTAGTAAAAACTTGATATTCAGCTGTTGGAATATTATGACGAACTAAAAAATCTTTAGTAAACGCTTTGGAACCTTCTAGAAGAGACGCTGATTGAGTTGGACCAAATATTCTTAAACCCACCTCACGAAATCTATCCACTATACCATATGTTAAAGGGGTTTCTGGACCTACAACCGTTAAATCAATCTTTTCATTTAAAGCAAAAATCAACAATCTATCCAGATCATTCGACAAAATAGCTATATTTTTCATCTTAGATTCTAAAGCAGTTCCAGCATTTCCTGGCGCAATGAATACACTAGTCACTAATTTAGAATGAGAAATTTTCCATGCTAAGGCATGTTCTCGCCCACCATTACCAATTACTAAAACTTTCATCTAAATCTCATTTTGTTTAAAATTAAAGGTTTATTTTTAATAGTCTCGCATCTATACTAATACAAATAAAAAATTCCACTCTAATACTATAATGTAGTTAGGTTTTTTAAAAAACCTGACAAATAACTTTCTAGCAGCCTATTTAAAATAATTTTCTATATATATTACTGAACATTTGAAGTTAATGAACCAATTATACCAAAATATAATATAAAATACTCTCTATCTCTCTAGATAGAGAGTCAATCTTTTCTTAAATCACCATGATCTTTATCTGGTTTTATCGAGTATATTATGTATAATACATAGATATAATTTTATAAATCAATATATTTAACTATACTTATCTATATTATAGATAATGAATATCTAAATTAGATAGGATCTATCTTACAGTAATCCAAAATAACACTTTTCAATAAGAGTATACTACAATAGTAAGAACAAAATGATTCAGTATATTCAACCTAAGGATCTATATATCATATTAAATCATATTTAATAGTGAGTTTTTAGTTACACAAAACTGGATTTCTCTTCAATCCTTCTAAAAATCAGATAATATAAGGTATACCACCTAATATGTAGCACATACTTGATAACATCAATTCTTTCATTTAATAAAGCGCGCTGATATTTTGTTTAAAACTTAATATTATTATTAATAATAAATAATATCATCTACTCAAAAATAATCAAACACTTGCAATAAAAATTACAATATTTATCTTAGCCTTTTTCTTTTAATTAACTATAGTAATGCAAAATTACCTATAATATCTATTACAATCAGATACAATAAAAAATAATCTATTAAGTTCCCTATATAACTAAATATTTTTCCATCTAAGATCAATGCCTAAAGTGACGAACATCGGTAAAAATCATAACCATATTATACTTATCCACAGCTGCAATAACTTCATCATCACGAATAGAATTACCTGGCTGAATTACGCATTTCACCCCAACAGAAGCAGCGACTTCGATACTATCACTAAAAGGAATAAAACCATCAGAGGCCATAACTGAACCATGTAATTGCAGTCCTTGCTCAGCCGCTTTAATAGAAGCAATTTTAGCAGAATAAACACGACTCATTTGACCAGCTCCTATACCGAGTGTCATATTATTTCGTGCGTAAACAATTGCATTTGATTTCACAAATTTAGCTACTTTCCAACAAAACAGAGAATCGAGCATATCCTTCTGACTTGCTAAACGCTTACTAACTACTCGAAGCTGATTTTTAGATACTATTTTTGTATCTTGAGACTGAACCAAAAGACCTCCTCTGACACGCTTAAAATCCAATTCCATCTGACGTTGCTTCCATGCTCCACAAATAAGTATACGTAAATTTTTTTTAGTTATAGTTAAGTTCATAGCTTCAGAACTAATAGAAGGAGAAATAATAACCTCTACAAATTGACGACTAATAACTGCCTGTATAGTAGCTAAATCTAATTCACGATTAAAAGCAATTACACCACCAAATGCAGAAGATGAATCAGTTTTATAAGCTTTCTCATATGCATCAAAAATGGTCTGCGCCGATGCCACTCCGCAGGGATTAGAATGTTTCACAATCACGCAAGATGGTAACTCAAATTCCTTTACACACTCTAGCGCTGTATCAGCATCAACAATGTTATTATATGAAAGATTCTTACCCTGTAATTGCTGTGCAGTAGCTACAGACGGTTGAAGATATTTATTTTCTATATAAAAAGCTGCCTGTTGATGAGAGTTTTCTCCATATCGAATATCCTCTTTCTTAATAAAATTTAAATGCAGGTTAGAAGGAAAGCATTCAGATGACTTCATACTTGATTGATCAGAATCTTTTAAAATATCACCACAATAGTTAGCAATCTTACTATCGTAAGATGCGGTATACTTAAATGCTTTAGTTGCTAAATGAAACCGAGTTTTTAATGTAAGTGAATTTCCATTTTTATCTAATTCTTTACTAATAGTAGTATAGTCACTAATCTTAACTACAACAGCAACATCTCTATAATTTTTGGCAGCAGCTCGGATCATAGTTAAACCACCAATATCAATCTGATCCATTGCCTCTTCTAATGTACACGCGCTACAAGATGCAACTTGAGAAAATGGATACAAATTAACCACAACCATATCAATAGGAATAATCCCATGTGAATCCATAACGTCACAATCCTTATGACGCCGCCCTAAGATGCCACCGTGTACTTTAGGATGTAACGTCTTTAACCGTCCGTCCATGATTTCTGGAAAACCAGTATAATCAGACACCTCAGTGATAATTAGACCAGAACTAGCCAAGAAACGAGCGGTCCCTCCGGTTGAAAACAATTTTATACCGCGTCGAGATAAATCTTGTGCTAATGGAAGTATATCTGTTTTATCAGAAACACTAATCAATGCGCAACGGATGGGTCGATATGACAACATGTCAATACCATTCCTTATTAAATAAAATATTAATAAAATTTTAATTAAAAAATAGAAATACTGTTTATATTATCTAGTATTTTATCAAGACTAATATTTAATGAATTGAATTAATTAATATCACAATAATTAATATATATTACATGATACATCATAAATATCACCATAAACTAAAGATAAAGATCACGAAATCGAATCCAAAAAATTTATTAAATATATTTAGAAATTCCAGTACTAATCTATCTTAAAGATAGGAGGAAATCATAAATAATCTCTTATACTAAATTTTTAATATTAATTTACTGATTAAATGCAGACTAAAAATATTTACAGAAATTTATCTTATCTGGTTTCACTTAAAACGACGATGAATATTTTCATGTAAAAAAATTTCAGTATTTAATTGATATAACTTTTTTATCATTAATTTTCTACAATAATTAGAAAAAAAACGAACTGATTGATCAGAAAAACAACGAGGATCAATGGGTGGTAACATTTCAACAATAACAAAACCGTTTTTTAAACGATTCAGATTAATATTACCATGAGTATTAGATACTACTACTGGAATAATAGGAACACCTGCAGCTTTAGCTGTATAAAATGCCCCCATTTTAAATGGGAGAAGACCTCGACCTCGACTTCGAGTGCCCTCTGGAAATATCCAAAAAGAAATTTTTTTTTGTTTAAACTTTCTAATTAATTTTCTAATTACCCTATATGATTGAGTATAATTTTTCCTACTAATCAAAATATTACCACTTAACCAATAGAGAATTCCAAAAAACGGAATCCATAATACACTAACTTTTCCAACAGTAACGGTACCAACCTGAACCATCTTAGCTGCAGTAATCATATCAAAATTATTTTGATGATTACAAATATAAATTGCATTAGGATAATGTTCAGAACCTAAAGGCTTACGTAGACAGACCGTTACACCAATAAAATGAGACAGATGACCAAATAACTTACTAAAGGTTGCAACATGACACGGGTTTCGTGGACTTAAAATACAATAAAAAAAACCACAAATAGAAACAATAATAGAATAAACTAAAATAAAAACGACACGTAAAAAAGCAAGCATTGTCTTATATCCAACAATAAAATATTATTTACAAACCTATCACTTAAATTTCAAGAATCTATTAATACTTCACTGAAATAAATAGAAAATAAATTCTTAACCACACTAAAAACTATTAATTATTTGCCAAGAGCAACTATTAAATTTATTGTATTTTACTTTTTACTAAATAAAATAATCATCGTGTATTTTATTAACTATGCATATATTCATATCGACCTTTCTATATTCTGAATACCTAACATTGTTACATATGGGGTATGAATAAAAAAACTACAATTAAATTTTGTGATACTTGATCAAAAAATTTAAAAACAGTACGAAGAAAACAATACATTGATTGTCATAATATAAAAATATCTTTAAACATAAACCTAACCTTTGTTTATCCAAATAAGAAAATAAATAGTATATCAAGTAATTAATAAAGAATCTTTTGATCTTGACAATATTTCTTTAAAGATATGAAATCTATTTTTTAAAAAAAACCCCATCAAGCATCATAATACTGATAAAATATAATCTACTAGATAATATTAAAGAAAAAAATGAAAACAAACCGAAGTTGGATGCATACGTCATAGATCATTTCTATAGAAAATTATAAAAATAAATAAAATTTATATTATCTACATATCTTAAATAATATATCTAAATATCTATACGGATAAAGATTTACAATCGTCCTCTAGTTTTAGAAACTATAAACAGTAATTTTCTCTTTTCTTTTAAACTATCAATGAAAAGAAAATATCAAACCTTATCTTAAGAACCTTGATAAGTACGTAACTATATTATCTAAAAATAAAGAGGCTCTCATTAAAAAATAAAATATGATAAACTTATCAAATATATCTAAAAAAACAAAAATTAATTATGACAACTAAGAGTATAAATCATACAAAGAAAATGAAAAGATACATATCTTATGACAAGATAGAATGAATATTTATATGACAAAATTATACGTGCTATATGTTTAGTTCATCTAATAAAAAATATTGAAAAACACAATAATAATATATAAATACTTTTATATCAGATTAACTAGAAACAAAATCTTCTTATTAATTAACCATACTAATAAATAAAAAAATACAAAAACACATGCGTCCTATACCTTCTGTATCAAATTAATCCTATATTTAATATAATCGAACATTTTAGATATAGATACTAAAAATCTAAATTTTAATATATCTACACTAATATCACTGAAAAATTATATCTAGAAATCAACTAAATACTATCAATACTTTATATTCATTGTATGTAACAAATACCTACAAACACTCATAACAATCATTAATATATTCTATTCTTCATAAATAATTAGAATCTTAATCTTATTACTCATAGGTAAGTAAAGCATTTCATATACCATATATTATCTCTCTTTTCTGAAATATATCAACCATAAGCTATATGTCAATACACTAAAAGAATTCATAAACATCTAAAAAATTATACCCGTTTACTCATTACTAATGTGGCGTTAGTACCCCCAAACCCAAAACTATTCGACATAACGGTAGTAAGCTTTCTTTTGGAAGGCACAGTAACAATGTCTAACCCCTCCGCAGCAGGATCTAATCTATCAATATTGATACTAGGTGCAACAAAACCATGCTCTAACATTAATAGCGAATAAATTACCTCTTGTACACCTGCTGCGCCCAATGCATGACCAGTCATCGCCTTAGTAGCCGATATTGCCGGATGTTGTTCTCGAAAAACAGTCCGAATTGCACATAATTCTTTTACGTCACCTATTAATGTTGAGGTCCCGTGAGTATTAAGATAATCAATAGGAAGGTCTACGCCCTCCATAGCCATACGCATACAGCGAGTTGCACCTTCCCCGGATGGTGCAACCATATCAGCCCCATCAGAAGTCGCACCATAGCCAACAACCTCAGCATAAATATGGGCTCCCCTTTTAATCGCATGATCTAATTCTTCAATTACTACTATACCTCCTCCACCCGCAATTACAAACCCATCACGACCAAGATCATAAGTACGTGAGGCTTTTTCTGGAATAGAGTTATACTTAGTTGATAATGCACCCATTGCATCAAATTCACAAGACATTTCCCAACATAACTCTTCACCGCCACCTGCGAAGACAATATCCTGTTTACCTAACTGAATCTGCTCTACAGCATTACCAATACAATGCGCTGAGGTTGCGCATGCAGAACTAATGGAATAATTGACACCATAAATTTTAAAAGGAGTAGCTAAACAAGCTGAGACACCAGATGCCATAGCCTTAGTAACCATATACGGACCTACACCTCGTAAACCCTTAGCACGCATTCCATCTACACTAGCTACTTGATAAAACGGAGAGCCACCACCTGAGCCAGCTACTAATCCTACACGCGGATTATTCTGATATTGCTTATCCGTAAGACCCGAATCTTTTACAGCTTCCTGCATAGAAAGAAACGCATAAATAGATGCATCACTCATAAAACGCAGAATTTTACGCCCAATGCGATCTGAGATATCATTTTTAGATAACTTAATATTTCCCCAAACGTGACTACGCATACCAGAATCTTTTAACTCTTGGGAAAAAGTAATCCCAGTCCGTCCAGAACGTAAGGATGCCAGAACTTCTTCTTGGTTATTACCAATACTGGAAATAATCCCCAAACCAGTAACCACAGCACGTTTCATTCAATACCTCTTTCGATTCTTTTATTAAAATTCAAGTACATTTATCCTGAAAATTTATACTCAACAAGACCAATTAATATATTGCTAAGTTAAATTTAAATAAATATTATTTATTTTATTATCAGTGAAATACATTAAAAATCATGATATCTACTTCCAATCAAAGATAAATTATTACACTGAAAATAACACCATTGTCTTAAATACAATTACTTAATTTACTACTGCTTGCTATATAACTGATATCTATATAACTCAGTTGTATACTAGATAAAATCTATGAATACACTTATGAATACATCTATAAATATATTTAAACATCATAGTTCATATCTTGATATGAAAGTTAAAAAAAACAATGAATTCAGATACAAACAACCAACTTTAAATATAAACTAACAGAAGATCAACATAACATGCATTACTATTAACAATCTTTTTTCTAATTCCGAAAATTCTTCTATCTACTAATTAAAAAAATCATCGTGCATGACATATATACATAATATCAATCTAATCTATGATAATAAGGCTACAAACCAATATAATAAATTGTGAAACTGAAAAACATCTTTTAACACTTGTATTTTATAAAAAATAATAATATATCGCACACTGATTCTGAATCTATTGTTATCAAAAAAATTTAATGATATTTAGTCAATCTATCAAATAACTTCCATATTTATACTTACTTCAAATTAAAGTAATATATACTACTCTATGCTAGATTATATCTCTATATATCAAAATATATACTATACAATGAATTGCAATCACTTATATTTATATCAAAACATATCGAAGTTGAAATCATCAAATACAACTACAATAAAAAAATATTAATTATATCTAATACAATTTAAGGAATCACAATCCATCAAGAACTTCTTAATAAAAAGAATAACCTCTTCAAACCTAACTCGCTCAAACAGTAATAGTCTACCTTTAATAACTATCTGTCTCAGACAAAAAATAAAAAAATATCACTTTGCAAGAATTAAAGTTTAATATTAAACTTATTTTTAAATTAAATTAACATAAAATATTAATGACAATTAACTATAATATCCTATATACTTCCTTATGAAGCTGACTAGGCAGTCGCCGTCTTTTTCTTATCATAAAAAAGAAAAGGAAGGAGGAAAGTCCGGGCTCCATAGGGTATGGGTGCCAGGTAACACCTGGGTAGCGTAAGCTAACGACCAGTGCAACAGAAAGTATACCGCCAATATTCTATGAAATTAGAATTTTCAGGTAAGGGTGAAAAGGTGTGGTAAGAGCACACCGCGCATCTGGTAACAGATAGCGGCACGGTAAACTCCACCCGGAGCAAAGCTAAATAGGAGTTCGCTAATACGACCCGTACAGAACTCGGGTAAGCTGCTTGAACTAGTAAGCGATTACTAGTCTAGATGAATGACTGCCCTCGACAGAACCCGGCTTATCAGTCAGCTTCATAACTAGTTATAGTATGAAATACCTCATAATAAAATTTTTAATTTAAAATGATTTTTTTAAAAACTATTAAAATATTGAATTTTATATTCAATAACTCGTATTATAAATAATCAATAACCCTCTAATCCTTCTTATGAATATCATATACCAACATATACAGTAAAATATTTATCTATCACACAAACATAGCTATTTATCTATATTTAGATTAATTTTCATTAAAATTAAATTTTTACTTAAGTCTCATAGAAACAAACCAACCTTTAATACTCTTCCATTAATGAAGAATTTTAGTTAATAAAGAATCTTAATTAATATTTCATCACAAAAAGAAGCATTCCTTTTCTCAAATAAAAATGATAAGAGGTTGAAGCACATTACTATCCAAACTCATTCATACTCTCTTATAAAATCTAATACTAGTAATACTTCATGGGTTTTCTAAAAGACGACAAGATAAACCCTATCTAAAAAATTTTTTAATAAATAATTATAGACAAAATATTTCTGTATATTTTCTGACAAAACATATCATTATTGTAATATCCTACCTAAAACACCGCAAATATATTAATGTAAACTTAAATCTATTAGAAATAGTACTCCTAAGTACCTAACGATGATAAAAATCTTAGAAATATATATAAACAACTAAATTTTCTGAGATACAATAAATCTTACTGATATAAACCGATATCATAAAACTAGTTATTTAGATAAAAATACAGATATTTTTAAACTTATGCTCAAATCGTAGTAACTACATTCTTAAAAACGATATATAAATAGATAGATTTGTTAAATAATTTTATTGAGGTAAAAATGATTATTCAACCACGGACTAGAGGTTTTATCTGTGTTACTGCCCATCCAAGAGGTTGTAAATATAATGTAGAAAAACAAATAAAATATATTAAAACCCAAGGAGTTCTTGCACATGGTCCTAAAAAAGTTCTAATCATTGGCTCTTCATCTGGTTATGGATTGGCTATGCGTATTGCCTCTGCTTTTGGGTGTAGAGCCAGTACACTTGGTATATTTTTTGAACGCTCAGGAGAAAAAAATAAATCAGCAAGTGCTGGTTGGTATAATTCTGCTGCATTTACGGAACTAGCAATATTATCTAATTTATACGTAAAAAATATTAATGGTGATGCTTATTCTAATGCTGTTAAAAAGAAAACTATTGAAATCATTAAAAGAGATTTAGGAACAGTAGATCTTGTCGTATATAGCCTTGCTGCTTCGCATTGTACCGATCCAGATACTGGCCAAGTGTTGCGTTCCGTATTAAAACCCATAGGAACACCTATGATGACAAAAACATTAAACACTAAGACAAAAAAAATTTCCCATATCTTATTAGAACCTGCTTCACTGGAAGAAATTAATAATACGATCACTGTTATGGGAGGAAAAAACTGGCAAACATGGATACATGCATTACTTGAAGCTAATGTGCTATCCAAAGAAGCAAAAACCACCGCTTTTAGCTATCTTGGAGAAAAAATTACACACGATATCTACTGGAACGGCTCCATAGGTGCAGCAAAAAAAGATCTAGACAAAAGAGCATTGCATATACGAAACACCTTAATGACTAAAAATAACGGTGATGCCCGCGTTTCAGTTCTTAAAGCTGTAGTCACTCAAGCTAGCTCTGCTATTCCGATGATGCCACTATATTTATCACTACTCTTAAAAGTGATGAAAGAAAGAGATACGTATGAAGATTGTATCGAACAAGTATACTCTCTTTTAAAAGACAACTTATACAATCCTTTGCCTCTCTTAGATGAGATGGGTCGATTTCGAATGGACTCTAAAGAATTACACCCTGATGTACAAAATACTATTTCTAAACGATGGAAAATTATCACTAATGATAATCTTTGTGAATTGACTGACCTTTCTGGATATCAAAATGCTTTTATGCGTCTGTTTGGGTTTAACTTACCTGAAATTAACTATGAAAATCATGTAGACGCAGATATAAAAATTAAAAATCTAATTCAAATGTAATTACTTCTAAATAAAATAAAGACAATTCTGTAAAAATTATTCTAGATTTTACAAGATAGATGATAATTTATAAAAACTCATAAAAATGTATCATCAACCACCTTCTCTAAATTAAAAACATTTTAGCTATAGAACATTCTAAATCTTTTGAGGAAAGAAAATGCCCAATTATCTATAATTAATATAGATAATATTATATATCTCTAAAATTTTTGTACATGCACTACTATTTATCTTTTTATCCTTTCAAGATAAATAAAATAAGAAAAATCAAAATATAAAGATATGTTCTTTAATATTTCTTAAAAACAAAATATAGAAATATACTTTATATATTTTTAAAATCACGTATTACAAATGAAAACCACACAATAAAATACTTAAATAAATTATTCTGATATACTTAGTTATTCTATATTTGATAAATAAAAAATTTTATACTTACTTGCAAACATAACTGCCCCACATACAATCAAAGTCAAATAATACTACTTTGAATAAAATAATAATCCAAAAAAACCAATCTGATAATTTTAAAAAGGAAATACTCTTGATCTTCATTGATATAACTTCTGCAATATTCATTTTAATCCTTAAAAAAGAATTAAAACTATGATAAAGTAATTTTAATCATATCCATGAAAAATAAAATCGATGGTATGTTAGGAATCTAAAATAGAATATTGAATATTACTGACACCTTAATTTTAAATTGTAGTTTTTATGAAAAATATTCTTTATATACATATAAATTCACCCAAAGATGAGCATAACTATGGAACAAACCTTATCTATTCTTAAACCAAATTCTATAAAAAAAAATATTATTGGTGCAATTTTTAATCGATTTGAATCCGCAGGATTAAAAATCATTGCTAACAAAATGAAAATTTTGTCCGAAAGACAAGCTAGAGATTTTTATCAAGAACATCAAAGTAAATTATTTTTTGATAATTTAATTAAATTTATGACTTCTGGGCCAATTCTTCTCTCAGTATTAGAAGGACATAACTCTATACAGCGATATAGAGAATTAATGGGAGATACAAACCCATCTAAGGCTCTTGCGGGGACTCTACGATCTGATTATGCAGATAGCTTGACTGAAAATGCTATACATGGTTCTGATTCATCCGTGTCTGCAAAACGTGAAATTTTCTTCTTCTTCAAGAAAGAAGAAATACACCCAAGACAGAATTCATAAATATACTTAGCCGAAAAATTCTCTTTTATTTTAAAATGTCCTGTATATTAAAATTCTAATTTAAATACAAACTAAAGTTAGATATATATTTTATATATAGACGTCACAAAGTAACTTAGATATTCATAACTTAGAAAGTAATTATTATACTATCTCAATAAATAATCATAATGATTTCTAAATCATTTATGTTGATTAACAATCAAGCATTACAGTTTATAAAGAAATTATGATAGCATATTCTTACGTTAGTATTCATTGTATGCTTACTAAGATTATAGTAGTAATCATTATATCTCACAATATATATCTCTTACTAAATCTTTAACTAAAATGACCTCTATTTACTATCACACTTATTGATACATAAATCTATGAAATAAATATAAAATCTATCTATCTAGTATATTACTCACAACAAAAAAATCTGGCGTTCAGCTCATTAAGTTTTAATTTTCAACATTTTTACTTAAAAAAAAGATCTGATTTTTATACTATTCATAAATAACTCCTAAAAATATATACCAACATAATATATTATAATTATATGATATTATACCATAATACATGATACTATAAATTTTAAAATATTTAATATTTATAAAATAGACTGATTATACACAACTCTAATATAGAACTTGAATTTTATAACTTAGTAATAATTTTCAATAAAATATGGAGAATAATTCTCGTTTAAATGACTTCTTACTTTAATAAGAACCTGATCAATACTTGATTCTCTGTAACAGAGAATACTAAGGATTTTCATATATCATCATATTACTCTCGGTATTTTCTAAATAAAACGAAGATTTTTGAAACATGATGATTGATTACTGTATAGATCTTAATAAAAAATCAAAATCATCAAGTAATAGTAAATACTTGTATATCTATCATAGATTACAATCGATCTATTCAAAAAATATCAAAATAATTAAACAACTCTAAATAAAAAAATAAATTTACAAAACAAAATATTGAAAACTTGATACAAATTCAGATAAAATCAATCAGGTTGTTCTATGACATAAAGTAATACAATACATAGTAGAATTATTACGATTTTACTCACATACAGATATAAGTTATGCTCCCTATTATGTATACATTAAAATAATATCCCTCCTTTCCTTCAAAAGGAATAGTAGTATCTATATTATTATTTTTAAAATAAATTCAAAACTCATCATCCTCTATTCTACATCTAAATAACTATATTCTCTAATAAATTAGGATTCCTATAGAAGCTATTTACATGTACACTGATTCTCAATTCCTTTGATCTATTCTAAAAAACCAGAGACCACTTATGTTAGCACCAAACATCATATCCTTATCATCCTCAAATGACATAAGAATTAGTAAATCAGAAAAAATTAATCTATTAAACCTAAATCGTCAAAAAATGCATAAATTATTTTCTGATTTAAATGAAAAACCCTTTCGTGTTGAACAAGTGATGCGATGGATCTATCATCACTTCTATACAAATTTTGATGATATGACTAATATCAATAAACTATTTCGTAATAAACTAAAATCCATTGCAGAAATTCGTGCTCCAGAAGTAACAACAACACAAAAATCCTCAGACGGTACTATTAAATGGGGTATGCAGATTGGAAATCAACAAATTGAAACCGTCTACATTCCAGAAAAAGATCGCTCTACACTCTGTATATCTTCACAAATTGGTTGCAAATTAGCATGTAAATTCTGCTCAACAGCACAACAAGGGTTTAACCGTAACTTACAAACCTCTGAAATCATTGGACAAATCTGGCGCGCTATCACAATCCTTAAAAAAAATCTAATTACTAATCAACGCCCAATTACTAATATAGTAATCATGGGAATGGGCGAACCACTCTTGAACCTAAATAATATTATTCCATCTATTGAAATTATGTTAGATGATTTTGGCTTTGGTTTATCTAAAAGACGTGTTACTTTATCGACTTCTGGAATTATTCCGGCACTAGATAAACTAATAGAGAAAGTTGATGTGGCACTAGCCGTATCACTCCATGCACCAAATAATCAAATACGTAATCAAATTATGCCTATCAATCAAGTATATAATATTGAAAATATACTAGAATCAGTTAAACGCTATATTAACATGTCTCGAGCAAATAAAGGACGTGTAACTATTGAATACGTAATGCTCGATGGAATTAATGATAGCCAAAATAACGCGCATCAACTGGCAAAACTACTACAAGATACACCGTGTAAAATTAATTTAATACCCTGGAATTCCTTTCCGGGTGCACTCTTTCATTGCAGTTCGTATAGCCGCATTAATAGATTTGCTAAAATACTAATAGATCATGGTTTTACTACAATTATACGTAAAACACGTGGTAATGATATTAATGCAGCCTGTGGGCAATTATCTGGACACGTAATTAACCGGACTAAAAATATCATGTATGATAAAAGAATAGATGAAATAATTAATATTAACAAGCTATACGATTAATTGCACGTAGGATCACTTCCTGATTTAATCTGACTATATACAATCAACCACATTCAGATAAAACTCCTGAAAAATACAAGATATAATCTAATACAAATTATATAACAAACTACCTATCATAGAATCTACTTAAAAAAATAGATCAATAATATCAGTTGTTTTATATATATAAATACATAGAGACTTCAGAAAAAATCTGACTAATTCATATAATTTACGTACGATCTTAGACTTAACTTTAGAAAACTAAGGACAATCATCAGAATAAAAACAAATATTCAGATCTATAATTTTCTATTTCTAACTAAATTATAATTAAATTTTCTCTAATATCATGGAAGAAATACAAAATTAACCAAATTTCAATTTAAAAAAACATAGATTTTATCGATACAGATTTAAAATCAATAAATATACAATTTAATTTTCTATTTATAAGTTACAAAGAACTTTTAAAAAAAACATCCTTAACTACAGTAGTATAACCAGGTACAATAAATGAATAGACCACACAAATAAAATATTCTAAATAAAAAAGAAAAAATTCAAGCTAAGATATCACATTATAATAATTACAATCTACTCCCTCTGATCTAACTTGGTGTGATATAGTATTATGCTTATATAATATATAACAAAATATACAAAAACTAGATGGCTCCTAACGATAGAAATATAGATATTATTTTATATTTCCATAAATAAATCTGTAGACAAGATTAGATATTTATATGTTCAAACTAATCTAGAGAAATAAATAAGATAAACATTAGGGCTAATAGTAAGAAAATACTTTAACTTATGCTTCCTGTGAAATTTTATCAAAAAATATCCTATTTCTTTCAAAAAATTTAGATAGATTATTTTCCTTACTTTGGAAAGAAAGTTCCATTTTTGATATATAATTTCACAAGAAATTTAAAAAACTTTTCACTATCGATACAGCAGCGATATTTTTTTCTCATGACTATTGAAGCTACTCAAGATAAATACCATATAACTTTAATAGGAGAACGCTTACGGGATGCCCGTGAAAAAATGGGCCTAACACAGCAACACATTGCTGAGCGTCTCTGCCTAAAAGTATCTATTATTCAAGATATTGAAGAAGACACCGTCTCTTCTTCACTCGCATCAACTTTCCTGCGAGGCTATATCCGCTCTTATGCTCGTTTGGTTGAAGTTTCAGAAGAAGAACTTATTACACTTATGGAACAACAAATGCCAGTTAATGATACCAAAGTAGAAATTATGAAAAGCTACTCTCTAGGACAACAGAGAACCAAACGAGATAACTGGTTAATGCTAATTACTTGGCTAATTCTCATTTTGATACTTGGTCTTACCATGACTTGGTGGTGGCAAAATTACACGACTGCTTAAGACCATCTGGTATCTATTAAAAATTCAAATACAATTATTACAAGAGAGAATCATTAATGTTTTTTATAAATTTATACTTATATTAATCTAAACTAGAATAATGGATTAATACAAGATTTAATAATCTATATACAGCTCTAAAAGAGATACTATGAATCATAGTAAACTCAAAACAATACTTACTTAATCTTACATCTAACCGAGACCAAAATAATTAATTTTATAAGTTAATTAGGAATAGATTATTTGTTCTTTTCTGACAGAATGTATAATAATAAATTCTCATGAAGAGAATAACAATTAAGATAAGATTAGATAATACCAATAACATCTAATCCAAAAATTAGATAAATTTACTAAACCAATGTTCTTTTATTTAGAATATAAATTCTACACCTTTCTCTCCAGGCACAATAAAGATAACCCTGCACTTGAATGTTTAATGTTAAACTCATTTATCCTTATACTCCTTCTTTTAGTTTACCTTTAATTCTCACCTAATCCTTAGTTATTATGGAGAACAATATGAGTAATTTGAAACCTCTTACCCGTCGTAAATCAATGCGTATTAATATTGGGAAAGTTCCTATAGGTGATAATATGCCCATTTCTGTTCAATCTATGACCAATACACCTACAACTAATATTGAAGCTTCTATTTCTCAAATTCAATCTCTAGAAAAAGCTGGTGCTGATATTATTCGAATATCTATACCTACTATGGAAGCTGCAGAGTCATTTCGTATTATCAAACAACAAGTTACTGCTCCTTTAGTCGCAGATATTCATTTTGACTATCGAATCGCCCTAAAAGTTGCCGAGTATGGAGTAGACTGCTTACGAATTAATCCAGGAAATATCGGTAACAAACATCGAATTCGCCAAGTTGTAGAATGCGCTCGCTATCATAACATTCCAATTCGAATTGGAATTAATAGCGGGTCACTAGAAAAAGATTTACAAAAAAAATATAATAGTCCTACTGCAGAGGCTTTAGTTGAATCAGCTTTACGTAATATTAATCATTTTGATGACCTTAATTTTGACATGTTTAAAGTCAGTGTAAAATCATCTAATGTTTTAACCGCCATAGAAGCATATCGTCTTTTAGCTACACAAATTAAACAGCCACTTCATCTAGGCATTACAGAAACTGGAGGAGCGCGATCTGGAACAGTAAAATCAGCAATAGCGATAGGCTCCCTCCTATTGGAGGGCATTGGTGATACACTACGAATATCTCTGGCAACTGACCCAATCGAAGAAGTAAAAGTTGGTTTTGATATTTTGAAATCCCTACGTATTCGTTCACGTGGTATTAATTTTATCGCCTGCCCAACTTGCTCACGTCAAGAATTTGATGTTATTAATATAGTTAACACTCTAGAAAAACGATTAGAAGACATTCTTACTCCAATGGATATTGCAATTATTGGCTGTATGGTCAATGGTCCAGGGGAGGCTAAACAAGCGACCATAGCTTTAGTAGGTAACCGTAACAAAAGTAGTTTTTATGAAGATGGAATTCAGTTAAATACGCGAATCGACAATCAGACTCTTATGGATCAACTAGAGGAACGTATTCGCGCTAAAGCACTACATCTAAAAAAATAGAAATCATATTTAAGCTTGTGAATATTGCATAACTTATAATAAATCTTAAGATTATTATCTTATTAAAGAAATCCAATAGATATCAATTCATTAAAAAATTATGCAAAACATATACAATTTTATAAATCTATAAACCATAAGTAAAATTATATATTATTAGAAATAAAAGGGTAGATAGTGAAAAAACATAAAATTCAAGCACTTCGTGGTATGAAAGACCATCTTCCAATAGATATCTCTTGCTATCAACAAATCGAACGCATATTAAAACAAGTTCTAACTAGCTACGGTTTCAGTGAAATTCGTCTTCCAATTGTTGAAAAAACTTCGCTATTTGAACGCGCTATAGGTTCTATCACTGATGTAACAGAAAAGGAAATGTATACTTTTCAAGATCGTAATGGTGATAGTATTACATTAAGACCGGAAGGGACTGCTGGATGTGTACGTGCAGGAATTGAACATGGTATACTTTATCATCAAGAACAACGCCTATGGTACATGGGACCAATGTTTCGTTATGAACGACCACAGAAAGGTCGTTATCGGCAATTCTATCAAGTTGGTGCTGAAGTATTTGGCCTAAAAGGTCCAAACATCGATGCTGAATTAATTTTAATGACTGCAAGATGTTGGAAACTATTAGGTATTTCTCATTATCTTAGGTTAGAGTTAAACTCTATCGGATCACTAGAGACACGAAAGAAATATCATAATATACTTATTTCCTTTTTAAGAAATAACACTCCTCTTTTAGACAAAGATTGCAAAAATCGTGTATATTCTAACCCTCTTCGAATTCTAGATAGCAAAAATCCTCATATTCAAGAACTATTGAAAGATCTTCCGCCTCTAAAAGATTATCTAGATCTTGAATCCAATCATCATTTTTTAAGACTATGTGACCAATTAGATATCGCTGGCATTCCTTATCATATTAACCAACGTCTAGTACGTGGTCTTGATTATTATAATCGAACGGTTTTTGAATGGACAACCAATAGTCTAGGTGCACAAGGAACAATCTGTTCTGGTGGTCGATATGATGATTTAGTTGCAGAACTTGGTGGACAATCAACTCCAGCTATTGGTTTCGCAATAGGATTAGAAAGGTTAGCACTATTAGTACAAAATTTTAACTCAATACCAATATCAAATCAGATTATCGATGTTTATCTAATCACCAAAGGAGATAAACAACACAATTTAGGATTAATTTTGTCTGAACAATTACGTGACAGTATGCCTGACTTAAAACTAATAAGTAATTCCTGTGACGGAAACCTAAAAAAACACTTTACTTACGCAATGAAACTAGGTGCAAGATTTGTAATAATAATCAATAAAGATACAGAAGGTACAGAAGAACTAATTATCAAAGACTTTTTGAATAAAACACAAAAAAAAATAAAGAAAACCAATGCATACTCTAACCTTACTACACTTCTGCGTATGCATTTAAAAAATCCATGATATATCAACTTAGTTATTAAAGGTCTAAAATACAATAGAAGATACAGAGCTATTGAGCTAATATAAGACTATTTCTTATCTCTCAACAAAGATCATATAAAATTAGATATAATATCCAAAACATATATTAAACCTCATCTTTAATATTCATATAACTAAAAATTATTTATATAAAGACAGCTTGCTCATATTTTTCTGATAAAAATTTTTACATCTCTAATCTATATTAATAGATGCTTATCATTATTTTATATCATATCCTCTTTTACTTGATAAACCACATAATACCAAAGTTTATCAATAACAATCACAAACAAGATATTCTTAAATACAACTTTAAAGAATATTATAAACATAATACTTGTGTATTATTATACTAATAATACCTAAATACAAAAAATCGACTCAAGATCAAGAATTCATGACAAAGAACCTAAAAAAATTAAAAACTGTCTCGATTAAATAGAAACATATTTCATTGGCATAATGAAACCAAAACTTAAATTATGAGCTAGTTTATTTTGGAACAGTGTGTTGTACTAATAAAATGAGTAATTATATGTATTTAGTTGTATTACAATATATCTTCACGATAAAAAATCGTGCGCAACTCTAACCTTAAAGCCACTTATTTGCATTCAAGATATAAAATATCTATATGAAATTAATCTATCTAATCCTACTAACTCTCAGTCCTACTGATATCTCTTTTAAAGAGATATCACCTATTTACAAAACCAATCTAAAATAAAAAATTTTTTCTATCTAAAATAATATAAAAAATCTTTATATAGAACATACAGGTAACTTGTGAAAACAAAATTAAATATAAGTACAATTTTTTAAAAATTCATGGTTTTATTTAAGGTAGACGGTAAGATAGATCCATTAATGATTGTGGGATCTTAAATTAATAAAAAAAATAACGTCTATATATTAACATCTTATATGATGCATCCCTATACTAATATTTTAGTACTATAAAATTAGATCACACATTATTCTTATTTATATTATAAATATATAATCAATTTATTTTCTCCATATTTTGTATTAGTGAACATACTAATACAAAAATAAATCAAATTCATATATACTATACTTTACATATACTATATAATCTTGATCTTTTTACTTCTGAAAAAGATCTATTATAAAAACACTCAAACAATCTTACTAAATTTAAATTAGAATCCCATAAATTCTAAAAAACTATACACTAATAATTCTTAATTCCAAATAATTTTTCTCTTGATTCTATGAATGACATCTGTAACTAATCTAAAAATGAAAAATATCATTCATTTTTAAATGATAGTTCTCTTTTCATAAATCCAAAAAAGGACGACATAAAACATTCAACTATGTTGTAAATCCACATTAAGTTTCAATTACAAACACTACTATAGTCACATTAATAGACAAAGTATCGAGAACATACTCAAAGTATCTTTCTATTAAAATAGAATTTCTTTATTTAGTAAATAAAAGTTGTATTGTCACAATCTCAGTTTACACCCTTAAATTATATTAGGAAATACCCCATGCGCAATATTACATTTAAGATCCCTCATCTAAAAATCTCAAGATCAAGATATTGCACTCGTAATACTGCAAGTAGATATCAAGGATATCTTGATAGACAGTATCCTATACTCTAATAAAATATTTTAAAATAAAAATTGAGCAACTATAAAATAATATATTATTTATTGTAATTTACATATCTGTTTAGTTATCCTTAATGTGCACAAAAACTAAAATTCATTATGAACAATACCTTTATAATAAAAAGACAAGTCAATATCCTATTCTGACGGGTACACCTATTTTATATATAAAAGTTTTAATAATATAAAATATATTATATTTTAGAACATTGATAATTCGTCTTCATAGTGCTATATACTATCACTCTTTCTCTATAGTAGTATAGTAATATGAATTTATTTAGATGTATACGATAGTACATCTTATTAAAGATATTAAAATTAAAATAATTAATAATACAAATTATGTTATATAACATATAAATTAACTATAATTAGAAATTATATTTTATTAGATATAATATGCATTAACGATCATTTATCACAGAAGAATAAATATGCTATTTATGAATATTATAATAAAACCATATCATATACTGTTATGATTTTAAGAAACACACATGATAAATTTAACTAAAAAAATAATAATAACAAATAAATTAGACACGCTAAAAACCTAAAAAAAGAAAAAATAACCCATAACAGGAGAGAAACTTATGGCTGTACAAAAAAACAAACCAACGCGATCTAAACGAGGGATGCGACGAGCGCATGACGCCTTAACCACAGTTACGCTCTCCATTGATAAACTATCTGGTGAACTGCATCGTCGTCATCATATCACTTCAGATGGCTACTATCGAGGCCGAAAGGTCCTTTTCACTTAAATTACCATCTACCATTATTTTGAAAAATCTGACTTTAGCAATAGATGTCATGGGCGGCGATATAGGAGCCCACATGACAGTCCCTGCATCAATTCAAGCGTTATCACTTAATCCATATTTACATATTATTCTAGTTGGTGATCCTGTCATTATTAAACCGCTATTACTTAATACAGATATTTTCTTACTATCTCGTCTAGAAATTATTGCTTCTCAATCAGTTATTTCTGACAATGCAAAACCCTCTGAATTTATTCGATCTAGTCATGGAAGCTCTATGCGAATCACGTTAGAGCAAGTAAAAAACGGTAAAGCACATGCCTGTGTAAGCGCAGGTCATACTGGCGCTATTATGGGATTGGCTAAGCTCTTATTGAAACCACTAGCTGGAGTAGATCGTCCAGCATTAATGACTATTCTACCAAACCAAAAAAAAAGCAAGACTGTAATGTTAGATGTAGGAGCCAATGTTATTGTAGAAAGCAAATTATTAGTACAATTTGCCATAATGGGATCTGTAATAGCTGAAGAGCTCTTAGCTGTCCAAAAACCTCGTGTTGCTTTGATTAATATCGGTCAAGAACCAATCAAAGGATTGAACTCTGTTCAAGATGCAGCATATATACTTAAATTATCTAAAGAAATTAATTTTATTGGTTATATTGAAGGTCATGATCTCCTTTCTGACAAAACAGACGTGCTTGTTTGTGATGGTTTTGTAGGAAACATTATCTTAAAAACTATAGAGGGAATAGTAAGAATGTTTCTTTTACTAGTTCAATCCAACGGTCTAGAAAAAAAACCGAGCTATCACCAAAATCTACTAAAAAAATGGTTAGACGAAGATTTAATACATCAATTACATCATTTAAATCCTGACAAATACAACGGCGCTCTTCTTCTCGGATTGCAAGGCGTAGTAGTAAAAAGTCATGGTTCTGCGAATAATTTCGGATTTATCGCAGCCATTCAACAAGCTGAGCAAATAGTACAACAAAGAGTTCTCGACAGGATTTCAATGTGCGTACAAGCTTTATTATCTAAGAGTGACTAAGCGCACATGTATACAAAAATTATCGGTACAGGCAGATACCTACCCGAACAGGTGCGAACAAATTCTGATTTGGAAAAAATGATAGACACATCAGACGAATGGATTAAAACTCGTACTGGCATACAAGAGCGCCGGATTGCTCTACCTAATGAAACAGTAGCAACTATTGGTTTTCAGGCAGCTCAACGAGCGCTTGAAATGTCCGGCATCGAACAAAATGAAATTAACTTAATTATTGTTGCTACTACATCTTCAAGTCATGCTTTTCCTAGCTCTGCCTGTATGATTCAAAAAATGTTAGAAATTCATGATGCTGCTTCTTTTGATTTATCAGCTGCCTGTTCAGGTTTTATCTACGCATTAAGCGTAGCAGATCAATATATTAAAAGCAATTTAGTCAAGTATGCACTAGTCATTGGTTCTGACATCTTGAGTCGTATGTTAAATCCTAACGATCGTAATACATTAATTCTCTTTGGCGATGGAGCAGGCGCTGTAGTACTAGGTGCTAGAGAAGAACAAGGAATTATCTCTACTCACCTTCATTCAGACGGAAGATATGGTCATATACTAACATTGCCCAATCGAGATAACACTAAACCAAATAACAATACTTATCTTAGTATGACAGGCAGTGAAGTATTTAAAGTTGCTATCAATAAACTAACAAATATTGTTAAAGAAACCTTAGAAGCCAATAATCTTCAATGTTCTTCTATAGACTGGCTGATTCCACATCAAGCTAATCTACGCATTATTATTGCTACTGCCTGCAAGTTAGGTTTAGATATACATAAAGTTATCATTACTCTTGATCATCATGGAAATACCTCTGCAGCTTCCATTCCATTAGCTCTAGATGAGGCAGTCCGTGATAATCGCATTAAACATGGTCAATTAATTTTATTAGAAGCCTTTGGTGCGGGACTCACTTGGGGGTCAGCACTAATTCGATTTTAATCATGATTGCATATTAAAAAGGAAATCAAAATGAACAATATTGCAATGGTCTTCCCAGGTCAAGGATCGCAAAAAATAGGAATGCTGGCTAACTTAGCTCAAGCTTATAATCTAGTAGAAAAAACCTTTTTAGAAGCCTCTAATGTACTTGGTTATGATTTATGGAAACTGGTACAAGAGGGACCATCAGTAAAATTAAATACAACATACCACACCCAACCAGCGATTTTGGCTGCATCTTTTTCAATTTTTAAAATTTGGAAAGAAAAAAGTAAAAAAATACCTTCATTATTAGCAGGACACAGCCTGGGTGAATACAGCGCATTAGTTTGTGCAGAAGTTCTTAACTTCTCTGACGCAATCACCCTAGTAGAACTTCGTGGAAAACTCATGCAAGAAGCTGTGCCCTGAAGGCATAGGCTCCATGCAAGTAATTATTGGACTAGATCCACAATCTATAATGAAAATCTGTCAAGAATCTTCACGTGACCAAATCGTATCACCAGTAAATTATAACTCACCAGATCAAATAGTTATTGCAGGTCATAAAGAAGCCGTTGATCGTGCTAGTTTAGCCTGCAAACATTCTGGAGCTAAACTTACATTACCCCTATCAGTTAGCGTACCCGCGCACTGCGCTTTGATGAAACCAGCAGCAGAAAAACTCAGTATTGCACTTGAAAAAATAGATTTTCATTCGCCAATTTTTCCAGTAATAAACAATGTTGACGTGGTCATTGAAACTAAACCGAATGCTATACGTAACGCCTTAATTCGTCAGCTAGATCACCCAATACAATGGATAGAAATTATAAAATTTATTAAAAAAAAAGGTATTACCTGTTTACTGGAAATTGGACCAGGAAAAACTTTAACTGGCCTGAGTAAGCGTACTGAGCCTAGTTTGACGCTAACTGCAATAAATGATCAAGATAGCTTAGAAAAGGCGCTCGAAGTACAATACGAAGGAGGGAAATAATAAAATGAACTTCAAAGGTAAAATTGCAATAGTAACCGGTGCTAGTCGAGGGATCGGTCGCGCTATAACAGAGAATCTAACAATACATGGTGCTACAGTATTAGGCACAGCTACAACCCAAAACGGTGCAGATGCCATTAGTAAATATTTAGGTTCTAATGGTAAAGGCTTCCTTCTAAACGTAAGCAACATAGATTCTATTGAACAAACATTAGATCACATTCACGGAGACTTCGGTGAAATAGATATATTAGTTAACAATGCAGGCATTACACGTGATAAACTACTTATTCGAATGAAAGATGATGAATGGAATAAAGTAATTGACACTAATCTGACATCGATCTTTCGTTTATCTAAAGCCGTTTTACGAACTATGATCAAAAAAAGAAACGGTAGAATTATTAATATTGGATCTGTAATTGGCAGCACAGGAAATATAGGACAATCTAACTACTCAGCAACTAAAGCAGGTTTAATTGGATTGAGTAAATCTCTCGCGCGTGAAATAGCATCCCGTGGTATCACCGTAAATGTCGTAGCACCTGGATTTATTGAAACTGACATGACACGGACTTTCAGCGCAAAAACACGAGAAGAAATTATGACAAAAATACCTATCGGTCGCCTTGGTCAAGTTCAAGACATTGCACAAGCTGTAACATTTTTAGCCTCTGAGGCAGCCTCATACATTACTGGAGAAACACTTCATGTGAATGGTGGAATGCTCATGATATAATCATTAAATAAACTGTATAAATCATGGCATAACTCACTGGAATTTAGTTGCATCTTTTTCAACATTTTATAAACTATAAAAACCATCGCGCAAGCGAGTTTTGATAGGAAATTGAACTATATGAGCACTATCGAAGAACGTGTTAAAAAAATCATTAGCGAACAGCTTGGTGTTAAGCAAGAGGAGGTAGTCAACGTTGCTTCTTTTGTAGAAGATCTGGGTGCAGATTCTCTTGATACTGTTGAATTAGTGATGGCATTAGAAGAAGAGTTTGATACTGAAATCCCGGATGAAGCAGCTGAAAAAATAACTACTGTTCAAGCTGCTATTGATTACATTAATACGCACTAAGTATCAGTGATCAGTTTCAGGCGGATATGTTATAACCGCCTGAACTTCATAATGCTAATGTGTATAAAGTAAATTAAACTATACATCATTCCGTCGAGAGACGGATCTAACACTATATTCACGCGGTGAACTTGTAGTACGACGGTTATCATCTCGATTAAAGCTACCTAAACGTCGTTCATTTTTAGCTTCATTACTGAAGCGATTTCCTTCACTTGAATAAGAGGGGCTTAAACTACTATTACTATAACGACGTTCAACACTACGACGGATATACGCATCACCTATTAACTTCATATTAATAGGCTTATTGAGAATCATCGTACGAGAAACATTCTGAATTAAAGTATTAGACATGCCTTTTGGCAACTCAATCGTTGCATATTTCGAAAATAATTTAATATTACCAATATAACGACTGTTAATTTCACCTTCATTAACAATGGCACCAACGATGTGACGTACCTCTACTCCGTCATCGCGTCCTACTTCAATTCGATATAGGGCCATTATATCTCTAATCTCTTGCCGATATCTCCGAGATCGGTCTCCATCTTTTAGATCACGACCAGATCGATGATTCCGACGGTCTTCGCGATCTCTAGCTTCGCGGCGAAAACGATATATCGGATCTGAAGGTATTAAAAGAGGACGCTCACCTTGAGCAATTTTTAATAAAACTGCAGCTAAAATCTCAATATCTATTGAATCAGAAGGCTGTATTTTAGAAAGTAATGCTCGATACTCTTCTAAATCGCAACTTTCTAATTGCTTTTGAATTTTTTCAGAAAACTTTTCTAAACGACGCTGTCCAAGTAATGTAGTATTTGGCAATTCAACTTCTGGGATGCTCAGCTTCATATTACGCTCAATATTGCGCAATAAACGACGCTCTCGATTCTCTACAAAAAGAAGAGCGCGACCAGCTCTGCCTGCTCGCCCAGTGCGACCAATACGATGAACATAAGATTCTACATCCATAGGAATGTCATAGTTAATAACTAAGCTTATTCGATCAACATCGAGACCGCGCGCGGCAACATCTGTAGCAATTAAAATATCTAGACGACCATCTTTTAAACGCTCTAAAGTCTGTTCACGTAATGATTGATTCATATCACCATTAAGAGCAGCACTATTGTATCCGCTTTTCTCCAGTGATTCAGCTACCTCTAATGTAGCATTTTTTGTACGCACAAAAATAATAACCGCATCAAAATCTTCTACTTCCAAAAAACGAGTTAACGCATCTGTTTTTCGCCCATAAACAATCCAATAACTTTGACTAATATCCGGACGTGTATTCACACTTGACTGAATACGTATCTCTTGAGGATTTTTCATAAAACGTTTAGTAATCCGACGAATTGCATCTGGCATGGTTGCAGAGAATAAAGCTGTCTGATGATTATCCGGAATTTGCGCCATAATCGTTTCAACATCTTCTATAAACCCCATTCGAAGCATTTCATCGGCTTCATCTAAAACTAACCCATGAAGTTTAGATAAATCCAGCGTACCACGTTTTAAATGATCGAGAAGACGACCGGGTGTACCAACAACAACCTGAGGTCCATGGCGCAAGGCTCGTAACTGAACATCATAACGCTGCCCCCCATAAAGAGCCACAACATTTAAGCCTCTCATATTTTTAGAAAACTCTGTAATTGCTTCCGAAACCTGCACTGCTAATTCACGAGTCGGGGCTAAAACCAAAATCTGTGGCGATTTGCTGGTTAAAATAATGTTTTGAATCAATGGTAATGCGAAAGCTGCGGTTTTTCCGCTTCCAGTTTGAGCCATTCCTAATACATCTCGACCAGCTAAAAGATGCGGAATACATTCGACCTGAATAGGAGATGGTCTAATATAACCCATAGAATTGAGAGATTGAATTAAGGTCTCTTTTAAACCAAGAGACGAAAAAGTAGTTTGCATATCAGTCATGTAGTACATGTGCCTCTTAGATTGCATCGGCCAGTCTACATAACTTATTGTGAAAATTGATAATTATTTTCATCAAAAGATGTGTACCGGCTCAATTAATTAATGTCAATACACTAAAATTTATCCATCAATATCATGGTGATCGGACTGGTATTAAATAAAAATCTGATATTTCGAACCAGTCATTATCTGTGTATATTTGAAATATTAACTGTATTCAATAATAAATCATAGAATACTAAATATTAAAATCCATTATCAAATATTTTGATATATTATTATGTTACCTATTTAAAAAAGAAAACATCTTGATCAGATTAATACCTGATTAAATCATGACACTTATAAATCTCATCCACGCTCTAATCCTTCCTCTAATTAAGTATGCTAATATATAATTTTAAATAAAATTAGAAAAACCTAATAGAACAGTATTCTATCTGAAATATGTATTTTACATCTTGTGATAAAATGAAGAATGAGATGGTCTATCCTTGGAAAAATCATAATCTAAAATCTATCATCGACTATTTAAAACTAAACATAACTAATATCCAAAATTTTATTCTCACTTGTAGCTAGTAAATTAAAGAAAATTCAACGTCTTTGATTCATAGATAATATCTGCACTAAAAGTAGATAAATATATTTTAAATAAATAATATGATTCACAATAATATATTGACCTGTATGATCTACATCATACAACACTATTTTCATATATAAAAGCCGTGCAAACATGTCCTTAGCACATAATTAAAAAAATTATTCTTACTTTTATAAAAAAGTAAAACTATAAATATAGTTCTTCAGAGATATATACATATCCAATAAGTAAAAATTAATTCAATAATCATCTTGTCTGCTTTAGTTACCTTGGTATGAAAAGTCAACACACTCTCTCAGAGTACATGCCCACCATTCTAGGCGAGCATGAATCTAACATACTAAACATTCTATTATTTTCAAGTTTCTTGGTGTAGATTATTAAATCTAAGATTATTGTATAGCATCTTTCATACTTAAACGAATTCGACCTTGTCGATCTACCTCTAAGACTTTAACTAAAATATCTTGTCCCATATGAAGATAGTCTGTTACTTTTTCAACACGTTTATCAGTAATCTGAGATATATGAACTAACCCCTCTTTGCCACCTGTAATAGCCACAAAAGCACCAAAATCTACAATCCGCATAACCTTACCATTATAAGTACGACCGACTACAATATCTTCAGTAATTGCTGCAATCCTACTAAGAATATGTTGTACCTTCTCATCATTAATAGCTGCAATTTTTACTGTCCCATCATCATCAATTTCAATGGTAGTCCCCGTCTCTTCAGTAAGAGCTCGTATCACAGCTCCTCCTTTACCAATCACATCTTTTATTTTATCAACACTAATGTGAATAGTTTGCATACGTGGAGCAAACTGAGATAAATTACAACGTGGACTGCTTAATGCCTTTTCCATTACATCTAAAATATGTAAACGAGCCCCCTGAGCTTGATTAAGCGCGAATCGCATAATTTCAGGTGTTATACCTTCAATTTTTATATCCATCTGAAGTGCAGTAATACCTTCACGACTACCTGCAACTTTAAAATCCATATCACCTAAATAATCTTCATCACCTAGAATATCAGAAAGTACAACAAAGTTTTCATTATCCTTCACAAGTCCCATTGCGATACCAGCAATGGCTGATTGTATAGGAACACCTGCATCCATTAATGCTAAAGATGCACCGCATACAGAAGCCATAGATGAAGAACCATTTGATTCAGTAATTTCAGACACTATACGCACGGTATAAGGGAAAGTCTCTTCTTTTGGCATTACAGCAAGTAAAGCTCGTTTAGCCAAGCGACCATGGCCAATTTCACGACGCTTCGGTGAACCAACTATACCAATTTCACCTACAGAGTATGGAGGAAAATTATAGTGAAACAAGAAGTTATCAGTACGCTCGCCCATGATTTCATCTAAATTCTGTGCATCACGCGAAGTACCCAATGTAGCAGTAACAAGAGCTTGGGTTTCACCACGTGTGAAAAGTGCAGATCCATGAGTGCGCGGTAATATACCAGTGCGAATATCTAAGGCCCTAATCATATCTTTATCACGACCATCAATACGTGGTTCACCATCCAAAATACGACTTCTTACTACATTTTTCTCTAAATCATAAAAAATGGCATTGATTAAATCAAGATCCAATGACTGGTCATCTTCTAATAAACACGAAATAGTTTCAGATTTAATTAAATTAATCTGTGATTGCCTTTCCTGTTTTTTAGTAATAGAGTAAGCCTCACTAAGACCCGATTCAGCTAATTCAGACATTCGTAATCGTAATGACTGATTCACCACTTCTGGATTCCAATCCCAATGTGGTTTTCCTGCTACAGCTACCAAAGAATTTATATTATTAATTACAATCTGTTGCTGTTTGTGCCCAAATACGACCGCACCTAACATTTCTTCTTCAGTTAAAATCTCGGCTTGAGATTCAACCATTAGTACCGCACCTGTAGTACCAGATACTACTAAATCCAGTTTACTCTCCTTTAATTGATCAGTTGTTGGATTCAGAACATATTGGTTATTGATATAACCCACTCGCGCAACGCCAATAGGTCCATTAAATGGCAATCCTGACAAAGCTAATGCAGAAGACGCCCCAATCATTGCAACAATATCAGGATTGACCTGAGGATTAACAGATACCACGGTAGCAATAACTTGTACTTCATTAAAAAATCCTTGGGGAAACAACGGTCGAATCGGCCGATCAATTAAACGTGAAGTCAGCATTTCAACTTCACTAGGCCGACCCTCACGACGAAAAAAACTACCTGGAATACGACCAGCGGAATATGTACGTTCTTGGTAGTTGACGGTGAGAGGGAAAAAGGACTGGCCTGGTTTTGCCTTTTTCTGACAAACCACAGTTACAAATACCGTTGTTTCATCCATACTGACCATAACAGCCGCAGTAGCTTGACGGGCCATTATACCAGTTTCAATAGAGATCGCATGTTGACCGTACTGAAATTTTTGTACCATCGAAGTGAGCAAAATTAGTTCCTCAATTATAGCGTCTAGTCTATCTTAATATAGTATCTAGCCTATTTTAAATAGATGTCATTAATCGAATCTTCGTGATGCATCATGATCGATAAATATTTTCCATAGCTAAAGGAAAACAAATCTCCCCTCTAAGCCCGGGCTATACTATCTCTTAGCAAGAGATAGATGCACTCTATCTCTTGATCTAACGTCGTAAACCTAACTTCATGATTAACCAATTGTACGATCTAACCTTTTTTCTCTTTAGATAATGTAAAAGCTGTCTTCTTTGCGACACCATTCGAAGAAGACCACGACGACCATGATGATCTTTTTTGTGCTCAGAAAAATGAGATTGAAGATGATTAATGCGGGCAGTTAACAATGCTATCTGTACTTCTGTAGCACCGCTATCCTTATCATTCTTACCATACTCAGAAATAATCTTTTGTTTTTTTGTCTTATTTAGAGACATAGTTATAACTCCAATAAATGTACTATACATATATAGCTGCCGATCTCTAATTCAGCTATTAAATATTCTTCATAAACTAATAAAAATATGCAATCTGGATCAAATATAATAAAAACACTTCTCTACTTCTTATTAGTAGCATAACTTAATATCAACTATCTTAGAATAATCGTTAGTATCTGATATATCTGTTTTTACAGTAACTACCATTAATGTAACATACTATTTCATACATATTGCATAACATACAATTAGATTTAAGTTATAAACACAGAATCTTATATTCTATATACGTAAATTTTTAATCAACAGAATTACTTCTCTAGTTGGAGATATAATTATCACAACTCATAAAGTAAAAATTTTCTATTTTAATGATCTAAATAAAGGAAAATGATGTAATTAAAAATCATCATAATACATTTATACCTATCATAAAAAATAATCAGTATCTCGTACTCTTTATCCCTAATACCAATCGACATAATACCATTCTCTATAACACCTGCTTTATATTATAAATTCTACATTACACATTTACTCCAACTGATACTAAACGACGAGGAAACACAATGCCATCAGAAGTAAGCTCTGCCATCCCAAGAAACTTATCTTGACTACCTTCACTTACGCGCACTAATCCAGATTCCAGAGAACTATCTACTCGTACCGGGCAACCTTTCTTGAAAGACTCCGCGAGTATCGGAAATAACTTGATCTTTGGATATAAAGAGACAGGACTATCTATTGACATAAGAAGAGGATCTAGCGAGTATTGCGATTTTATACCAGCAAGACAGGCTTGATCTTTGATTTTTTCAAGGCTCTTTAAAGTAATCATCTGATCTATCTGATAATGTGCAACCTGTAAACGACGTAAATAGATTACATGCGCACCACAGCCTAGTTTTTCACCAAGATCGTCAATAATAGTGCGGATATATGTTCCTTTCGATACATGCATCTCTAACTTTATTTCATGTTTATTATAACTTATGCATAATAATTTATGTACTATAATCCTACGTGATAAACGCGGTACATGGCGACCTTTTCGCGCATATTGATAAAGTTTATGTCCTTGAAATTTAATGGCTGAATACATTGGAGGGGTTTGTTCTATTTCACCACGAAAACTATGCAATGATTTTTCTAATATTTCATCAGTAAATGTCACTTTACGTTCACTTAAAACAGCACCTTCTACATCTGCAGTAGTAGTTCGTTGTCCAAGTCTAGCAATAACCTGATAATATTTATCAGAATCAAGTAGATATCGAGAAAACTTAGTTGCCTCTCCTAGACAAATAGGTAACATACCACTAGCTAACGGATCTAATGTACCAGTATGCCCTGCACGATTAGCGTGATATAAACGCTTTACTTTCTGTAAAGCGCTATTAGAAGTTAGACCAGAAGGTTTGTCTAACAATAAAACACCATGTATATTGCGGCCCACATACAAAGGATATTTCATGAGTTTAGATGACCTTCTTCCATTTTGTCTTCTGCTAAAGCTCGTCGATGTGTGTCAAGAGTAACTAAAGAAGAAATTAAACTAGACATACGCTCACCTTCTATTAAGGAGTTGTCATGACAAAAAGTCAAACGAGGTATAACACGAAGTGTCATTACTTTACTCAATAAAGTACGAATATAGCCAGAAACTTTTGATAAAACTAGTAAACGCATTTGAATTTGTACATCTTCTTTTTCATTTAGAAATGTAACAAATACTTTAGCATGAGATAAATCACGAGAGACATCCACCCCAGAAACAGTTACCATTATATTTAAACGAGGGTCTCGAATTTCAGATTGAAGAATAACGGCAATTTCTCTGTGGAGTTCTTGAGCAATACGCTGTAAACGACCGCACTCTTTTTCCATATAAGTGATCTCCTGATATTAACTCAGCTAGAGAGGCCCATTTCGTAAATTTTTAACATTAGCGAGCCTCGACCATCAACCCTTTTTATAACCCTATAACCTAAATAAAAAAGTCCTATACTGACTGATCAAGCACAATATCTATGCAATTCTTATTTTCTACATTAGGAGTTTTAATCGATCGTTCGTTGTACTTCAATTATTTCAAACACCTCAATCACATCTCCTACACGAACATCGTTATAATTTTTTACACCAATACCACACTCCATTCCATTACGAACTTCATTCACATCATCTTTAAATCGTCTAAGCGATTCTAATTCACCCTCATAAATTACTATGTTATCACGCAAGACACGAATTGGATTATGACGCTTGATTGTACCTTCAGTTACCATGCAACCACCAATAGCACTAAACTTGGGAGATTTAAACACGTTACGAACAGTGGCCAAACCTATAATCTTCTGTTTATACTCAGGCGATAACATTCCACTCATCGCTAATTTGACTTCATGGATCAAATTATATATAATCGAGTAATAACGAAGGTCTATATTTTCTACATCTATAATTCTCCGTGCTGATGCATCAGCGCGCACATTAAAACCAATTACAATAGCATTAGAGGCTGCAGCCAAAGTGGCATCAGTTTCTGTAATACCACCAACACCTGAACCAATAATTTTAACTTGAACTTCTGAAGTGGATAAACTAATTAGCGCATCTGAAATAGCCTCTACCGAACCTTGAACATCAGCTTTTAGTACAATGTTCATTTCAGATATCTCACCCTCTTTAATACTAGAAAACATTTTTTCTAATTTAGCTTTTTGCTGGCGAGCTAATTTTATTTCTCGAAATTTACCTTGACGATATAATGCAACTTCACGAGCCTTCTTTTCATCACGAACGACGGTAGCTATATCTCCCGCTACTGGAACACCAGACATACCCAGAATTGCAACTGGAATTGATGGCCCTGCTGTTAAAACCTCACGACCTAATTCATCACGCATCGCTCGAATACGACCATATTCAAGACCACATAAAACAATGTCACCTTTTTTTATCGTACCTTCACGAACTAAAATACTAGCAATTGGTCCTCGACCTTTATCTAAAAAGGACTCAATAACCACACCAACTGCCATACCTTGATGTGCCGCTGTAAGTTCTAGCATTTCTGCTTGTAGAAGAACGGCCTTTAGCAAGTCATCAATACCTCTACCAGTTTTAGCAGAGAGATTGATAAAAATATTCTCCCCACCCCACTCTTCTGGAATAATACCATATGGCGTTAATTCATGTTTAATACGCTCTGGATCAGATTCCACCTTATCACATTTATTTACTGCAACTACAACCGGGACTTTAGCCGCCTTAGCGTGCTGAATCGCCTCAATAGTCTGAGGCATAACCCCATCATCTGCAGCTACTACTAAGATAACGATGTCTGTCACCTTGGCTCCACGAGCTCGCATAGCGGTAAAAGCCGCATGCCCTGGCGTGTCTAAAAAGGTGATCATACCATTTACCGTTTCTACATAGTAAGCACCGATATGTTGAGTAATTCCCCCCGCTTCTCCAAAAGCAACTTTGGTAGAACGAATATAATCTAGCAAAGATGTTTTACCGTGATCAACATGACCCATTATAGTGACAACAGGAGCTCGTTTAGCTAAAACTATATCAGTATCCCGATCACTCATTAAAGCTGCTTCTAACTCATTTTCTCTCCGTAATGTTACTTTATGACCCATTTCTTCTGCTACTACCTGAGCAGTTTCTTGATCGATCACTTGGTTAATCGTGGCTAAAACACCTAACTTCATCATAGTTTTAATCACTTGAGACCCTTTCACAGCCATCTTATTAGCTAATTCCGATACAGTAATAGTTTCACCAATTATTACATCACGGTTAATAACCTGTGCAGGCTTATGAAAACTCTGTTGTAAAGCACTGGTCTTACGCTTGCCTCCTTTACCATAGCGCACTTGTGCACGAGCTTCTTCACGATCGGTTTTAGCTTCAGAATGTTTATTACCTTTTTTTCGAACTTGAGTTTTAGGTATACGTATGGAACGACTTCGACGCTCATTTTCAACCTGAGCATCATTCTCATCTTCTGCTTCTCGAGCATGAGTAGAGGTTGTAACATGATAGTCGGAAATATCCTCTATCTCTTTAATGATTGTTGACCACTCTTCACCTTTTTCTTCTGCCATTTTACGCGCTTCGCGGGCAACACGTTTAGCTTCTTCTTCAATCTTACGATGATTTTCTTCTTCAGATTTACGTTTTAATTCCAATACCTGTGCTTCACGACGAACTTTATCAGCTTGCTCAATAGAAGAAATAGTATTAGAGTTTTTATCACTTATTTCTTTTCTTACTATTATTTGACGATGAAACTTATTATTTTTAATATTTTTAGTTTTCTCTACATGTTTAGTTAACTCTGAATTTAATTCTAAAATTTGAGATTTAGAATTATCTTTACGACACTCAACAGATTTAGATTCACGACATACTTGCGTTTTTTCTTCTCCTTGCGTTCCACGAGTTGAAGCATAATTCGTATAAGTACGCTTTTTTCGGATCTCAACTTGCACTGATTTTCTTTTACCTCCAGTGCCTAGAACGTTCAAAGTACTTCGCGTTTTGCGTTGTAAAATCAATTTACCTAATCCACTATCATGATTACAGTTAAGATGAGCAAGAAGTGCCTCTTTTTCATGCTGAGTAACAAAATCAGTTTCAGTTTTTTGCATTCCCGCATCAGCAAATTTCTGTACTAGGCGTTCTATCGATGTCTGAATTTCTACAGCCAGCGATTTTATAGTCACATCTCTCGTCATGCTACTCCTTCCTGCTACAGTTTATTATGTTTCGGCACCGAACCAACATATATTGCGTGCAGCCATAATTAATTTACCAGCCTGCAACTCATCGGTTAGGCCCTCAATATCTGACAAATCATCCACACCTTGTTCTGCAAGGGCCTCTAACGTACAAACTCCTTTTTTAGCTAGTCTAAAAGCTAAATCTCGCTCTAATCCCATAAAATTAAGTAAATCTTCAGACGGCTGAATATCAACCATGCCTTCCTCTCTAGCAAGAGCAAGAGTAGTTAATGCATCCTTAGCACGATCACGTAACATTTTTACCCTGGCCACATCTAAGCCATTAACCTCCAATAACTCATTGAGAGGAACGTAAGCTAACTCCTCTAAAGAAGAAAAACCAGATTGCACCAATGTAATGGAAAGATCTTCATCAATATTTAAATATTTAGTAAAAATATGAACAGACTTATCAACTTCAGCCTGATGCTTTATTTGTAAATCCTCTAGCTTCATTACGTTTAAATCCCAACCACTTAGCTGTGAGGCTAAACGAACATTTTGACCATTACGACCAATAGCCTGCGCTAAATTTCCAGATTCTACAGCAATATCCATTGTATGAGCATCCTCATCTACCACAATAGAAGTCACATCTGCTGGAGCCATCGCATTGATTACAAATTGCGCTGGATTATCATCCCAGAGTATAATATCAATACGTTCACCCCCTAACTCACTAGACACTGCCTGAACGCGAGCTCCGCGCATACCAACACATGCACCTATTGGATCAATGCGTTTATCATTAGTTTTAACAGCAATTTTAGCTCGTGAACCTGGATCACGAACCACGGCCTTAATCTCAAGAATTTCTTCCGCAACTTCAGGAACTTCAATACGAAATAACTCAACTAACATTTCAGGCCGAGAACGACTAACTAACAACTGAGCCCCACGCGCTTCAGGACGAACAGAGTACAACACTCCTCTAACACGATCTCCAGGTCGAAAATTTTCACGAGGTAACATATCTTCTCGAATAATTACTGCCTCTGCGATAGCATTAGAGCTATCGCTGGAACGAACTTCAAGAGAAATCATGTCACGACTAACTTTCTTCACTATACTAGTAATAATCCTACCTTCTTGTTTGCGAAACTGATCTATAATCATAGCACGTTCCGCTTCACGCATTTTTTGTACAATCACTTGTTTAGCGGTCTGAGTTGTAATACGATCAAAGGTAACAGATTGAATCTGATCTTCAACATACTCGCCTAAAGAAAGCGATCCATCATCATACAGTGCGGCTTCTAATGTAATCTCGCAAGTAGGATGACTAACTTCTTCAACAATGCGCCAACGACGAAAAGTGTCAAAATAGCCACTTTTTCGATCAATTATCACGCGCACATCAATATCGTGTTCGTATTTTTTTTTAGTGGCTATGCCCAATGCGCTCTCTAGCGCTTCAAAAATCTTCTCGCGTGGGAGCGATTTCTCATTAGAGACCGCTTCTACAACAGCTAAGATTTCTTTATTCATCCCAGTATGCCTCAATCCAGACTTCGAAAGGTAGGAAACCGCGTTTGCTTGCTAGATGCTCATTAGCACATGTTTTGTCGTTACCCTTGCAAACGGTTACCATCATATCTTTAAAAAAAACTAAAGAGTAGCCTGCCACTTTCAGGGTTCTGATCTCTAATGTATAAAACGCGACTCGACTGTATCCGATACTATCTACATCATTGTATGAATAATTTATTTTTCATCCTTCAAGGCTACAGAAACCCCATGTTCTCTCTTTATTTTAACCGACAACCAAAATAACTCAGTTAAAATACTAAAACTACTATGAAGTTTAACAGTAACATCTTTATTCACCTGTCTGAACATGACAACAAGAGAAAAACTAAAACCATACTCTGACTTATTTAAAAATCACATACTAATACAGTATAGATATAAATTTATTGATAAAAGATTACAATCTATATACATCCTGTTTATCTTAATCTCGATTAGTAGATGTAAAAAAAGGGCCTAATAGAGCCCATTAATCCTTGGTCCAGTAATAAAAAACCCCGAAACATTTCGGGGTTTTTTATTACTGGACCATTGTAACCCGCTGATAAAAGTTCGGTAATGTCCAAAAACTTTCTCTCTAACAATCTACCATAATATGTTATATAAAACTATATCACTAAAATAGTTTATAAAAATGGTTGCGGGGGTTGGATTTGAACCAACGACCTTCGGGTTATGAGCCCGACGAGCTACCAAACTGCTCCACCCCGCGGTTTATTATATATCAATCCAGAATCAATACACAAGAAAAAATTTAATTAAGAAATAATTTTTTATGGTACCGAGGACGGGACTTGAACCCGTAAGCCCATTTAGGCACTACCACCTCAAGGTAGCGTGTCTACCAATTCCACCACCACGGCTTATCAAAAAATCAAGACAATTTCTATATACTTAATTTTATAAAAATCTTCCTTCTGTCTTATTTAAGGAAGATCTTTCTTTTTTTTAAAAGAAGAAGATACACTAGGATTAGAGTTTTGATCATGTTCTAAATGAACAATTTTATCCAATTTATCATCATTTTTTTCTGAATGATTATTCATATTACCTAATATCAAGCTAATAAAAAAAAATAAAATCGCTAAAAAAGGGGTTATGCGACGAGTCAAGAAACCACCTGAGCCGCTAGATCCAAAAAAAGTACTAGAAGCACCTGATCTTAAAGAATTGCCTATAGATATACCTGACCCCTTTTGTAATAAAATCAAGATAATTAACGTAATTGCTATTATTATAAATATACAAACAAAGGCTGAATAAATACTTAACATCCTTTTTCCACTGCCTATAAATATCACAATCTAAAAAATATCTTAACAATTAAAATGAATAAACCCTGTTCTTAAAAAGATATTATATCTATAATAGCTACTTATTTCTAATAAGTACTTCTAATTTTTTAATACTATTCTTTTATCTAATCTCATTCATTGATAATTATAATATAACATAAAAATATTATCAATACATAGATCTTTTTATTTGAAAAAAATCAAAATATGCTATTTATATCAGAAATAAAAATAAAATTTATACTACATTCTAAACAAAATATAATATTCGATTATCCTTTCGTGTAATAAATCAAAATTTTCTAACATAATCTAATAACTATATATTCAAATCCCTATTCAGATAAAAATATTTAAAATCTATTTTCATACAATGGCATTTTATTTAAAATAAATATACTCTTCTTGTTTTGATTGTCAAAACAATTATATGCAAAATTTCAAAATATCCATATTCTTTTAACTCAATCAAACTAATGCCCAAACAGATACTCATACATAATGTATCTATTAAAAAACAAACAATATATAATAAAATTATATTACATTGATCTTATTTCTTTACAATCAGAAAAAAAATGCAAAAATTAAAACATCATTGAAGTTGACAAAGAATATCAATAGGTTTAACTATCTGATTTTCCAATAAAAGTGAAGTAGATATATAAACAATAAATCCGAAAAAACAATCATAACAAAATAAATTATTAAAAAATCCACATCTATACTATAGTTTTTATGACATGCGCGATATGTTGCGCTAAAAAAGTAACTTGCTTAATATTATCTCCTTCTACCATAATACGAATTAGTGGCTCGGTACCAGACTTGCGCAAAAGAACGCGCCCACAACCTTTCAACTCTAATTCTGCTTTAGATTGTATTTCTTGTACCTGTATCGATTCTAACGGATTCCCATTTCTGCTACAAGATACATTAATCACTCTTTGAGGAAAAAGCTTAATACCACTACATAAATCATACAAACTCGTATTATTATTTAACATCACAGCTAACACCTGTAAACCAGCAATAATACCGTCACCTGTAGTAGTTTTATCTAATAAAATTACATGACCAGAATTTTCTGCTCCTAAGCGCCATCCTTTTTCTCTTAACATCTCCAATATATAGCGATCTCCAACACTAGATCGAGCAAATGGAATACCCAACTCTCTAAGAGCAATCTCTAAGCCCATGTTACTCATAATCGTACCAACTACACAACCTTTTAACTCTTTTCGGTACAATTCCTCACGAGCAATTAAATATAAAATTTGATCACCATCAACTTTATGACCAAGATGATCAACCATAATAATTCGATCACCATCCCCATCGTATGCTAACCCAACATCAGCTTTTTCTTCAATTACACGCGACTGCAGTAAACGTAAATCAGTAGAACCACAATTTTTATTAATATTTATTCCGTTAGGCTGTACACCAATTGCAATAACTTTAGCACCAAGGTCTCGTAAAACATTCGGTGCAATATGATAAGTTGCACCATTAGCACAATCAACAACAATCTTCAACGGATTTAGTGTTAAATAACTTGGAAACGTACCTTTACAAAATTCAATATACCGACGGGTAGCGTCACTAATACACGTAGTCTGGCCTAAAATCGAGGAATCTACACAAGTAAATGATTGCTCTATTTCATTTTCAATTGCTAATTCTACTTCATCAGAAAGCTTTCTACCCTCATTCGAAAAAAACTTAATACCATTATCATCAAACAAATTATGTGATGCAGAAATAACAATTCCAGCAGAAGCTCGAAAAGCACGAGTTAAATAGGCTATAGCTGGGGTCGGAATAGGACCAGTTAGAGCCGTCGATAATCCAGCCGCTGATAACCCAGCTCCTAAAGAAGATTCCAGCATATAACCAGAAATTCTCGTATCTTTTCCAATTATAATTTCCCTAGAATCATAGCGTAACAGAACCTTTCCTAGAGACCAACCTAGCTTTAAAATAAAATCCGGAGTAATAGGTAGCTGACCCACTCTACCACGAATACCATCCGTACCAAAATATTTCCGTATGCGCATGCTATTTACATATCCCTGCCATTAACAGCCCGCATCATTTCAACAATCCGCAATACCTCTATAGTTTCTTTTACATCATGAACGCGAAAAATATGAACACCCTGAAGCGCAGCAATAACTGCGCAAGCTAAACTTCCATTTAAACTATTCAAGGAACTTACGCTTAAAAGATCAAAAATCATACTCTTACGCGACATACCCACTAACAACGGTAAACCAAAATGATGCAATCTTTCCAGTTGACCTAATAATTGATAATTGTGAATAATACTTTTACCAAAACCAAAACCAGGATCTAATATTAACTGAACTTTTTTGATCCCAACCGCTTCGCAACGAGCAATATTCTCTATGAAAAATGCTTCTACATCATTTAAAACATCATAATAAAACGGATTATCCTGCATGTTATGAGGCTCGCCCTGCATGTGAACTAAACAAACAGGTAAACCTAATCTCTCTACCATAGCAAGAGCACCTGGAGACCTTAAAGAACGAATATCATTAATCATATGAGCACCAGAATGAGCTGCCTCATGCATTACTTCAGGTTTTGATGTATCAATAGAGATCCAAACTGAAAAACGTTGAGCAATACCTTCAATTATAGGTATCACGCGCTCTAATTCTTCTTCTATACTAACCTTCAAAGCATAAGGACGAGTAGATTCGCCACCTATATCAATTATAGTAGCGCCAGCATCAATCATTCTCTCAACATAGGTAATTACCTCAGGTAATACGTGATTTTTACCTCCATCAAAAAAAGAATCAGGAGTCATATTCAAAATTCCCATCACATGAGAGTGAGTTAAATCTAACATGACATCCCTTGCCCATAACTTCATAATACATTATCCCCAGTTTTGAGCCATATCACTCTTGGGAGTACCAATCATTTATTAACAATCATTCCTACAACAGAATTATTGTATTTACTTACTTTTAGTTCTCTCAAACATCGTATTATTAATACTAGATGCATTAGAAACATTATCCATAGGAGAAGTATCTGGTACTCTATTTATATCAGATTCATTGGTTTGATCAAGATCGACCCATCCTTCTGGAGGATGAACCGCACGACGTGCCATTAAATCCTCAATCTGAGAAGCATCAATAGTTTCATACTTCATTAAAGCTTCTTTCATGGCATGTAAAATATCAATATTTTCATAAAGAATTGAACGAGCACGTCTATAATTTGTTTCAATTAAAGACTTAACTTCTTGATCAATGATACGCGAAGTTTCATCAGACATATGTTTAGGTTTTGCTACTGAACGACCAAGAAATACTTCACCCTCTTCCTCTGCATACAAAAGGGGACCAAGTTTTTCTGAAAATCCCCATTGAGTAACCATGTTTCGGGCAATGGATGTTGCTACTTTAATATCATTAGATGCACCCGTAGAAACATTTTTAATACCATAAATAATCTCTTCCGCTAAACGACCACCGTATAAAGTAGAAATCTGACTTTCAAGCTTTTGTCGACTGGCATTAATTGAATCACCTTCAGGAAGAAAAAAAGTTACACCTAATGCTCGACCTCGAGGAATAATAGTAACTTTATGTACTGGATCATGTTCAGGAACCAATCGACCGATAATTGCATGACCAGCTTCATGATAGGCAGTAGAGGCTTTCTGTGCTTCAGTCATAACCATGGAACGACGCTCTGCACCCATCATGATTTTATCTTTAGCTTTTTCAAATTCAAGCATAGATACAGTCTTCTTATTATCACGAGCTGCAAAAAGCGCAGCTTCATTAACTAAATTTGCAAGGTCTGCACCAGAAAAACCAGGAGTACTACGAGCAATAATACCTGTTTCAACATCAGTTGATAAAGGTACACACCGTATATGTACTTTTAAAATTTGCTCACGACCCCTTACATCTGGTAAACCCACTACAACTTGTCGATCAAAACGACCAGGACGTAATAATGCCGGATCTAATACATCAGGGCGATTAGTTGCTGCAATTACAATAATACCTTCATTGCCTTCAAAGCCATCCATCTCGACTAACATTTGATTTAGTGTTTGCTCACGCTCATCATGTCCCCCACCTAATCCGGCTCCTCTCTGACGACCTACAGCATCAATTTCATCAATAAAAATAATACATGGCGAAGCTTTTTTTGCCTGATCAAACATATCTCGCACACGAGATGCACCAACACCAACAAACATTTCTACAAAATCAGAACCAGAAATAGTAAAAAATGGTACTTTAGCTTCACCAGCAATTGCTTTTGCAAGAAGGGTCTTACCAGTACCTGGTGGACCAACCATAAGCAAACCTTTTGGAATCTTACCGCCTAATTTTTGAAATCGACCAGGCTCACGAAGATAATCAACTAATTCACTTACCTCTTCTTTAGCCTCATCACAACCAGCAATATCAGAAAAAGTAGTTTTAATTTGATCGTCAATTAACATTCGGGCCTTGCTTTTTCCGAAAGACATCGCTCCCTTGCCACCACCAACCTGTATTTGACGCATAAAGAAAATCCAAACACCAATAAGCAAAAACATCGGAAACCATGAAATAAAAATCGATGTTAAGAGACTGGGTTCTTCAGGCGGATCTCCGAGAACTTTAACATTTTTAGTTAATAAATTATCCAATAGTTTTGGGTCATTCATTGGGAGATAAGTAACATATCTCCGGCTATTACTGGTGAGCACATCAATTTTCCTACCATTAATACGAGCCTCCCGTACTTGATCCTGATTAACTTCTGACAAAAAGGTGGTATAATCAACCTGATGGCCATTTGACTCATTAGGTCCAAAACTCTGAAATATCGACATTAGCATAACTGCAATAACTAACCAAAGAATTAAGTTTTTTGCCATATCACTCAAGTAATTAACCTCATGTTATACACGCTATAAATAAACAGCATTAAGTATTGCTCTAAAAACCACTCATTCCTTTAATTTAAGATAGTATAAGATCTCTCTCTTCTACGATTTGAGGCATAGGTCCTGTAGCAACAATATAAACCTCACGTGAACAAGAACGTGAAGAATTTGGTTTACGAATTTTAACACTAGAAAATAAAGAGCGAATATCTCGTAAATATTCTTCAAAACCCTCACCATGAAATACTTTTACTACAAATCTCCCGTTAAATGATAAAACTTTACAACAAACTTCTAACGCAATTTTACATAAGTAAAATGATTGTGAAAGATCAATCACAGAATTACCAGTCAAGTTAGGAGACATATCAGACATCACCACCTGAACTGAAGTGCAACCTATTCGCTCCAAAATAGCCTCCATCAATAATGGATCTCGAATATCTCCTTGTAAAAATTCAACTCCAATAAGTGGTTTCATCACAATAAGATCACAAGCAATTACACGACCAGTAGAACCAATTTGCCTTGATGCGTACTGTGACCATCCTCCTGGAGAAGATCCTAAATCAATCACTGTGATCCCATAACTAAATAATTTATCGCTTTTTTGAATAGAATCCAACTTAAACCAAGAACGTGATCGTAAACCTTGTTTTTTTGCTTGAAGCACATATTGGTCACTGAAATGTCGTTGAAGCCACCAATTAGAACTTATCGAGCGCTTATTAGTTCCCATATTACTTCCACATCTATTTTAGATTAAATAAAAACTAGATAGATAGAGTAAGGTCCTGACTTAATCTGATACAAAATACAAAACACACTATACATTAGGTCTTTAACCATTGTGGGATTTGACTATAAACAATATGCAATCAATTCATGCAACGCAATGATTCGAATTAATCTGACGTCTTGCTAACATATAAAACAATTTATCAATGATGTCACCTTATCACGTACATCGAAAATAATATATTTTTACCATAAATCAATACTTCACACAATCACACAAATACAAACAAAATATCTAAGGTTGCTTACAAAGCAACTCTAAAAAAATAAACACAACTGTTCATTAATCCATATTGCTTATTATGAATAACTGTAATACTTAAAAATATAATAATAATATTGATGGATATCACAAAGATGATTAAGACTATTAAGATACAAGCTTCTCAAAACCCGCTAGATATACTAATTTATATAGTATTTAACCTCTGATATCGATACTCATATTCTAAACATGTTCTCAAGATAACACACTAATCATTTATTTATATAACTGTATTCCTTCTATCAATATAGAAAAGATTATATTTTAATCAAAATAAACTGATAGATATCATAAAACTTCTTAACCAATAAAAAATAAAACAGCATGTAAAGAATAATTTTCTATACTCAGAAAACATTTGTTAAATATCATAGCCTATATCATGAAGGTATGATTAATATCATTTAAATTCAAAAACTAGAGATATTCTACTCGTATAACCTGATATTCAACATCGCCCCCAGGGGCTTTAATAACAGTGATATCATCAACCATCTTACTAACCAATCCACGCGCCATAGGTGAATTAACCGAAATTAATTGTTTTTTAAAATCCGCTTCGTCATCACCTACAATCCGATAGGTAAATTCTTCATTCGTTTTAATATTTAGGACTGTAACAGTAGACCCAAAAATTACACGCCCATTAGCATTGACAGCCATTTTTTTAACATCAATAACATGAGAATGTGAGAGTTTTGTTTCTAATTCTTTAATTCGACCTTCACAGAAACCTTGTTCCTCACGAGCGGCATGGTATTCTGCGTTTTCTTTTAAATCCCCATGCTCACGAGCATCAGAAATTGCAGCAATCATAGCAGGTCTTTTTACATTTTTTAATTCTTCTAATTCTTGACGAAGCTTATGTAAACCTCTTAATGTCATGGGAATCTTATTCATACTTACACCTCCTAATACCGACCCACTCAAGATAGTATAACACTGAAAACAATATAAAATATTGTATATTCTCTAATAGAATTACAATCAACCATTCTGACTAAAGAAGAAGGTTCTGTACAGAATAAAATCTTCAACCAATTGAAAAATATCATCCCAAAACTAATTATAGATTATCTATTTTTTCTCTCTAAAAAACTTATATAATGTTTATATAATCTTTAATTGATTAAAGAATAATTTCAATATGTTTACTCGAAACACTAAAAGAAAAATTTTAACCTTATCTGAACTTCTATTTATCCATAATCAATAATAAAAAATACTAAAAGTTTATCCAATTTTATACATAAAACCCCACAATAAAAATAAAAAACATTACCTTCTACCATTTAATAGATCTTTACCTGACTAAAATATATAAATTTAAAGAGATTTATTTATTAAAAAATCCAATCTAAAAATAAGATTAAGAATAAAGAATCATTACATACCTTATGAATATTTTTAAGCATTAAAAATATCCTCTTGTTCAATATCTATAACATCAATCACTATATTGATACAATCATTATACATTATCTTACGCATTACTAATATTACCCATTATTAACTTACTACTACTTACTTACCAATACAGAAACTAGAAAATATACGATTTAATAAATCGTTAGAACTGAATACACCCGTAATCTCATTCAATGCCTCTTGAGCTAAACGTAAATCCTCCGCTAATACATCTTGCTCTTCCTCTAAAAAGAGGTGATGATAGGCATTCTTAAGATACATATCAGCTAACTCTAAAGCCTCTAAATGACGACGTCTAGCAAGAAAAGCACCCTCAATGGAACCAACTAGACCTATTTTCACTTTTAAATGAGCATAAAGATCAGATATACCCTCTCTGGTCAATGCCGAAATAGAAAGAACTGAATATCCATTCTTTTCTACAACGCCTATTTTTTCATTTGTTAAATCTATCTTATTCCGGACAACAGTAAAGGAAGGAATACTCTCTAAAAGATGGGCAAAGTCTGGCCAGATCTTATCTGGACTGATATAATCAGTACAAGTAGCGTCACAAACAAATAAAACATGGTCGGCTTTTTTAATTTCTTTCCAAGCTCGTTCAATACCAATCTGCTCTATTTCATTATTAGCCTTGTGCAATCCAGCAGTATCAAAAATGCAACATGGTATACCATTTAAATTAATATGCTCACGCAATACATCGCGCGTAGTACCTGCAACATTAGTGACAATAGCAGATGAGCGCCCAGTAAGTAGATTAAAAAGAGTAGATTTTCCTACATTAGGCCGACCAGCGATCACGACTCTATATCCTTCACGAAGAATACTACCTAAGTGCGCCTCTTTACGCACTAAATCTAGATAAAAAACTATTTGATCAAACTCTGTTTTGATCCTCTGAAAACAGACATCGATCTCTTCATCTGGAAAATTAAGAATAGTTTCTACGTGCATTCTTAGACTAGTTAAACTTTCAACTAGATCTTTAATGCGCGTCGCAAAACCACCTTGCAATGAGCATACTGCTGAACGTGCCGCCTGTTCTGTACTAGCATTAATTAAATCAGAAATTGCTTCAGCCTGTGTAAGATCTAATTTATCATTCAAGAAAGCACGTTCTGAAAACTCACCAGGCTTAGCAATACGTAAACCAGGTAATAACAAGATACGTTTTAAAAGTAAATCTAAAATAACTGGACCACCATGCCCTTGAAGTTCTAGAACATTTTCACCTGTAAAAGAATATGGAGCAGGAAACCATAGTGCAATACCTTGATCTAATATACTACCATTTAAATCAAAAAATGGAAGATATTCTGCGTATCTCGGTTTCGGTAGAGTTCCAAGCACCTGCCGTGCAACCTCATCCGATTTATGACCAGAAATACGTAAAATCCCAACACTTCCATACCCGGCCGCAGTGGCCTGTGCCACAATCGTATCACTATGATGCATAGGTGATTCTCTTTTTATAGTACCATGAGAAACTGAATGGATTAATTTAACATATTGTTCTAACTATGAAAAAGACACGAAATACAAAACTATCATCTACTTTTAAGTATATCAATATTTTAATATAGATTATAATTGATTAATTTACATGAACTCATATAATCTATTGCTGCCTATAACATATTAAATTATCTCTACTTCACATTAGTATTTTAATTAAAAACAATCATCTCACCTAAGAAAGCAAAAATTAAACTTCATTAATGAAAACTATGAATATGTTATAATCACATAAAATGCTAAATGATGCTATTATCATCTAATCTATCTAATGCAAAAAAACCATTATCCCTATAATTCTAAAAAGTAGAACACCTATTTTTTTACACAAAATAATAACACAACACTATTGAACTAAACTTAGTTCTTTACTAAAAAACGTAACATTCTATCTGATTAAATATCAATTAACCCTGAATTATGTGTCAAATATTTTATTTCTATACTTATCTTTGATATTAAAAGATAATCTATTTATCTAAATATCGACAAAACGATATACTAAATTTTAAATTCTACTCAAGACCCCTTAAATTGTAAATACTCCATAATATAACAAAAAGATTATCAAGAATACCTGTAAGAACTAGAGATGATTTTATACCTACTAAGGCCTAGTCTAACGCAATTAGACTAAAAATAAAAATATACATACCATATCCAATATAAAACAATTTAAAATAAATACCTAATAAATTACTTAGATAACAAATCTTTTTTAAAGAGCCATTATGATATCTCAATATGATTAAAATGTTACTATTCATAGATAGTAAGAGCATTATGTAGATTGCTAAAATAGCAATCTATGAAACCTCATTAATATCACAATATTTAGTCATACTGATACTAATCGATTTAACCAATATACTTATCTAGCATTAGATTAATGTTCTATACAAAAACAGATAATGCATCTATAATACTGATTTGTTGAATAACTATATAAAAAATTCATATTTTTAATATGAATTATATAAAACTTTTATATTAAAAACTTTTCTAATCTTTCATGCTGAAATATAAATTTCATAAGCTTAATCAAATACTTATAAAAATTATTGCACTTAATTCTACTATAGTACCAAATACTAGACTACATATCTGTAATCTAATTTTTCATAAAAAATTATTCATTATAGAAATTACTATTATGTATTGATATGATTAAGATCATCGTATTTTAATATACTTAAATTATTGTCTACTACTTATCTACACACTCATTGAATTCTTATTAAACATAATTTTTATTATAAAAACCCTATAATAAATCTGTAATAATTTCTGATTCAACATCGAGTAATAAAATATAAATACCAAATCAAAATAATCAAGCAAAATAAAAAATTAATATCTCTTAAAGACTGGAGATCTAAACTGTTGTTATTTATTATTAGAAATAAACTATTCAGTTATGGTTTACCAATCAACTAATATTACATAATCTATTTCATAACTGAATCTATAAACCAATGCTTAAAATCAAATAAATCCATACGAAAAAATTAGTGATATATTCTGATGTAAAATGATAATCAAACCTTATCAACCTATATACTATTAGGACATGCAAATGTTAACAAGAAATATGAATATTTCTGATTATGATATAGAGTTATGGCGCTCTTTAGAAAAAGAAAAAGAACGTCAAGAAACCAACATTAATCTGATTGCTTCAGAAAACTACACTAGCCCACGAGTTATGGAAGCACAAGGCTCTTGCCTCACTAATAAATATGCAGAAGGCTATCCAGGTCAACGCTATTACGGTGGATGCCAATATATTGATATTATTGAACAACTAGCCATTGATCGAGCTAAAGAGTTATTTAAAGCTGATTATGTCAATGTACAGCCTCACTCAGGATCTCAAGCAAACTTTGCTGTTTATACCGCACTTCTTCAGAACGGTGACACTATACTTGGCATGAAATTAGCACATGGAGGCCATTTAAGTCACGGAGCTTCTGTAAGCTTATCAGGTAAACTTTATAATGTAATTTCATATGGTATAGATGATAATGGTAATATTAATTATAATGAAATGTCTGATCTTGCTAAAAAATATAGACCTAAAATGATTATTGGCGGATTCTCAGCTTACTCAGGTATCTGTGACTGGGAAAAAATGCGTTATATCGCCAATGGCATAGGCGCATATCTTTTGATTGACATGGCACATATTGCTGGTTTAATTGCTGCTGATATTTATCCAAACCCTTTACCCTATGCTCACGTTGTTACTTCTACTACACATAAAACTCTAGCAGGCCCCCGAGGGGGAATTATTTTAGCAAAAGGTGGAAATCAAGTTTTATATAAAAAACTAAATGCATCAGTATTTCCTGGAGGGCAAGGAGGACCATTATTACATGTAATTGCAGGAAAAGCAGTTGCCTTTAAAGAAGCAATGGAACCCGAATTTAAAATATACCAAGAGAATGTAGCTAAAAACGCCCAGGCTATGCTAAAAATCTTCTTAAATCGAGGTTATCAAGTTGTCTCTGGTAAAACTTATAACCATTTATTCCTTCTAAATCTAATTAATAAAAACCTAACCGGAAAAGAAACAGAACTTGCCTTAAGTCAAGCCAATATTATTGTTAATAAAAATAGCATACCCAATGATCCTAAAAACCCTTTAATTACATCTGGTATACGTATTGGCTCTGCTGCCATAACGAGGAGGGGATTAAAAGAAAAAGAAGTACAAAAAATTGCAGAATGGGTCAGCGACATACTGGACGATATTACTAATCGAACTGTTAGTCTCAGAATAAAAAAACAAGTTCTTGACATCTGTCATCAATTTCCAATCTACAAATAAATATCTTCTTTCCTACATAACGATTATAAAATAACACACAATCTCTTTCATCTTCATGTAAAAATACATGAATGATTATCTACATTAATCAGATAAATTAATTAACGTAACAAGCATGAAACACTGTTGTCTTACTTAAATTAACGCGCATGCTAAATTTTTTAACCCTTAAAGAGAATTAACGATTTTTATTCTAATTACTAAATTTACTATGTAAATAGTAGTCAATAGAAGAAATCAATCTTCTATAAAAAAATCAAGAAAAATATATATACCTAAATATATTATATATATTAAAAATATTTAATTTTTATAGATAAATCTATATTTTATTAGAAATATTACAAAGATATATTACTGATGAAAACATACACAGTACAATATTTACTTGACTTATGTTCAATCTTAACATCATTGACAAAATGATATATGTATATTATAATTAAAAACTTTTAATTTTATGTTTCTATTACTCATATTTAATTACTGATATACTTTTTTAATAATAATGACTTCTTCTGAATAGCACGAATCATAGAAAACAACCCTTGTGAGCGAGAGGGCGTTAGATGTGTAGTAAGAGTAAGAACTGAAAACCAAGCACATACATCAAACTCTAAAAGATTTTTTGGTGTCATATCTTGATAGCATGAAAAAACAATCGCAATTAAACCTCTAACTAACGCAGCATCGCTATCTCCTTGAAACATAACTAAACCATTTCTATCGAGATTAACGGTTATCCACACTTGACTTTGACAACCAGGAATGATGTTTTCTAATGTGTAAAGAGAGTCAGGACATAATGGCAGTCTAGCGCCTAATTCAATAATATATAAATATTTTTCTTCCTGATTAAGACAGCGATTAAAATTAGATATCAACTTTTCTCGATCTGGTAAAGCGCTCACTAAAATCCTCACTCTCACCCACTTTCTGATGATATTAATTTTCTTTAGACTTTCTTTAATTCATAAGATATTAAAACGATATCATTATATAGGTCTATTTATGTATATCTTTGATAGTTCTTATAAACACATACAAAGACTCAAAACAATTCTATACTGAATCAGTATAACTCTTTTCTAGATGACTAACGCTTACTAGAATAAGAATTCTATTCTCTATAAGATAACTAAAAATTTATTCTGACACCTGTTCATCTGCTTTTAGGCATTCACTAAAAGTAAAATCCATCCCTGAATTATGATTCAATCATATCTATGCATGATGTCAATAAAAATCCTATTTTAACTTCTTAGAAACTAATGGAGTTTATAAAAATTCTGAACATATACATCACTCCCTACCTAATTGTAGTCGACCTAAATTTCCGTAGGAAATCAAGAAGATCGAACTTTACCATACTTTAGTGAAATGTTACTTTTAAATATTTCTATTTATAATAATTGTGTATTTGATCATATTATTAAAAATCCTAAGTATTAAACTGATATCTAATATAGATTATTAATGTCATAATTTTTAAACACAAAAAATTATAATAAATCAATTTTAAATCTTCAATCTATAATGACCCTACATAATCTATCTTTCTATCTTCCAAAAACGACCAAAATCATAGATTCTATATCCAGTAATATAGATATTTCTCAAATAATCTATCTATGTTATAAACATAAGTATTATTAGTAACACTATCTTAGGAGCTATGTATAAGATCCTTATCTCTACAAAAATTATCAAGATGACATGCCTTGCATTTAGAATATATATTCTAAACTAAACTTTTAATCTTAATCTCTTTATGAATGTCAACAAATCTTTCTAACTATGCCGAAATCTCTTTTTATCTATCTTTGATATGATCATATCATTATTAAAATATTCTTATACCACTAAAAAATTAACTACCAAACATCCTATAGATTTTCATTTATTATTCTAATAATTTATACCAATAAATTATTGATTCGTTTTAATCCAGTGACTAAACGATCTACTTCTTCTTCACTATTATAAAGACAAAAGGAGGCGCGACACATAGAGGGCACTTTATAATACTGCATTAATGGCATAGCACAATGATGACCAGTACGTATAGCAATCCCATACTGATCAAGAAAACTACCTACATCAAATGCATGATGTTTACCGAGATTAAAAGAAATAATACCACAAGATTGCAAAGATCCATAAATTATAATATCTGGAACCAATGATAACTGATCTAAAGAATAACGCATTAACTCTGTTTCACGATGAACAATCAGATCCATTCCTAAATCTTTAATCCAAGTTAAAGCAGCCCCTAGGCCAATAATAGAAGTAATATTTGGAGAACCAGCTTCAAAAACCCAAGGAACATCAGCATATGATGTACCATCTTTTAAACTAACCCTAGAAATCATCGATCCTCCACCTTGCCATGGTGGCATCACACTCAAAATATCCTGTCGTCCATAAAGTACTCCAATACCGGTAGGAGCATACATTTTATGACCTGAAAAAACATAAAAATCACAATTTAAATCCTGAACATCTACTGAATGATGCATTATCGCTTGAGCTCCATCTATTAAAGTCACAATCCCAGCCGATTTAGCCTGTCTAACTATCTCTTTAACTGGATTCATTGTACCTAACACATTAGATACATGCGTAACTGCTAATAAACGAGTACGATCATCTATCAATGATGTCAACTTTGGTAAATCTAAATTTCCTGACAAACATAAAGGAATAAAACGAACTTCCACTCCCAAACGGTTCGCCACCATTTGCCAAGGCACGATATTAGCATGATGTTCCATTTCTGTGATAATAATATTATCACCAAACTGAAGATTACTCCCTCCCCAACTATTGGCAACTAAATTAATAGCTTCTGTTGCACCCTTCACAAAAACAATTTCTTCCATATTAGATGCATTAATAAAAGAGGCAACCTGAGCTCGAATACGCTCCATCTCAAAAGTAGCATCAGAACTAAGTGTATGAATACCGCGATGAACAGAAGAGTAACCATATTTATAAAAATGATTTACTGCATTAATTACTACCCAAGGTTTCTGTGTACTTGCTGAACTATCCAGATAAGTTAGTGGATATCCGTTCACTTTTCGCAATAATAATGGAAATTCTGCGCGAATAGAAGTTAAATTAAAACTCATAATACACCACCAGAAAATCTCTTCATAATACGATGAATTAATTCTTCTTTTATAAGATCATAACTAACCATGGTAGTTAATTCAGAAATAAATGCATACATAATCATACGATACGCAGAAGCTTCATCAATACCACGTGACTGTAAATAAAATACTTTCTCTTTGTCAATATCACCAATTGTTGCGCCATGTCCACATTGAACATCATCATGATAAATCTCTAGATGAGGCTGGGTATCAACTTCTGCAAAAAGCCCAAGTAACATATTCCTATTAATTATATAACCTTTTGTTTTATTAGCACCTTTTAATACACGCATAATGCCATTAAAAACTGCTCGAGCACAATCACAAACAATAGTTTTATGAAGCTGAGAGCTTATACAGTAACCAGCGTGATGTTCTAGAAATGTACGACTTTCACAGACTTCTTTACCTATAGGAATCATCAAACTATTCATTATCAAATTAGAACGCTCTCCATTCAATTGCGCGCTCGTTTGATGGCGAGTCAGTCCGGATCCTAAAAGGAAACTGTGACTGAATACTTCTGATTCGCAACCAATCTTTAAGTCATTATGGGATATATGATAACTCTTTCTTCCCTCAAATGAAAAATTATAATGCGTTAACTTAGCACTATTTCCCACAGATACAGTTAATCGCGAACCAGTAAAATGAGATGAGTTGTCTAGACTAATATAATGTTCAATAACCACAGCCTCACTTCTATCATCCTGTTGAAAATGATGACGATAATGAGAAGTAAAAACAGTGTTGCTCGTGCTACCACTAGAAATATGTAATAGATATAGTGGACGTCTAGCTATAATACCACTTTTTAAATGAATAAAGATTACCTGCCTCGCCAAGCTTTCAGTTAAATGTAAAAAAAAATCAGATATGATTGGTGAACATTCCTCTTTTTGGGCAAATTCTTGAGATACTTTAATAGAAAATGAATCATATTGATCATCACTGAATTCAGGTACAAACCAACCATCTATAAAAACTAAACGTACTGCATCAATAGTAAATGCTTCTTTTTTAATAAAATCATAACCTAATTGAGGTGATGCTGGAAAAACAAATTTTTTATCAATTAATTGATCTAATGGAGTATATTTCCAAATTGATTCCTGGGGTTCGGGTAAACCTAAACGAAGCAGCTCATTCCAATGAATATCTCTTTCCTTAGAAAGCTTCTTATGACCAAGTTTCAACAAACTCGACCATTGTTCGATTACATTATTCTTCCTTCTGCAGAAGCCAACCATAACCTTGCTCCTCTAGTTGACTTACTAACCAAAAACCTCCTGATTTTACAATTTTCCCTTGAGATAAAACATGTATCATAGACGGCTGAATATAATCTAGCATGCGTTTATAATGCGTTATAATAATAAACGAACGACCAAAATTTCGCAAACTATTAACTCCACTCGATACAATTTTTAAAGCATCAATATCCAGACCAGAATCCGTTTCATCTAAAATGCATAAACAAGGCTCTAAAGCAAACATTTGTAAAATATCATTACGTTTTTTCTCACCTCCAGAAAAACCAACATTAACAAAACGAGTCAGTAAATCTTTAGGCATCTGCAAAAGATTAATTTTTTCTTGAATAAAATCTTGGAACTCGAAACGATCTAATACTTCCTGATTGCGATACTTACGAACAGAGTTCACTGCAGTTTGAAGAAATAACTGATTACTCACTCCTGATATTTCAACTGGATATTGAAAAGCTATAAAGATACCCTCTCCCGCACGAGAATCAGGATCTAAACCTAATAAGTCTTTACCTTTAAATTCAACACTACCATTAGTTACTTCGTAATTTTGTCGTCCGGATAAGGTAGCCGCCAAAGTGCTTTTTCCTGATCCATTAGGACCCATAATAGCATGTACCTCACCTGGTTTAACATGAAGACTTAAACCTTGTAAGATCTCTTTCCCATCAATACTAACATATAAATCTTTAATCCTTAACATAAGATGTCCTTGTCAACCACAGTCATATATATCAAATTAACCCACACTATGTTCTAGGCTAATAGATAATAACTTCTTGGCCTCAACCGCAAACTCTAAAGGTAACTCTGAAAAAACATCTTTACAAAACCCATTAACAATCATAGAAATAGCATCGTCTTGATTAATCCCTCGTTGTAAGCAATAGAACAATTGATCCTCACCAATGCGTGAAGTTGTTGCTTCATGCTCGAGATGCGCAGTATGGTTACGAACCTCAACGCATGGAAACGTATGCGCAGAACATTCAGAACCAATAAGCATTGAATCACATTGAGTAAAATTACGTGCATTAAAAGCAGTTTTCATGATCTTTACCAAACCACGATACGTATTTTGACCTCGACCTGCTGAAATACCCTTAGAAATAATAGTTGATTTTGTATTTTTACCAATATGGATCATTTTAGTACCAGTATCAGCCTGTTGATGACCACTAGTTAGTGCTACTGAAAAAAACTCACCAACAGAGTTCTCACCACGTAAAATTACACTTGGATATTTCCAGGTAATAGCAGAACCAGTTTCTAACTGAGTCCAAGACATTTTGCTATTCTTCCCAGAACATACTGCACGTTTCGTTACAAAATTTAAAACTCCACCTGTAGCTTCTCTTCCAGAGAACCAATTTTGTACCGTAGAATACTTCACGCTTGCATCCTGATGAACAATTACTTCAACTACCGCAGCATGTAATTGATAACTATCACGAATTGGAGCAGAACACCCTTCAATATAACTAACTGAACTTCCTTCATCAGCAATAAGTAAGGTGCGTTCAAATTGACCAGTTTTAGCTGCATTAATACGAAAATAAGTCGACAACTCCATCGGACATCTAACTCCCTTAGGGATATAGACAAAAGTTCCATCAGAAGCTACAGCTGCATTCAATGCAGCAAAAAAATTATCACGAAAAGAAACCACGCTACCGAGATATTTTTTTACTAAATTAGGATAGATGTGAATTGCTTCACTGAAAGAACAAAAGATAATACCTTTTTTTACTAGTTTATCACGATAAGTTGTCGATACAGACACTGAATCAAAAATAGCATCAACTGCTACTCCCTCCTCATCATTCAGAGGAACGCCTAGTTTCTGAAAAGCCTCTTCTACTTCTTTGGTTAAATAATTAGACATACCATGAGAAGAAGGTACAGACATGTCTAATGTCGAGTGATGAGAGTCATTGGTACTGGAACAAGAAGGCGCAGAGTAATAACTATAATTTTGATAATTCAAATTATTATAATCCGCTTTTAACCAATGAGGTTCTTTCATTTTCAGCCAAGACGTATATGCTTGAAGACGAAAATCTAGCATCCACCCGGGTTCATTGCGCTTAGATGAAATCGCACGCACTACATCTTCGTTAATGCCATTCTTTAACTGTTCAGTTTTTAATTGAGTAACAAAACCTTCCTTATATTTTAAATATCTACTATTTAAGATTTGAGAGCCATCAGATTTATTATGATTATTAGACATATACTTTACTCAATAGCAAAACTCTCACCACAACCACAAGAATTGTTAGCTTGAGGGTTATTAAATTTAAACATATGATTTAAACCTATGCGTACATAATCCACCTCTGTACCATCAATATAAGGCATAGCACGAACCGGAACAAATAAGCTTGCGCCGTCATGAGTAAAAATCAAATCATTTTCTGAGGAATCTTTAACTAATTTCATGGCATAAGTCAAACCAGCGCATCCAGAAGATTTAATGTCTAATTGAACACCTTTGATGTCAGGATCTCTTTTTGATAAATGGATAATCTGTTTCACTGCTCTATTAGTTAATCTAAGCCCTTTCCACATAAAATTCTCCAAATCTGATATCTCAAGATAGAACTATTTAATCATTGGTGTAAAATATAGTATATTTTTAACTGAAATTAAATTTCAGTACCCATCTAAATTAATAAAACTAATATTTATAGCTAATTAAAAATAAGATTCTTGATAATATTTCAAAATTAATCAAAGATAGATTTGATCCTATACTAAAATTTATCTTTCTTAAAAGATAAAATATACTACATATCTCAAAGTAAATAAAATCAGATAATAACTATCTATTAACAATATGATTTTATTTTGTTTACATTCATCCTAGATCCATAATAGAAACTATAGTAAATCAAATTAATTTACTACTCATCAATTAATATAAAAAATTTAATAATTGTAAATAGATCTTAGAAATATCAAATACATATATGAATAATAAAAGAATTATAAATAGTTTTCAATTTTATCTGGAGATATATAAAACAAATATACATTCTATAATAATTTTCAAAAAATACTGAATATCATCTTTAAATAATATAAAATGATCTAAAAATATTGCTAGATAAATTTTAAATCTATACTAACATCAAAAAATATATCTAATATTAATTATTTAGACTTTTCTTAATATAAAAAATTTAGAAATATTACATATTATTTTAAATATATAATATAAGCATTATATCCTTTAGTTTAGAAAAAATATACTTTAGTTTAGAAAAAACGACGTATTATAATTATTTTCATAATACTATATGATTATCTCTCCTACTTCTTAAATAAAACTCTAGCAGGACACAGGCTTATAGCTTGTTTAGCTGGTATCCAGCTAGCTACTAAACTTAGAATTAAAGCCGTAACTAATATAATCATTATATCAAGCCAATAGAGTTTTGATGGAATAAAATCAATAAAATAAACTTCACCTGGCAATATATGATATCCAGTTATGTTTTCAACACAAAAGAAAATAGATTGAAGATTAACAACCACTATAATTCCAATCAATACCCCGATTATACTTCCCACTAAACTACCTAACAACAATCCATACCAGAGAAAAATAGAACAGATTAGTTCATCTTTAGCACCTAAAGTACGTAATATAGCAATATCAGAACCTTTATCCTTAATAGCTATGACTAATGTAGACATAATATTAAAATAAACAATACCCATGACTAAAACCATTGCTAGATAAAGTAATCCTCGAATCATCTGAATATCATGATACATGTATCCATAAGCACTTATCCAGCTACGCACTCCAACATATAAACCTGTCGCCTCTCCAGCTAGATGAACCAATTTTTCAGCATGAAAAGGATTATCAACCTTAATAGCAATACCAGTAATATTCTCACCGATCCCTAATAAATTCTGCGCATCAATAAGTGGCATATACACTAAATTATTAGCATGCACTCCATTCAGGTTAAAAAACCCAATAACCTGAAGAAGGACCTTCTTGTTTTTTAAAAAATTACTCTCAGAATTTCTCGTAGTCACTATAAGATTAATCCAGTCACCTACTTTAACATTTAAACTATGAGCAATCCCTTTTCCTATAAGAATTTTCTTTTGACCAGATATGAAGTTCTCCCAAGTTACTCCCTCTACATAGAAAGGAATCGAGCTAATTCGACTTTCTAATTGTGTATCTACCCCTTTGATTTGAACTGCTAAAACTCTTTTTCCGGTTTGAATTAACCCGGAAAAATGAATATAAGGTGCTGCCGCCTCTATACCAGGAACTTTTTCCACAACATTTAATAAAGACTTCCAAGTAGAAAAGATCTGACTAACTGATTCTATCTCACCATGTGGGACTACAGAGAGAACACGTTGATTTAATTCATGTTCAAAACCATTGATTACACTAAAACTAATAATTAAAACAGAAGTACTTAAGGCCATTCCAAGAATGGATACTATCCCCATTAAAGAAACTATGCTACCTCGTCGACTAGAATGACTCAAACGAAAACCCAAAAACACAGCTAAAGAGCGTTTCATGATACTTGACCTAATGCACTACTCAGATTTCCTAGGTAACCATCTTCCATCTTTATTTTTCGTTGTAAACGTTGAGCTAAATACCAATCGTGGGTCACAATAACAAACGCCGTATTATGCTCTTTGTTCATCTGAGTCAATAATTCAAAGATTACATGCGTATTAACTGTATCTAAATTACCTGTCGGTTCATCTGCCAAAACCAGACGAGGACCATGAACTAAGGCGCGCGCTATTGCTACTCTTTGTCTCTCACCTCCGGAGAGCTCTGATGGGCGATAAGTCATCCGAGAGCTTAAACCAACAATCTTTAATATCCTTTCTGCCAAAACCCGTGCCTTTCTATAATTCATTTTCGCAATTAAAAGAGGCATAGCTACATTTTCTAATGCACTAAAATCCAATAACAAGTGATGAAACTGGTAAATAAAACCTAATTTTCGATTACGTAATTCAGCTTTATCTGAAGAGGACATGGTATTTAACGAATGACCCTCAAATTGAACTTCTCCCGAAGTAGGAGAATCCAGTCCACCTAAAATATGAAGTAATGTGCTTTTTCCAGAACCAGAACTTCCGACAACCCCAACCATATCACCAGGTTGCACACTAAATGTAATATTATGCAAAACATCAGTTTTTATATTATTTTCTTGATAACTTTTACATAGATTATTGCACTGCAATAAAATCTGTTTACTCATGACGCAACGCCTCAACTGGCGAAAGAGCAGAAGCACGGACAGATGGAATAAGTGATGAAAGAAACGAAATCATTGTAGCGCTGATGGTAACAACAACTACTTGAGATATAGAAATAACCGTAGGCAATCTTACAATATCTGTAAATAAAACTCCTAATACCCCCATCAAACGACCAATCTGGGTGGTTAAAAATATCCCAAGAGAAGCTCCAATCAAAGAGCCAAAGAAACCAACTATCGACCCTTGTATAATAAAAATCATAGCTATTTGGCTACGCCTTAGACCTTGAGTTTGCAAAATAGCAACCTCATTCTTTTTCTCTAGAATAAGAAGAAAAAGAAATGTGACAATATTAAAAGAAGATACTAAAATAATAAGACTCAACAATAACCCCATTATATTTTTTTCCATGTTTACTGCCTGAAATAAAACCCCTTTGTGATCACGCCAGTCTTTCCATACAAGACCCTCTAATAAGGATTGAGAACTAATTTTTTCAATTTCTAATGGCTTTTCTAACCAAAGACGCCATCCAGTAATGCGCCCAATACGATAAGACATCAAAGATGAAGCATCTTGTTGATTAACTAAAACCTGATAAGCATCTGCATCGCTATCAGAAAAAAAGACACCAATGACATTAAATAACCTCTGACTCGGAAGAAAACCAAATGGAGTCAAATAACTAACAGCTGGTACTAATAAGCGCACCTGCCCTCCTTGATGTAATTTTAACTGATTGGCTAACTTTGAACCAACAATAATATTATATTTTCCTACTTTCAGATCTGTCTGTCGCGCATTAATAAAAAAAGGTTCTAATATATCATGTTCATTAGGATTAATACCTAAAATCATCCCCGCGCTAACGTGATCAGCACTCTGTATCACCACTTCACCTATAGTTAATGATTCAATACGAGTAACGCCTTTCAGATGAAAACTGCTAGAAGGAATCTTTCTTGGATCAATAGATCCTGAGCGGCTAGTAATTAATGCGTGAGGAATAAAACCAAGAGTTTTTGTTTCCAATTGGTGTTCTAAACCATTCATTACTGATAACACTGTGATTAAAACCATTACACCAATTGCAAGTCCAATAATAGAGAACCATCCAACTAAGTATCCAAAACGATCGAATCTACGACCTTGCATATAACGCATGCTAATAAATAAAGTTAAAGGTTGATGCATAAACTTACTCTTTCAAATCACTTATGAAATAAATAATTCGTTATACGTATAGGGATACTATCCTATACAAAAAAATCATCTTTTACGCTATAGAAAAAAACCAATAAAATCTCTAAACAATATAAATACTGATTTTATCAAAGATCCATAATTTATTATGTGATATTTCTCAAAAAGAAAATATGAAAATTCACAATGGCTAAATAATTAAATTTATAACCACCTAACTATAAAAGAAAGTATAAGAATCTTATTTAATCTGACATTGCTTAAGCTAAAATCAACTAAGATCACTTTATAAAATCTTATAAAAATTAGAACTATAAGACATTAGATATAAGAATAGAGTACTGGAATAGTTGATTACAATCTCAGGTATATCTGATATGTTATTTATTAATATAATATCTATAATAAATGTGTCATATTATCGAAATACGACCTTGAAAAGAATCATTCCATTTATACTATACAAATAATCTATCTCGCTTAAAATTAGAAATAATTTCATCTCTCTAGATAATGATAATTATATATCACAGTTAATAGTAATTTGTAGATTAAAAAATTGGAATCTAAGATTCCAATTCTATCTAAATCATGACACGTATCAATGATATTTTGATATATCAATTACAGATATAATAACGTCATTCACATAAACTATGATATTTCTATAAAATCCTGATAATCTTATAAAAATACAATAAATAATATTTATATACAGAACATCTTTGAGTATGGTTATATGTGTAAAACCATAATGTTTAATCTATTTCATCACACATACACTGCATCTAAAGATTTTCCACGACACTTCCATACGGAAACAATCCTATAAACGATACATATTACCTAACAATACAATGCTTTATTTTGATAATCCTGAAAATATAATTTATGCTCTATCATGTAAATATAATCTCAACTTACAATAATTTTATAACTCATCTACCTTATCATTCCATCTTAGCTCACCCCACTTAATAAAAAATTATAAAAAAATCTGCATAGATACAAACATGTTACAAAAGTGTTTCTATTAATCTAAATTTAGATCACATATCATTATCATTTTTTTATTAGTTATATTTAAACAGAAAAAATCAAGTATAATTATAATCTTTCTGAATAAAAAGACATAACATTTATTATGCGAATATTATAATTTTCTATAAAAATATTAATTTACAGTATGTAATGTCATAAATATCATTATTATTGATGGTGAGTTCTACATTGGTATTACATTATTTATATTCTTTAAAATAGATAAACATCGACATGCTCAAAAAACACATGTTTGATACAAATCGCTTTATTAATCAAACTAACCAATTAAATTACCTTTTATTCTAATGAATAGAACATTTCATTAGCACATAATACGCCAACAGTTACACTGCATGAGACAAATAAAATTTAAAAGATGTTAAGATATACCCTTATCATTGTAAAAATGACTTGCCATTAATTAGCAGATATGTGATAAACATCTTAGTAAAACAAGATGCATCTCTGCTTATGAGCCACTTCTTTAGTAAAGAAGATTTGAATTAAAGACAGTAAAGAAGATATGAGTACAAACGTTGACGTTGAATACCGCTTCCTTGCCACGCCTTAATTAATATCTCATGCAGTAATGTTTTTAGTTTTTCTGAACGTCAAAAGCCCACGGGCGAATAATCTCTCTAAGGAATGTGTAAAATGGCAAAGATTAAAGGTCAGGTTAAGTGGTTCAATGAGTCTAAAGGTTTTGGTTTTATCACTCCTTCTGACGGAAGCAAAGATGTGTTTGTGCACTTCTCCGCTATTCAGGGTAACGGTTTCAAAACTCTCGCTGAAGGCCAGAGTGTTGAATTTGAAATTCAGGATGGACAGAAAGGCCCAGCTGCAGTAAATGTTAGCACCATCTAATATGTAATCTAAGTTTATCATTGACTACCTATAAGTAAGATCAGTGAAAATCTAAATACTCTATATAAGCTCCGTCAGAAATGACGGGGCCCTTCTTTAATATTTAAAGAATATTTAAAAAAAATAGATCAATTTATATGTTTAATATTTCTGTTAACTTTGTAGAAGTAGAAATAATTGGCTATAAGATATATTGGAATTTTAATTATTCTCATATCTTTACAAATGTTAAAAACCCATAAAAATATAAATAATGTAATACCAATGTAGAACTCACCATCAATAATAATGATATTTATGACATTACATACTGTAAATTAATATTTTTATAGAAAATTATAATATTCGCATAATAAATGTTATATCTTTTTATTCAGAAAAAATATAATTGTACCTGATTTTTCTATTTAAATATAACTAATAAAAAAATGAAATGATATGTGATCTAAATATAGATAAATAAAAAAAATACTTTTATATAGTTTCTGTATTTATTGGGAGTTGACTGATATGTCTTAAGATTGCAATAAAATTCTATATATCATAAAATCTGATAAAATAAGAAAAATATAAAAACTAAATCATTCAAACTTAAATAAAATAAGCACTATTAACTTTACTATTTTAATAATTAATACAATTCATGATATTCATATATGATATATTTATCATTTGCTAGATCATTTCTTTTACAAAAAAGATATAATATGAGTATAGGTGTTAAAGGTAAAAAAAAAGAAAAACTAGAATCCTACTTATATTGATTTTCATAAGAAAAAATCTAAAATACCCAATAGCTAATCTGTATGGACCATTGTTTTAACCCTAAGTATTAAACTTAACTCTCTTATCGAAAACTCTATAAACTCTACTATAATATATTTTCGATTACAAAATCATTATGATTCATACTTCTTAAACTTTCTAACACATTCATATAGAAGTAAATAATAAAATAATTGTTACTTATATGAAATCTGTATTACAGATAGGCACACCATAATACATGCAATATTCCTAAACTTTATAATCTAAGTTTACTTATCCTATACCTCTATATAGAGGTATAGGATAATCAAGAATATCACTAAAATCTAATCAATGTTATTTTTTAAAAATCAGTTCTTAAAATCTAGTCACTTGATTTAAAATCAAGTAATATAACACTATTAAATCAGTAAATCAGAATTTTTACTGTAGAAAAATATTATAATATCTGTGCATATTAATAGAATTTTATAACAAATCAACTAATTATGACTTTAATTCATCAGTGCTTACTTTCTCTGAAAACAGAGATTAATGAAAAATTAAAGAAAATAGATCGAAGGTCTTATCTTCGTAAAAAGACTGTATAAGCACCTAATAACAAAAGAAAAGAACAACCCTACATTATAAACTGATATATATTAGAACGAATTCAAGTAAATTTGACAAATACATACACAAAAATATAATCCTTGTCACCATCACAAATCGGTGTTCAAATCTATCTGATACAAATTTAAAAAAAACTAAGAATTTTACTAGTTTCTCGCTCTGAGAGTTCTTATATCCCACGTAGTTATAATAACTTACATTGTTTGTTTTACAAACGTGCCCAATGAAGATCGCTTCTAGATAAAAATTTGATAGTAGTTTTGATCTATTACCATTTTACGATGTTATCCATGACTTAATATGCGGTAATGAATCTTTATTAACCTCTGTGAATTTTTAGTGAATAAGTTTGCCCAAAATAAAAAATAGTATGATGACTATTTCTATCTTTAATTACTAATATGAACAACGAAGCATTGGCGATCTCTCTCTTATGAGCTATATGCTAATAGATTTCAAAACAATATTCAGTTTCTTTAATCTAAAAATCATAGACTTGATGATACCTGTATACCAATTATTGAATAATATTCAATATAGACTTAGCCTACCCGTTATGGTAATGTTAATGACATTAATGAGACCATTATGTTAAATTTAATTTAGTACATCATTGCAATATACTAACCGTTTAAATCACAAACAAATAGACGAATAAAACTAAATATTGTCTCCATGTTCCCCACATATGTGATAGGCATTGAACTATTAACCTGAAAAAACCTAGACAAATATTACATACTAACATAGTAATTTTCTGATTGTTACAAATTAATTGTGGATTTTATCCATGTCTAAATTAGTTTTTACAAACTAATTTTCTTAAAACCACTGTTTTAATTGAAAAACATAATTATAAAACATATCACTAAATGATATTGGTGATCAAATCTAAACTAATTTGTAAAAATTCTTTAACTATTTCAACACAATTAAATTTATATTACTAATACATCATACTAAATCATTAATATTCATCACAAAAAATTAATGACTAATAAATAAAAGTTAAAGTAATTCTTTTATTTACACCCATAAAAATAAAGAAATAATTCTATAATATCTATTTTTATCTAAAGACTAAAGAATACAAGAAAAAACTGAAAATTAAACTTATAATCTGTAAGTTCATTATTCAACGAAGGAAAAATAAAACCAAACACATATTACTTAGAAAAATATATAAAATATATAATATAATTAACTTGATATCTATCAATCCCTATTAGATATCCACACATATCTTTTGACTAATCTTCTAATATTGCTCTTCATATAAAAAATAATTAAATAATTTTTTGATCACTTTATTTGACGAACATAGCAGGCATATAGCTATAAAAAATAAATAAAAAAACAAAAAATATGTTTCTAAAAACGAATTACGAAGACCCTGTCTGTAAATAAAACATCTTATAATTAAAAAAAAATCCTTTGACTATATAAGCGCCTCCACTGTATAACTACCCTATAAATTAACTCAATCTATTAATCATTACATCATTACATTAAATATTCCCTATACATATCATGTAATATGCAGTACACAGTCTGCTTTGACTCTACATTAAAAGAATTATTTCTAATTCTGATTGAGAAAAATCTTATATATTAAGTAAAAAAGACTCATTCAAATTACTCAATCAACTGTTCTTGATCATTTATTACTATAATTCTGCAAATTTAAACAATCATAATTTAAAATTATTAGTCTGTTTTTTCTCTTACAGTATATCCTCATACCTCTTTAAATCAATACTACATATACAAATTCCGACAATCACAAACATTAATTTAATAAATAGCGATCTTACAATGATAATACAAAAAAATAAAAAAAATATAAAAAATAATTTGGTGATGCAAATTATTTTTGGTTTAACATTGGGCATGACATTAGCTTGGTTTTCAAAAGAGTATGCAATAGCAATAGGAGTTCTAGGGGACTTATTTGTAAATATATTAAAATCCATCTCTCCATTGCTCGTACTAGTGCTTACTCTAACATCTATTGCTAACTATAATGAAGGGCAAAAACATAACATTCGAAAAATTATTATTCTCTATTTACTGAGTACATTTAGCGCAGTTGTAATTGCATTAATCTTCAGTTACTTAATTCCACAAACTTTAACGCTACCTTCAACTAATACTACGATTGTAACCCAACCTTCTAAAACGTTAGAAGTATTAAGAATCTTGCTAATGAGCATGGTAACTAATCCCCTTCAATCATTAATACAAGCTAATTATATTAGTATTCTTTTATGGGGGATTAGCTTGGGATTTGCCTTTCGTCACAGCAGTAAAACTACCCGTTCTCTACTGAACGATCTTGCATCTGCAATCACACAACTAGTTCACTTAATAATCAAATTTGCACCAATTGGCATTTGCGGATTAGTTTCCTCGAGCCTAGCCTCAACTGGATTTAAGGTATTATGGCAATATGCTGGACTACTCAGCCTTCTTCTAGGATGCATGCTTCTAATTGCACTACTATTAAACCCGCTAATTGTATGGTATATAATACGTCGTAATCCTTATCCATTAGTCTTTATCTGTTTAAGAGAAAGCGGAGTAACTGCCTTTTTTACTCGCAGTTCCGCTGCTAATATCCCAGTCAATATCATTCTAGCCAAAAAATTAAATCTAAATCCAGAGACCTATACTGTATCAATTCCTATTGGAGCCAATATTAGCATGTCGGGTGCATCTATCACTATTACGGTGTTAACACTAGCAGCAATGCACACCTTAGGAATTAGTCTAGACTGGTCCACTTCTATTCTACTTAGCCTAGTAGCGTCTTTATGCGCCTGTGGTGCCTCTAGTATTGCCAGTGGATCTCTACTTTTAATACCAGTAGTATGTCACATCTTTGGTATTCCTAATGAAATAGCCATGCAGGTAGTCGCAATCGGATTTATTATAAGCATCTTGCAGGATTCTGCTGAGACCGCTCTCAACTCATCTGCAGCTATTTTATTTACTGCTGCTGTATGTATGGCAGAAAAATATCATCCATTAAATAAAAATATCTAATGCTCATAACGAACATAAACGATTAAATAAAAAAATGGAAAAAAATAGGAATAAAAACTTAAATATACTCAAATAATAAAAAACATTCTAAATCCCATGATACTGTAATTTCATCTATGTATTAAAAATAACCAAATATAACTCTTAATACAGTGAATAAAATATACTATATTTCTATCAAAATGATATAGTAACATTTCATCTTATATCTCATCTCTTCGTTTATATTATACATATAATTATATATATACTAAGTAATATCCTTATTCTAATATATCAAAACCTTGAAAATAATAGAATTATCATAATCTCTATTTCATGAATATATTACATCATGAAAATTTCTTCACTAGCCAATTGCAATCGATACATCTGCCAATAACGACCCTGTTTTTGTAATAATTGATGATGATTACCACTTTCTACTACTCGTCCTCGATGTAGTACGAAAATTGTATCTGCTTCAGTAATTGTTGAGAGACGATGGGCGATAACTATTAATGTTGCTTCTTTACGTAAAAGACATAGAGCTTTCTGAATTGCTTGTTCAGTGCCCGAATCAATATTAGCTGTTGCTTCATCTAAAATCAGTATCTGAGGTGTGGTAACCAATACTCTTGCTATCGCTAAAAGCTGTTTTTGTCCAATAGATAGAAAATTACCCTGCTCTCCTAAATGAGTATAGATACCTTGTGGCATTGATCGCGCGAGATCTTCCAATTGTACTATCTCTAAAATTTGCCAAACTACCTCCTCAGTGATAGATCTACCTAAAGTAACATTAGCAAAAAACGTATCAGCTAATATTACTGGATCTTGCTGTAACATAGCTACGCTATCGCGCAATACAGAATGACTTAACGAAGACAACGGTCTAGAATCAAGTAAAATTTCACCTTTATTTAAAGGATAATAACCCATTAAAAGATTTGCTAATGTACTTTTCCCGCTTCCAGTATGCCCGACTAATGCCACAAAATGTCGAGTAGGTACCGATATATTGATATCGGTTAAGACCGGGCAGAAAGAAGAATACGTAAAAGTCAAATTACGAATATCGATCCTTCCAGAATGCAATGGCTCTATATCTTCACCATAGTGCTGTCGAGGAGAGTCCATTAACTCAAAAATCCTCTCGCCTGCAACTACGGCCTGCTGTAAAATCGATTGTTGCGTAGTTACTTCAATTAGGGGCTCATTTAACCGCGCAAGATAGTTGATGAAAGCATATAATACGCCAACTTCAATAGTATTAATAGATGAAAAACCAAAAAGAATCATTAAACCACATAATATTAACGCAGACAAAAAACTTAAAAGTGGTCGTAATAAGAACCCTTCGAGCCTTAAAGTCTCCATACGAGATAGATAATGTAATCGACTAATTTCTCCCATCCGCTTGCCAAAACGGGCTTGTTGTCGAAACTGCTGGATAACACTCATTCCATTAATAACTTCATTAAAACCATTATTAATATCAGCTAAATAACTGCGAACTCGTCTCACAATTGGAGTGCTACAACGCTGGTATATAAACATCACTATTAATACAGCAGGAAAAATTGTCATTGCTACCAATGCCATACGCCAGTTAAGACTAAACATTGCCACAAGCATCGTTCCAACTAATGCGCTGCTACGCAATGCTGTAGAAACTACGGTCACATATAAATCACGTACTACTTCCGTGTCATTAGTAACCTTTGAAATAATTTGTCCGACTGGCTGAGAATCAAAAACACTTAAAGGCTGGCGTAATGCTGCATCCATCACATTAGTTCGTAAATCCTGAACCACTCTAACTGAAACTTGATTAAACCATAACGCTTGCCAATAGTATAACAATGCCGCCAATATCTGTAAGAGAAGGTAACCCAATACTATTAATCCCGACAAACCTCCAAAAGGCACATAGTGTTTAGCCATTTGATCAATGAGCACACTAAGAAGTATTGAACCTATAACTTCTGCTCCCGCAGCAACCCATAGCATTACAATAGCTAAACAAAGAGACTTCCACCATGGGGCGCCATATGCAAGCAACCTTTTTATAGTTGGCCACAGTTTGACTACATTAGTCATCGGCCGCTCCGTATTCTATATTATCCTTATCTAATACATCCTCTAACTGCTGATAACGATACATTTCACGATACCAACCTTTATTAGCCAACAACTTTTGATGATCCCCTCTTTGCGTCACTATTCCATTTTTCAATACTAAAATTTCATTAGCTTCAGCTAAAACAGAAAGGCGATGAGCAGTAATAATAACCGTTCGACTTTCGCCCCAATGACGCAAATTATGCATAATTTGATGTTCAGTACGCCCATCCACAGCAGATAACGCATCATCTAACACTAGAATCTCAGCATTTAAAAGAAGTGCGCGAGCAATAGCAATACGTTGTTTCTGCCCTCCTGAAAGCATTACACCACGTTCACCAACTTGTGTTTCATAACCATAAGGTAAACGCAATATATCTTCATGAACATGTGCAAGTTTTGCCACATACTCAATCTCATGTTGAGTAGAAGTAGGACGCCCCAAAGCAATATTTTTTGCTACACTATCAGAAAATAAAAAAGGAGTTTGACTTGCTACTGCAAGTCGACTGCGCCACGAATCAAGACGAATCTGAGATAAAGGAGTTTCATGAAAAAAAATATCCCCTTGATCAATGTCAAAATGACGTTGAATTAAACTTAATAAAGTGCTTTTTCCAGAACCCGTTGGACCACATAAACCTAACATCTGACCAGGCTGGATTGTCACATTAAGATTCGATAATATAGCCTTTTCTGACCCTGGATAATAAAATTTTCCTATGGTAATTTGTAATAAACCGCGCTTTTTAGGTAAAATATTCTGACCATCAACCACTACTGGAGCCTCCGATAGAAGTGCAAAAATACGACTCCAAGCCACGCTTCCGCGCTCAACAATATTCAACATCCATGCTAATGCTAACATAGGCCAAATCATTAAACCTAGATACATAACAAAACTAGTTAACTGACCTAAAGTAATCGTACTATGCCACACCATCCAACTTCCACCAACAATAGCTAACAAATTTGACAATGCAACAGAAACATAAATAGTAGGATCAAAACGAGCATCAATACGAGCAGCGCGCAAATTTTCCTCTCCTGTATCTTTAGCAATAGCCGCAAATTTAGCTGATTGATGATCCTCTAAACCAAAAGCTTTAATCATTCGAATACTGCTTAAACTTTCTTGTGTCTGATCATTTAATAACGAAAAAGCAGCTTGTACATTTTTAAAACGTTGATGCAGTTGATTACCATAACATTTAATAACTAAAGCCATTATAGGCATTGGCATAAGTGCTAATATTGTTAATTTTAAGCTAATTTGTGAACCCATGACTAGCAATACTGTGACTCCCATTACTAAAGAATCTACTAGAGTAAGAAAACCTTCACCAGCTGCAAAGACTACACGATCGACATCATTAGTAGCTCGAGCAATTAAATCACCAGTACGACGACGTAAATAAAATTCAGGATGTTGACAACTAAGCTGCCTGTAAAAACCTGCACGCAATTCTACTGCTAAATGATAGGAAGCGCCAAATAATAGTATACGCCATAAATAATGTAATACATAAATAACCGTAGCAGTAAGAAACATAACACCAACCCACATCAACACCTGACTGTGACTTAACTCATTACGACTTACACCATCTACTATTTTTCCTACAACCCATGGTGGTAACAACTTTAATATTGCAATTATAAGAAGAAGAAGGACCGCCCCAAGGTAACGACGCCATTCACGTAAAAAATACCAGCTTAATTGGCTAAATAACCTAACTGAAAAATCCTGATGATCGGCCTGACTCATCCGAAACCTCTCTATTTAAAGGCGCACTGGCAAAGAAGTAGTATACTTAATCTCTTCCATTGCAAAACTTGAAGTAACATCTAGCAAAGTAGGTACGCTATGCAATAAGTTTTTATAAAATCTATCATAACTTTTCATATCAGCGACTTGAACTCTGAGAAGATAATCATATTCCCCCGCCATTCGATAAAACCCCATAACCTCAGGCATTATTTGTATTGTGCTAACAAATTGATCAAACCCATCACTACTATGCTGATGGGTTTTTATAAAAACAAAAGCAGTAAGATCCAAACCAAGCTTATAACTATTTAATAATGCTACCCGAGCACGAATATACCCCTCATCATCTAACCTCTTCAATCGTTTCCAGCAAGGAGTGGTAGTAAGACAAACTGTCTCTGCCAAAACCTGTAAAGAAAGAGTACAATCCTTCTGAAGAAGACTGAGTAACAAACGATCTTTTTTATCCAACGTTATTGGTAGCAATATATTCTCCTTGTAATAACTTTTGAAATGAGAGTTTAGTAACTTTTTCTCCACATATATCGTTAATCTTATGTAAGACATGACCAAAGTTTAATAGAATGGAGATATAATGCGAAGAAAAATTTTTCATAACCTCGTGATCATCAGTTTATTTACTGCTGTCTCTTTTACTTGGGGAACTACCTGGATGGCAATGAAAATTGCTGTTTCTTCTGTTCCACCTATTCTTGCCACCGGACTTCGTTTTCTATTTGCAACGCCACTGCTGTTTTTGTTATCACGTTATAAACAAGCTCCTCTTTTATTCCCGTCTAGTCAGGGTCTCTTCCAATTATATGTAACACTTTTTTATTTTGCCTTACCATTTACGCTCATGATTTATGGAGAGAGATACATTGCCTCTGGTCTAGCGTCAATTATTTTTTCCATCATGCCCGCTATTGTTCTTATTCTCTCTCGATTCATTCTAAATGAACGAACCACGACGCAACAAATTGTGGGTTTATGGATAAGCATTAGCACATTAATCATAATTTTATGGCAAGAGGCACATCATAACAACCTAGATACCCAAATACGGGGTGTATTAGCACTCGTTGCAGCAGTTCTAATACATGCTATTATGTATGTCCTATGCAAAAAACGCTGCATGACTATCTCGGTTCTCAGTTATAACACACTACCTTGTTTGGGTGCTGGCATAATTCTCACCATAGCTGGTCTGAGTGAAACTACCGATGTTAAGATGTTTTCTACACAATCCTTATTAGCGATAGCCTACCTCGGTATAGTAGCGAGCGTGGGAGGAGTTCTAGCATATTTTTTTCTTCAAAAAATTATTAAACCCTTTCAGGCATCGCTTGTTTTTATGATATTTCCCTTAATCGCATTAACCCTAGAAAGAGTTATAAATGATAGCAGTCTTAGCAAATCGTCTCTAGTATTACTTATACCATTTCTTCTAGGTATGATACTCACACTATATAAATCAAAAGAAAAAAATTCCCTTTAAAACGAAATATTTTAAATAAATTACAATGCCATTATGCCATATTAAAAATTTTCGCACCAATCTAGATATTTTTAAGATCAATGTTTAAATATGATCTAACACGCTTAGAGCTAACACTAACAGCTATTGACAATACAACCAATATGAAATTAAGAAAAAAATAAAAAACAACATTCAACTAAGTTCTATTAGTGATCCATATCACTTATAAACTAAACATACTATAAATTTTATCTATCATTCAATAATTTTCTAGCCCAAAAGAACTGTTGTCATATATAACTTATTAATCTATTTTTAGAGATACTATATTTTAATAATGAGTTAAATTACACGCGTGAATCACTTAGGATTACCATTGCTATTCACACCACTAAGTTTCTTGACTAAAAAAATTAAATCTACATACAATAATTATATATACTACGTAGTATAATACTAATTATCTTGCTCGAATCAAATAACTCTCTTCTAATTATAATAGAATCGTATTAGATTGCTTGATAATCCATAATTATTATCAATACATGTAGATATGCATAGATATTATTCGAATAACTTAGCATATATTAAACATAATACACTAGAGATATCTAATCTAACATTTCACAGCGACTAAATACCATAAAATTAAAAATTAATGTAAGAATATCCATAATACATTCATATGTAATCATGAAATTAAAATCAGACCATTTATGAAAATATAACCATAATTAAAAAACCTAACTCTTCCCTCACGATAAAATATCCAAATTTTGAAATTCTTTAATTTGGAATGCTTTAAAATTAATTATAACGAATACTACATAACTTACTTTCTCATAAAACTAAAAACACATGAATCTAACACTTAAGAATATATGAAGCATATATTAACAGTGTTATACTATAGTTATTCAACATTCCTAACTCTAGTACTATATCATATAGTTCTTTTAATCCTTTTTAAATAAACCCATAACTAGGTTCCAGTATTTAAAAATAAAAATTTAGAAAATAATTTAACCCTAATAATTACAAATTATATCAGAAGAACCTAATCTATATTCTCTAAATCTAAGAAATAACTAACTCATAATACAATATCTAATATCTCGGAAAGATATTGGATATAAATATATAATTTATTGATGAGAATACTGCCCTAAAAACAAAATTATATTAATAATATCAGAAACCTTGACTATGAATTCAAAATTCTATAGAACTTTTATTCTACTAAAAATCAACTTCTTTTATTCTCTCTTAAACATACGATGCATTTCAATTAAAAAATATATTTCAATGAATTCTATAACATAGAAAATATTACAAGAATCTATCTAAATCATGAGTTATTTTGCGAAAGCTGTAAATAAAATATGATAACAATATCCATTTTACAGCTTTTACTTACTTTACATCTTCTTATTTACTGAAGAAAAAAGCGATCATAAAAACCTAAGACAAGAGCTGTTCCAAATGAAGGAAAAAGCCATATCATCCCCTGATCAATCAAAGGAAAATCTTGAATTAACACAGGAAGAATAACTTTTAAACTGGAATTTTGTATTACATCTAAAATACCAAAGGTTAAACTAACAAAAAAAACTGGAATAAAAACTCTTTTACTCTTTTTCCACCAAAGCGTCGTAAAACTTAATAAGACTAACATGATACAAGGAGGGTATATTGCTATCAATATAGGAACAGATATCTGAATTAAATAACTGAGACCAAAATTAGAAAAAAATAAAGAAAGAATACCAATAATACAAACTACTTGACGATAACTAAAAGGTAGATACCTCTCAAAAAACTCCGCACAAGAACAAGTCAAACCTACAGAAGTTACTAAGCAAGAAATAAAAATTAATATAGATAAAAAAATAGTACCAACCAGACCAAAAGTATGTTGAATATAAGTATATAGAATCACAGTACCATTAACATGATGATCCAAAATATTAGCACTATCAGAACCGATTTTAAATAAAGCCAAATAGATTAAAGTTAAACCAAAAGCAGCAATACCTCCTGAAATTATAGTATAACGCATCAATAATTTTTCTTCGCTAATAGAACGCGAGCGTATAGCATTAATAATCACAGTACTAAACACTAATGCACCCAAAGCATCCATAGTTAAATAGCCACCTAATAAACCATGAGAGAATGCCATATTCTTATAATCTGTAGAAACAGACATCATTCTACCTGCGGGCCACAAATATGCCGATATCGATAGAAAAATTAGAGATAATATTTTCAATGGAGCTAAAACATGACCAATTATATCTAATAATTTAGCAGGATACAGAGAAATAAGACTAACTAAACAAAAATAAAAAAGACTATAATACAACATAAGCGATTTAGTATGTTCAAATAATGGCACTAATCCCATTTCAAATGAAACATTAGCAGTACGCGGTATCGCAAATAAAGGCCCAACAATAAGATAACAAATAGTTGCTAATGTAACCCCTAAGTATTTACCAATCGGTTCGCTCAGAACTTCAATTCTTCCTCCAACTCGTGCTAATGCAATAACTCCAAGAAATGGAAGTCCTACGGCCATAACCAAAAACCCTAAAGCTGTATACCAAACATATTCCCCAGACTGAATACCCAACATAGGTGGAAATATGATATTTCCAGCTCCTAAAAAAAAAGCTAAAGCCATAAGACCTAAAGATAAGATATCTTTAAAACTTAAATAATTTTGCATAAAATTATCATCCTTAATTAGTCAATCTATTCTATCACGCATACTTATTATCAATATATAAAATATAAATTTACACAATAAATGAAAATTATTTTTTATTTATGAAAAAATAGAAAAACTTCTAGAAATCCAATTTTTACAACTTTCCAAGATTTATAATATTAAGATCTAATGTAAAATCTCTTCCGCCCTAAATAATCTATTAATTCTAGCTTATTTCTCTGAAATACATGATAAAAGAAATTAAAATTAAACAGAACAGATCGCACTACGCTAATTCTAATGCTATACTAACTTCTTCTATTTATTCACTATCATTTAGATTAACGTTTTAATAAAATATCAAGAAAAATAAAAGCTAACAATTTACAAAAGAAAGGCCTTTATTATAAAATATGTTTTTTATAAACACAGTAATTATAAAAATAGTCATATACTAAAATAAAATTTTCAAAATCAAAATAATTAATAAACAAAAAGTCATAATCATTGTATATGTTTATGAAACCCTTGCTATTTGAGGTTATTGCATGAAATGCAGAACATATAAGAAAAGAATAGCTATTTTTTCATTAATAATGCAGCTCATGCTGCTCAACAGTTGTCAAAGTGTGTTAATGGATCCAAAAGGACACGTTGCCATAGAACAACGCTCCCTAATTCTAACAGCATTTGGTCTAATGATGATTGTTGTATTACCTGCAATTTATATGGCTATTCTGTTTTCTTGGAAATATCGAGAATCCAACACATTGGCACAATATAATCCAGATTGGGATCACTCATATAAATTGGAAGCAATAGTATGGACTATTCCTATCTTGATAATTATCTTTCTCAGCATTCTTTCATGGAAATCGACCCACGAACTAGAACCTCGACAATCTTTAAAACCTGATGTTAAATCAATCCTAATCGAAGTGGTTTCGCTAAACTGGAAGTGGTTATTTATCTATCCTGAGCAAGGTATTGCTACTATAAATGAGATTGCTTTTCCAGCTAATTGTCCTGTACACTTCAAAATTACTTCTCATACAGTAATGAACTCCTTTTTTGTTCCAGCCTTAGGAAGTCAAATGTACGCTATGCCAGGAATGCAGACTCATCTAAATTTAATTGCAAATAAATCAGGAACGTTTGATGGAATTTCATCTAATTATAGTGGTCATGGATTCTCAAAAATGAAATTTAAAGTTATTGCCACTCAGAATAGAGAAACTTTTAATCAATGGATAGAGAGAGTGAAAAAATCTCCTAAAATTTTGATAACCACAAATGATTTCCATCGTATCGCTCAACTAAAAAATGATTATTCAGTCACATTTTTTTCTTCTGTTAAACCAGAATTATTCCAAAATATCATGGACCAGTTTCATGTCAAAAATTCTAATAAAATAGAAGCAAATAAAAAATAAGATCTAAAATTAATGACATATAATCTTAAATATGTACCGAAAATTTAAAAAATAATTATTAAATATTCATTTAAAAAAAATATATTTAATAAATAGCAATATCAACTGCTATAATAATATCAACTGCTATAATATAGTTAGTCTCTCATTAGTTTTAATCAAGTATTATCAACCTTAATTCAGTTATTTTGTACAATTTATACATAAACTCCTTCCCCAAAGAGGAACCGAGGCGTCACATGATTTTAGGCAAATTAACTCTCAATTCTATCCCATTCCATGAACCAATTATCATGATAACCATTTTTACTATTATGATTCTTGGCATCAGTATTGCTGCAGCTATTACATATTATAATAAATGGAAATACCTTTGGTGTGAATGGTTAACCTCTCTAGATCATAAAAAAATAGGAATTATGTATCTTGTGATGGCCTTTGTGATGTTACTCCGAGGTTTTGCCGACGCTATCATGATGCGAAGCCAACAAGTCCTTGCCTCTGCAGGTAAGCCCGGCTTCTTACCGCCACATCACTACGATCAGATTTTTACTGCTCATGGTGTAATTATGATCTTTTTTGTAGCTATGCCACTAGTAGTAGGGTTAATGAATATCATTGTGCCATTACAAATTGGCACTCGCGATGTAGCGTTTCCATTTTTAAACAACCTAAGCTTTTGGTTCACTGTTATAGGAGCAATTTTAATCAATCTCTCACTAGGAATTGGTGAGTTTGCACAAACAGGTTGGCTAGCTTACCCACCCCTCTCTGGGCCGCAATATAGTCCTGGCGTAGGAGTAGATTACTGGATATGGAGTCTGCAACTTTCTGGTATTGGAACAACTTTGACAGGTATTAACTTTATAGTTACTATCCTTAAGATGCGCACCCATGGTATGAGTATGCTTAAGATGCCAGTATTCACTTGGACTGCATTGTGCACTAATGTACTTATAATCGCTTCGTTTCCTGTTCTAGCAACCACTTTAAGCCTTCTAACCCTAGATCGTTACCTAGATTTTCATTTCTTTAGCAACGAAATGGGGGGAAATATGATGATGTATGTTAATTTAATCTGGATTTGGGGTCATCCAGAAGTCTATATCCTGATTCTACCAATCTTTGGTGTATTTTCAGAAGTTGTTGCTACCTTTTCACGTAAAAGCTTATTCGGCTATACCTCACTAATTGGAGCAACAGTAGTTATTACCATTCTATCATTCCTTGTCTGGCTGCATCATTTTTTTACAATGGGTGCTGGAGCGGATGTCAACGCCTTTTTTGGTATAATGACAATGATTATTGCCATTCCTACCGGCGTGAAAATATTTAACTGGCTATTTACAATGTATCAAGGAAGAATCCGATTACATTCTTCCATGTTATGGACTATCGGTTTCTTAGTTACATTTTCTGTAGGCGGCATGAGTGGAGTACTACTTGCTATCCCGGGCGCAGATTTTGTTTTACATAATAGCTTATTTCTTATTGCTCACTTCCATAATGTTATTATCGGGGGAGTCGTCTTTGGCTGTTTTGCAGGAATAACATATTGGTTCCCCAAAATATTCGGCGTTATTTTAAATGAAAAATGGGGAATACGTTCATTCTGGTTTTGGATTCTTGGTTTTTTTACTGCATTTATTCCGTTATATGTTTTGGGATTTATGGGAATGACACGGCGTCTCAGTCAAGAAATCAATCCAGAATTCCATACTATGCTAGTAATTGCAGCCGGAGGAACTATATTGATTAGTTGTGGGATTATCTGCCAATTCATTCAGCTATACGTCACCATCCGTGACCGTAAAAATAACCGTGACCTAACTGGTGATCCTTGGGGAGGACGCACATTAGAGTGGTCAACCTCCTCGCCGCCACCATTCTATAATTTTGCTATTTTACCTAAAATAAACGAACGCGATGCTTTTTGGCAAATGAAAAAAAAAGAAAAAATGTTCCAAGATATCCCGAAATACACTGCCATTCATATGCCAAAAAATAGTAGTGTTGGAATTATCATAGCTTTCTTTAGTCTCTTATTCGGTTTTTCGATGATCTGGCATATTTGGTGGTTAGTTTGTATGTCATTGCTAGCAATACTTATATCATGGATGACAAAGAGTTTTGATGAAGATATTGATTACTATGTCCCTATTCACGATATTATGATTATTGAAAATCATCACATCAATGAAAGCAAAAAATCAGAGATTAATTATGTTAACTAAAACTATCTCTCCCAATCATCATATAAGTACTAACAAAATCTTTGGATTTTGGTTATATCTGATGAGTGACTGCATTATTTTCGCTACTTTATTTGCTACCTATGGCGTAATGGTAACAAGCACTGCCAGTGGCCCGACAGGAAAAGATATCTTCAATTTACCATTTGTTCTATTAGAAACTATCTGTCTTTTGATAAGCTCAGGAACCTGTGGTCTTGTCTTAATTCGAATGCATCAAGAGAAAAAAAACGCAGTTATATTATGGTTTGGACTGACTATTATCTTCGGTCTTTCTTTTATTGGAATGGAAGGGTATGAACTATTACATCTAATCACTAAAGGAATGGGACCTAGTCTAAGTGGTTTTTTATCTGCTTTCTTTACACTACTTGGGGCTCATGCACTACATGTGACCGCTGGATTAATTTGGATGATCTTACTCATGATCCAAATAGCTCAAAGAGGTTTAACCACTATTAATTGTATACGAATCATGTGTTTAAGCCTATTTTGGCATTTTCTAGATATAATATGGATATGTGTATTTACCATTGTCTACTTAATAGGAAAAATATAATGTACCGGATTCCAATTAAGTCTAAAGATAATTTTTCAAAAACCGCTATCAAGTCTTATATTACCGGTTTATCTTTTTCAATTCTTCTCACAGTCGTACCCTTTCTGGTAGTTTTAAACGGTCAAATATCTCGAACCAGCATATTATCTATAGTTTTAATATGCGCGGTATGCCAAATACTAGTACATCTAATATATTTTCTGCACCTTAATCGCCAATCTGAAGGTGGATGGACTTTAATCTCTAGCATATTTGTAGCAATAATAGTCTTAATTATCATTGTTGGTTCTTTATGGATCATGTCGAATTTAAATCAAAATATGGTACATGATTAAATAGATAATCTAATGATTAAACACTATCTGCAACTAACAAAACCGGGAATTATTGCTGGCAATTTAATCGCTTTAATCGGCGGTTTTTTACTTGCTTCTAAATATAAAATCGACTATTATCATTTTTTTTTCACCATAATAGGAACGATTCTAATCATTGCATCTAGTTGTGTTTATAACAACTACATAGACCGAGATATTGATAAAAAAGCTGAAAGAACAAAAAATAGAATTCTATCATCCACTCTAATTTCTTTACGAACCGTTCTTGTTTACGCAACTATATTAGGTGTCTCCGGTTTTATAATACTTCTTTATGGAACAAATCCTTTAGCAACCCTATTTGCAACAATAGGGTTTATAATTTACGTTGGCGTCTATAGTCTGTATATGAAACGTCATTCTATCTATGGCACCCTAATAGGAAGCCTATCAGGCTCCACCCCTCCTTTAATAGGCTACTGCTCAGCCTCTGGGAAGTTTGACTCTGCCGCTCTAATATTATTATCTATATTTAGCCTTTGGCAAATACCACACTCTTATGCTATTTCTATTTTATATTTAAAAGATTATCAAATTACTAACATTCCAGTTTTACCAGTAAAACTTGGAATTATAGAAGCTAAAAAACATATCATAATATATATTATTGCATTTATTTCCTCTACAATGATGTTGTTCATAGCAGGATATACTGGATATAAGTATCTTATCGTAATGAGTACAGTAGGTATCTGGTGGCTAAGTGTCGCTGTTATTGGTTACAGAACCTACAACAGCCCGCTTTGGGCTAAAAAAATTTTTCTCTTATCCCTTGTAGTAATCACCGCTTTTAGCATTATGATATCAATAGATATTACATAATAATCCTGTAATAAACCACCCTCTTTTCGATTTAAAATCGATAAAAACACTTAACTAAAACCAATAAATAAAACCTACAGAACCGCTTTTAACAAATCGTAACACTTTTAATAATGTTTAAAAAATGTACTCTGCAATCATAAGATACAATTCACAATCTGGAGATAGTTATGAATTATAACAAAATGAGCAGAATTGAACTACGCGCTACCTGGGGACTAAGTGCAGTATTTTTCTTACGCATGTTAGGTATGTGCATGGTACTACCAATCCTAACTGTTTATGGGATACAGATTCCAAAAGCCAGCGAAACACTTATCGGACTTGCTATTGGAATATATGGTGCAACTCAAGCAATTTTTCAAATCCCCTTTGGTCTATTATCAGATAGATTCGGACGAAAACCATTAATTGTAATAGGTCTATTGCTTTTCACTGCAGGAAGCTTAGTAGCCACTATAACTGAGTCCATATGGGGTATTATTCTTGGGCGTGCATTACAAGGTTCTGGTGCAATATCATCTGTTATTATGGCTTTATTATCTGATCTTACCTGTGAACAAAACTATACTAAAGCAATAACATTTATTGGAATGGGATTCGGAATCACCTTTTCTATTGCCATCATAATAGGACCTATTATTGCTAATATACTAAACATCCATGAATTGTTTTCTATTACTGCTTTACTTTCTGTTATCGCTATTATAATTACAGTAATTATAGTTCCATCATCATCAATACAGATACTAAATCGCGATGTAGTGACTGTACGAAGTGGTATCAAAACTATTATAACCAATAAGCATTTAATTAAGTTAAATCTTAGTATCTTCTTTCTACATGTATTACTAATGTCTAACTTTATTAGCTTGCCTACACAATTTTCACTAGCAGGATTTCCTTCTAAGGATCACTGGAAAATTTACTTGTGCACCATATTCATTTCTTTTGTCACTACAATACCATCTGTTCTCTATGCTGAAATTAATAAACAAATGAAATCATTTGTTATTTCTTGCACAGTATTAATGTTAGGTTCCGAAATCCTATTATGGAATTCTGATCATATATTTTATAAACTATTCATAGGATTACAAATATTTTTCATCAGTTTTAACATTATGGAAGCAATATTACCCTCACTAATTAATAAAGAATGCCCAGTAGGCTACAAGGGGACGGCTATGGGATTATACTCTACCAGTCAATTTCTTGGCGTAGCAATTGGTGGCAGTGTCAATGGCTGGTTACTAGATCATTTTGGCGTCAATCATGTATTTCTTTTTGGTTCTCTTCTTTCTCTAGCATGGTTGTTATTAACTATGAATATGAGAGAGCCACCTTATCTAAGCAGTTTACGACTAACACTTTCATCTCCTTTTATCGATACGATTAAACTTGAGCAATCTCTAAGAACTCATAAAGGGGTTTTTGATGTCCTATTACTACCGAAAGAAAAAAATATTTATATTAAAATCGATAAGAAAATTACCTCTCGTTCTTCAATAGAAGAAATTATTTCAGATCACACGATCCCTCAAGAATAAAACGAAATAATAAAAATCTAGACCAATGCCTTTGTCACAAACGTAATCTCTTATTACCATTATCAAGTTCAATATTCACCCTATATGGCATACTTATATATTCTATAAGATTTATAGAAATCGACCATGCATAATAATCTGTTTAGAATTAATTGCTAAAACTAATTACATTATCATATCTCCCTGTAATAAATGTATCATCATAGGTATCCATACTATTATAAAATATAATTAACTCCCCCAATCTAAATAAATAATTACTTTGATTACCACAAACTTCTTTTATGGATAATAAAATCTAACGCATAACATTAATCTCATACTTGAATATAAATAGAGTTTTATATATAGTGCTCGTTACTTTACAAAGAGAACTGTAATAAAAGAATAAAATCGAGTCTCTAAATTCGAATGATTACTTTCAAATTGTTACAAATCATTAATAACACATATGATGCGCAATATATTAAAATAATCAATATTTTATATCTACATCATATAAACTCATTCATAAACTAAAATCCTAATAAAATCGTATAAGGAGTAAAATATGAAGGTTACAGTGCTTGGTGCAGCAGGAGCTATTGGACAATCTCTTTCTCTACTTCTTAAGATGAATCTACCGAATAACTCAGACCTCTCTCTTTATGATGTATCCACTGCTACTCCAGGTATTGCGCTAGATTTAAGCCATATCCCGACTTCTGTAAAAATAAACGGATTTCATAGTGTCCAAATTGAAGAAGCTCTTAGTAATTCTAATATAGTTCTCATTTCAGCTGGTTTTGCACGAAAACCAGGAATGGATCGCTCTGATCTCTTTATCTATAACGCAAAAATTATACAAAGCCTTATCGAAGAAATTGCAACATACACCCCTAACGCATTAATCGGTATTATCACAAATCCTATTAATTCAATCATTCCCGTTGCCGCTTCGGTTCTAAAAAAAGCTGGAGTTTATAATAGAAGTAAGTTATTTGGAATAACTACACTAGATATCATCCGATCTAATACATTTGTAGCAAAATTAAAACAAAAAAATCCAGAAAAAATTAATACCCCAGTAATTGGAGGCCACTCCGGTATCACTATACTTCCCCTGCTATCCCAATTAACTCAAGATTATTGTTTTAGTGAAAAAGAAATTTACGATCTAACTAAACAAATACAAAACGCAGGTAACGCAGTTCTAGAGGCTAAAGCAGGTGGAGGATCTGCCACTCTGGCTATGAGCGTAGCTGCTACACGCTTTACTCTATCGTTAATACGAGGTTTAGAAGGAGAAAAAAATATTATAGAATATGCCTATGTAGAAGGAAATGAAGAATATGCACGCTTTTTTTCACAACCATTGTTATTGGGTAAAAGTGGAATTATCGAATATCGATCTATCGGCTATCTAAGTAATTTTGAAAAAAATATGATAAATAATATGCTACAAACCCTAAATAATGATATTAGTCTCGGGGAGAAATTCATTGAATAAACAATCTATAATATTATTATAGAAATTATTCTAGAATAAAAAATGTTTTCAGAAACTTTTATATCTTTAAATAAGTAGATCTTAAATATTGATCAAATCCATATAATATTACCATTATAATCCTAAGATGCTATGAATCCAAAGTTAATTGAAATTATTGCTTGTCCAATCTGCCATGGACGGCTATTTTTTTATACTACAAACCAGACAGAACTAGTCTGTATCACTGATCGTATAGCGTATCCAATTAAAGACGGTATACCGATTTTAATAAAAAATCGAGCTCGAATTATTTCTACACCAAAAAGTCATTTATGAATTTTATTGCCATCATTCCAGCACGCTTTTCTTCAAGTCGCCTTCCTGGAAAACCTCTTTTAACTATACACGGAAAACCAATGATAGTTCACGTCATTGAACAAGCCAGGAAATCTAATGCTAAACGAGTAATTGTTGCTACTGATCATCCCGCAATAGAATCCGTAGTTAAAGCGATAAACGGAGAAGTGTGCATGACTAGATCCAATCATAATTCCGGTATTGAAAGAATATCTGAAGTACTCGAACACTATCAATTTTCTGATGAAACAGTTGTTGTTAACCTCCAAGGAGATCAACCTATGATTCCTCCTGAAATCATTAATCAGGTTGCAACTAATATTCAATTATACGACGTAAATATAGCAACAATGGCAGCACCAATCACCTCTATAGACGAAGCACTCAATCCAAACATAGTCAAAGTAGTACGCGATCTCTATGGCTACGCCCTTTACTTTTCTCGTGCTACTATTCCTTTTCACTATAAACCATTAAGCACTAAATCATCCATGATATCCAAAAATTTTTTGCGACATATTGGAGTCTATAGTTATCACGCTCGTTTGATTCGTAAATATATACGCTGGAATAAAAGCCCATTAGAATCTATTGAATCTCTAGAACAACTACGAATTTTATCCTATGGAGAAAAAATACATGTCGATATCACAACAGTAAATACAAGTAACAGCATAGATACACCAGAAGATCTTATGCGTATACGTACAGCTGAGCCATAACTCATCCGTACGTATACTACATTATCCATTCTCACACCTTAAGAAGAAAGGATATAAAAGATAGAAATTACTTAAGCAGTCTGACTGACTCAGTATCCATTTTACACATATCTTCTTATATCTTATATACAAAAAATTTATGCTTATTATAAAAACTCTTCTTACTTATTTATTCTATCAATATTCATGCGACTTAATCTTTTCAGAAATATTCGTTGTAATTCTTAGAAGAACTCTCCAAATCTTTTGACATTCCTCAACTCTTACGAATAAACCTTCTTCTTTATCCAAATCCAAAATCTTTATTTCTAGCACATAAAAAATAAAAACATGAAATTTAATTGTCCAATTCTATTGATATTGTCGACCTAGACGTTGTTTCATTTCTCGTTGATACTTATTATAGTCATCACCACATTCGGCAGAACAAAATGCTGTACCTACAACGATTATTTCATCTTTGCACCATATACATTTTCCATCAGGACTTTGCAAGCTACGCTCTCTGGATGAAAGTGCTGCTTTAATCATATCCTGTTCGCGCTTTTGAGCTAAATCTGCTTCATCCATCATCAACTCCTACGTGTAATTTATGTTTTTTGGATCCCAGTCTACTACAGTGACAAGTAATAAATAGCGATATCTTATATCTTATACTCAAGAATAATAACTATGATACAGGATTGATATCTAATTTTTTATCTAAAATATAAAAAATACTTTGATCTTCTACCACAGGTAGAAGAAGATTAAAATATAATGAATCCATGTAAGATATCAGTTCACATTCAAAAATTCATTACAGAGATATAAATTAACAAAAAATTTTAAACCTAGTAAATGAATATTTACAATAACGATATTCCATCTACGCCTTATATTAATCAATAAATAAAATAATAAATAAATAGGATAAAACAAAATAAAATGAACAAAATACTCTAACACTAAATCAGCTTGCCTAGATAATCTATTTGCTCGATCTTCAAAATAGTCTAATTAAGATATCTAATAGATTAAAAAACGATATATATTCAAGTAACTACCTATCGTTTACATCTATTCTGAGAACTATTTTAATCTGTTTATGATAAAATAATAACATTCTCAAATTTAGAAAACACTGTGATTAATTATTAGTCATAAATCAAGAAATTTAATAGCTAATCTTTCTATATAACATTCCATACACTTTTCTGAAGTATTTAACGAGACTATAGCACCTATGCACCCTATTCTCAACATTGCGATTCGCGCTGTACGTAAAGCTGGTATTATTCTGACCAGGCACTATGAAATGACAGGGTATCACAAAACCTATGAAACTAATCATCAAACCTTATATAGAAATATAAAACAAGAAATACTATGTCAAATGAGCGCATTAATTCTAAAATCTTATCCAGAACACTTAATTCTTACAGAAGACAGCATTAAAATGGAAAAAAACCTAAACACACAATGGCTAATTAATCCTATAGATAGCACTGTTAACTATAGAAAAAAATTACCTCATTTTAGTGTTTCTATTACCGTTCGCATTAAAAGACGCAGCGAGATCTCAGTAGTATACGACCCAATGCGTAATGAATTATTTTACGCTATCCGAGGTCAGGGTGCTCAATTAAATGGATATCGAATAAGGGGTGGATTTTCCCGAGATATTAATAACGCCATTATTGCAATAAGCTTTCCTTATGTAAACAACCAAAATCATAAAACCTATTCTCATATAATAAATAGAATCTTAACCCAATGTCCTCATATACGCAGCAGTGGTTCATCATCACTAGATCTAGCATACATAGCATCCGGACGCATTGATGCTTGCTGTAAAATTGGATTACAACCCTTGGATTTTTCTGCTGGTGAACTCTTAATACGAGAAGCAGGTGGCCTAGTAACTGACTTTTCTGGAGCACATGATTATTTTGAATCCGGAAATCTTATAGCAGGTAATGCACGAATCGTGAAAGCAATACTCACACATTTAAAGAAACTATAAGAATCATCATAAAATATTAATACTCTTATAAATTAATTTCAAATAAATACTAAGATATAGTATGTTCACATTCAAACCATCAAATAAAAAAATAGATTTACTTACTTTCAAGTATATTTTTATATAGATCTCTATCTTAATCTTATATAACTTAAACTTAATATAAGTATACTAAATTCTCTTTCATAACAACCATCAATACAACCTTTATGATAAATATGAAAATTAATTAAGGTTATAACGTATTCGTTCTCCTTATTATTTAATCATTCAATATAACATATATAAATATTTTATGAAAAACCATCAATCTACCCTTATATTAAAAAATATTTCTTTCTAAATGTAGATCAAAGATATAAAAATATCTATCACGCTGTATAAATTACAGATAGATATGCACTTTTTTCTCAATTTTTCTATATACAATCAATAACTCATAAAGATGAAATAAATCTAAAACTTACTATCTAGCTTTTATGAAATACTCTTAAGATCAAAATATTTATATTTCTAAACCAACTTATAACTTTTAATCAATTTGTCTTATCTTGTAAGCTTTGTCTTACAGAAGACTTATTATTTAAATAATCTCTTAAACCGTTGTTACGCAAGACACAAGCACTGCATTTTCTACACCCATAACTCTTTATACCATTATAACATGTAATGGTTTCATGAATCACAAAGTATAATACTCCAAGAAAATCTGCTAACGCCCAAATTTCAGCTTTAGTAAACCTCATTAAAGGGGTTTTAAAAACAATATCGAAGTGCATTCCTAATGATATAGAACGATTCATAGCAAGAATAAAGGCATTACGGCAATCCGGATAACCTGAAAAATCTGTTTCACAAACCCCTATAATCACAACTGAAGATTTTAACTGATAAGCATACATTGAAGCTAATGTTAGAAACAAAATATTGCGACCTGGAACAAAAGTACTAGGTATAGACCTATCTTGATGGGTTCTCACCTCAAGATCTGATAAGTTATTAGTTATTAAACTAGAAGATGTAAGTTCATATAAAAACGAAATATCCATAAATTTATGAGACTGAACGCCTAATTTCAAAGCAAGATTTCTCGCAATATCAATCTCTTTCTTATGGCGTTGTCCATAATAAAATGTCAAACAATAAATAAATTTATACTGCCTAAGAGCCTGTATTAAACATATAGTTGAGTCCTGCCCACCACTAAAGACTACAACCGCTGTCTTTTTCATCTATCAACTCTCTCGGGAATAAGATTAATTCTTTCTTAAGATATCAATCACATTATTTTTAGTTAATTTTAATTTAAAGAAAATAAATATCTATATAACCATAAAATGGTTTTATGGTAAATAATATCAGATATAATACTACTATAGGAACATTTTATAATTAGATTAAAAATCTAAATCTTAGAAAAATACAAGAAGGATAAAATATTAATCGATATAAAACATAAAACAATATAAACGTAAAATTCTTATGAAATCATATGAAACAACTAATCTATTATAATGAAATCAATCAATATTCGATGAATCATTCAAATGACACATAGAATAGTAATTAGATAAAATAATTACCTACTCTTATCTAATAACCTTATTTTCAATGAATTATCTCTTAAAAAGCGTGAACCCCTAAAAAAACAAAAAATTAATACATATATCTATAAACTATATAATATACTGAATGCTATTTAAACCACCGTTAATACTATTAATAACCATACTTAATAATCGTATAGACAAAAAAATAAGATCTATTAGATAATCAAAAATTAATCTTAATTGAACAAAACATACAAACACTATAATGCCATAGTCCCTTCTTAATTATCATAGAAGAATCTATCTATATAAGCTATACGAAATTATAAAAAATAAAAATACCAATAACTCTAGGCTTGTCCTCAATAACACCTAGAAATTCTCTAACTTATTATAAAAATACAAAATTAAAATAGTCTTATTTTTTCTCTAAAAAAAAGAATAGCATATATCTTATAAAACTATCATGATTATTATTTAAGCAGAAAAATAAATAAAAAAAAGAGCTAGAACATTAATTACTACACCATCCAATATCTATTAACATATAGCTAATTAACTTCAAGATAAGAAATGAATTTCAGTCTTATTACTCATTAAATGTATTTTTATAAAAAATTTATAATCTTTAATTTAAAATCTTAATAAACCAATTATATATTATATATTAATAAATAATAGATAAAAAATTATCCAAAATATATTTAAAAAAATTTATGAATTAATAAATATAAACAATAAATACTCATTTACATAAAAAGCCTTCTGAAATAAAAAACTACTAGTAAATATATAAATCTTATTATTTAATAAATAAACTATTAGATATTTTATTGAATAACTTGAGAATCTTCCTAATGAAACAAAACATATTAATATTAAATGCATTAGCATTAAGCTTGGGTTTAACTCTTCAATCCTTTCCTGTAATCTCTAGTGAGAGCACTGTACCATCTAAACAGTCACCACAATCTAATAGCCTAGCTCCCATGTTAGAAACTGTGATGCCATCAGTAGTGAGCATCAATGTTGAGGGAACAGTACTACGTAAAACAGAACAATTTTCACAATTCCAACCTTTCTTTGGTGGTAATTCACCATTTTGCCAAGAAGGCTCCCCGTTCCTTGGCTCACCACTATGCCCATCAGGCCCACCAAGCGATAACTATGGCTCAGATGGACAGCAACAGAAATTTCGAGCACTAGGCTCCGGAGTAGTAATCGATGCCATAAAAGGATATGTAGTAACCAACAACCACGTTGTTGATAATGCAACAAAAATTCAAGTACAATTAAGTGATGGAAGAAAATATGACGCCAAAATTATCGGTAAAGATCCTCGATCAGATATTGCTTTAATTCAAATATCAGAAGTCAAAAACCTTATAGCTATTAAGATTGCTGATTCAGAAAACCTACGTGTAGGCGACTATACTGTTGCCATTGGCAATCCTTATGGTCTTGGAGAAACTGTAACTTCAGGTATTATTTCCGCTTTAGGACGAAGCGGACTAAATACAGATCACTATGAAAACTTTATCCAAACCGATGCTGCGATTAATCGGGGAAACTCAGGTGGTGCATTAATTAATTTAAGTGGTGAGCTCATTGGTATTAATACTGCTATTCTTGCACCAGATGGAGGTAATATCGGTATTGGATTTGCCATTCCATCAAATATGGTAAAAAACCTATGCGCTCAAATGATTACCTATGGCCAAGTAAAAAGAGGGGAATTAGGAATTATTGGAATCGAGCTCAACTCAGAACTAGCTAAAGCAATTAAAGTTGATGTTCAGCGAGGTGCGTTTATTAGCCAAGTTTTACCAAAATCTTCAGCAGCACGGGCTGGCATACGAGCAGGTGATGTAATCGTTTCAATTAATAATAAACCAATCTCCAGTTTTGCTGCCTTACGCGCTCAAATAGGTTCATTACCAGTAGGAACGACAATGAAATTAGGTATAATACGTTCTGGAACACCAATAAGTATTACTCTTTCTTTAGAACCAAGTAGTACAGATAAAGTAGAATCTGGTAGTATATATGGTGGCATTGAGGGCGCAGATCTTAAAAATTACGATGCACAAGGTATAAAGGGAGTTAAAATTGATAGCCTAAAAGAGGGCTCGGCAGCAGCGAAAATTGGTCTTAAAAAGAACGATGTTATTTTGGGAATTAATCAACAACCAATTACTAATTTAGATGAACTACGAAAAATCCTTGATAGAAAACCTGCGGTTCTTGCACTTAACATTCAACGTGGTGAAAACTCAATCTATCTTCTTATGCAGTAAAAATAAGAGAAAATATCTATTAATCATATATTCATAACTCTGTCTTTATAAGAAAGAGTTTATCTATTCCTTAAAACCAACTTTTCTAAATAAAAGAAGATTCTTTATTAAAATAATGATTTTTTTCTTTGTAACCCTACAAAAAATATAACATAGCACCCCACCTAGTGAAAAACGTTCTATTAAGGATTTAAACTTATGGTAATTGTTACCGGAGGAGCTGGATTTATTGGTAGTAATATTATTCACTCCTTAAATGAAAAAAATTATACTGATATACTAGTAGTAGACAACCTTAACAACGGTATTAAATTTTCTAATATTTCAAATCTACATATTTCTGATTATATAGATAAAGAAAGTTTTCGAATATCTATTCTAACGAATAAGCATTTCTTTAGAAACGTCGAGGCTGTATTTCATGAAGGGGCTTGTACAGATACAACTGAATGGAATGGAAAATACATGATGGATAATAATTATCAGTATTCTAAAGACCTGCTGAACTGGTGTATTACACAAAATATTCCATTTCTTTATGCTTCCTCTGCTTCTGTTTATGGTCACTGTAAAACTGAATGTCTTGAAGAATCTAAATACGAATCTCCACTCAATATTTACAGCTATTCAAAAATGCTTTTTGATCATTATGTTCGAAAAGCTTTAAAAAAAGCAAAATCACCAATTTGTGGATGTCGTTACTTTAATGTCTATGGAGAAAAAGAAACCCATAAAAATAATATGGCCAGTATAATATTTCACTTAAACAAACAAATACAAACTGGAAAAGACCCTCAATTATTTATAGGTAGTCATAATTTTAAACGTGATTTTATTTACGTAAAAGACGCAGTATCAATAAAACTTTGGTTATGGGAAAACACCATATCTGGAATTTTTAACTGCGGATCTGGCGTTGCCACTTCATTTCAAGAAGTAGCTGAAATCATATTAGAATTTCATAAAAAAAATGAAATTCAATACATTCCTTTTCCAGAAAACCTTAAAGGATTTTATCAAAAATTCACCAAAGCAAATCTTACAAAACTCAAAAAAACAGGCTATATTCCATCATTTAAACACATTAAAATAGGGGTTTTAGAATATATAAAATCACTCAATCCTACCATAAAACGGTGAAAAAATAAGAGAATGAAAATTCTAGTTATAGGGCCTTCTTGGATTGGCGATATGATGATGTCGCACAGTCTTTATCGTACTTTAAAAACAAACAATCCTAAAACGATCATTGATGTAATCGCACCTAAGTGGTGTCAACCATTAATATCGCGCATGCCAGAAGTACGCAAAGCATTAACTATGCCATTAAATCATGGAATACTTAACTTAAAAGAACGTTGGCGTTTCAGTAAAATGTTACGCCCATCATGTTATGATCAAGCTTTTGTTTTACCTGGTTCATTTAAATCTGCTCTAATCCCTTTTTTAGCATCTATTCCACGTCGTACTGGATGGCGTGGAGAAATGCGTTATGGATTACTAAATGATCTACGTGTATTAAACCATATAAATTTTCCACTAATGGTGCACCGATATATAGCATTAGGATACGAAAAAACACGTATACATAGCATAAACGACCTACCAAAACCCCTTTGTTTACCTCAACTTACAGTAAATGATGAAGAAAAAAAAACTACCCTTAATACATTTAAAATCGATTACAAGAAACCAATTATCAGTTTATGCCCTGGAACAGCTCATGGACTATCTAAATGCTGGCCATTTTATCATTATTCAGAACTAACCAAACACTTAATTAATCTTGGTTATCAAATTTTATTACTTGGATCTACTAATGAAAAATATATTGGAACAGCAATTTTAAAGGGCATTCCAAAAAAAAACCGAAAATATTGCTATAATTTTATTGGTAAAACAAACTTAGAAGAAGCTGTTATCCTTATCTCTTGCTCTCGTGTTATGATTAGCAATGATTCTGGATTAATGCATGTTGCTTCTGCATTAAATCAACCATTAATTGCACTGTACGGTCCCAGTAACCCAAGCTTTACTCCTCCCCTTTCCAAGAATGCACGAATTATTCATTTGATGAGTAATAAAGAAAAAATAAAAAAAAACGATATATACACTGGTTATCATCCAAGTCTTATTAGGATTACGCCAGAAAAGGTAATTACTGAACTAAAAACACTCAACCTTATTTAAAGGCGTTTCAATGCGGATTTTAATCATTAAGACATCTTCAATGGGAGATGTAATCCAGACTCTACCCGCATTAACTGATTCGATGCTAACACTCCCTAATATTCGTTTTGATTGGGTAGTAGAAGAAGACTTTTCTGAGATTCCTGGTTGGCATCCAGCAGTGGATAAAGTAATTCCAGTAGCATTGCGTCGTTGGCGAAAAAATTGGTTTAGTCATCAAATACGACAGGAAAGAGAGAAATTTAAACATGCAGTTCAATTAAATAAATATGACGCTATAATTGATGCTCAAGGTTTAATAAAAAGCGCTTGGTTTATTACTCGCCTAACACGAGGAATACGACATGGAAGTGATTTCCTCAGTGCCAAAGAATCATTATCCAGTCTAGTGTATGACAAACGTCATATAATTCACAAAAAACAACATGCCGTGAAACGAATGAGAATTCTCTTTTCTAAAAGTCTCAATTATATCATGCCACAAATAAATGCTAACTATGCTATTATAGATTTCTTTGCAAAAAAGGCCTCTCAAGATTCTAAAAAATATCTTGTATTTTTACATGCAACAACCCGAAAAAATAAACATTGGCCAGAAAAAAATTGGCGTAAATTAATTAATTCTATTGATGGTAACGGTCTACATATAAAATTACCATGGGGCACAAATGATGAATGGCAACGCGCCAAGAGGTTAGCAAGGGGATTCAACTATGTTGAGGTGTTACCCAAGATGTCTTTAGAAGAATTAGCACATATATTGACCAATTCTCGTGCCGTAGTGTCAGTTGACACAGGACTGAGCCATCTAGCCGCTGCACTTGACCAACCAAATATAACACTGTATGGACCAACTAACCACGAATTAATTGGCAAATATGGTTATAATCAAATTTCACTATGCTCATTAGATAAACATATGGATACACTTACTTCTGCTATGGTGCAAAAAGAATTAGAAAAGGTGATTAAATGAAAACACTTCATATCATTAATTTATATGAATTAGGTGGTGTAGAGCGCATGTTTCTGCAATATATTAACCATATTGATCATGAAAATGATGTAGTTATTTGTATCAGTCCTAAAGTTAGCAGTAATATTACAGAAAAATTGAAAAAAAAGTAATTTTTTCTAGTCGATTATGTAATAATCTAGCTCTTCGATGTCCACAATTTATTCGTAAATTTTGGCTTAAATGGAAAATTGAAAAAACTTCTTCTGATATTATCATTATATGGGATCTTGTCATTAGACTATCTTCTAAACCAAAAAATAAAAAAATGATCTACTATGATCATGGAGCTTCTTCACGCTTAACTTTGAATAAAAAAACAATAATTTTTTTTTCAATGATTGATGGTGTAATTTCAGTTTCACATGCATCAAAAAGAATCATGGAATTACGATTTCAACTTCCATGCCCCCATGTAGTAGTACATAATGGGATTAAAAAACCAATAAATATAAAGGTTAAAAATAAATTATCCCCTTTTCCACTCCGACTAGGAACAGCATCACGTTTAGTCAATCTTAAGGGGATTAGCGTATCTCTTCTAACGCTACATGAATTATTATTACGTGGTCATAACGTAACAATTGAAATTGTTGGACAAGGACCATATAAAAAGCAATTAGAAATATTAACACAAAAATTAAATTTAAATGATCAAGTTATATTTTCACCTTTTCAAAATGAATTGTCTGATTTTTTTAATCGCATTGATATTTATATGAGCACTCCAATTACAGAATCATTCGGCCTATCTTGTCTAGAAGCCCTCTACTATGGAGTTCCAGTAATTTTCCCTCTTATTGATGGTCAGCCTGAAATAGTTAGTAACCGTATATGTGGACTAGGACTAGTCCCGAAGGTATCAGTAGAAGAACATGAATACATTACAGGAATAAAAATTAATTATCCCCATGAAGTATATGATCCAATCTCCGATACTTTGATAAGACCAAAGCTTCTCTCACATATAGACTGTTCTAATGCAGTAGAAATGTTAATGGTCAATGATACTTATAGTCGATTTAGCCTGAATGCGCAACGCTGTATCAGAGATAAATTTACATTCGATATTTGTGAACAACAACTTCAAAATACATTGTTCTTCTTTTTAAAAAAATAATATTATTATCTATATATACTAGACAATACTGTAACATTATAATAATGTTTCAAGCATCTTAGATGTCGAAGATTTAATTATTAATTTTTTATATACCATTACTGAGCTAAATCAATGTTTTATCTCGATAAATTTATTTACAATTTTTAAAAAAAATAGAAAATAGATAGACATCTTCTTATTAATTTTAATTAATAAATAATTAATAATTTTTACTTACTCTGATATTATATAAATTGAATACTATAGTTAATTTATATAATCGACTTTTAAAAAACTGTTTTTCACAATTTTTGTGTATTTTATACTAAGTAATTCTATAGATAGTTATAGTGTATAATAAAATACACAATTCATCTCATAAGAGATGAGACATATCAATCAAATTTTATCAATAGTATATTACTTACCAGAACCTATAATAAAATATAGATTACAGATAGAATAGATAATCTGTATCTATTGAGGTGTATTAAAAATCAACTAATGAGTCTCTATAAATTTAGACTACATTCTACATTACTTTTATATGTTCAGAATGATAGTGTCTGTTTTAATAAAAAAAACAAGCTAAATCATGCTAAAAAGTAATAAATATAGTACTTCTAATTACTCACAATTAGAAGCTCCATTCATCTTCTAATTTCTAGATTAGAAATATATAAAACTTCTTCTTTATTAAAAGCAAGGTATTATTAATAATAATAATATTTTACCAATACAACTATTGTATTATTATAATAATTAAAACTAAATAATATTTTTTTTTCGTACTAAAAATTACAAAATATCACTAAATTTTTGATAATAAAATATTTCTATTAATCTAATATTAACTTGCAGCTAAATTATTTCTCATATTAAAAACCTATGAATCAAAATACTAGAATATTCAAAATAAATATTTATACTTTATATAAATAAATAAAAAAATAAATTACACTTAATTTATTTTTAATAAGTGATGTACATTTTATTTTCATGAAAAAATTTAATGAAATGTATTCCAATGCACTAGATGTTATTTATATTATTCAAATCAACATTCTTGAACTCATCCAATCTATAAGAATTTTATTTATAATAAAAAGTATTTAAATCATAGAAACTTATCTATATCATGATATTTTATAAATACACCCACTAATATCTATTCTTCTCTCATCTTCTTGTTCAATATTATTAATTCTTAGTTATAAGAACATATTCAATATTATTGAATCATATCATTACAATTCTTATTATAATTTTCTAATAAATTATTATAATATATGCAACATTATTCAATCTTTTTAATTAAAAATTTTAATATGGTGGGTCGTGCAAGATTCGAACCTGCGACCAATTGATTAAAAGTCAACTGCTCTACCAACTGAGCTAACGACCCAATCTAAATATGGTGGGTAATGACGGACTCGAACCGCCGACCCCCTCCGTGTAAAGGAGGTGCTCTACCAACTGAGCTAATCACCCTTATTCTCTTCTTTAGATTATAGAGAATATATAAACAAAGAGTCAATAAATTTAAATATTAAAATACACTATTTTCTTTCTATTCTTCCACATAAGCTATATTAATCTTTTCATATTCTTAACTTAAGTTCTATTAAAACGAATAAATTTTCAAAACTAAATAAATTAACAAGTACTAATGAACATTGTAACAAGAATGTTCTTGTATTATACAATACAGAAGATTAAAAATAATACAAATATCACTGAATTTCATTCAGATCAAAAATCACTTACTGATTACAGCAAAATGGTACGATTTCCATTTAAAAAAACACGCTGTGTTACAATTTGATATAACGCTCGAGTAAGTACATTTTTTTCAACATCACGACAAGCTCTCCTCATATCTTCTGGATTATAACTGTGATCAATAGGTATAACATCCTGAATAATAATAGCCCCCCCATCAAGATCTTCATTTACATAATGCGCTGTAGCGCCAATCATCTTTACACCACGATTATATGCTTGATGATAAGGACGAGATCCAATAAATGCAGGTAAAAAAGAATGATGAATATTAATAATTTTATTTTTATAACGATGAACAAAATCTTCTGTGAGTACACGCATATATTTTGCTAAAACTATGTAATCAGGACAATAAAAATCAATCTTATCCGCTATATTATTATCATGTTGAACGCGTGTAAAACTTTTGTGGTTAGAAAAAATAAATGGTATGTTAAAACATGTTACTAATGAACGCAACGTTTCATGATTACTAATGACTACAGCAATATCCAAGTCTAATTCGTTATAAGCACTTTTCATTAACAACTCACCTACACAATGAGTTTCTTGGCTAGCTAAAATCACAATTCTCTGGCGTCTAAGAGAGTGTAATTCAGATCTGGATCCTATCGGTAAAACATAATCCAAATCTTTAAGAAATTTATTATTATCAAAATAACCTTCTAAATCTGTACGCATAAAAAATAAATTGGTATCATCATCAACAAATTGATTATTTTCTAAAATATTAAGTTCATTCCGATAACACATATTAGTAATTTTTGAAAGCAATCCCTTTGAATCCGAAGAAACAACATGTAATATTCTTCGTTGCAGGCTTGGTTTAATCATTCTAAACATATCCTGTTTATATGATATATATTCGTAGTATATATACCATGTTAGCTCATATAACTCTTAAATCAGAAAGATCAATATTAATGTGATGATTGCATTTAATGATACGAACACGTATTTTAACATCCTTTACCTATTCAAACATTTATATTTATGAATATTCACATAACTTGTGAATAAATATAAGCTAGAATGAAATTTCGCTAATAAATACACACTATTATTATAACGAAACAATAATATTATTATAGTGTATTGTAAAAAACTATGAACCATCTACCAAAATTAATTCACCGTTAATTATTGAAATATAGATAAATGCACGATTATTTCTCTATAAAACTATTACACTCTCAGATAAAAATAATAATGATAGAAATCAATGTCATAATCTAAAAACAATTCAACGAAATTAAAACCTCATGTATTATATGTTTATTAATATCAAAGAATTCTGATAATATCCGAAATATTAGAGAAAAAGAAATAGTTTTTACAAAAAATATTTCTTTGACCATAGGTCTTTTCGCATCTTCCAAGAATAGATAACGATATCATGTTATAATTTTTTCTTAAAATTGAATAAAAAATTATCACTCTCTATATAAATAGTTATTACTAAATAAAAAATAGAGCTAAAATTAAAAATAAAACACCATATTTACATAGTAAATTAAAATCAAAAAAACAATGTATCTTACTTCATAAATTAATAATAAATTTTATATCTCCCTACATTTTCCTTAATAAGTAGAAAAACCATCTTTTGAATATATACAATACCTTCAAAACCAAAGCAATGATTAATAGATGACTGTATTACATATCAAATAAAAATATTATTTTTAATACAAAATATGTTAAATTACTCGAAAAATAATCTAATTAGATCTAATTTAATACTAAAACGCATTCAAATACGCATAAAATTATTATAATATAATTATTAAATCTCTTAAAGAAGATGATAAACTCACCCTAAATCTACTTTGACTACTACTTATCACTATATCTCTAATCTTAATAAACAACCCATAAATGACTTTTACATCATAACTCTATTCTTTTTCTAATTACATAATTTCTGGATATTTAAAATCCAATCCTGACATAAAGATGTCAATCTATAAAAAATATTCTCTATATAAAAAATCTCTGGACATCTCAAAATCAAAAAAAAATAATTGATCCATAAAACATTTTATTAAAAATCTTAATTACGTTATTCTAACTATAGAAAACTAGATAAATCTCTATAATTTATGCAATCACATTTGAGAAACTGTATTACTATTTAGTACCTTATTTCTTATTAAAAATTATTTTTTTTCTAAGACATCGAATAGAACATTCTATAATTCTGATAAAAAATTTAATAAAAATATAATATTTTCTTATATCCATTTATCTTAACTTTGAAATAATCCTTGAAAGAAAATCAACTGTTCAATAAATAGTTCTCAAAATAATGACATTTATATTAAAATCGTCCTTTTCTAATTAAAAGATATATATTCTTATATGTATAAATATATATTAGATATATTAAATTATAATTTATCTACTAAATAAATAATATTAAATATAATCCTTCTCCTTTAAAATATTTCAGTATATTTACTTCTTTTCTTAACTTGTATCAAAGTACAGATCTTATCTCTATTTTTTTAACTTCATATAATATTTTTATGTATATAAAAAATATTAACAAAAACCATAAAATCAATTAGTATGACACTACCTTTGTTTTCAATCAACAACCATGCATAGTTATTATGTAATAAATCAAAACCACCGTTAATCCATTTAACTAAAATAAAAACTACTATGACTTACCTTGATATTTTTAATAATTGGTGGAGCTGGCGGGAGTTGAACCCGCGTCCAGAATGGCTATACAATTGGCACTACATGCTTAGTCCTATTATTAGATTTATTTATTAGCCGCGAATGGACACGCAACTAAAAAACTAGCTTAATTTAATTTAACATATCAATCCCAAGCAAGATATCCATGCGATCTCTTTTAATTTTGACCTCTCTATTCTTCTATTCTAAGAGAAGAGAATATAAAGAGAGAGGGCACCTTCAGTTTATTAAACGAATTAAGCTGCTAACGCAACAGGTGCAAAGTTTTTATCATTTGCGACTATTTATACGGCTTTTAACGAGGCCAACCGCCCCTCGGCATGCACCTCCCGCTTTACACATCCTGTCAAATCCATAATCAGCCCCATATTCTAAGTAATAGTTACTACTGATAAAAAATACATTATACTATTTTCTAATAAATGCACAATTAATATTTTTTACTATACGCTCTTTATTTAATTTCCACTCACGATCTTTTAAATCATTACGCTTATCATACTTCTTTTTCCCTTGTGCAATCCCAATCTTAAGCTTAGCCCAAGCGCTTTTCCAATAAATTGATAAAGCTATTACTGTACATCCATCATGATTGACTTTTCGAATAAGACAATCTAATTCACTTTTTTTTAAAAGTAACTTACGTTTTTTATTAGGTAAACACGTAATATGTGATGACACAAGACTAAGTGGCTGAAATATGGACCCAAATAAATAAGCTTCACCGTCTCTGAAGATAATATAACTATCATTAATATTTACTTGCTTTGCACGCAAAGATTTTACTTCCCACCCATCTAAAAGTAATCCAGCGTCCATTACTTCATTAATGAAGTAATTATAACGAGCATGCTTATTCATTGCAATAATAGCAGGCATTAAATTCTGTTTTTTATTCATCATCTAAATTTTACTCAATACCTCCAACTTATTAATGCTAAACTATTGACTCTAGATGAAAAATATTCAATTTTTTGCATAAAATTCGTAAAATATATTCTCTAGCTACCCATCTAATGTCGCTCTCAAGTTATCTGTTTAAAATTAAATTTAAAAAGTAAAAATGCACAACATTACTACAGTTATCAATATATAGGTTCTAAGGTAAATAGTTCATTCAAAAATAATCAAAAACAACATACATATATTGTTATTTTTTTCTTCTAAATAAAAAAATGACTACTAACTAGTATAAATTCATAGTAATTCTAATACCTAACTCTACTTACAAAACTCATATAAAAATTATATAATATCTTCTTATCAATCACTAGTGAAATGTATTATAAAAATATAACATAACAATATGCCAATCCGCTTCCTATTAGTAAATAAATTTACACAAAAAAACCATCACAGCTCGTCTTATATGATTTTATCTTATAATAAAAATATAATCATATGAAGATAATACATAGCAATAAAATAAATCCAATCTGCCTCTTCTAAAAAAATATCATTGAAATACACTAATTTATAAAAAATAAAATAAAACACTATTAATTATACCTAATATTATCAATCTTTTATCTATTAAAATACTGTAGAAAAATCATAATACTATGATATTTATCTAAATAAATAACAATATTTGAAATTATATTTGGCCATGCTTTAAATTAATTTTTGATAAAAATAGCTAGAAATACACATAAATATATTTTACAAAAAAACTAATACTTCTGGTTAGCACAGAAGCGCAATGATAATAAAAAATATGAATTAAATTACCATATTATACACACTTCAAATCATGCGTTCTATATACTATGAGTAAATTTATTATGCTAACATAAAATTAGTCAAACAAAATCCATCTATATAATTGTAACAAGTGAAATAACTGTCTAAAAAATACTGGAATTAATATGTCTAATATCATTTGTTCATCATGGGTGCCATTCAGTTCTAAAAAAATGTATATTCTCGTAAATGACATCGAATGTTATCCACAGTTCCTATCTGGATGTATTAGTAGTCGAATAATAAATTGTAATTCTTCGCAAATGACTGCTTCTATGGATATTGAGAAATCCGGAATAAAAATGACCATTATTACCCGCAATACTCTTGTCTCCAATAAAAGCATTCATATGCAGTTACTAGAAGGCCCATTCTCTCAACTGAGTGGCAGCTGGTATTTTATACCAATAAGTGAAAACTCCTGTCAGGTTAGACTAATATTGAATTTAAAGTTTACCGATAGACTAATCGCTATTACATTTAAAAATCTGTTTCAGAAAATAAATAAAAAGATTATTTATTCCTTTATTTACCGTGCAAAAAAAATATATGACAATAAAAATTATGGTTGATGTTGTTTATGCACTGCCTTATAAACAATACTATTATCACCTAACCATGGAGGAAGGAAGCACGGTTGAGCAAACTATTATTAAATCCGGAATAATGACAACTCGAAAAGATATTATTCTTCAAAAAAATAAATTTGGTATTTTTGGTAAATTAGTTAAGTTATCCACACAAGTGCATAATGGTGATCGAGTAGAAATATATCGCCCTTTAGAAAAAAACTATAGAAATTTATTACATCAACAAAAAAACTAACCAACATATAAAAAATAAAAACCTATTCCACCCATTGTTATACATACATAAAATTCTAATATATATTTATATACTTAAAATGTATGAAGTAAAAATTCAACATAAATCACACTAAAATAACTCAGAGAATCCAGAAGTAAACAACAGTAAAATAGATAGGAATTATACAGAAAAATAAAAAATAAAATTTATAATTAGATCTTAGGAATAAAATATAAAAACTCGCTAGTAACGATTTTTTATCGATACAAACTAACTACGGTTCATAAATTAAAAACTATATTTTATATAATATGCATAAACTTTATTAAGCTTTAATTAATTAATTATAAATAACACATATAACCTGTGTCCATATTTATGGAAACATAAAATTTTTACGAAAACATTATCTTAAAATAACATAGATTAATATAGTACAAGTATAAATTAATTAATCATTTAGATTGCCTCAATAAATTACACACTAACCATCAATAATGGTTCCTACAACAAGCCCAATAACTATATTTGTTGGTACAATAAGAAAAACTATCTTATCCCTTAGAGATGGATAACCCTAGTAACCATAAATCTCAATTTATTTTTTATCACCAATAAAAAACAAGAAACATGATTACAACTTCATAAATCACTTATTATATACAATAAAATACTTGATCATGACTACGTACTAGTATGTAAATTCAATATCGAAACTCTTAATTGACCATCCTTATCTATATTGTGTAGATATACAATCTAAAGTATGACAAATTACATATTAAAAATATCATAAAAAATTTTAATTTTCTTAAAAAGTGCCCATATCAAATAAAAAACTAAATTTCTAATTAATTAAGAAACCATATTAAAATTAATGTTCACGCATTTTCCAAAAAACTATTTCCGGATATCGTTCTTGAATCATACTTAGATGAACCATGGTTGGAGCAATATACGTGAGATTTTCACTACCATCTAACGCTAAGTAAGTTGCATTTTTTCTTTGAAACTCCTGAAGTTTACTCGTATTATTGCATGTAACCCATCGTGCAGCAACAATTTTCATTTCTTCATAAGCTGCTATCACATTATATTCATTTTTTAAACGTGAAACTACCACATCAAATTGTAAAACACCTAACGCTCCAACAATCAAATCATGATTATTTAATGGTCGAAATATCTGTATCGCACCCTCTTCTGAAAGCTGAACCAAACCCTTAAGAAGCTGTTTTTGTTTTAATGGGTCACAGAGGCGAATACGACGAAAAAGCTCTGGTGCAAAATTTGGAATACCAAAAAATTTTATCTTTTCACCTTGTGTAAAAGTATCACCAATTTGGATCTTGCCATAATTGTGCAATCCAATAATATCTCCTGGATAGGCTTCTTCAGTCTGATAACGATCACCGGCCATAAAAGTTAACGCAGAAGTAACAACAAGATTTTTTCCAGTACGCACGTGATATAATTTTATACCTTTTTTATATTTTCCAGAAACTATGCGCATGAATGCTACGCGATCACGATGCTTTCGATCCATGTTAGCCTGGATTTTAAAAATAAAACCACTAAAATCCTGATCCATTGCAGTCACAATCCGCTCATTGCTATAACGAGGTAATGGTGAAGGCCCCCAGTCCACTATGCCATCAAGTACATGATCAACACCAAAGTTACCCAATGCAGTACCAAAAAATACTGGCGTCATAGTACCCTGAAGAAACTGATGACGATCAAAAACTGATAAGGCACTTTCTATTAACTCAACTTCTTCTCGTAACTGCTTAGCAAGAACTTCGCCAATAGCTATCTCTAACTCTGGGTTATTTAAACCCTTGACTACACGAACTTCTTGAATCATATGCCCCTTTCCAGACTGATATAAATAGGCCTCATGTCTGTATAAATGATAAACACCCTTAAATAACTTACCAAAACCAATAGGCCAGGTAATTGGAGAACAGATAAGCTTTAACTTACTCTGCACCTCATCCATAACTGTAATAGGATCACGAATCTCACGATCCATTTTATTCATAAAAGTCAAAACAGGGGTACGATGTAGACGAGTAACATGCATCAACTGACACGTACGATTCTCTACACCTTTTACTGCATCAATTAACATAAGACAACAATCCACAGCGGTTAATGTTCGATAAGTATCTTCCGAAAAATCTGCATGACCCGGAGTGTCAAGTAAATTAATTAAACTCCCACGATAAGGAAACTGCATAACCGAGGTACTGATAGAAATACCGCGCTCTCTCTCCATATTCATCCAATCCGATCTAACGGATCTATTAAAAAAAGAACCTTTGACTGAACCAGCAATCTGAATAACCCGCCCCAAAAGCAATACTTTTTCCGTAATTGTAGTTTTCCCAGCATCCGGGTGAGAAATAATAGCAAAAGTACGTCGTCGTGCCACTTCTTTAGAAAAAGATATATCTGACATAAAGATTCTTCTAATTTAGCATGCAATCTTATATAAATCGCATAAAGTAATGTATTAAAAATTAACCTAATATGGTTATTAGTATCTATAAAACCCAACAATAAGTATAAAAATAAAAACATTAATTTTAAACTATATTGATAAACCATATAAACGATCTTGTTATTTTACAAAAATAATACACTATAGAATTGAAATTAAATCATTTAGTCACTAAATTTAGTTCATAACTTTCCTTATTTAAGTTAACTTTTAAAAAAATTACCGTCATGTAACATACAACGCAACGAAATATCCATTTCAATCTATAGGAAAAACTTCAATTCATATCATTTCAATGAATAATTTCTCACGAACATTTAAGTATCATAAAAATATGATACACAAAAGCAGAGATGTTTATGCAAACAGTATAGACTGAAAATAATCTAGTATATAAAGCAATATCAACTTAGCTCGTCAATCAATCTCTTTGATAATAACTTGAAAATTATATAAAAAATTAAAATCAAAATATTCAAATACTTAAACAGTGTATTACAGACTATATTATACTCATAAATCCTTCGCTTTCCATAATCTAATCTAAAAGTAATCCCACCAGTCATTTCACAGATAACATATCATAATATAAAAAATAAGATGATAAGAGAAAGTTACTAGATAGAATTAAGATTCCAATAAATATGAGCCTGATTTATACCTAAGTGATATTAAAAAAATATATATCTGTTCCCGTAATACGGGATACAGCACTACATATGACCAAAACACTTCTAGAACCATGACTACATTCAATGATTATTCAAACACTAATATCCTTAAATATATTTAATAACTTATAAATATCAGATCGAAATACAATTCGATGACCTATGTATGTAAAAATTTAATTTAAGACTAAATTTAAAATACATTCTATCAATCTATTAGAATACATACTGTATAAACTGCGCTCAGAATATCTGAAACTACTCATAGAGCTTGTTTAATATAATATTATAATCAGTGTGATATGCCATAATTCAAAGTTGTATCTAACAGTGAAAACGTTATATCTTAGACAAAGATCATACATAAACCTAACTTAATATCTATGATCATAACTAATATTTACTATCTAAGTACCCTAATACTACTAATTCAATCGACTCTCTGGTACAAAACTTACTATTTAATTCAATATTCATATTATGATCAAACCAAAGCTTCATAATAATTTCTTTTTTTTATCGAACGAATCTATAAAATATCTATATTCTAATTGATACAAGTATCTAAATAAAAATGGAACGATTACGCACTTAAATTAAAAAAGACATAATCTACTAAATTATTCTTGTAACATTTCTACACATATATTAAATAAAATTCTTAAAAATAAACACAATACTTAGAAGAAAAATCTAATTTCTAAATCATATTTAATTACGTTTAACAAAATTTAATTCCAGTTAGTAATTTGCAAACTAACTCATTTTATTTTTATAAAAATTGACTAAATCTATAACAATTTATTTTTTTAGAATATAAAGAATAATTACAAAAAATACATGAAAACAGTAAAGGTAAAAATATGAAACCAAGCACTTCAGAAGTTCGTCAAATGTTTCTTAATTTCTTTCAAAAAAAAGGGCATAAAATTGTACCTAGCAGTTCCCTAATTCCAAAAAATGACCCAACAATATTATTTACTAACGCTGGAATGAACCAATTCAAAAATATTTTTCTTGGTAAAGATAAACGAAACTACTCTCGAGCCACTAGTTCTCAAAGATGTGTGCGCGCTGGCGGAAAACATAACGACTTAGAAAAAGTAGGTTTTACTGCCAAACATCATACTTTTTTTGAAATGCTGGGAAACTTTAGCTTCGGTGATTACTTCAAACACGAAGCAATTGCTTTTTCTTGGGAATTATTAACTAGCCCTCATTGGTTTAATCTTCCAAAAGAAAAATTATGGGTTACTGTCTATGAAGACGATAATGAAACCTTTAATATTTGGAAAAAAGATATCGGAGTGGCACCAAATCAAATTATTCGCATAGGTGATAAGAAAAACACACTATATGATTCCGATAACTTCTGGAGCATGGGCGAAACCGGTCCATGTGGACCTTCTTCTGAAATTTTTTTTGATCATGGACCCAAAATTTTTGGTAACCCCCCTGGCACCTTAGGTGAGAATGGTGACAGATATATTGAAATCTGGAATATTGTATTTATGCAATTTAATCGCCAATTAAATGGCACTATGTTACCATTACCTCAGTCATGCGTGGATACTGGAATGGGATTAGAAAGAATTACAGCAATCCTACAAAATGTACACTCAAACTACAAGATTGACATCTTTACCAAACTAATCCAATCAGTCGCCGAAACCATAGGTACGACAGATTTAAATAATAAATCTTTACATGTTATCGCAGATCATATTCGATCCTGCGTATTTTTAATTGCAGATGGAGTAATTCCATCAAATGATAACCAAGCGTATGTATTACGACGTCTAATTCGACGCGCAGTGCATCATGGAAAAATGCTAGGAGCCAAAAAAACCTTTTTCTTTAAACTTGTAGATCCTTTAATTGCAATCATGGATATAAATGATGATAATTTTACCAAAAAAAAGAAAAAAATAGAAATGATTCTACAAAATGAAGAAGAACAGTATACCAAAAATATAGAGAGAGGAATATTGCTTTTAAATACAGAAATCACACAACTACAAGATCGCACCTTAGGCGGTGATATTGCATTCCGTTTGTATGATACATTCGGGCTTCCTCTAGAATGGACTGAAAACATATGCAAACAACATAATATAGAAATTGATAAAATTGGATTTGAATATGCAATGACACAACAACGCCAACAAGCACGTAATTCCAGTCGTTTTCATACTAAAAATCAAACCGCAATTTACATGACTCAATCTTCCGTATTTAAAGGATACGAACATTTACAATTACAAACAGTAATTACTTCTATTAATATCAACGGAAAAACCGTAGAAACTATTAACCCTGATAAAAATGGAATAATCTTTCTTGAAAGTACGCCTTTCTATGCGGAAGCTGGCGGACAAATAGGTGATAGCGGCAACCTCTATGGTAAAAAAAATTCTCATTTTTCTATTCATGATACACAAAAATATTCTCAAGCTATTGGACATAGTGGTCAGATGATCACCGGTGAATTACATATAGGTGATACAGTAATAATAGAAGTAAATGAAACAAGACGAAAATCTATTTGTTTAAATCACTCAAGCACCCATCTTTTACAAGCAGCCTTACGGCAAGTGCTTGGACAACATGTTGAACAAAAAGGATCATTTGTAAATGACTCCTCTTTACGTTTTGATTTTTCTCATTACCAACCTATGACATTAGAAGAAATACATACCGTTGAAGAAATAATTAATTCTAAAATTCGATTAAATTCACGGATTGAAACTCATGTGATGAAACTAGAAGATGCAAAATCATCTGGAGCCATATCATTATTTAACGAAACATATAATGATTATGTACGAGTTCTACAGATAAATGACTTCTCTATTGAGCTATGTGGAGGGACTCACGCTAAAAGAACAGGTGATATTGGCCTTTTTCACCTAATCTCTGAATCAAGTGTAGCAGCAGGAGTTCGTCGTATCGAAGCAGTTACTGGAGATAGAGCTTTATTAGTACTACAAAAAGAAAATGAACAGTTATTCAATATAACTAACCTTTTGAAGGCTAATCGTTACAATATATATGAAAAAATTAACTCCTTAATAAATCATACTCATAATTTAGAAGAAAAAGTAAAAAAACTCTATCAACAGAAAGCTCTTGAAACCAAAAATTTTCTGGCTAACAATTTTATGACAATAAAAGGAGTTAAGATCTTGATACATACTTTCAACGATCTTGAACCCAAACTATTACATATAATAGTAAAAAAATTAAAAAACCAAATTAAATCAGGAATTATCGTTTTAGCAAATATTATTGATGAAAAAGTTTTTATAATTGCTAGCGTGACTTCTGATCTTACAGGGCGAGTCCAAGCTTGTAAAATTATAGAAATCCTAGCCAAAAAAATTGATGGAAAGGGAGGTGGTCATCCTAATATAGCTCAAGCAATGGGTTTAAAAATTACCACACTACCAAAAGCCTTAATTGACATTAAAGAATGGCTATCGGAACACCTGTAATATCTAATCTAAAACTTCTCTATGTTCAAAGAAAAAACTAATGTTCTGTTCTAATTAATAGAAAAGATACTTGTTCGGGTAAATAAGAATTTACTAAAAATTTATATAACCCATAAATATCTTTAACAAATCATTACCCTGTTCTATGTAATAGAACAGGGTAATGATTAAAGTTAGATTTTAACCATAAAGATTAAATATCCTATAAAAAACAAAATAATATAAAAATATTTTGTGATATCCTTTGAAGATCTTTCGCTTATGAAATCAAAATATTACAATCCACCGTACTTGAATTAAAATAGTGATTCGGCCTTACTAAACACACAAGATTTCAACTTAAAAAGTATCTCCAATGTAAGAGATACAATTACAGAATATGTGAATTAATCTTATACATGATATCACATCAGATCTTTTAATCTCTCTGGGAGAACAATATGCTTATTCTCACTCGTCGAGTGGGTGAAACCCTAATGATTGGCGAAACAGTGTCCGTAACGGTACTAGGTGTTAAAGGTAATCAAGTGCGTATTGGTATTGCTGCACCACAAGATATAGCAGTACATCGTGAAGAGATCTTTCAGCGTATACATAAAAAAAATACAAAAAAAGAATAAATTAACACTCCTTTATTATAGACTAGTCTTAAAAATCTTATTTAAAAATCGAGAGTTCACGTTTTTGAAATATGTAAAATTATTCTCTAATAATAGAGATAACATCTATAATCATTAGACAAATCAAAAATTGAAAGAATAATGAAATATAAAGAACTCTCGATATTAAATAAAAAATCAAGAAACATCTCTTACTTTTGAAGTAATACATTATAATCTACTTAAATACTATAATTAGTATTTTATCTACATAAGAAATAATCTTGCAAACTCTAAAAAATAAAAGACTTATTAATAATCTCTAATTAAGTTAAATTGTAATACTTTAAATTGATCTTAATTTAATCTAATAAACTATGAGTTAAAAGAATCTGTTTTTGTTATTTATTAATCTTATAAAAATACAAGTATTTATTTAAGAAAAATAAATAAATATTGATAATTTTATGTCACAATATTGTCATCTTTACACCATGTTAAAGCTTAGAATAATGATAATTCTAATAACAATTGTTATTGAAAATAACATGAAGAATCAATATTATTCCTATCTTATTAACATGCATACAAAATAATAAAATTTATTTAAAATATTGTAAAAATTAGACTGATTACTAAAACTACTAATTTGAGACTCTATATTAAAGAGAGATCTCTCTATGTTTTTAACAGTCCATGCAATATATTCTAAATACTTAGAATCTCAATGCCATTGTTCAATCAATGATATAACAATCAATTCAATCTCTATTTTTTAAATATGACTATATACCTAGTTACTAAAATAGTAATTCATTCTTTCTGGTTAAAATAATGAATTTACAACAAAATAAACTATATCAATTAATATACTTATAAGTATTAAGGATTTCTTACAACACATCAAAATAGCAAATTAAATTTGCAATATATCCATTATATTAAAATATATACTTTTAGCTATTACTAATAAAATAATAATATCTTTAGATATAATAACTAAAAAATAAAGCTACTTAGATCATAAAACTATCATATATAAATACTATCTCGTATTTTTATTAGATAATGGTATCTCTTCGTCTATATTTGATCTAGATAGATCCAAGCTATCTATCTAGAGACCTATATTAATTAATTATAAACAATTACGCTCTAATTCAGAATATTTCCCTAGCCAGATTGTCTAGTTAATATAGAATATTTTTAATGCTATGTACCATTGACACGAAAAATCAGATATCAGAGACTATATTCAAGATTTGCTAAAAGATTTTACAGGCGTATATAAGTGTGATTATTACCAGATATCTAGTATGGGAGACCATTAAGAATCAGTTAATTATTCTTTTTATCTTACTTTTCATCTTCTTTTTTCAAAAATTAATAAAAACCCTTTCCTCTCTAGAAGGAGGAGAGATCGCTATTAATACAATATTAACTATTTTAGGACTAGGCATGCCAAAAATGGCACAACTAATCCTACCGTTGAGCCTATTTTTATCTATTCTCATCACTTTTGGCCGCCTTTGTACAGATAGCGAGATCACAGTTATGCAAGCATGCGGATTGGGTCATAGCTCACTGATTAAATCTGCAATGATTTTGATTGCATTTACTACATTGGTATCTATACTGAATAATGGCTGGATAGAACCTTGGTCTACTAACTATGAAAATGGAATATTGCAAAAAATTCGATCTAATCCTGGTTCAGCCATGCTTTGGCCTAAAAAATTTCAAAAACTTGAAAATGGACAAGTCACTCTATTTATTGAAGAAAGAACAGGAAATCAATTAAAAAATATTTTTCTTGCTAAATTAAGAAAAAAAGATAATACATTACCTTATGTAATTATCGCAAAAAATGGAAAAATATCAGAATATAATCATAATTCTAGTATTACTACACTTACTCAAGGCACTTGCTTTCAAGGTCATCCAGTACTACATAACTTCCGTATTACCAGTTTTAAAAACTATCAATTAATACTGACTCATGATCAATCAGTAACTAAAAAATATAATGTTGATCAAATTAATCTAAATACTCTTTGGATGACCAGTTCTAGCTCTCCTGTAAGAAGGAGTGAATTACACTGGCGACTGACACTAATTTTCTCAGTATTAGTTATGGGATTAATGGCAGTACCACTAGGTATAGCTAATCCTCAAAAAAGCCGCATACCATCAATACTTATCGCAATATTTCTTTATCTAATATTTTTCTTACTTCAAAGTTTGATGCATTCAGCAAGCAATCAAAACCGTATGAACCCTGCTTTATCAATGTGGATAATTAATTTTTCCTATCTGACAGTAAGTATACTGTCTAATACATGGAATACACTGCTAGTACGTCGCTTACGTGCTTGGTTGTTTCACCAAGGAGATCTCTAAATATGTTTGGAATTCTTGATAAATATATTGGTAAAACTATGTATAAAATGATTATGACAACACTGTTTTTACTAGTATCACTCTCAAGTATGATTAAATTTTTTGACCAGTTAAGACAAACTGGAAAAGGAGAGTATACAGCCCTAAGTGCTTTTGTATATACATTACTTACTATACCGAAAGACATTGAAATATTTTTACCAATGGCAACTTTACTTGGAGTTTTGATAGGATTAGGGTCGCTTGTTCGACACCGAGAAATAGTTGTAATGCAAGCATCAGGCTTTACACGTATAAAAATTACTAGATCTGTAATTAAAACTGCGATTCCACTTATGTTGCTATCCCTAGCAGGTGGTGAATTTATTGCGCCCCAAGGAGAGGCGATTGCACGAACATATCGAGCCAATAAACTAACTAATCATAACATCGTAACTACTAAATCAGAGTTATGGGCTAAAGACAATAATGACTTTATCTTTATTGAACATATCTGCAATAATAAAACACTTCTTGGCGTTAGTATCTATTCCTTGGGATATAACCATAAGCTACAAAATATATGCTATGCATCGTCTGCAATATACAATATTAATAAAAAAGCATGGAATTTAAAAAAAGTTTCTCAATCTAATCTATCTGATCCAAATCAAATAAAAAATATTCAAATATTAAATAAAGAATGGAAGACATCTTTAACACCCGATAAACTTGATTTTATTACATTAGACCCAGCAACATTATCAATTAGTGGATTGTATCGCTATATATCATATTTAGAGCAAAGCGGTCAAATCACTAATCTATACCAACTTAACATGTGGGGAAAAATATCGCAGCCACTTGCGGTGGCAGCCATGATGATCATGGCGTTATCATTTATATTTGGCCCTCTTAAAAACATGTCTACCACTAAACAAATAGTTATAGGGGGGGGTTTGGGTAGCGCTTTTTACTTAATTAATCAAATCTTTAGACCGTTAAGCTTAATTTACCATATACCCCCAATCCCAACAGTAGTGCTCCCAAGTGCTATATTTTTTAGTATTAGTATAATATTGTTAGAAAAATGGAAACAGTAAATAATAATTATCGAAAAACTCAAGTCTAGAATCTTTGGCTTCTATATTTTATATCACTATATTATATATACTTGTTAAGTTCATACTTCCAGATAAATATGTTATTAAAAATTTTTATATGGTCTGATTAAAAAAAACGACATTATAACCATAACCATAGTTAATATCTAACTATTTATAATTATCATACAAATGATAATGTATTCAAATAACTTTAGCAAACAATATCAAATAAAAATTATTAAATATTATATTGTACAAAAATAAATAGAACAGTAGTTTTGCATAGAATAAACTTCTAGCAGTTTATGCCTTTATTGTTAAATATAAAACTTATGGAAATTACTATCCATAAAACTTACAGACGATAAGATCTCAAACTTTATTTTTTACTAATATTCATTCGATAATCATAATTTTTTCTTCTAATCAAAACACACATATTATCTACAAATAATCTTAAATTAATTTATTTTTTTAATATTTAGAAAGAAAAACAGATAATAATATAAACTCTTTATCAAAATTAAGGAATAAGTAATTCAATGATAACTGAATATCTGCTGAATAATCCCAAATATCTAAAAAATTACTTCTACATTTAGATTCTAAATTAACTTTCAATTAAAGATGCAAAATACCAAAATACAGTATAATCTTAGAAAGAAATATCTATGAAATCTATTCTTGTCCTATGTAAAAATATAAGAAAATCTTTAAAAAATATCTATCTTAGGACAGAGCAAGTAATTTTCTTTAAGAAGCTCTAAATATAAAAATAAAATAAAATTCACAAGACATCCACACAACTAATATTATCTTAACGAATAGTTAATTCTAAAATACAATAACATTTTTGTAGAATACCCAAAGGTTTAAATATAACTCAGTAGTTTCTGCACTAGAAACATTATAATCACCATATTTTACTATCATTGTTATTTAGAGTACTTCTGCTTTAATATTTTATTTTCCCTTATACTTTCATTATCAACAGGCTCCGAATAATCCTTAGTCTTAAGAAGAGTTACTTATCATCATAATAATTAAGCTATATAGTGATCATACTAAATAACGAATCTATTTTATAACTCAAATATAAATCTAAAAATAAAAATCTAGTAGATATAATAACTGAATATAAGCTATGTTTTACAACTAACCAAAATTAAAATTCATCTAAAAATAATTCAATATCTTAGATTATTAAAATATATAAAATGATTTCTATATATGTAATAATAACAGAATAACTCATGAAAAATTATTACAAAGTATTCTTAAAAACCTGAGCAATACAACATATGCATATACACGATCATCACAGTATATTTAATATTATAAGATTAATTATCCTTACTTTCAACTTCAGAACAACTAAATTTGTAATCTTGTTGATATCTAATATTACACACTCAGTTATATATTAATTACCAATAGAATGCGTTATATAAAATAATAAATGCTATTCTATAATGAATGTCTCTAGTATAGATTTAGAGGTACTCTATTTTCTTATGACACATAATATAAACTATTATTACTACAATCTCATTATATTTAATTCTTCTATTAAGGCCATTTTATTTGAGCTTTATTATATAAATTGATCTTTTACTCAAACACTCAATACTGTTTATATGCGTATTTCTTCATGATTTTTTATAAGAGCCTCCCAACATAATAATTGTTCTGTTAATAATAACTCGACATTAATGCCAGCTACTCTTGATAATCGCGAACGACAGATCATCCATTCGTAAGCACTTATGCTCAGATCCCTGGGGCTTAATATATTAGATAAGTGAACAATTAACTTCGTCTGGTCAAGATTACTAATAAATTCTCCCGCTTCCCTATTCCACTTTCCCGCATCTATAAGCAAAGAACAAAGCCAAAAAATTCGATTTAATACATCACTGTGATTTAATATAGGAAGCAACTCTAATAGATCACCTGTCAAATTATCTAATAAACCATGACAAACCTGAAGTCGAGACTCCCAAGATTTTAAATCTAACAATGATAAAGCAGCTAGAGGTGCACCAGAGGATAAACGCAATGCCGTACTAAGTTTCTCGGGTTCTTCTGAAATCTGTTTTTTTAGCCATATCAAACCCTCTGTCTCATTCATGGTTGGTAAATACCATACAAGGCATCGACTACGCAATGAAGATAAAAAAGGGGAAGGCTCATAGTTGATTAAAAAAAACCAGGTATTTGGAGGTGGTTCTTCTAATGTTTTTAATAACGCGCCGGATGCCGACTCTGTTAACTTCTCAATATCTACTAAAAAAACCACCTTGGCTCCATTTAATCTAGAATGATGATAAATTTTTTCTATTAATTTTCGTATAAGATCTACTCCAATAATATTTGTATTTTTATCAGACTCTAATTGATACCAATCCGGATGACTTGTAGCTAGCATTAACCGACAAGAATGACATTGTCCACAACTTTTTAAACCTAAGGGATTGTGACACATCAACCATCGAGCCATAGATAAAATAAGTATCTCTGCAGCCATTCCTGGAACTGTTTGAACGAGAACAGCGTGATGCCCTCTCTGAAGAAGATGTTGTGTAAGAATCTTTTTATAACTAAATCTTAACCAAGGATATCTGTGCATATTATTCTCACACAATAAATAACTATCTATTCTAACCAAAAGAAAAGCACTTTCTCTCACTTAGGAGAGAGGTAATATTCTTATAAACAAAAAGATAAACTGTATAAATCAGAATAATTTAAAAAAACTAACCATAGATACAATATTTAAACCAATAATTCTAAAGAAAAATTTAAAAAAAATACTACTCTTAAGATCAATAGTTCAAAGAAATAAAAAATAAAAATACAACTATAACTTTTCTTCTAGAGTATTTTTACTAAAAAATACTAAAAATCATTAATCAACTGCATCTAACACTCAAGCATAACAAACTAATTATCAATATAAAATTCTACTAAGTTAAGTCATGTTACCTACAAATGTGTTGATCATTTAATCAAATCTTTTATATAAAAATATATTATTCTTAATCCTTAATAATTAATTAATATTAATTTACAATAATCAACAACCTTATCCTAGAATAAGAAATCAAAACAATTATGTTTATTTCCTAAAAAATCTTCTATATAAATAAAAGAAAAAATACTTTATAACTAAAAAAACAAAATATATACTTACCTAATGCTTTAAGATATTGAGCATGAAAATTTTAAAAACTATAATCCTATAGAATAAATTTTTCTAAAAAATCTAATATATTTAAATGCTCATAATATACAAAATAACTCTACTGGCCTATGCACCAGTATTCATAGATAATATCGCGCATTTTTTTTAACTTCTTTATTATTAAAGAATGTGAAAAAGTTAAACCATTAACTAAAAATAATCTATTTTAGAAACAATAATATGATTATAGTAATCAGCTATATAAATTAGCTCTTAAAGATAAGAGGCCAAATGAATCCATTTTAAAAACAATATTCTAATTATTAACTTACTACCTGACATTAACATTATACTCTATCCTTGTTTTAATAATAACTATGCTTTCTTCCTATCAGAGAATTATATAAAATCATTATTATTATACATCCTTATTAAGGAATTAAAACATAAAAATTTCTATTCACAATCATCTCAAAAAATTATGGAAACCTATCTTTAGAGAACGTTAAATAGATTATTTAATCTTATGTTCGTTATAAATTACATATTTTCGAATAATTGGATCGAATTTTCGTAATGTAAGCTTTTCTAAATTATTTCGTTTGCTTTTTGTTGTTGTGTAAAAATGACTCGTCCCAGAAGACGAAATTAATTTAATTTTCTCACGCATCCCTTTTGCCATAAAATACCCCTTATCTAAATATTCCGATGATATACACGCAAGTCATCTAAAACCACCTCAATACCTTTTTTATCAATAATACGCATGCCTTGAATAGATATCCGTAGTTTAACGAAGCGTTTTTCACTTTGAACCCAAAAACGATGGGAATGTAAATTAGGAAAAAATCGTCTCTTTGTTGCATTCATTGCGTGAGATCGATTATTTCCTATCATTGGACGTTTTCCCGTAACTTGACAAACCTGTGACATATACATTCTCCAAACATAAATTATTTTTTAATAACTAAAATGAATTGACAAATCACGCTAAATATATAAAAATCAAAACTACATATAATCTTTTCAAGTCAATATTTTACTAGCTTACAGATAAAGATCTATAGCAATTTCTACAATATTATTTTATTTAAACTATTTTTAGTATTCACACTCAGTGTTTAATTTATAACCAAGACTAAGTTTTTCAATATTAGCAATCAATTAATTTTTCTATTACTAGATAATATGTAAACCTACTGTATTAAAATACTTACACTCATCTAATATAAACAATATTTAACCTGGTATATTTTAATACTATAGTAAACCTTATCTATGATTAAATCATCTATATATTTTCCTGAACTATTGATCACAATTTTTAGATACAATGCTTAACATAAAACTAAAGTTCTATCTAATTTAGATTATAGTTTGAGTTAAATAAAATGAGAAACAATTAAAAAACCATTACAATCGAAAAATCAAAAATATCTTGTATTCAATAGTTTATCTATGAAACTATTATTATCAACTAAACTATGAAAACTGAATACAAACTTTAATTCTTACTAATTACTAATTAAACTACAATCAAAAAGATTGATATCTTATCAAATACTAAATAGTTTATTTTACACTATAATATATCGTTTTTCTATCTAAAAATAGATTTCTAAAATCAAGCATATAAATCTCTACCATTATATTTTTGAACCTAATGATCCATAATATTTATTATGGTGCATAAATTAAACCAAGAGCTTCATGAACTTTTTTCAATGTTTCATCAGCTTTACGCCGCGCCTTCTTAGCCCCTTCTTCCATTACTTGATTTAGAAAAACTTCATCATTTCGGTAATAAGCATAGGAGCTCTGCAATTCTATTAAAAACCCAGATAGTCTATCTACTACCATGTCTTTTAAATCTCTATACATCTTTCCAGAAAACTCTCTTTCTAACATATCTACTGAAATATTGCTGATGGCTGATAAAATATTTAGCAGATTTGAAATACCTGGTTTATTTTGTAAATCATAACGAATAATAGGAGGCTGATCATTATCAGTTAATGATTTTTTGATCTTGGTCACTAAGGACCTCCGATCTTCTAATAAACTAATAATATTATTACAGTTATTATCAGATTTCGACATTTTTTTAGTGGGATCCAGTAAAGACATAATACGACCACCAGACTGAAGAATATATGGTTCTGGTAGTGTAAATATATCACCATATCGCGCATTAAAACGCAAAACTATATTACGACTAAACTCTAAATGCTGTTTTTGATCTTCCCCAACTGGAACTTTTTGAGTCTGATACAAAAGAATATCTGCTGTCATTAACACTGGGTAAGTAAAAAAACCAACATTCATAGTGTCTTTATGAGTAGCTAATTTATCCTTAAACTGTGTCATACGTTGTAGTTCACCAAAATAAGAATAACAGCTAAGGATCCAACCTAATTGTGCATGCGCAGCTACCTGTGACTGCACAAAGATAATACTTATCTCAGGATCTATTCCACAAGCTAAATAAAGTGCTATTGTATCTAATGTAGCTTTACGCAAAGAACTAGGATCTTGTCGGACAGTCATGGCATGTAAATCAACAATACAATAAATACACTCATGGCTATCCTGCATCTTCACCCACTGACTTATTGCACCAATATAATTTCCAATAGTTAGTTGACCCGATGGTTGAGCGCCACTAAACACAATAGATTTTTTCATTGTCTTATCTAACTTAAAAGTAATCTGTAAAGACAGAAACGGTCCTACCTTAACCCAAATGATATATAAAAGATATATATATTATATATATTATATATGTAGTAATAATCTACATATTCTGATAATAATACTGTAATTGCACCAATAATATCGTCTCTACCTTAATTTATTAAAAAAAACTATATATCAATGATTCCCTATTGCATAGTAGTACTCTTAGGTCTAAGAGACTAAATATTATTTACGTCATCAATAAAAATTAACCTTAAGAAACAATATAAATAAATTCATATTCAAATGACTAAAAGAAGTAACTAAAACACAATAATAGAATCACTACCTCTTATAGAAGCAGTGTATTTAATATAAAAATAGAACTAAATTAAATCAATATCATACATTTAATAAATCATTCTGATACTAATCCAACTTTAAATTCCAAAAATAACTTATAATATTCGTTCATTTCATCATTCCTTGATATAATATTCTTTAGAGACATCTAATAATACTACTTAAATTTTACTAAATAAAGAAGTTCAAGTCACCTACATCCTAAATGCAATAATTCCTGATCATCACATCATACACAATTACATTAACTAACGCTGTTTCACACGTATTAAAATTAAGATCATAACATCATGATTATAAAAATTTTTTATTATCTTATCATCTCGTAAGTACAATTTTCTTTCCTTAAAATCTTGATCTTTTTTCTTAAAAATCACAATAGAATATGATTCTAGTGATACTAAAATATAGATATAACGTACTATCTATACTAACTGTATCTCCACTAAATAATGCCATAACTCTCCTTGCTAATTAAATAATTAACGATCTATTAGTAAAAATAGTTATATATAAAAAAACATTTTTATAGTGTAATAAATTATTATAACAAGCCAACCTTTAAAAGGTTAAGTAACATAAATACTATAATAAAGCTTATTTGCTAGAATTTTTAACATCTAAAAAAATAATATTGATTATGAATACAACTCTCTCTTGCTATAAAAATCTTAGTTTACAAAGAAATAATCGTTAGCTATTATCAAATCTTATATTTTAAAAGGTGTAATAAAAATCACTATGACCCTAATCCCAAAAAAAATATTAGTGACGTGCGCTTTGCCATATGCCAATGGCTCTATTCATCTCGGACATATGCTTGAACATATCCAAGCAGACATATGGGTTCGTTTTCAGAAGCTACAAGGAAATGAAGTTCATTTCATCTGTTCTGATGATGCACACGGAACTCCAGTTATGCTAAAAGCGAAAGAAATGGGAATAACGCCAGAAGAAATGATTGCAAATATGAATCAAGAGCATAAGAATGATTTTTCTGATTTTTATATTCACCATGATCATTACTCTTCTACCCATAGCAAGGAAAATCGTGAGTTATCTGAAACGCTCTTTTTGCGCTTGAAAGAGCGTGGATTAATCGTTACTCGTACTATTTCTCAACTTTATGACGAAAAAATTAACATGTTTTTACCAGATCGCTTTGTCCAAGGAACCTGCCCTTACTGTAAAGCACCAAATCAATATGGTGACAATTGCACAGTATGCGCATCAATTTATGCCGCAACAGAGTTACTTAATGTCAAATCAGTCATCTCTGGTATAACTCCTGTTCTTCGTCAATCTAAACACTTCTTTTTTGATTTACCAAAATTTTATCCCCTACTAAAAACCTGGACTTCTTCTGGCACATTGCAAAAGTCAGTTGTCAATAAACTCACAGAATGGTTTAAATCTGGGTTAAAACAATGGGACATATCACGTGATAAACCATATTTTGGTTTTGAAATACCTAACGAACCAGGAAAATATTTTTATGTCTGGCTAGATGCGCCTATAGGATATATATCTACATTCAAAAGCCTATGCAATAAAAATGAAAATATTAATTTTGAAGAATTTTGGAAACAAAAATCTAATACATATCTTTATCATTTTATTGGAAAAGATATCATCTATTTTCACAGTTTATTCTGGCCTGCTATTCTTTCAGGTAGTAACCTCCGCTTACCAACTAAAATTTTTGTGCACGGTTATCTCACAATTAATGGTACAAAAATGTCTAAATCACGTAGCACATTTATCAAAGCTAGGACCTGGCTTAAATACTTAGATGCCGATAGCCTTCGATACTACTATGCTTCTCGACTATCCTCAGGTATTGAAGATATTGATTTAAATCTTGAAGATTTCATGAAGCGTATTAATAGTGATATCGTTAATAAGATTGTAAATCTTGCTTCACGGACTGCTTCTTTTATTAACCAATATTTTGAAAGCAAATTATCGAACAATCTTTTTGACCCAAAAATATATCAAATATTTATTAATACATCTCACAATATTGCTGATTTTTGGCATACTCGTGAGTTTCACCATGCAACACGTAAAATTATAGAATTAGCTGACATTGCTAATCGCTATATTGATACTAAGGCTCCATGGCTTATAGCTAGAGTGAATAGTAAATCTACTGATCTTCAAGATATCTGTTCAATGGGAATCAATTTTTTTCGTATACTAATAACATGCCTTAAGCCAGTCATGCCATCACTAGCTACACGATCTGAATCATTTCTAAATCATAAGTTAACCTGGTCTAACATTGACAAACCACTACTAAACCATCATATATCTATATTTACAACCTTATATGAACGGATTAATATTACTCAAATTCATGACCTGATGGCTTCTTCTTCAGAAGATTCTAATTTAATAAAAAGACAATAGACATTGTAACAAGCCATCAATTCTTTAGAATAACTATATTATTATTCACCTGAATAATTAATTATTTCAGATTATATCTTTAAAATCATCTACTTACATAAAATATCCTTATCTATCTATCCAACAAGCTTCTCCACATCTTCAGACCAATTATGATCTCTTGTTAGTCATTATAATATAGCCAAAAAATAAGAATATATTGACTAATATACATTAGTAGGCTCTATTTCTCTATTATTTTAAATAAAAATCTTATTCCTTTTTTGATAAAAAGGAATTTGTTCCAATAAAAATGAAAAAATTATTCTCATATAATGATACAGTATATTATGATCATATTTTATCATCCCTTCTTACCCATTCTGACCATAGATATAATCTTCTAACTCAATAAAAACTTATTTATTCCCCTTAACTCAAATTCCATTTTGATCTACATGATAGTAAAAACTATCAAATTATTCTTAAATAATAAAAATTCATCATTTAACATAATCAACTTTTAAGAAATTAAAAATTAAAAACTAAATAGAAAAACCCTCGTAAGAAAAGGCAAACATAATAAGTATTAATCATAGAAACATTTTTCTCTTCTTTAGAGAGAAGAATCTAGTGTTAGTTAATCAATATTCATAGGATTAATCATCCTTAAAAATTCATCAATGAACATCAATTTCTCATATGAAAAAGATATATCACAATTAAATCAATTTCTACTATCATATTAAACTAATCTTAATTCTTGCGCTAAAATCAAAATATTTATTAAAAAATACATTCATTAAGCTAATTAATCTTAAACCTAATGAATAAAAAAATTAACGGCGAATAAGAATTTCAAATAATAATTGATAAGGATTTTGCTCATCAGCATATACAACTTTACTAAAGATCACCTTCCATTTTTTTATATTATAGTCCGGAAAATAAATGTTTCCTTCTACTTTTGTATCAATGTGAGTAAGATATAACCGTTCTGCTTTTGGTAACATTTGTTGGTAAATACTGCCACCACCAATAACCATCAACTCTTCTTCTGATCTAATCAGACTCAATGCTTTGTCAATAGTAGAAACCGACCTCACCCCTATAATATCTAATTTTTTTCTACTAACAACAATATTACATCGATCTTTTAGAGGAAAAGCAATAGATTCCCAGGTATAACGCCCCATAAGAACAGTCTTATGTAACGTCATTATTTTAAACCAACTTCGATCAACGGGTACATTCCAAGGAATCTTATTTCCCGCTCCGATTACACGATTACTTGCAATAGCTACAATAATACTAATTATCATACTATCAAATCCAATAATTAGTCCAATATATCACAAAAGAGTTTCTTATCAAAGACGACCTCATTAGATCTCATTTTTATTGAAACCTAATCTAGACTACCTATTTATCTCTAAAAAAAACCAATCTTTCATTAGTTTTAATATCTTCTAATCTGCTTTAGTGTGATTTATAGATATTTCTACATCCTTACCCTTAGTAGATTCTAATTTAACCTATCCTACTACTAATTTAATAATCCAAGCACAGATCAACGAAACAGTATATTTTCGTCCATGAAAATTAAGCTCTATACTTAAACTACAATCTATAATTACTAATATATTACTATATATTAGTTTTATAATAATAAAAGATTACAAAAATCAAATTTAATGCGCATATTCATATAAAAAGAATATCTATATATTAAATAATAATTAAGTTTAAATCATAAAGCGATCAATTTATATGAACATTATATAAAAAACAAAAAATCTTATGTATTTTATCTATAGTATTCTTTAGGAATCAATCTATATCTAAATCAAGAACAACAATAAGTAAACTAGAAATATATAATTAAAGAAATATTACCTATCTTATTAAAGTATTTTAACATAATTTTTATTACTACTATTAATTTAAACTTCAACAAAAACCAATTAGAAATAGTTATTTATAAATTATTAGACAAACTAAATAAATCTATTTTTAAAAAAAATTAAACCTTTATTGATCTTCATTAATGATGAAGTCTTATTAAATATCTTAAACAACTCTGTCTTAAACTCCAATTCTTTCCATCCATTTCTCATCCCTGAGAAATTGAGCTTTAAAAGAAAGAATCCAAAAAAAAATACGAATAATGGTAGAAATAAAATAAAAAATTACATTAATATTACATATGATTCCTAGTCATTTTATTTAAAAATACTTTTATTAATCATAAATTCACAATCTAAATATGAAATTCTGACTAGTTAAAAAACATAAAAATCTTTAAAGATAAATATCTCAACTAAAATTAACATGTCGATAAACTTAAAAAATACCTTAAGGCAAAACGATAAAAATTCTTGACGATATAATTTTTTTATCTAAAATAAATTAATATTTTTTAATACATAACTAAATACGCAAGATCATATTAATGAGATAATTTAATATATTATTAAAATTAAGGGGATATAGCTCAGACGGAAGAGCGCTTGCATGGCATGCAAGAGGCCAGCGGTTCAATTCCGCTTATCTCCACAAAATATAAATCGATATTATATAATACATCGACATATATTCTAATATTCTATCAATATTTTATTATTGACTAAATCTTATTATGTATATATCTAAAGAAGAGAAAAATTCAGATCTTCTAAACTAATTGGAAATTATAACATTATATGTCCTAAAATATCTTTCTATTATTCAATAATATCAAAGATAAATCAGATGCTGCACGAGTATATTACAATATCTAAATGAAGTCTAAATTATTTTATAAACTGACCACTAATAAAAAATCTTCTAGATTAAAAGCATAATTCTTATCTTACGTACTATACATTCTTAACTCAATCAGTTTTAAAATAAAATAATCTATAACAATGCTTACCTATATACAATTTATAGTTTATTGTATTCTAATAGAATACCATATTCACATAGTCAAATTTCAAAAAATATAATACTTACCTCTCCAATAAAATTCTATATATAATCTAAAAAATAAAAAATAAAAAATAAAAAAATATAATTTAAATAAAATAGTCTAAATTCAATAATAAGATTTTAACAATATTCATAGAAGATAAACAAAGTTTAAAAAAAACTTAATATAAAAAAATAAAAAAATATACAAAACAAAATCCACGATTTTAATATCTAAAATATTAGATAATAATTAAAGACATAATTCTAAAAAAAGCTTATGGAATAAGCAAACATAATAACCCATTACATTATTCGTTATCCTAATTTTGGACAAGAAAAACACAGTGAGAAACTAAAGAATCATAATATCTATTTTAAAAAAAATTAGATTGTTATTACATCTAATCAATTTTTAAAGTGTTTTATAGAAAAAACATTTTCTATCAAGATAGAAAAATAAAACTTGTTTAACAAAAGCCATAATATTTAGTAAATAAGAATAAAATTCTTTTATATAATGTATTATACATGCTCTATTAGTCTTATTATTTTAGTATCTTTTCTTATATATTACTTCTGCTCTTACTAAAGCTAGATAATAAAAAGACTATTAAATGAAAAATATTATTCAAAAATTAAAAGAATATAGTAGATATTTCATTATAGTTTTGAAAAACTCATTCTACTTTAATAAAAAATTAGATATATATGTTTTACAATTACAGCCTTCTTTCTTCTCTATTATTAAAAAAATAATAAATTTATCAATCAAAATAATAGTTTCATTCTAGTATTCTCTTACTCTTATCTCATCTCAAAATCTATATCATACAGATAAAATTTAAGATAAAATATGGTAATAGCTTATATGATAAGCAATATTACAACATATCTTCACTTTAAAAATAACCATCTAGATTTAGATTCAATTAATCTATGTTAAATAATTTATCTTTATTCTATCTAAAATCTTGTGATAATATTACAATCCTTTTTAGTTGAAATTATCAATACACATAAACTTTAATAGATAACAATAATTCTTTTCAATAAATCACTGCATCAGACTTAATGTATACTCACAAATATCTAATCTAACTAAATATCTAAGCTCTTAACTAACTGTATAATATAACACTCAACAAGCATTACCTAAGATAAATAAAATATTCAGATCAATATGAAAGTTCATAAATAAATCTTTCACATTCTATAAATCTTACTAGAATAAGATAATGATGAAAATATGATAAAACCAAGAAAAAGTAATATTATCTATCAGATAATCTGATTAAATTACATAGCTATTTAATTGAAAAAATAGCCCAATCAACTTTCTTTTATGTCTAACCATAACACTAATTATATTTGATAATCTAAAAAAAATTATTCTGATTTAATAATCAGTAAATAATATTAATTTTCATGTCTTATGTAAAATTAAGTTATATTTTAACATCTTTTATTCTCTCTTATTCTCTCTTAATAAAAACTTAAATTATAACAATAAATTACTAATCTTATAATAAAATTATAAAAAATATCAAAAGAAAAAATATTTTAGTAAATATCAATTCACTTAATAATAACGATTAAGGACTATCTGATAAGATAATAACATTTTTGAATATCTAAATCTTCATAATACTTATTATTCGAATCTAAATTAAAACAATAATTAACGAAAGTAACGCATTTGCTTCCAGCGGTGATAGAACGACATTCACTGGCAAATACCACCAATTATCCTGAGCAAAATTACGAACTTTAACTGCATCCTTTTCAGTCATAAGCAAAGACTGTTCTCTTGAGACTAGAGAATATAACATTTTTTCAGTATAGAACTGATGATCAGAAAAAGATACTTTCTTGAGTATTATCACTCCTTGCTTTTCCAGTGTATTAAAAAATCTCTGCGGATATCCAATACCAGCCATCGCTACCACATTCTTTAGGCATACAGCTGGAGCACGCTTTCCAGAGCGTAAGTTCACCGCTAAATCAGGTTGTAAAAACATACTGAATTCACCTGGTAAAACTGTACCACCATTAGTTATTTTTGCTGTCACATTACGCAATCGACTTTCTCGTTCACGCATGGGACCCGCTGGAAGCCACCATCCATTACCAAATCGTCTCTCACCATCAATAACTACAATCTCAACATCACGAGCTAGGGCATAGTGCTGTAATCCATCATCACTAATAATTACATCCACTGAAGACTGAATTAATAACGACTCAACTGCATTTCGTCTTACAGGTGATACTACTACTATTGCTTTTGTTCTCTGATAAATTAATATCGCTTCATCTCCAGCTTCGTATGTAGTGGTTTGTGGCCCGACTATCAATGGATTAGATCCTGACTTTCCACCGTAGCCACGAGAAACAACACCAACAGAAAAACCTAAATCTTGTAAAGAAAGAACCAACCAAATAACTAATGGAGTTTTTCCAGTTCCACCGGAAGTTAAATTTCCTACTACTACTATAGGCACAGAAGAACGCCACGCTTTTCTCCAACCTAAAAGATAACTTAAGCGTATGAAATTAGTTATTAATCCATATATTAAGCTTAATGGTAATAATAAGTAGCGAAAAATCCCATATTCACAATAAATAAACTTATTAACCAAATTGCATTTTATAAAGTTGCGCATATACACCAGGTGCAGATAATAAATTGTGATGAGTACCACGCTCCACAATCTCCCCATCTTCAACAACAATGATTTCATCAGCATTCTCAATGCTAGAAAGACGGTGAGCAATTACAAGAGAAGTTCGATTTTTTTGTAACTCTTCTAATGCCGCCTGAATAGAACGCTCAGACTCAGTATCAAGTGCTGAAGTCGCTTCATCTAAAATAAGAATTGGACAATCACGTAACATAGCACGCGCAATAGCAATTCTCTGACGTTGTCCTCCAGAAAGCACTACGCCATTATCTCCAATTAATGTATCAAGCCCATGATCCATTTTACTAATAAACTCCATCGCATGTGCTATAATAGCTGCTCTCTCAATGTCATTTCGACTATATTTCTCTTGACAAGCATAGGCGATATTATTGGCTACTGTATCATTAAATAAATGCACATTTTGTGATACTAGAGCCACCTGGCTACGTAATGAACCTAATCTATACTCACGTAAATCATAACCATCTAAAAAAATATTACCAAACTGAATATCATAAAATCGAGTAAGTAAACTTGCTATTGTTGATTTTCCAGACCCAGAACGACCTACCAAGGCCACAGTTTTTCCTTCTGGAATAGTAAAATTAATATTCTTTAATGCAGGAAATTCTCGACCTGGATAACTAAAAGTCACATTACGAAATTCAATTCTACCAACAACACGCTCTACACTATATTGACCCTGATCTATTTCTTTTTGACTATCAAGAATCGAAAATAAAGTTTGACAAGCCGCCATACCACGCTGAAAATGAGAATTGACATTTGTTAAAGACTTTAAAGGCCTCATTAAACCTATCATTGAAGAAAAAACTACAGTAATGGTTCCAGCAGTCAAAGTCTCTGTTACACTAGGAAAGCTAGCCACAAAAAGAACAAATGCCAATGCCAGTGAAGCAATCAATTGAATAATTGGATCAGAGATAGAAGAAGCAGAAACCATCTTCATACCCTGTTGTCTCATACAATTACTAACACGATTAAAACATTCATTTTCAATGTCCTGACCCCCAAAAATTAATACTTCTTTATGACCTTTTAGCATTTGTTCAGCACTTGTTGTGACCTGACCCATCATATTTTGCATATTTTTACTAATAATACGAAAACGCTTAGACACAGTACGAATAGCCAATGATACCATAGGCGCTAATACAATCAGAATTAAAGACAGCTGCCAACTATAGTAAAACATAAGTATGAACAACCCAATGATTGAGGCCCCTTCACGTACTATCGTAACCAAAGCACTAGAAGAAGAAGAAGCAACATGCTCCGAATCATAAGTAATACGAGATAATAGAGCGCCAGTAGACTGTTGATCAAAAAAAGATACAGGCATGCCCATCATATGATTAAACAAACTACGACGTATCTTCATAACCACATTACCAGAAACCCATGAAATACAATAGCTAGAGATATAGCTAGTTACACCTCGTAATAACATTAAGGCGATAATCACTAAAGGCATCCACGATAATACTTTATGCCCTGTTTTTCCAAAACCATCATCAAGTAAAGGTTTTAACAACGAAAGCATTAAAGTATCACCCACAGCATTAAAGATCAGTGAAATAGAAGCAACAATTAATCCTAATTTATATGGTGTAATGATCGGCCATAACCGATGGAATGTTCTCCAGGTAGAAAAGTTTTGATCTAGATACATAATGTAACCAGTGTTAGTTGAAACAGAACTAATTATTCTAACCAGCATCTCTAGTCATACAAAACTATTTCTGATACTAGCAAGTTATTATTTCTGTTAGGCTAAGGACATAATTAAGGTACAGTTATTTCCTAAACATCTTGCTCCTTACACCCAAAAAAGAAAAGGATAGATCCTTGATCCTTCAAAAATCTTACCGTATTTCTATACACAGGGTCTGATTACAAATACCAGTCTATTAACATAATTACTCCTTCTAACTTCCTATAAAAGGAAGTTATTAGTACTATGGGCATTATAACAAATGAGATAAGTCCTAAAGATTTAAGACATGCTAATATGAATTATATATTTTTTATAGCTATTGTTACGAGATTAAATTAAATTGATAGAACTTTGTATAACTATTTAATCAAATACTAAAACTCACTGCAACATAGCCAATCAATACAGAGATATCAGTAGATAACACAACTTGATTGACGTAATACAAAAACCTATTTTAGGGTAAAAGGTAACATATTAATGCGTATATTAGCACTTGAGACAACAGTAGAAGCCTGTTCAGTTGCACTACTCAATAACAAGAATGAGCGTTTTTATTTTGAACAAAGTTCTGAAAAACATGCACAACGTATTCTTCCATTAATACAGAAACTATTACAACATGAAAAAATTACTTTAAAACAAATAGACGCTATTGCTTTTAGTTGTGGACCTGGTAACTTTACTGGTGTACGTGTTGGAACAAGCATTGCGCAAGGTCTAGCATTAGGTTCTGAAATACCATTAATAGGAATTTCAACTCTTAAAATTATGGCAGAACAAGCTTGGAGGGAACTAGGTGCTCAACGCGTTCTAGTTGCCATGAACGCAAAGCTAGGTGAAATTTATTGGGCAGAATATCAAAGAAACCTTCATGGTTCTTGGCTCGGAAAAGAAACTGAATCTATATTAAATATAGAAACCATATTGAATCGGATAACTAACCTTACTGAAAAATGGATCTGTGTAGGCTCAGAGTGGATACAGCGATCAGAGTTAACACAACTTTCATTAATCAATCTCATAAAAACGACAATTGTTTTACCACATGCAAAAGACATTTTACCGCTAGCTCTGAAAATATTATCAAAAGGTATCCATACTAAAGTAGAAGATGTAGCTCCAACATATTTACGCAGCACTGAGATCTATAATAAAATGATAAGAATTCCTTAATTAAAATAAGCATTCGCATTACTATATCAATCAATATTAATATTACTAATTTTTATCTTAAGATTCAATACAATATATTTTCATATACAAATCTATACCGCCTCTAAAATAAAAACAATATGAACTAACTTTCATATAAACTGAAATATATTATTTTGAAACAAGTATATAAATCCAATATAGAAAATAATTTACTCTATTTTATTTTAAATATCTTCTAGTTAAGAAAAGGGCTATCTCCCAAACATAATTACAGAATTTATTCTTTCAAGTTAGTATAGTTTAGTATGGCAGGGGCGGGGAGACTCGAACTCCCAACTTCCGGTTTTGGAGACCGATGCTCTGCCAATTGAACTACGCCCCTATAACGCAAACAGCTAAATTAATAAACAAAATTTAATCCATTCTAGACACTAAACAATAGAAAGACATTTTACTCTCCTAATACAAATTAGATTGTACTAAAATATGATTATTATCATATCCTTTTTTTGAAAACAGCGTATTAATACTGATATATAATCATATCAAATTAAGTGATATATCTTAGATCTTTAATCTAAGCAAGATCTTTCAATATGAATTGACAATATGATCAATAATTTTATGACCAATCCTTGTATATTGACATAAAATTCATCATGCTCTAATGGTATTAAGAGTACTCTTATCTAGAGAGTAATATGCAAACTGATTTAGTTTATCTTAAATTAAGATAAAATAATATAAAAGTCGTATACCAGATTACATGTAATATATGCTATTAATGTATTTAATATACATACAAACTTAAAAAGAAATCACCTAAATTCTTAGGTATATTCAAATATAATACTAAAATATAATATAATAAATATTATATAAAAATATAAATTAAACCTATTGTTTATTTCTATATCAAAATCATCTAGAAATAAATGTAATTTAGGAAAATGGAAAAAATTCAAAAAAATCTTCCACTTTTGTTAGTAATACATATCCAGATTATCTTAACGCTTAGTTAATATAAGATCATAAACAAAACAATAAGAAATAAAATATTTTTGAACAATAAATAAAAAAGATATCAAAAATCTTAATTTATGTATTGAACCGCTTCTTTAGAAGAAAAATAAAGATTATATAAAACTAAAATATACTATCATCACTATTCATTCTAATAGTCACTATAACTTCTCATATAAAAAATAAACACCTATTAAATACTCATTAACATAGGTAGATGAAACTAATTCTATAAAACAATCTATATACTATAATAAAATGATATTAATATATTTTCACACCCAATACATCTATTGTAGATCTATATAGCATCATATGATAAGTTATGAACTTTTAAAGTTCATAAATAACGAATTATACAACAAAATAATAAATAAATACATCAAAATAATCAGTGCTTTCTATATAATCGATTCTTGTTTAGATACTACTAGAATAGTATAAATTTATTAATATTCTTTTTTCGTAAAATACCGAATAAACTAGAAAATCATACGAAAAACTAATATCTATAGTTAATTATCACTCATCTAATAACTCCTTGTATCTATAGTAAAATTTATTACTTATTAAAAAATCATATATATTTTAATAAAAATCTATAATAATTAAGAAATTTTTATCTCAAATATCATTTCATATCGAATATAAATAGTGTATCTAGTAGTTAGATGAATTAAGGTATTTCTAAGTGAAATTATATTACAAAATAAAAAATAAATACTAAATTATAGCATGATATTCTACTATGATGCATTCACTAATACTTTAAATTAAAAATAACATATTAATTCAATATATTGTATTAAAAAATAACTACTTTTTTTCTCATAATTAACATCATTATATAATCTTAATTAATTACTTATTCTTATATTTATATTATGTAATATAAATTATTTATTATTTAAAATATCAAAATTAAAGTGCAGTTATGCTATATAGCGATTTTAAATAAAAAAACTTAAATAAATTAATTTTTAATATTTTATTATAAAATTATTCTTCCTTTTATTTGTAAATAAAATTAACCAATATAGATCAAGATTTTTCATTATTCTAATTAATATATAATATATTTTACCAATTTTACATATTTTAAAAACAAATAAAATCAATACAATTTGATATATAAATTTTTTTAAAAAAATCCTATAAATAGTAATTTAAATAAAGATTTGATTTATAATTAATCATATTAGTTAAAATCTAAACTATATATGTATTTTATTCCTATTAATTGTATTTCAATTAATACTTGATCAAAATTTTATTTATAAAAAGGAAGTAAAAATGAAATAAAAATAATAGCAAATATTACTTAAGAACCTTTCGGACCAAAATCTAATTTTATAGACAATAGATAAGCTTTGACTATATTTATAGATTAATTATTTTATGTTTAAATGATTAATATAACAATCTTACATAAAATGAACTTCTCTACGAAATTCTAACCTCCGCTCTAAAAAAATTAAAACTATAATGATGTATTATATTATATAATAATATATTATATATTATTCATACGTAATATCTGATAGTAATTTTATATAAAAAATTTAACTAAAATTACAACATCAAATAAATATTGTACATAATCTGCCATTTATCATTTTAAATATAACTTTATCCAAAATTTCACTTATGTAGTATTTCATGATTAAATTGATAGAAGAATATATAAACTCATTATTTTATAATAAAATAATCAACTTTACTGACATTTCGTAAAAATTAGAGTATAACCATTATTTCCAATACCTACTATAATCTTAGTTTAGATTTTACCTCTAAACACAAAAATATAACGTATTACTAATTATGTTCTTGGTGTCCCCAAGGGGATTTGAACCCCTGTTACTGCCGTGAAAGGGCAGTGTCCTAGACCTCTAGACGATGGGGACTCTTTTTATCTTAATTATAGATTTAAAACTTCATTAATATATGATGTACATCATCTATAAATCATCATTATAACTAATAAATAACTAATAATATTATTTATATAATATAATATATGATATTCTATATATTAAACTTATCCTAACAATCTCAAAAAATATAAAAATAAATATCATAATTCATTATAACACTAATCTTCTACTTTATTCAATCATTTTAACACATAGTTAAAAATTAATCTCTTATAATAATTAATTATTTTAGAAAAAAATCATTATTACCATCTAAAAGATTCAATTTACTTCTTGTATTAAAATAATACATAAAATTTTATAAATTCTAACTATATCAGATGTCTTTCTTGATATCAACTTATTACCATAAATAATACATCTAAAAAAATTAAAAAAACTATGTTCTACATACTACATTCGTACCAAACACCCAACTCTAAATCTTCAGCGTCCCAAGGGTCTTAAATCCAAAATCTCTTAAAATAGGTATCAACCTGGTACTCTTAGAAGTAATTTTCATACACAAAGCTACATTCTGAGCTCCTGAAATTGGTATAGATAAACCGTTCTCCAAAAACCACGCAGTACGACGAGCTACAGCCATCGCAGAATCAATAAAAACCGTTCCCTGAGGCAATACTTGTTTCAATTCCATTAAAATAAAAGCAAAATGCGTACATCCTAATACTATCGTATCAGGTAACTCAGACATGGACAGCCATGGTTGTAAAGTCAATCTAATTTTTTCTATTGAAATCGGAAAACCATGCAATTTATTTTCCACTAAATCTACTAACTCCATAGCAGCTAACATTTCAATACGACATTCTCCAGAAAATCGAGATACTAACTGATGCGTATAACTACACTCAATGGTCCCGCGAGTAGCTAGTAAACCAATAATACTATTTCGACTTAATTGTACAGCAGGCTTTATTGCGGGAACTACTCCGACAACTGGAAATAAAAAACGAGAACGTATGGAAGGTAAAGTCACAATACTAGCCGAATTGCATGCAATCACGACCAAAGCTATAGAATATATATTGGTTATTGCTAAAACAATAGATAAAATACGATCAATAATAAACTGTTCTGATTTTTCACCATAAGGAAACCCCATATTATCAAAAAAATAAATATAGTGCAGATTTGGAAGTAATATACGAATTTCGTTATAAATAGATAGACCACCTACCCCGGAATCTAATATTAAAACGGTCGAACCTTCTTTAAAAGAAGGTATTTGATCTTGTTTCATAATATGTAACCAAAAATATTCTTATGAATCACCTCCTAATATTATGCATGATATTCATCATGTACCTCTAACCTAAAACAAGAAAAAAGAATAAATCAACTTGTCTACATTCGCTCAGAATCAAAGGATTCTCATTACCGAATCTAACAAACATTGCTCACGATGAAAAGTACCGCTATTGCATATTCTATTAAGATCATCATATAATTCATATAATTTATTATAAAGATATTAATCTTATATATTTATATTAAGATAAAACTATTTACATCTAACATCTTTCAACAATTCTAAACACACAAAACAAAACAATAAAAAATCGTAATAAATACCAAAACATTAAAAAAATTTTAATACACGAAATCTTCATACTACATATTCACTATATTACATTACTTAGCAAGATTATTCTTTATATAGAGAAATTAATTATTCAAAATTTATAAAAATGGTTTCTATATTCACTATATCCTGAACCAAATAATCTAATACAAAATCTATCATAATTAAAATAGATATTCACCTATTGAATAATAAAAAATAAAATAACCCATAATAAGATCTTATTAATGGAATTAATAAATCAAAAGATTACTTATCACACGCTTTGAAATTTAATTCAAATTAAAAATTTATATAATAATAAAACAATAACATCTAAACTAGATATAAATAAACTAATTAAAAAATCAAGATTACAGATTTAACAAGATGTTATCTATTAAATATTGAACTTGTATATCGCTACCCAGTTTTTAAAACAAAATATATACAATTCAGTATATAATAACCAGACTCTAAACTTCCAGAATGCACAATATATCAACTCATATACCACAAATCATTCATATAAATTAAATTATATCAATTCACGCTTAACTTATAGAAATACGTCAAATCCCAAATAACATTCTAAATTTAATTAGAAGACTTATTAAAATATAGGGATTACACTATTAAAATTTTTCTTTAACTCCATTGTTTTATATGGATAAAAAATTAGATAGATAAAATTTAATTACATTATACTATCTATAATCACAATAACATTCTTTAAAAAAAATAAATATTCAAAAAAATATATTAAATATAAAATTTTGTACCTATTTCAATTGAAATAAATATTATCAAAAAATCTATTTTATCTCTTAAATATACAAAATATTTTTATAAATATAATTAAAACAAAGTAAAAATAACCAATAAAAATATAACACAATAAATTTGTACTCTAATACCCCTTATTATTCCGAGATAATTTTACAAATATTTGATCATTAAAATTATTCGTATGATCCAAATCCAAAACACTATGTACTTGTTACCAACAATCTTAAAATATATTAAAAATAATATGATATTTTACTACTTATTTCCACGTAAACAATCTAAATAAAAAATAAAATAACACAACTAACATAAAATTAATTACATAATACATATTATATATTATATATTTAATTCTCTATTCAACTTGTGTCTAATATCAACACTCATGCTAATCTATAGAAATAATTCTATCTCTCGACAAAAGACGAATCTTCTTCTGACACAAAATTGATATAAATAAATCTTCCTGTGACTATTTAAAGAATAAATAATAGCTAATACACATATATTCAAAAGTATTACCCAATACAACTGAATATTATTCATATCTTATGTAATCTGTCTTTCTATAATTTTTTGAAAAATAGAATTTATCATTACTCTAGCAATGCACTAAACTTATTGCTATGTCTAAAAAAACTAACAAAAATATAGACGTCAAATTTATATATGAATACAAAAATCTATATATTAATAAACATATATATTCTAATAAAACTAAAATCCTTATTTATTAATATATTAATATTAACACAAATAATTTATATAAATTATATATTAATATCAATCTGATGCATTCAGTCAATTAGATTATTCGATGAATAGAATGTATAACAATAAGAAACTCTGTCTAAAATATCTTCTTGATAAAAGAGATATCAACAATATCTAAATTAAACCTAATATAGGAAAATGATATAAATATATATTTAGATCATATAATCCAATTGAAAAGATATTTTAGTTAAAAAAACTAACTTTTATATCATAAAAAATGATATTATATACTATCAATTAGTATAGTGATATTTTATAAATAAAATATCTACACCGTCATATCATGATACATACTAATTATTCTCAATTAAATATATAAAATCACTTGTACTCTATAGATAATTAGAAGGTAATTATAAAGTTTATAACAAAACTAACGTTTTTTTAAAACAGACAAACTTCAGGCCAGATCTATATAATATCTAATGATAGAATCATAATATCTTTTAATCTTACATAAATATATAACACTATTCTTTGATTTTCTATAAAAAATAAACAAACTAACTATAAGTCACATCTAGTACATTAATTAAGATATGATACATATCATATATATCTATTATATATGTACTATATATTATGTATCTTTTCAAGATCACTAAACTGTAATGAAAAGTAAAATCTATCAAAAAAATGGTGCATCCAGGAGGATTCGAACCTCCGACCGCTCGGTTCGTAGCCGAGTACTCTATCCAACTGAGCTATGGATGCGAAATGGCGGTGAGACGGGGATTCGAACCCCGGATGCAATTTTCATTACATACTCCCTTAGCAGGGGAGTGCCTTTAGCCACTCGGCCATCTCACCATTTTTATATCTTAAGTTAAGTACAAAATCAATATCAACAAATCATACATTTTAAAAAAATTTAATTATTAATATTTTACTTATATTAATATTACAAGTCAAATTTTTTCGAAAAACTTCAAGCAAATAAATATAAAAACTATTTTATACCCAACCATATATCTAATAACATTATTAACATTTACATAGAAACTGTATATATAACTATATATCTATATTCAGAATAAAACAGATACATCAATCAAAGATCAAATTATTAATTGATGTTATACTTCTATATAAAAATAAGATACATGTATTTATGTTTCATGTTTTAAAACATTACTAATAAAAAAGACACTAATAATTAAAAAATATAAAAATAATCTATTAATAAAAAATTCCTCTTTTCTTTTATATAAGAAAAGGCACTCAATATATAAGATTTATTTAAAAAATACAAGCCATGCATACTATTCATATAACATTCTTTTTTATATTACGATTATATATCTTCAAGGAATCTGAAGATAAATATAAAATAGAATTTATAGAATCAATTCTGTACAAAGATGTGTTAGCAGTTTCTTTCATCGCAATTCCAGTACAAAAACCAATCACTGATACTATCATAAGACAATAAGCTGGAACATATAGATCTCTAGTAATCTCTACTAACCAAGCTAAAATAACCGGTGTGAAACCAGCGACTAAGATTGAAAAATTAAAAGAACTAGCCAATGCTCTATAACGTATAGATGTTGGAAACATCTCTGGTAAACTAGATGCTGTCACACCAGTAAAACTATTAAGAATAGCTGCCAATATTAACAAACCAAAAATAACAAAACAGACTCTTCCGCTATTAATTAACATAAAAGATGGTGTAGATAAACAAAACAATGCTGTGCTACCTAAAATAACTAATGGACGACGACCAAACTTATCACTCATCCAACCCATAATAGGTTGTAAAAATAACATAACAAACATAACACAGCTCATGATGAGCAACCCATCACTCTCTTCATAATGCAAATTATATGACAAGTAACCTGGTATATAGGTCAAAAGAATATAATATAGAACATTTGTTGTTACCACTAAACCAATACAAATCAAAACACTTTTCCAAAACTGCATGATATTTTCTTTGCAAGAAATCCTGTGCCCCTCCGAAAAGTTTGGACAGTACTTTATTTTTGTTTGTTTTATATAATTATAAAATACAGGAGTCTCATGTAGTCTACAACGCATATATAACCCAATAAAACCTAAAGGTATACTAATCATAAACGGAATGCGCCAACCCCATTCTAAAAAATAGGACTTCCCAGTAATGCTCGCAATGAACACGACCGTCCCCGACCCCAACAAAAATCCGAAAATAGAACTAAAATCTAACCAACTTGCTATAAACCCGCGATTACAATCTGGAGAATATTCAGAAACAAAAATTGCAGCCCCAACATACTCACCTCCTACTGAAAAACCCTGTACTATTCTACACAATATAAGACAAATAGGAGCCCAAATACCAACTACAGAATAAGAAGGAATAAAACTAATACAAGCTGTACTTACTGACATAATTATAATAGTGATGGAAAGTATCCTTTGTCGACCATATTGATCACCTAAAAGTCCAAAAAATAAACCACCCAATGGACGAATTAAAAAAGGAATAGAAAAAGTTGCTAATATAGAAATTCTTTGAACATCTGGATCAGAGATAGGAAAAAAAATTTTTCCGATCTCACTTGACATAAATCCATAAACTCCAAAATCAAACCACTCACAAGCATTACCTAATGAAGTAGCTATAATTACTTTAGGAAGTCTAACTCTATCCATAATATTGATATTTTTTAATTTAAAAAGATTCAAACACTTATTATATAATTGCATTTATAGTATCCATATGATAGTCTAAATACATATAAGTACCTCGCAAGAATAAATTTATCTTTCAATTAAAGTGTTTCTTATCATAAGAACTATTCTAACCTAAATATCAATTTAAAATAAAAATCCTAGATCTATGACAATTAAAATACTAATTAATAGTATAGATATTAATTAATAGTATAGAAAATTATTAAAAAGACGATAATTATAGTAGATATATAATCCACTACTTATTTCGTATAAAATCAGCTTATATAAAACTGTCTATACCTAACAACCCATTTTTCCATCTTTCTTAAACTAAAAAGAGAGTATTATTAAATAATTATACCAGTTTACCATCTCACCGAATAAGAAAGTGAGTCTATAGAAATACCCTGATAAGCTATCCATTAAAACTCTCAATACTTTCTCAAAAATAATACTCTAATTTTTATTTAAAAATTCTTATATCGCATACAGTGGTTTTTGTATTTGAGGAGAGAAAAAACTAAATAGTATTTTCTCTAAACTAGATGACTTTTTAAAAAAAACATCGATCACATTTAAGACCCAAGAATCCTATATTCTTCATAAGACATATCGTATTAATTGCAATAGATCCTATCTAAAACTATATTAATGAAATTAATAATACTCTATTTATTTTTTTCTAAAAAAGACCATTATTTTCCCTTATTATAATATCTTTTTAATACTAAGAGCTATACATATTTAAAAAATCCATACTTATATGGTGATATATATCAATATAGTGATTATATAACACATACAAACCATTAAAAATAATTAAGTAAATTTATTTAAATATAAATGATTTTATTTTACATAATAAAAAATATTAATTTAGTTAAAACTATTACTTTTTACACCCCAACTAATTTTATACGAACAAAAACATCTAAAACATAGGTTAAAATGACTCTAAAAAATAAAAACAATTATATCTAAAAATATCATTTTATCAATTGTACATTAATTCCACTAGATTCTTTTAATAATACTTCATATTAAAAATACTGACAAAACTACCAGAGTTGCAGATAATTAACTACTACATATTAAATAATCTGGAAAAATAATTTTAAAATATAATATGATTTGTTAATAATCCTGTGTCTTAAAAAGACATTCTTCTGAATTCGTTCTAAATATTAAATAAAATCAATAAATTAAAATTCCTTCTGTAATCAAAAAATCAAAAAATACAAGTTTATTGTCCATAATAAAGACAATAAAAAAAAGAAAAACATTATAAATGATCTAATCCTTCTGCCCTTTATAAGAAAATCTGAATAACGATACACACATCTTAATCGATCAATCTCAGAACTTTATGCTATTTTATATAAATAAATAAGAAATTAATCAAAACCACCTCCCAATTGAACCATATTCAAATTATTTTTATATCCAATTGCAATTCAAGTACAATAAGAATACAATTCTATTCATTTTTATAGGACTTATAATAAAATAAAAATTAGATAACATCTAGATCAAATTCTAAAAGATCCTTCATTCCAGATAATTAATTTAATGTAACGATAAACATTATAATTAATATTAATAATAGAGATTTTATTTATGAAAAAAGATATACATCCCAATTACGCTGCAATTACCGCTAAATGCTCGTGCGGTAATAGAATTCAAACACGCTCTACCTTAGGTCATGATTTAAACATTGATGTATGCAGCCAATGCCACCCATTCTATACTGGAAAACAACGTGATGCAGCAAAAGGTGGTAGAATCGATCGATTTAACAAACGCTTTAAAATTCCAAGTTAGATATTGAATAATATTAGCTTTATAAAATAGATAAATCTTGTAACTATCTCGTTATATAAATAGATTTAAAATCTAAATTAATAAAATATCGTATATCAAGCAATATCAGATAAAAAATAAATAGAAAGTTATAAATACACGCAAAAGATCAAATAATTAAAATTCAAGATATATTATATAATTATAGTTTTCTATAACAATCTGAATTAAATGTTGCTTTTCGATAGAATCATATTCTACTAAGCCTTATTAGAATTAGTCAATATACTAGATCAGGTAATACACTAAACCTAATATCACTTTTTCTCACCTTAACCAAATACTAAATACCTTGATATTTTAAAAATTTCCAATACTCCTAAGTTGATTTTTAAGAAAAATAATAAAAATTATACATTTTACTCTCCCTATAAAACCATATAAAGACTCACCTACCAAAAAAGAATAAAATATGCATAAAACTTAATCTCAGTAAAAGGATTACATAAAATTATATACAACATGGTATTATTTTCTATAAAAATATTAAATCTAAATTTACATAAGTAATTAAATAGCATTTATATAAATTATACATGCGTTCTGACATAATGTCTAAACTCAAAACCAGATTATATTAATTTATGTTCTCCGAATAAAAATCTTAAAAAATTTAAAATTTATGTTAGACACTAATAAAATATACTAAAAAATGAACAATATAACTAAGTATGATTTTATCTCTATTTTATCGGCAACCATAATAGGTTGGATCTGGACCTCTGTCCATTATAAATTCCGTCTATCCAAAATAAAAAAGGAAAAACTTCTTTATAACGAAGAAATTCAATGTAAAAATAACGAACTTAATCGATTACAAGGGCAGTTAGAGAAACACATAATTCTTCAACAACAAAAAGAACAAGAATATCACGCACTGTATAGTTGTTTAGCAACTACTAGAGAAAAAATAGATAATATTGAACACTGGAAAAACGAAAATGAAAAACTAAGACATGAAAAAGATTATCAAATAGAAATTAATAACGCCCAAAAAGCGGAACTACGTGAAATAACAGCCCGTCTAGAAGAAACAAAAACCTTTATTGAAGAAAAAAATAAACTCTTAGTACACAATGAGCAACATCTCAATATTCAATTTGAAAATCTAGCAAATCGTATTTTTGAAAATACCGGACACCGTATTGATGAACAAAATAGAAACAGCCTACAAGGTTTAATAGAACCACTACGCGAACAACTCGAAGGATTTCGACGTCAAGTACAAGAAGGATTAAACCAAGAATCACGAGAACGCCATACCTTAACTTATGAGATTCACAATCTTCAAAAACTTAATGCGCAAATAACTGAAGAAACACTCAATTTAACTCGAGCATTAAAAGGAGACAAAAAAACCCAAGGCAACTGGGGAGAAATAGTTCTCAGTAATATTTTAGATGCCGCTGGCTTACGAGAAGGTCATGAATATGAAACTCAAGTAAAAATTCAAACAGAAGACAATGGACACTTTCAACCAGATATTATTGTTCACATGCCTCATGAAAGAGATATAATAATCGATGCAAAAATGACGCTAGTGGCCTATGAACGTTATTTCAACTCAATTGATTCTATCCAACAAGAAAAAGCTATTAAAGAACATATTATTGCTATTCGTGGGCATTTAAAAAACCTGAGTAATAAAGATTACCAATCACTACCAGGCATACGCTCTCTAGATTATATCTTAATGTTTATTCCAATAGAGCCAGCTTTTCTACTGGCAATTAACAGAAAACCCGAGCTGATTACTGAAGCTTTAAATCAAAATATTATGCTAGTAAGCCCAACAACGCTTCTAGTCGCATTACGCACTATAAATAATCTATGGCATCATGAAAACCAAAATCGTTATGCCCAACATATTTCTGATCGCGCCGCACGCCTGTATGATAAAATACGCTTATTTGTAGACGACATGTGCAGCATAGGGGATAATCTATGTAAAGCACAACATTGCTATCAGCAATCTATGAAAAAGTTATCAGAAGGACGTGGAAACTTAATTTCCCAAGCTGAAGCTTTCCGTCAAATGGGTGTTGAAATAAAACGACCAATCCATAAAAAACTAATAGAAAAATCTTTACTTATAAAAGATCAAGAAAAAATAAACCGCACTAATGTTAGTGATCTTAATTAAAATGAATATATGTCATAAAATATTCCTAATATAATAAATTTTATAATTTAATATATAAATATCATTATTTAATTCTCACTGTAAATGAATGAATTATATACAAGTTATTCTGATCATTAAGATTAATGATCTAAATATAAAAAAACTTTTATACTATCTATTAATCTAGATCATAACACAGTAATTGACATGCCAGATATTTCATTAAGCATAAAAATATAGACTAACTAACTTACATAACCCAATAATATATTGTCAAAAATCTAATAAAACTTAGATATACTTTTTAAAAAGTAATAAAATTACATCACGATTTAACCTTTATGAAGATAAATATATAAAATACTCTAAATAAATAAAAATATCTCCTTTTAATGTCTTTGTAGAAGAAAATGGGGAAATTGTAAATATTTTAACTAGATACAAATAGATGATGTAAAAAGGATTGTCAACCTTCTATAGGAGATATTAATACATCCTTATCCATAATTATAAATATCAATTCTTCTGAGATCAGAAAATATAAAACATATTTATCAAAACTTATTCTATATTATACGATATATATAGGAATCTCATCTACTTAAGTTCTCTAAAAAGAACTTAATCATGTACGCCATGAATCATCCTTCTTTAATTAAAGAGAAACAAAGTCTTCTAATCATTCTTTTAGTGATTGCTTAAAAATCTTAAAAAATAAAAAATCTAGTAATTAAAAAGAATCAAGACAGTTACATATTTTAAAACAACTAATATTTATACAGAAAATAAATAGACATTCTCTGATACAAAAGAGTTCTACATAAATTAAAAAATAAAATAAAAATTAAATATCTCATACTTAAATTCATCTATCTATCTATAATCAAAGAAAGTATAATAAACAAAACTTTTAATGAATAACTAAAAAAAATCTTATTAAAAATAATTTTAACTCTCAGTATTTTATCTTCATTCTTAATTAAGAACACCTGTCTTTTTATATCGAATATAATATACCATAACACATTTTTATCTGCGTAAATTATCTCTTAATTAGAATTTTCTAATTGAAAATAATTATATCAGATATATATTTAACTTTTTTTTTAGAAAACACCATATTATTATATATTCCATTTTCTAAACATATTCTATTAAATAATATACTTATCTAAAAAAAATGTAATAAAAAATGATAACATCATAAATAAATCTAAAACTGTATTCACTTGATAAAAAATTAAAACGTTTATTAATACTGTAGGTATACACGCAACCCCTTACGGTATGTTATACTGGAACACCTTCAAAAAAATAATCTAAACAATACATTTTTTAAATACATTTCAAACTTCAATAATTTCTATAACTATCATCAATAACTAGAGAACTATATCCATAACCATATACTTAGAATAAATTTTAATACTTGGAACATATATGAAGCAGAACAATACATCTAAACAGAGCACTTACTTTGGTTTTCGATCCGTTATGAAAGAAGAAAAAACTCATTTAGTCACTAATGTATTTCATTCTGTTGCATCTAAATATGATGTTATGAACGATCTAATGTCACTAGGTATTCATCGAATATGGAAGCGTTTGGCTATCGCCTCTAGCAATGTACAACCAGGTCAACGCGTACTTGATTTAGCAGGTGGAACAGGTGACCTAACAGAACAATTTTATTATTTAGTCGGAAAAACAGGTTTGGTTGTGTTAGCAGATCTTAATAGCTCAATGTTAAAAATCGGACGCGATAAATTGCGTAACAAAGGCCTAATTAGTAAAATACATTATGTACAAACTAACGCGGAGGCCTTACCATTTCCAGATAATTTTTTTGACTGCATTGCTATCGCATTTGGCTTGCGAAATATAACTGAAATAGATACAGCTCTGCGATCCATGTTGCGAACCCTTAAAAAAGGAGGACGCCTGTTAGTGCTAGAGTTTTCGCATCCACAATGTACAAAACTACATAGATTATATAATCTATACAATTTACATATCCTTCCTTACATTGGAAAAATAGTAGCACAAGATTCTCACAGTTATCGTTACCTAGCAGAATCTATTCAAATGCACCCTAATCAAGAAACACTTAAAAAGATGATGATTGATATTGGTTTTCAGGATACTACATATAAAAACCTAACAGGAGGCATTGTAGCACTACATTGCGGTTTTAAATTCTAAAAAGGACAATCATGGGATTATCTACACCATATATAGTCATACTGGAAAAATTTTTAACTATAATCCTACATTATCAGAAAGCCCCCCAGGCTATTCAAAATAATCTCAGAAATAAAACTATCTCTATAGATCTCTTTGAAATAATGAAACCAATTACTTTATTATTTAATGAAAAAGAAATATTTATATTTACCGATTGGACTGACATAACAAACTGTAAGATAAAAATCCACTACACAGCTTTGCTGAACATACACAATTATAAAAATCTCATCAGACTAATTCAGGACGGAAATCTCGAAATAGAAGGTGATATAAAAGTCATCCACAATATTTTTTCTTTAATGTATTCTATACCAAAAAATCAAAAAAAATACATATTCCTATGGTTCTGCAATCTTATTAAAAAGATTATTAACCACCTTAATGGTCAACTATCCCATGAAATCTGGCATGCTATAGAATATAAAAAAAGATATTTATTTGAAGTCTTCATGGAGGAGTGGAAATTAATTCCTAACCCATTAGAGCTTGTTTGGTTTATAAAAGAAATAAATACGCTAACATATTCATTGGATGCTCTACACAAACGAACAGCGCTTTTGGAGGAGACATGACCTACGGTGAATTCCGCCGTCTCTGTCTAATTGTTCGTATTTTTTTTCATTATAATCTAGATGAGCTCATCCCTTTAGAATTTGTTTCTCGAGTATTACGATTGTATCGAAGATGTCTATTTTGGATACCCAACGAATACTTAAACCAACCTCAAGGTGTACGATTACGTTTGGCTTTAGAACAATTAGGCCCAATATGGATTAAATTTGGTCAAATGCTTTCTACACGTCATGATTTATTGCCAATCCATATTTCTGAAGAACTAACGCTCTTGCAAGATAGCGTAACCCCATTTGATGGTCTCAAAGCACAACACTTAATTGAATCTGCCTTAAATGCGCCTATTCATACTCAGTTTAATAACTTCAATATCACCCCATTAGCTTCCGCCTCTATCGCTCAAGTACATACTGCTACACTCAAAAATAACGGTTGTGAAGTAATTATAAAAATTATTCGACCTGAAATTTTATCCCTTATTCAGTCTGATTTAAAACTTATCTATCGACTTGCATTATGGATTCCACACTTTATACCTTCTTTTCGTTCACTGCATCTAATAGAGGTAGTTCATAACTATGAAAAAACACTTCTTAATGAATTAAACTTACTACGTGAAGCAGACAATGCTATGCGCATGCGTCGTAATTTTTATCATAGCCAAATATTATATGTACCAAAAATATATCGAGAATTATGTACTAAAAACATTCTTGTTATGGAGCGTATTTATGGTATTCCAATCTCTAATATTGTTATGTTAATTCAATATGGTGTTAATTTAAATCTTTTAGCTGAACGAGGCGTTCATATCTTCTTTACTCAAGTATTTCGCGATAGTTTTTTTCACGCAGATATGCATCCAGGTAATATTTTTGTAAACTATATGCATCCAGACAATCCTCAATACATTGGAATTGATTACGGAATTGTCGGTACTTTACAAAAAGAAGACAAACGCTACTTGGCAGAAAATTTTCTAGCTTTTTTGAATCGTGATTATCGTAAAGTAGCAACCCTACATATAGACTCAGGATGGGTGCCACCAGGCACTGATATAGAAGATTTTGAATTTGCTATTCGAAGCATATGTGAACCTATTTTTAAAAAACCTTTAATAGAAATTTCTTTTGCACATCTACTAATTAGTTTGTTTAATATAACACGATCTTTTCACATGGAAATCCAACCACAATTGGTTCTTTTACAGAAAACTTTGCTGTATGTAGAAGGGCTTGGTCGACAATTAGATCCAAACCTAGATTTATGGAAGACGGCTAAACCATTCCTTGAGGACTGGATTCAAAATCAAATAGGTATACCTGCAATTCTACAAACTTTAAAAAATAAAATTCCAATTTGGGCATCAAAGCTACCTGAATTACCAGATCTTTTTTATGAACACCTTAAACAAAATAAAAATATACAAAATCGTATAGATCGACTAGCATCAAACCTATATTATGAACAAAATAAACAAAAAAAATCATATTGTTGGTTTAGTCTTAGCCCTATACTACTTCTTAGTAATATCATGTTACTTATCTTATCCTCAGAATGGACGACGCTTTCCATTGGGCTTATCATATCTGGATGGATAACATGGTTAATTGGATGGTGGATCAGAATAAGACCACCTCGGGTACCTAATAAACCAGATTCTTAGTAGGTTACTATGAATTAATATGTAATCAGGATAAAAATAATTAATATTTATCAGATAAATAAAATATTGTATACCCTGTATGCATAATAGGTAAAACATGTAACTAAAAAAATTATCTTTTTCCTTACATAGTATAAGGAATATGCCTTTATTTATCTTGATAGTAAAAGAATGTAATCATCTATCTCTTACCATGGATCATAATCAAAAATTACTAACTAATCTTATAAAAAATAACTAATACTAATATAAGAAATAAAAAAAGAAAACTTTAATGACAATATATAAAATACAAAGATACTCTAATAATAAATTCTAACGTTATCCTGAATAAGATATAGGACCTTAAAATCTCAGATTATATAGTATATAATATTAAAAATTATTTTAATAAAAAATAAATATATATAAGACATTTATATTACTAAATGATCATTTTTAATTTAATAAATTTCATAAATATTGTTTCAAAATTAATGATTGTAATATAATCTAAAATAAAAAAATAAAACCATTCAAAATTGATAATTTTTTAAATCACAAATAATACACTCATAAAATTTTTCTCGTTACTAAACTATATTACCAATCATTCTAAACACTTTTTTTACATATTATCAATTATAATATATTAATATCTAATATTCCTTTTATTAATGATAATAAATTATTGATCATCTTAGTAATCAACTTCTATATTCCATATAGAATATATAACTACATTATCTACTAACTATTTATACAATAGGACAAAACGAGCACACTATTTTTAATAGAAAAATCATATTCACTTTACCATCGTTCCTTCAATTTCATATGCATATATAAATATTTTATATTTTTGTCTATGATTATGTAGAATCACGATAATACTAGTTTCATCTTTTTATTTTTTAATAAGATATTCAATATATGATAACATCATCACATCTTATTGAAATACTATTTAATAATAAATAATAACAATTGATAAAAATAATTATTAAAATCATGCATCATTATTCTATATATTTTATTAAAATGTAACAAATACATAATATTAATAACATTACATATGTTATATAATTTTATTATATACATATTTTAACCATCAGAAACTTAAAAATAGTTTCATATATACATTAATGAATATAAATCAATATATACTTGCTCCTATCTTAAATTATATAGATTTAAAATAACAGTATATAATTTATTTTTAAAAATAAAACTATTAATTTTGATTATATATCTTTTAATTATCTAATTAATAATGTTTATTTTTATAAAAAAGATAATATTATCAATATAATTAATAAACATATAAGATAAAATCTTATTGTAAAAATAATAATATATATTAATTAATTAGAATCTGTTCTCTTGTCCTAAAATATTTTATAATAAATCACTATTATAGACATCTAAAATACAATATATATATTTTCTCTTAAAGAAGAAGAGAATGCATTATGCGATAACATCCGATACAGACATACATAATTCTATGCTAACTGAACAAACTAACCAAGAACAAACTGAATAAACCAAAAGAATGATTATAATTATGTTTTTATGGTCTATTTAGAAATAAATGAAAAGTAAAATATGTAGATAATAATTTCTATTACCTATAGAAATTAACAATTAAACTAAAATGTTTAAACAAATATCAATCAAAACATATCGAAAATAAAATATATGCAATTTCTAAATATCTCTTAAGTATCAGTTTTATAACAATTTCATCCTCTATACGAAATATAAAAGCTAATAAAAATAAAACATTAAACAGGTGATTATTCCTTTATGAAAATTCTATCAAGAATATAAAATTTTTTATAAACAATAATGTCCAATTTTTTAAAAAAATAAATACACTTATAAAATATAGATAATCTAAAATACAAGTCTCTACTACCTCATAGGTATGGTATTATATAATCAAAAAAATAATTAAACCCTTACAAGATTTAAAGTGATATTCATAAAAATAAATATGACATCATCCATTTTATCATAAAATATATCAATATTCACTTTATCTCCTAATTAAAAAAACTTTAATTTATTTAAAATAAATAATTAATAGATTGTATTATATCGTAATATACGATTACATCATATATAAAATTCTTTATAATATTTATTCATCACATTGTTATTTTGCAAAAAATAAAATAATAACTAGAACATAGATATGAATATTTTAAGATAATATTTAAATATTAAAGAAAAATATTACTAAGAATGATCTGTTAAAAACATATCAATAATATACATCGATCCTTTTCTGATAAATAAATGTTAAAACCTCATAGAATATAAGTAAGTTATTTTAAAAATATATATTTTATTTTCTTGTCATAAGATCATCTAGATGAGATAATTCTTCTTAATAAAGAAAAGTTTAAATAGTGACCAAGCTCTCTCTCCTCAGAGCTTTTTAAATATGGAATAACTCCTAACAATGGAGCATCTAATCGATTTTGTAAATCTATTATATATTCTGACGCAAACTGAACAGATTTCAAAGGATGATTAGCAATCCATCCAACTAACCGCAAGCCTGCTTGATGAATAACTGAAGCGGTTAAGAGTGAATGATTAATAACACCAAGTTTGATACCCGCAACTAAAACAACCGGCAATCGCTCATATCTTACCCAGTCAGAAAAATCTAATTTTTCTCCCAGAGGGGTTAGCCATCCTCCTACTCCTTCTACCACAACTAAATCCGAAATAATCGCTAAATCTGATAATCCTTTAGATAAAACGCTTATATCAATATTTTTTCTTTCTATATGACACGCAATATGAGGTGAAGTAGGAGAGAATAAAGCAATTGGATTCACTTGATTATACTTAAGTGAAACATTACTATTAGCGATTAATGCTAATGCGTCTTTGCTCCTAGCTCCATGTGGTGTTAATACACAACCAGAAGAGACTGGTTTATATCCAACTGAGCGATATCCATTGCTAACTGCAGATTGTAGAAGCGCACAAGATGCTAAAGTTTTTCCAACATTTGTATCCGTTCCAGTAACAAAAACATACTGATTCAAATAAAAATACCTCTTAACAATAAACTTCAGTTAATTATCAATCAAATAAAAATATATTCACAAAATCTCTATTTCTTTATTCTATCTTATTAAAAAAATTAAATGTCATACTTCCTCTTGATTATAAGAATTTAGTATTAAAAGAATCGAGTATGTAATCTTAATGTTTACTATTACTCGAAATTTTAGACATAATTATAGACCAAGTCAATTTCATCTCATAACGAATAATCTCTATTAAATTGGACAGACTCCGGATTATGCTAATAGCAAAGACCTGCTAATCAGATAAAATATCCTTATACGGTGCTCTTCTGACATCGATACGTCAACTTAATCTTTAATATTTATTTATACTTTATGTGATATTTTCTCAGTATCAATATGATCAATGCCCCTTCTATTAAACACTAAGTTTTATATTGATAATAAAAAAATAACAATCTAATGGAAATTATTAGCTCCCACTAATAATTGATCATTCTAAATAAACTAACAAGTTTTCAAACTATAATCAATATCAGTATATACCTTTATCTATTAAAACTAAAAATCTATAAACTATTCGTAGTATGCTATATAAAAATATATAACACTACTAATACATTATCCTTTCTTGAAACAAGAAGTATTATAAAATACATATAAAATCATTCATCAACTGCAAACTTGCATCTTTCTAATATCAAACCTAGATCCTATGTTTCCTATAAATAATCAGTAACGAATAGACCTAATCATTGTGATTTAATTGATTCTAAAATAATGATTTTGTTAGATATTTATATTAATTTCTAAAAATTACCACCTATTATGAATACCAATCTTCAATATTATACGATAATTAGCTTATTAAAGTAAGATATAAAATATAGAACCACTAACCCTTAAAGGGCTAAAGTTCCTTTAACAAAAGGAATAGTAAGTTTTCTCTTGGCGCTGATTGATGCTTTATCCAATTCATTCAGCATAATAAGAAGCGTTCCAATTTCACGATCCAGTCGTTTTAACAAAAAACGACCAACATCTTCCGGCAATTCAAAACCACGCAGCTGAGCACGTACTTTCAATGCCTGCAATTTATCTTCATCTGATAAAGACTGTAACTTATAAATCTGACCCCAATCTAAACGAGAAGCTAAATCTGCTAATTTAAGATTTAACTGACGCGGGGGACAATCTCCAGTAATAAATAATCGTGTTTTTCCTGTTTCTAAAATACGATTATATAAATTAAAGACCGCCATTTCCCACTTCTCATCACCAGCAATACACTCAATATTATCAATACATACTAAAAATAAATGTTCCATACCATCTAAAACCTCTGGAATAAACCAAGCCCTCTTATCTAAAGGTAAATAACCTGCTGTCTTTCCATATTCGGAAGACTCTGCACAAGAAGCGTGTAATAAATGACTTCGCCCTCCCCTTTGACTAGACCAGAAATAAATATAACTACTTTTACTCTGTACTAAAGCACTCCTTAATACGCTTAATAGCAAACTATTTTCTCCTACCCAAAAACTAGAAAAAGTCCTATCATTAGGTAAATGAAGTGGAAGCAAAAGCTGTGCCGGCTTATTCAGAATCACCTCGTCTCTTTGAGCAGGCAAAAGATGTAATAATTCAAATATGACTAGAGGTAAATGCCTTAACTCTCATAAATCAAAAAGAACTAAATATTTTATATAAAATTCTTGAAAAAATAAGAAATAACAGTATAAGCTATCTATTTTAAATAGTATTTAAATACCTATATACACCTCGTTCTTCTTTCTTATTATTCTAGTTAATTTATCTCTTAAATATAGACATAATAAGCATATATTATATATAAAAATTAACTAATATCCGGTCATATTGATGAAATCATATTTAATACAATAAGAACTTTCTTAATCTTTGGTTAATAAAGGCTTTGCACCAAAAACACCATAATTAGGTCATAACAATCTACAACTTCTTCTTTAAAATTATAATTAATTAAAATTTTAATAATCCTAGAGAACCTAATAATAAATCTTAAAATTTCCATTTTAGCATATTACTAATAATATTTTCCTAAATAAGAAAATTATTATAGATTTCAATTTAATATATCAATATTTATACAATCCTTTCTCTCTTTAGTCAGCATAGATTCTTTAAATATCCTGAATTTTCTTAGAACAAAAGCCTAGACCGATTTTCTTAACAAGAGACCCGGCCACCTTAGTTTAATCCAAAAACTATAGATATAATTTCGCTTGGTTTTAATAGTCAATTAACGATATCATCACTAATCTGTAAAAGAATCCACAAAAAAACTGATATTTAATATCAAAAAAAATCATAATCACATTAGACTTTTATATAGACATGTCAAACAAAAAAACAATACTAAACATATCCAGAATTTATTCCTAATCTTTCAATCTCGCACACATTTATGTTAAAGATACAAAAAATAATTTTGTATGTAATTACACAACGTAGATTAATGAAAAACCTCTAATTGTAATTAGAATATAATATATTAAAAAACTATTAATCTAACTAATTAGTTAAGTATTTATACCAAATATAGTATATTTTCTAATATTAAAACTTACCAGTAAGGCCTAAAGTAACCTTAAAGGTTTCATTACCTAAATTTTTTTGATTGAGCGAAGTAAGAAATGATATAGAAACATTTTTATTTAAAATAGATCTAACTCCAGTCTTTAATATATACTGTGTCTTCTTAATATCCATTTTATTTTGTAACGCACCTATTCCATTTACCATAGAATCAGAGATCAAATCACTATCTTTTATAATGTTCTCAATTTTCATACCAGATATCCATGTTAAATATGGCGAAACTAGAATCCGGAGGTCTACCCCTACATCCGCTCTACAATTTTCATAATTAATCTTATTGTACTTAACAGGAAAACTTAATTTCTTATCTTCTTGATAAGAAGAACGAGATAAGTAATCATACCGTAAACCTAAGTGCCAAAAAAATGCAATATTTTTATTAAAAATCGATTGACCATTCCCCCACTCCATAGAAGAACTAAACCCGTTTAATTTACTATTGCCCTTTCCTTGTTCAGTATGAGAAAAAGAAGAACGATTCACCCCTAACCCATTCTCTATGAATGAAAAAGAAGGACGAAAATAATTGTCTCCAAAACCTAATGGAGCATGCATATCAGCATAAAACCCAATCCCAAAATTATTTCCATTAATTTTATGACTATTATGTGGAACATGAGGGAAAAAATTCGTAATAACACCCCCCAAAGATAACATATCGGTTATACCGTATCCTAAATTGACTACTGGAGCCATATCCTGAGACATTAAATTAGACTTATCTGAATTAATTAACCAACACCAATTCTTATCAGAAACTACACACCCTTTCTGCAACTTAGCTAAACTTTGTTTTTGTAATGTCATTAATACAAATGCGTCTCCTGCTACCTGATGCACACTATCACGTGTATTCATGAGATCAATTAATACAGGTGGAGTAGTACGATCTGATACACTATTTAAAGCTGGTTTAGTAGATAACGAACTTGATGGCGTTTTATCTAAAGCAAAACGAGGCACTCTCAGTATAAATGCATGATTCTTATCATCATCATCAATCGAATCCCCTACAGCTATCTTTCCATCAGGAGATAGTAATGAAATCTCAGAACTGCCAGAATCATTCTGGCACAGTGTGCCTAAATCAATCTTATTATCCCATTTCTCGCCAGACCAAATAGCCGCATGTGTCTTACCATTAATTCCAGTAGCATAACCAGCTGCTATTTTCCCATCCGAAGATAATGAATATACCCCAGATGATCCAGTATTATCACTTTTAAAAGTACCTAAATCTGTTTCAGTCGTCCAGTTCTCACCAGACCAAATAGATGCATGCTTATTACCATCAGGTTTAGTAACATAACCAGCTGCTATTTTCCCATCAGATGATAAAGAGAAAACCTCAGAAGGAAGCAATTTACCACCTTGAGGTTTAGCTAGCAATTTACTCACAGACCAGTTATCACCAAACCAAATAGTCGCGTTTATCAACTTGACCGGTAGCAAACGATATCCTCCCGCTACTTTACCATCATACGATAACGCGGACACTTTAGATCCTTCAGAAATAGAAACATTTTTATCTAAATCTATAGCGGTAGACCAGTGATCACCAGACCAGATAGTCGCATAAATATGACCAGATCTAAAACTAGAATGCCCTCCTGCCACTGTACCATCTGCAGATAAAGCAGACACTTCAGAAACTATCCTTTTACCCGTACTCACCTTTTCTACATCATATACCTTTCGCCAATGATCGCCATACCAAATGACTCCATGACGACTACCTATCTTATCAGCAGCATAACCTGCAAGTATTTTCCCGTCCTTGGAGCTAGCTGAAACTCCAGCACCAGTTCGATGATTATAACCTAAATCTCCTAAAATAATTTGATTGGCCCAATGGTCTCCCGTCCACACTGCTGCTTTTTTAAAATCAGAATCAGGTGGTGTATCCCCCCCTATTACAGAGCCATCAAAAGAAATGGCATAGATCCGTGCAGCATCTAGTTCACTTATTGACTTTGAAATCATTTTTTTATCTACAAATTCTATCTCATCTATTTGCGCACACACCGAAACAGAAGTGCCAAAAAAAAATAAAATCAAACATAATCGACTCATTTGTACATTAAAAATATCAATTATCATTTGAATAATTTTCATTTTAAGATTTTTCATAAAACGCTATTTCCTTCAGGAGTCTTCATAAAGAATAAAATAACTTATGATGACTCTTAATAATTTACCAATTATAGTCAGAAACATTTCTCTATAATTTAAATTCAATACATCTACATACCATTAATAAAAAATGAATATCACACAAATCACTTGATATCATCAGTATCAACTTTGAAACATTATTACGACTTAGTCATGTTTATCATCCTTATCTATTATATATAGAATAATAAAAATCTTAAATCATCTACTAAATTTATCATAAAAACTCTCATTACAAAATTCTGAAAAATTAAGAAATTAGGACTATAAAACCTCAAAAACCAATAGTGATAATTATCACCTAATAGCGATAAATCTACTCTTAAATATTAGTCCTTATCTAACTGAATATAATATTTATTATAAATATTCTATGAATAGAATTTAACTACAATGAACTGGAATACAGACTAGCCTAATTAACATATCTTCTACGGTCCTTACTCAATCTCTGTCTTCTCACGGCTTTCTCTGTTAACACTCCTTCAAGCTTACCCAATTCCTAAGATATTTATATTAAAATATAAATAATAAATTATTATTATAATTAGAAAATACAAAGTGGAATCGTTTTTACTTTAAACACTACATCTATAAATATAGATTAATTGTTTACTAATATAGATTAATTAATCTATTAATTTGTTAAATCTTTTAATCAGTGTAAAACTTTAAATTAAAAGAATAAATATCTATCAAAATTAATCCTTTCAATACTCATTTCTCAATGAATTGTGATATATTATATATGGTAAAATTAATTCAACATCTCTTACCAATTCTTTATTAATTGTGGTATGGCAATTTAAAAAACTAAAAAAACCTATAAAAATATTACTAACAATAATATCGATTCTATCAGTTTAACTATCTAAGAAATATCAAATATTAATTTTTTTAATTAATTCTAATGATTCTAAAGTTTTCTTCTGAATTTTATGAAAAATAATTAAGTAGCAATATCATATACAAATTGTGTCACTTGGCCCAAAAACTTTCTATTTTGACTCGTATTCATCTTTTTTAAATGAATTTCAAAACTGTTAAATCGATTCATTAGCCATAATGAGTTTTTAAATAGATATATTCTTTCTTATGAAGACTGATCTAGAATACGTAAAAGAATATGCTGCTATTACAATATTACAACCACTTCAATATAATTCAATATATATCAAAGACTTATAAATTAATTATTGCAATTAGATCCATTCTGTTCTTTTCTATCTTTTATTATCACACTATTCTCCTTATATCAAGGTGATTGAAGATGTGATAATTTATATCTTATAATATATAATAAGATATAAATTATAAATACCTCAAAAAATTGAACATATATTTGAGAATTAAATACAACCAATCTCTTTGGTTCTCTAAATATAACCATTTCTATATGTATAGTGACCCACTATACATCTTTAAATAAACTTAAAACATATTGCTAGATAAAAAAATCTAAATATAAAAATTATGTAAAATAGTACTATAAAAATAGTAAATAACATTTTCTACCAAATATGTTGTATATCTTTTTAGTAGCATCAATCTTTCACATATCATCTTCAATATTAAGATGACTATTTTTAGAATATTGTACAATGCTTAATAATCAAGAATATAAGCTATGCACCCATCAAATATGCTTGATGAAAAACTGTAACACTCAGGGTAACAACAAGATGGCAAAACACTTTTTTACATCCGAGTCTGTATCAGAAGGACATCCTGACAAAATTGCTGATCAAATTTCAGATGCAATACTCGATGCTATTTTAGATCAAGATCCACAAGCCAGAGTAGCTTGTGAAACTTATGTAAAAACCGGAATGGTTATGGTTGGAGGTGAAATATCAACTAAAGCATGGGTAGATATCGAAGAAATTACAAGACAAAGCATACGAGATATAGGGTATATCCATTCTGACATGGGATTTGATGCTAATTCCTGTGCAGTACTGAATGCTATTGGTAAACAGTCATCAGATATTAACCAAGGTATTACTCGTCCAAATCCAAAAGAACAAGGAGCAGGCGATCAAGGTCTGATGTTTGGATACGCTACCAACGAAACAGACGTATTAATGCCAGCACCAATTACCTATGCTCATCGACTTGTCAAACAACAATCTGAAATACGTAAAAGCGGTCGATTGCCATGGTTGCGTCCAGATGCAAAAAGCCAAATTACTTTTCAATATGACAATAATAAAATTATTGGTATTGATACAGTTGTTTTTTCGACTCAACATGAAGAAAATATTTCACAAAAAGAACTTCAAGAAGCAATCATCGAAGAAATTATTAAACCTGTCCTACCGTCTAGTTGGACAAGTAATCATATTAAATATCATATTAACCCAACAGGCCGTTTCGTGATTGGAGGACCTATGGGAGACTGTGGATTAACTGGACGTAAAATTATCGTTGATACTTATGGAGGTATGGCTCGTCATGGTGGCGGCGCTTTCTCAGGAAAAGACCCATCAAAAGTTGATCGATCTGCTGCGTATGCGGCACGTTACGTAGCAAAAAACATTGTTGCCGCAGGTCTAGCAGAGCGATGCGAACTACAGATTTCTTATGCTATCGGTATTGCGGAACCTACTTCTATTATGGTAGAAACATTTGGAACCGGTAAAATTAAAACCGAACTATTAATCTTTCTTATACGAAAATTCTTTGATCTTAGACCTTATGGTTTGATTGAAATGCTAGATCTACTCCACCCGATCTATCGCGAAACTGCTTCGTATGGTCATTTTGGTCGTGAAAAATTTCCATGGGAAAAAACTGAAAAAGCATCTGAACTACGTGAAGCTGCTGGTCTTAAAAAATGCTAGATACACATTTTGTGCTTAACGATAAAACTTAAAAATGCAAAAAATACAATATCTCAGCATAAATCATAAAAAGTCTAGTATTATAGACTAGACAGAAGTAATCTAATTTCAAGCAACATCATAGATTGATATCTCTAAATTAAAAAAATATTTATTAGAATATTGATATATTCTATAGAATTCTTGTTAAGATCAAATCTTAAAATTGTTTAATTCTATCTTTTCTATATACTAAAGCTATAGAAAATAATACTGAAACCACAAGATGTGTTGCATAAAATATTTAGGAAAATAAATGGAATTTAATGTCAAAATCAGCAAAGTTGAAAAACAACGCAATACCTCCGCCATCGTTGTAGCCATATTTGAATCCCAGAAACTTTCATCAACAGCTGAGGAACTAGATAAAATTAGCCATGGTTATCTTACTTCCCTATTGAGTGATGGCTTAATAGAAGGAAAGATTGGACAAAGTCTTCTTTTATATCACATACCAAATATTCCTTCTAAACGTATTTTACTGATTGGGTGCGGAAAAAAACGTGAGACAGATATAGAGAAATATAGAAAAATAATTCATGAAACAATTAGGAAGTTAAATGATATCGGATCAATTGAAGCAGTTCTGTTTCTTCTAGAACCAGATATGTCAGAAGACAAAATTTACTGGTCTATTCGCCAAGCAATAGAAGCTATTCATGAAGTATTATATGATTTTGATCAATTTAAAATTCATAAAACTAAAACAACATGTGCGCTACGCAAAATTACCTTTAATATCTCTAGCGAACGTGAACAAGCTATTGGCACTCAAGCTATACAACATGGTCTAGCTATCGCAAAAGGGATTAAAATTGCTAAAGATCTGGGTAATATGCCACCTAACATCTGTAATGCTTCTTACCTTACCTCTCTCACTAATCACTTAGCTAAAACCTACAAAAAATACATAAACACCTATACCGTTGATGAACAAGAAATGAATGTATTAGGAATGAATGCCTATATTGCAGTAGGGTCTGGTTCAAAAAATCAATCTATTATGTCAGTCATTGAGTATAAAGGACATCCAGATACAGACACCAACCCAATAGTTCTAATTGGAAAAGGAGTCACCTTCGATAGCGGGGGTATATCCCTAAAACCAGAAAAGAATATGCATCACATGAAGTATGACATGTGCGGCGCAGCATCTGTATATGCTGTAATGAATATACTAGCTGATCTTCAAATCCCTCTTAATGTAATTGGAATTTTAGCTAGTTGCGAAAACATGCCCGGAAGCTCGGCCTACCGTCCAGGGGATATACTTACTACCATGTCCGGTCAAACAGTTGAAGTTCTTAATACTGATGCCGAAGGACGTTTAATACTATGCGAAGCATTGACTTATGTTAAGCGTTTTAATCCAGAAATAGTAATTGATATCGCTACTCTCACTGGTGCCTGCGTTATTGCTTTAGGAGATCATATGAGCGGCCTACTATCTAATGACGATCTATTAGCCAATGAACTGCTGATAGCTTCAGAACAAACTAATGATCATGTATGGCGCCTACCAATAACTAAGGAATATCAAAAACAAATTGATTCTAACTTTGCAGATATAGCAAATATTGGAGAGGGACAAGCCGGAGCAATTACTGCAGCCTGCTTTTTAGCTCGTTTCACAAAAAAATACCATTGGGCACATTTAGATGTAGCTGGAACCGCTTGGGATTCTAAAAAAAATACTGGAGCCACAGGTAGACCAGTATCTCTTCTATCTCAGTTTTTATTAAATCGATCTAACTTAAAAGAATAAAAATCACTAAACATTAAAAAGAAAATTGATCACTTGAATAACCTATATAATTTATATTATTTTATTTAATATGAAAATTTAGACTCTAATGCCATCACCAATAATTAATGGAATTATAATTTATTTATTTTACAAACAAGATAGCAGAATGACAAATGTAACTTTTTATCTATTACCACCTGAAAATTCATCTCAAGAAATAACAATCAAAGATAAACTTATATGTTATCTTTCACACACAAATTGGTGCATCGGAAAACGCATTCTCATATCTTGTTCAAGCGAAAAAGAAGCTGTTAAAATAGATCAAACTCTTTGGAAGCAACCAACTTATTCGTTTATACCTCACAACCTAACTCAACAGGGCCCATCCTACGGTGCTCCAATAGAAATAACATGGCCAAATCAGATTTTTACAGGTCCACGCAACTTGCTTATTAATCTCTTACCATATCTCATCGATTCTTTTTCTGAATTCTTGGAGATAATAGATTTTGCACCAAATGAACAACCATTGAAACAGCTAGCACGTAATCGCTATAAACAATATCGGAGTTTAGGATACCAGCTACACATTACAAAAATACGCTCGTTGTGCATGTAAAATAAAACGTATATTATATATCTAATTTGTTTCTTAGTATCATTTATAAAAACATATCATTTATAAAGATACTAAAAAGCATCAATCAATAATAATATACTCGTTTAATCTAAATTAAATTGTTTTTGAAAATTAATTTTATAACTTTTTTCTAAAAAGTACACAAATATACTATATTTAACTCTAAGATTACTAATGCATACTATAATTATCATTAATCCAATCTATCACTCACTAAGTATAAAATGATATACCCAATCAATTCAATATTCCAAACTTTACAGGGAGAGGGTCTGTATTCTGGTTTACCAGCTATATTCATTCGCCTTCAAGGATGTCCTATAGGCTGTATATGGTGCGATACTAAATATAGCTGGAAAAAACTCTCGGGACAAGAAGTATCACTAGAATATATTCTTAAAAAACAAACAAATACTAATCAGTGGTGTATGGCAAGCAAAGAAATACTTCTTAATGTAATTTATAGACAGCAATGGACAGCAAAGCATATTGTTATTACTGGTGGTGAGCCTTGCTTGCATGATCTAATACCACTAACCAAAATATTAGAAAATGCAGGTTTTACTTGTCAAATAGAAACAAGCGGAACTCATTTTATTCTTTGCACAAAAAAAACATGGGTTACAGTGTCACCCAAAATCAATATGAATAGACACTATCCAGTACTTTATGAATCCCTAGTAAGAGCAGACGAAATCAAACATCCAGTAGGATGCCTAAGTGATATAAAAGAATTAGATACCTATCTTCAAAAGATTCATGATAATAAACAACGTGTTATCTCATTACAACCAATTAGTCAAAAAACCAACGCTATCCAACTCTGTATTAAAACATGTATCACTCGAAACTGGAGACTATCAATTCAAAGTCATAAGTATCTTAATCTTAACTGAATATTAAAAAATAAAAAATCAAATCAAAATATTAAAAAATCACTTTAAATCCCATTTTCTTATCTTTAAAAAAATAATTAGAAAACTCTTCTCTTTGATCCCTAGTGGAGCTTCTATCTTCCATATAAAGATGGCCATCTGTATCAAAATTTAAACTAAATTGTTGTAGAAACAATTCAACATCATCACTAACAAGACAAAAAAACTTACCACAATTTTCTCTTTAAAAAAATCATCATATTTTAAATATATAACTGTATAATTGCATTCGTAATCTAAAACCTAACTCACCTTAGATATTACAATCTACTAAAGCTAACACTTTACTATGCTATATACATAGTAATGATTAAGATATATGAATAACCATTAAGATCTGAAATAAAAATTTAACCACGATACACGCATCCAGAAGTGCATGTCTCTCGGACAGAGACTGCGCTTAAAGTTGGTAACGATAATTTCATTTTTATCCAAATCCATTCCACCAATAATTCACTAGTTGGATTTGAAAGACCTGGAATAATATTGAGATAAGAGTGATCTAACTGATCATAAATAGGTTGAAATGCACTTTGAATCTTAGAAAAATCCATAACCCAACCAGTATAACAATTTAATTCACCAGTTACTTCTAAACGAATTAAAAAAGAATGCCCGTGTAAACGACCACACTTATGCCCTTCAGGGACATTAGGTAAGTAATGTGCAGCTTCAAACTGAAATTCTTTAAATATACTATGCACTGCAACACCTAGTTATAATTAAAATGTTTAGCTTCTAAATATATCTCAATAAAACGCTTAACAACACCGTTATTTTACTTTAATAAAAATACCAAATTTTAATTAAATCATCGCATTTCCTAAAAAATATAAATTCAATTTTATCCTTATTTCTGATCCTTATGCACTAATGGATCCATAAAATGGACAACACGCTTAGTGCTCTAAAGAACAGCATTTAACTTTTAATCATAAAAATTATTTTAACTTTAGCATGCAATAACAAATAAGAAAATAACTTAATATAAGTTACTTATGAATGACTAAATATCTCATTATTTTAATCTTGTCTATCAAAAAAAATCAAAAATGATAATGATCTCATCTACTACATTAGATGTATTAGAATCACTGTATTCAGACTCAAAAAGTCAAACTAATGCCTCAATACTATAATTATAAAAAATGCATCTTAAAAACTAACTGACCATTATAAACTTAAGAACACTCCTATAAAACGAATCAGTTTATTAAAACTTACTACCAGTACTAAAAATAACACAAGTATATTATTCCATATCTTCGCAGAATATTTTGAATAACAGAATCCACAGATTATATTAACTGTATCTACAATAGAGATTTTTCCTTAAAATTACAAAGCATAAAAACAAATAACAAATACCATTCATTATCTTAAATACAGATAACCTGTCAAGAAATCACTTCTCATAATTGTATATCAAAACACAATAACTATTAACAAATTATATTATCAACAATGATCTTCTCTATTAAGAATCACCAATTATTTAATTGATATATAGCTTTATTTAATTAATATATTTTTAAATAAAAAAAATCTTGATTTCTGATCATACAATCCATCTAACAATTTTTAAATCTTAAAAACCATTAACCTCTATCCTCTATCTAAAGCTAAAATAATCATATACTGTAAATCTAAAAATAAAAACCAGAAAAATAATAAAAATACTGAATTTAACTTTTTATATTATAAAGATATGCAAAATTTATATTTTTCACTTTCTCATATTAAGAAAGAAATACTTATTTTACCTGGATGCGTGCTAAGATTTAACAGAGATATTTTAGATCCAGAATTAACTTATTTAACAAAAACACATGTTATCACAATAATAAAAATTTGCATAAAAATAGAATTATGGTAATAAATAAATCATTCACAAAAAATAAAACATTTCGGTTATCATGATAATTGAGAATAAACCCTTATTCAAAAATTAAAACTATCAACCTAACCCTTTCTGTGTACATCTCTTAAATCTGGAATTTTGATGAAATGACTACTCAAGCACCTGCGAAGAATATGTTACCACTCAATCCGGAAAAACTGGATCTCTTACATTCAATCATAGATGATTGCTCGAGCTCTCAATTAACCTGGATTACCGGTTATATCTCGGGAATCATTTATCAAACAGAAAAAAACAAATTCTGTCCAGTAAAAAAAGAAACCCCCAGACCGACTATTACGATCATTTCTGCATCTCAGACTGGAAATGCTCGTCGTTTGGCTAAAGAACTTTACGACAGACTAAGTCTTGAAAAATTAAACTCTAATCTCATAAATGCTAGTGACTATCAGTTTAAAAAAATTAATCAAGAACAAATATTGGTGCTCATCACATCTACCCAAGGAAATGGCGAACCTCCAGAAGAGGCACTAGCATTATATAAATTCTTAATGTCACAAAAAGCGCCTAATATTAATTCTTGCACATTTGCCGTATTTGGATTAGGTGATAGTTCTTATGAATTATTTAATCAAGCTGGTAAAGATTTTGATAGAAGATTAGAGGAGTTAGGCGCTACGCGCCTACTAAATCGAATAGACGCTGATGTAGAATTTTCTGATCAAGCTTCTTCTTGGCGTACTCAATTGGTTGATATATTAAAAGACCAATCTCGAGATACAATTAATCAAATGCTCACCCCAAATATAAAAAATATAAATTCAATAAACAATACCTTGTATACTAAAGATACACCATTAAAAGCCCGTCTTTTAGTCAATCAAAAAATCACTGGAAGGAATTCCGATCAAGATGTGCGCCATATTGAAATTGACATAAGCCATTCAAATTTAATCTATCAACCAGGCGACTCACTAGGAGTTTGGTTTGAAAATGATCCAGAATTAGTAGAAGAATTAATGCATCTGACATGCCTCTCTTCTGATGATAAAGTAATTGTAAGTGGTAATCTTATTTCAATCCAAGAGGCGCTAAAAACTCATTATGAATTAACCATCAATACCGCTCAAATTATTAAAAAATATGCTTTTCTCTCATCCAACAATTACCTCATATCACAACTTGATACTCAAGATAAATTGCAAAAATATGCAAATAATACACCTATTGTTGAAATGCTTCGCTCTTCTCCATCTAAACTCAATGCTCAAGATTTTATCGATATACTGCGTCCAATTTCTCCACGATTATACTCAATTTCTTCCGCACAAGAAGAAAATGAAAACGAAATTCATATTACAGTAAGCGTTGTTCGATTCAATATAGATGGACGAACTCGATCTGGCGGTGCCTCTAGCTATCTAGCAGATCGACTCCATGAAAATGATGAAATACGTATTTTTATTGAACAAAATAATCATTTTCGCTTACCAGAGAACCCAGAAAAACCAATTATTATGATTGGACCTGGCACTGGTATTGCACCATTTAGAGCTTTCATGCAAAAACGAAATAGCGAACAAGCTTGTGGCAAAAATTGGCTGTTTTTTGGAAACCCACATTTTACTGAAGATTTTTTATATCAAGTTGAATGGCAAAGATATGTAAAAAATGGTTTATTAACTCACATTGATTTAGCTTGGTCACGTGATCAAGAAGATAAAATCTATGTCCAAGATAGAATTTATGCTAGAGGTAAAGAAATATGGAACTGGATTCAAGATGGCGCACACCTTTATATATGTGGTAATGCTAGGCATATGGCTAAAGATGTCGAAAAAGCTCTATTAAAAATAATTGAAAAATTTGGAAAAATGGATAGTAAAACTGCAGATAATTTTTTAAATGATCTGCGTATCGAACACCGTTATCAGAGGGACGTCTATTAATGACTAATAAAAAACACTCTAATCCATTGATAATTGAAGGCCATCTAGACGATGCCGAACGCGTTAAAAAAGAAAGCAATTACTTACGAGGAAGTATTACTGAAGATCTCTATGATAATTTAACAGGTGGCTTCCATGGGGATAATTTTTCCCTTATTCGATTTCATGGAATGTACCAACAAGACGATCGAGATATCCGCGCTGAACGCGCAGAACAAAAATTAGATGCTCGCCACGCAATCATGTTGCGTTGTCGTTTGCCTGGCGGCATTATCACGCCGAAACAATGGCTAGCAATCGATGGATTTGCTCAAAATAAAACTCTATATGGAAGCATACGTTTAACTAATCGACAAACATTTCAGTTTCACGGTATTCTCAAAAATCATATAAAATCAGCTCATCAAATTTTATATGATATTGGTTTGGACTCTATAGCTACTGCAAATGATGTAAACCGAAACGTACTGTGCAGCTCCAATCCAATTGAATCAATGATACATCAAGATACATATAAATGGGCAAAAAAAATCTCTGAACACCTTCTACCACATACCCGTGCTTATGCAGAAATTTGGCTAAATCAAAAAAAAATCACTACTATTGATGAAGAACCCATACTCGGGGCTACCTATTTACCACGTAAATTTAAAACTGCTATTGTTGTTCCACCAAATAATGATGTTGACGTACATGCTAATGATATGAGTTTTGTTGCTATTTCTCAAAATAAAAGACTAATCGGTTTTAACGTACTTATCGGAGGAGGCTTATCGATCGAACACGGAAATAAATTAACTTATGCACGAACTGCTAGTGAGTTGGGCTATATATCACTGAATAAAGTTATTGACGTAGCAGAAGCTATAGTAACAATACAACGCGACTGGGGAAATCGTACTAATCGTAAAAACGCTAAAACTAAATATACAATAGATCGCGTTGGTCCTGAACTATTTAAAACCGAAATAGAGCGTCGTGCTAATGTTCAGTTCAAGGCAATACACCCATATAAATTTACTACCCGTGGTGATCTGATTGGTTGGATAAAAGGTATTAACAACACATGGAATTTAACATTATTTATTGAAAACGGTCGTATTCTAGACTATCCTGATCGACCAATTAAAACTGGAATAGCAGAAATTGCTAAAATTCATCATGGAGATTTTCGATTAACTGCAAACCAAAATTTAATTATTGCTGGAATACCAGAATCAGAAAAAGAAAATATTGAAAAAATAGCTTTATCATATAAACTTATAGATAATATTAGCCTCCAGCGTATAAATTCAATGGCATGCGTATCATTTCCAACATGCCCTCTAGCCATGGCAGAAGCAGAACGCTTTCTTCCAAGATTTGTCACATCTCTAGAAGAAATTATGATTGATCACGGTGTGGGACATGAATATATTATAGTACGTGTTACTGGATGTCCAAATGGATGCAGTCGAGCATTATTAGCTGAGATTGGTTTGATTGGAAAAGCACCAGGACGATACAACCTTTATCTTGGTGGAAATCGAGTTGGTACACGCATTCCACGTAAGCATCTAGACAATGTTAATGTAGACCAAATCCTAAAAAATCTTGATAAACTTATTTACCGATGGGCAACAGAACGATATCAAAATGAAGATTTTGGTGATTTTACAATTCGATCTGGTATAATAAAACCAGTAATTAACCCAGCCAATGACTTCTGGACATAAAAGAGATTAGCAATGATAACCCCGAATCTTCTCAAACTAAACTCACTTTCTAAAAAACAACAAATCATAGATCTATCTAATATTAATTCTAGTCTAGATAAATTATCCGCTGAAAGCCGAGTAGAATGGGCCCTAGAAAATCTACCTCATAAAGCTATTTTAAGTTCAAGTTTTGGAATCCAATCTATAGTTAGTTTGCATCTTATAACGACAAAAAAACCTGATATTCCAGTAATTATTACAGATACCGGGTATCTATTTCCAGAAACTTATCGATTTATTGATGACTTAACAAAGAAGATGAGTCTTAATCTAAAAATCTTTCGTTGCCCAGAAAGCCCTGCATGGCAAGAAGCACGCTATGGTAAATTATGGGAACAAGGCCTAGACGGACTAAAAAAATATAACAACCTTAATAAAGTAGAACCAATGAATAGAGCTCTAAAACAATTACAAGCACAAACATGGTTTGCCGGCTTACGTCGAAACCAATCTGCTCATCGATCACAACTTCCTATTCTTGAGATCCATAAAGGAATTTTTAAAGTCTTACCAATTATAGACTGGACTGATCAAATGGTTAATCAGTATCTACAAAAACACACTTTACCCACTCACCCCTTATGGGATAAGGGTTATATCTCAATTGGAGATACGCACAGTACGAAAAAGTGGCAACCAGGAATGAAAGAAGAAGACACTCGTTTCTTTGGCATCAAACGAGAGTGCGGTCTACACGAGTAAGTAAAGTTAGATAATCCTCATCTAATGAGGAACAATCTAAAAAGGAACAATCTAAATTTGAATTAATAATATTAAACCATACGAACATCCACTCTTTTGAATCAATCCATAAAAATTTTATTAAAAACATAAAAATTATCATCTATATAATCCCTCACCAGTTACATGATCAACAACATACTGATACGAATTATCACAATGAATTAGTGTAAAACTCTAAAAATAATTTAGTACACAACGCTAAATGATGTTTTTTATAAAAACATTATATTTGAAGATAAACAAAATTTTATCCAATAACAGTATACAAGACAAGACTTGATCGCTTAAGTAGCTTAATATGATCTAAGATATTATATAAAATTCCTATGAATCTTGTAGGATTCTATTACTTAAACCACTAAATCTTTTAGATTATGCCACACAGTTGTCAAATTAACCTAATTGCTCTTTATCCCAATAAAAATAAGAAAAATTAAAATAACCTATCTAAATGTAAAATCCAGGCTATAATTTCAAAAAAACTAAACATTTTAAATCAAAAAATATAAAGTAATTAAATTATTTCTATTTTTACAACGAGTTAACAAATATTCCAACGAAATTTAAAAGAATCTCCAAAAAAATTCATGAAAAATCTAACGAATTTTGGTTCAAAATTTATAACAAACAAGAATAGACTCTTATTCAGATTCTTCTATAGATCACTCTAATTACTGATTGTTTTCATATTAAATACAAAATAATATTTATGTAATACATCACCTAAAATGTATATGACAATAAAAAAATAAAACATGAAACATATAAATACTCATAATATCTTATATTAAGAATTTCTTATTCTAAACTCTAACCACAAGTTATTCTATGCAGTCATTAGTTGTTCTAAACGGAAATTTCATTAGACTTCATATTGATGCGTATAGTTGATTATACGGTTATGTAATAATGAAGGTACACGTGGATTATCTACCTCTTTTTGCTAATCTTAAAAATAAACCAGTACTAGTGGTAGGCGGTGGGCATGTAGCAACACGAAAAGTTGAGTTACTTAATCGAGCTGGCGCTCGTATACAAATAGTAGCACAGCAGTTATGTGAAGAACTGATTTCGATACATCAAAAGAATAAATTTGAATGGATTTCTACCACTTATCAATCTCAACAACTAAAAAAAGTCTTTCTAGTCATTGCTGCTACCAATAACTCTAAATTAAATCAGCGTATTTATAAAGATGCTTCTTCTCGCTATCTTCTTGTTAACACAGTAGATGAACCACAAAATTGTTCGTGTATTTTTCCTGCTATCATTGACCGATCCCCGATAATAATAGCCATTTCATCTAGCGGAACAGCACCTGTACTTGCACGATTGCTACGTGAAAAAATAGAAGCATTACTACCAGCTCATTTAGGACTAATGGCAAAGATAGCTGGAGAATGGCGTAATAAAGTTAAAGCACGATTCATTAGCTTATCTGAACGACGAAGTTTTTGGCATAAAGCTTTTAATGGTTTATTTTCTCATCAAGTAGCAAGAAGGCAGTTAAATGAAGCTAGGTTAACGTTAGATCGACAGCTAAATGATATTAACATATCATCAGGTGAAATTATCTTGGTAGGAGCGGGACCAGGAAATAGCGATTTATTAACTTTACGCGCGTTACAAGTAATGCAAATAGCTGACGTTTTACTATATGATTCTCTCGTAAGTAAAGAAATTCTAGATTTAAGTCGACGTGATGCAGATCGTATCTGTGTTGGTAAACGTGCAAACTCTCATAGCACTACACAGGAAGAAATTAATTCTATGCTAATAAAACTAGCTAAACAAGGTAAGTGCGTTGTACGACTAAAAGGTGGTGACCCTTTTATATTTGGCAGAGGTGGTGAAGAACTACAAGCAGCAAAATCAGCTGGAATCCCCTTCCAAGTTGTACCTGGTATCACGACAGCGCTTGGTGTTGCTGCCTATACTGGTATCCCGTTAACTCATAGAGACTATTCTCAGAGTGTTCTTTTTATTACTGGACACTACCATTCTCATAATTCTATAACTTATTGGCCAAATCTAACACAATCAAATCAAACACTAGTTATTTATATGGGCTCTATTACAGCAGGTTCTATCGCTTCAAAATTAATAATTAATGGACGAGATCTACAAACACCTGTTGCTGTAATTAGTCGCGGTACATGCCAAGACCAAAAAGTGCTAATCGGAACACTAAACAAACTTGAAATATTAACACACAAAATGCCTACCCCCATATTATTAATAATCGGAGAAGTAGCAAAGTTACACCATCAGCTCTCATGGTTTAAGAATACTGAAAATGAACCATAAACCCTAATTCTCAATTTTTCTTAAGGCAACATAATGGATCCAAACAATAGTACTCACTTAAAGCAAATCGAAGCAGAAAGTATTTATATAATCCGAGAAGTAGCAGCAGAATTTACTAATCCCGTAATGTTGTATTCTATTGGAAAAGATTCTTCAGTTATGCTTCATTTAGCACGTAAAGCCTTCTATCCAGGAAAAATAGCTTTTCCATTGCTACATATAGATACCGGATGGAAATTCCGTGAAATGTATCAATTTCGTGATCATACTGCAAAAGAAATAAACACAGAACTCTTAATACACCGCAACTCAACAAATGAAGCTGAAAGTACTAATCCATTTTTAGACAATCAAACACGACATACAGAAATTATGAAGACTGAAGGCTTGAAACAAGCTTTAAATAAATATGGATTTGATGCAGCCTTTGGAGGAGCTAGGCGTGATGAAGAAAAATCTCGAGCAAAAGAACGAATCTATTCGTTTCGAGATCATCTGCACCAATGGGATCCAAAAAATCAACGCCCTGAGCTCTGGCATAATTATAATGGTCAAATTCATAAAGGTGAGAGCATTCGAGTATTTCCCCTCTCTAACTGGACTGAACTAGATATTTGGCAATATATTTTTTTAGAAAAAATTAAAATTGTTCCTTTATATTTAGCAGATATGCGTCCAGTTCTTAAGCGCAATGGTATGCTTATTATGATTGATGACAATCGAATTAAATTGAAAAATGGTGAAAAAATCGAACAACGAATGATTCGTTTTCGTAGTCTTGGATGTTGGCCATTAACAGGAGCAATGGAGTCTAATGCGAAAACAATTCCTGAAATTATCGCTGAAATGTTAATTTCTAATACAAGCGAACGAAAAGAGCGATTAATAGACCAAGATCAAACAAGCTCTATGGAACTTAAAAAGCGACAAGGTTATTTCTAAGGAACTGTAATGAATAATATTATTACTCATCAAAATTTTCAAACCTCTATCATAGAAAACTGGCTAAAACAACAGAAAAATACAACTCTTCTTCGTTTTCTTACCTGCGGTAGTGTTGATGATGGTAAAAGCACGCTTATTGGTAGATTGTTACACGATACAAAACAAATTTATGAAGACCAGATGTCTACATTATGTAGTGACAGTAAACGCCATGGAACACAAGGAGATCAAATAGATCTAGCATTGCTGGTAGACGGCTTGCAAGCGGAACGTGAACAAGGTATTACTATTGATGTTGCGTATCGATATTTCTCTACTTATCGACGTAAATTTATTATAGCCGATGCACCAGGTCATGAACAATACACACGTAACATGGCTACAGGCGCATCCACTTGCGATCTTGCTATTCTTCTTATTGATGCACGAAAAGGTTTGCTAAATCAAACGCGTCGTCATAGCTTAATTACTACACTACTAGGTATTAAATACTTAATCGTAACTATTAATAAAATGGATCTCGTTAATTACAGTCAAGATCAATTTTTAAAAATTAAGGAATCCTATCTTAATTTTTCAAAACAGCTACCAAATAATATTGATATTCACTTTATACCGCTATCTGCTCTTACGGGTGAAAATGTTGTACATACTAATAAAAAAATGCCCTGGTATGAAGGTCCAACTCTTCTTAATCTACTAGAAACTATTAATGTTCAGTGCAATGCAAAACAAAAATCCATGCGATTTCCAATACAATACGTCAATCGTCCAAATCTTGATTTTCGTGGGTATTCTGGAACCATAGCTTCTGGAAAAATAGAGATAGGTCAAAAAATAAAAGTGCTACCTAGTGGTAATAAATCAACAATCACACGTATCGTAACCTTTGATGGCGATCTACCATGCGCCTATGAAAACGAGTCTATCACTTTAGTTCTCAAGGATGAACTTGATATTAGCCGTGGTGATTTATTGATAAATGAAAACGAACAATTAATAGCTGCACGAGGCGCAACAGTTGATGTCGTATGGATGGCAGAAAAACCACTTATAGGCGGTCAAGTCTTTAATATAAAGATTTCAGGAAAAAAAACACGAGCATGCATAGATAAAATTCATCATCAAATTGATATTAATAATCTCACGCACTATAATTCTCAAGAGTTACCACTCAATGCCATCGGTCTTATTGATATTATCTTCGATGAACTAGTTCCTATAGACCCTTATGAACATAATCGAGTCACCGGTGCAATCATATTTATAGACCGATTAAATAACGGAACTGTTGGAGCTGGAATGGTTAGAAGCGCTCTTACAAATATGACCTCTTCTTATAAAAATAAATTTAGTGATTTTGAGCTAGAGCTTAATGCTTTAGTACGCCGTCATTTTCCACATTGGGGTGCATGTGAGCTATATGATAGGTAAACAGAATGATACAAAATAATAAGAACTTAATATGGCATGCTCATCCTATTACTCAAAAAGAACGCGAAAAACTTCATGGGCATCGTAGCATTGTGTTATGGTTTACCGGATTCTCTGGATCAGGTAAATCAACGATTGCAGGTTCTTTAGAAAAAAAACTGTACCAAATGGGTATTAATAGTTATTTGCTTGATGGAGATAACCTAAGACATGGATTATGTCATGATCTAAGTTTTAGTCTGCATGATCGCAAAGAAAATATACGAAGAATAGGCGAAGTAGCAAAACTTATGATTGACGCCGGGCTCATAGTTCTTACTTCACTTATCTCTCCTTACCATGAAGAGAGAAAAATGGTGCGTAATCTAATTGGCTCAGAGTCTTTTGTTGAAATCTTTATAGATACTCCTCTAGATATCTGCGAAAAACGAGATCCAAAAGGACTATACAAGAAAGCGCGCTCTGGAGCGCTTACTAACTTTACCGGCATAGATTCTGAATATCAAGCACCATTGAAACCAGATATTCACCTTGATGGTGAAAAAAAAATAACGGTTTTAACTAATGAAGTATTACATTTCTTAAAGATGCGCAATATAATCCAAGATTAAACTAATGAGAGCTTCCATCTTTTTTAACAAGTTGGAGGCTCGGATTATCTAAAATAAAACCAGATAAAAATTTTATAAAATCAAATAACTATAAAAATTAAGATATATTTATCCTAATTATACAAAAATTAACTTCACAAAATAACCAAATGGATTAGCATGTGATTCAAAAAAAATGCATGACTAAACTGACCTTGCTTTTATTTATTCTTCTAGGTGAACTACAATATTCACTATGGTTTGGAAAAAATGGAATATACGCCTTAAAACAAACCCATACAGATCTAGAATTGCAAAAAACTTACAACTCTGCATTAAGAATACGAAATGATCAATTGCTGTCTAAGGTCAAAAACTTGCGTCATAACCTAAAAATTACGACACAACAACCTTCTAATATAAATAAAGGATCTAAAAATAACATCAGTTCCTATTAGTAATTTTGTACGATTTACTTTTTAATAAAAATATCACCCATCTAAGACAAATTAATAGATGTATATTAACATCATGATTTATCGTGTATTTATAATATATAATTGACAATTATGATTTTATAAAGTAAAAATTTATCACATGAATAATCCAATCTCCTACTCTAGAATTATCGCCATAGTTCCTTCAGCAGGTACCGGTAGCCGCATGCGCTCAGAATGTCCTAAACAATATCTTCATATCTGTGGAAAAACAATTCTAGAACACAGTTTAACTGTATTATTAAATAATAAGCAAATTCAACATATAATAGTTGCAATTCATCCAAAAGATACTCACTTTAATCACTTGCCCCTAGCTAAAAACATACGTATTACTACAGTATACGGCGGTCTTAGTCGATTCGATTCAGTAATAGCAGCTTTAAAGATGGCTGGTTCTGCTAAATGGGTATTAATTCATGATGCCGTTCGACCATGTATTTACCCTGAAGACTTATGTCGCTTACTTACTTTAACTTCTTATAGTAGGGTTGGAGGCATCCTAGCAGTGCCAATAAATGATACTATAAAATGTGCTCTTATCGGTAGTAATTATATTTCTCATACTGTCTCACGTAATAACTTATGGCAAGCTCTTACACCTCAAGTATTTCCGTTACAACTTTTACAAACCTGTCTTAGTAAAGTTTCGAATAAAAAAAATAAAATAACCGATGAAGCAACAGCATTAGAATTCTGTGGATTTCATCCAGAAATACTCCATGGACGCCGAGATAACCTTAAAATAACAGAACCAGAAGATCTAGCCCTAGCTCAGCTCTATCTTATGGAGAGAGATAAAAAATTAGGAATATAACATGCGAATTGGTCAAGGTTTTGATATACATAGTTTTGGCGGAAACAACCCATTAATTATTGGTGGTGTTCATATTCCATATCAAAAAGGCTTGCTTGCTCACTCTGATGGAGATGTATTGCTTCATGCCCTTGCGGATTCACTTTTAGGTGCAGCAGGATTAGGGGATATTGGACGTTTGTTTCCAGATACTGATAATACGTATCGAGGAATAAATAGCCGTTGTCTTCTTAGACAAATAATGACAAAGATTATAAAAAACTCCTATTATGTAGGAAATGTTGATCTAACCATAATAGCTCAAGAACCAATAATGCTTCCATATATTCAAAAAATGAGAATAAATATTGCAGAAGACTTATCTATTAATTTAACTAATATTAATGTAAAAGCAAAAACCTCTGAAGGACTAGGATGTATTGGTCGACAAGAAGGCATTGCCTGCCAAGCAGTATCTCTGCTTTTTCTATGTTAAATCTGAAAAATCTAGTCCTATTTTAATATATTAAAAAATATATTTTCAAAATAATTCCATAATAAAACTACAATCTATAACTTAACTATTTTTATTAATGATTTCTTCAAAAAAGATCTCCTTTTAACCTAAACATCACACTTAGTAAATATAAACAGTATTATTAATATTCTCTTTTATAAATAATATATTAATATTAACTAAAAATTTTTCTAGTATAAAAACCTATGAATACATTTCTTAAGATTTAATAAATACATGATCATATAGAAATTTCTATAAACATAGAATACACATTTTAGATAATTAATACAGTTATTACTCTATACAACCAATCCTAAATACTGTCGAAAATATTAAACTTCACGCCAATTAAAATTCATGGTTTTGAATACGATTGTTTTATAATCTATATTACCTCATAAATATGAAGAAATTCTTTCACTTCTTAAGAATAAAAGAGATCATCATAAAACCCTCCCTTCTCTCTAACTTATTTAAAAAAAGACCATCTTCTATTATGAAGATAAACAATGATCCTTCTTCTATAATTTCAATATTTTATATACAATTTTTACGTGCTACAATCTCATTAATTAATACAAAATATTATCCATGATATAATATAAAATGGGTTAATCCTAAAAAGATTATAATCAATTAAGATTGATTGAATAAAAAACTCATCTCAATAAAAATTAAAATAAAATATCTATAAAATTATATATCATTCTATAAATATATCTTCAATAATAGTATTGAATACTATAGGAAAATCACAAAATAACAGTCACTATCACATCCTCTATCATACATCAGATATCTTTACAACTCTAATCAAAATAAATTCCTATCTAATTATTCTGATCGCATATCTTAACATAAGCAGAATGACGTTCATCTTCTATCCAATCGAGTGTAGCTATAGGTAACTTACGTTCAAGCAATATCTGATAAGCCTCTTCTTTCTTTTCTACGTCAGTTTTATCTACCACTCTACTATCTAGGAGTTGTACAATATGCCATCCGGAATCAGAATGAATCGGTTGACTAACCTCACCATTTTTTAATCCTACCAGGATATTACGAAATAGATCATCAAACTCCTCGATTCCACGCCAACCCAGATCTCCTCCATTATATTCTGATTGAAAATCTTGATATAAAGCTTGTTCAACCTGACTAAAGATCCTGCCATTACTAATTTCAGAAGAAACTTGAAGTAATTTAGAGCGAATCTGAGAATCAGATACTACTGGTGATGACCTAAGAAAAATATGTCTAACATGTACCTGATGAGATAAAATTCTTTTCTTTTTTCCATCTATGTCGTTAACTTTTAAAATATGCCAACCCATGCCAGATCGAATAGGACCAATAATATCACCTTTTTGTGCTTTCATTAAAAATGAAGAAAACAATGAAGGTAAATCCCTCAACCCTCTCCAGCCCATATCTTCTTCTATAAGATTGTGCACATCAGACGAACAATCCGTAACTAACTTACTAAAATTAGAACCCTTTCTTGCCTGATGAACTAACTGAACAGCGATATTCTCCCGACTTAAAGCTTCTTTCTGTGTTGGATTTTCTGATAAAGGTAATAAAATATGACTAAGTTTAAATACAAAATTAGAACTATTTTGTGCATCTAAATAACTCACCAATGAATTAATTTCTTCAGGCATGATAGAGAAACGATGTCTTACTTCATTAGTACGTAATTCTAATACCATAAGATTATTACGAATCATCTCACGATATGAAGCATAATTAATACCTGAAGCAGACAAAGACCTAATTAGTTGACTCACGCTCATTTTTTTTTGTTGTGCAATCTTGGAAATAGCCTTCTGCAACTGCAAATCATTAACATATAAGCCAAGTTGTTTTGATTTTTGTAACAAAATGCTGTTAATAATCAGTTGTTCTAGCACTTGATGATGAAGAATATTCTTGTTAGGTAGGCCTTGACCAGTCTTTATTGCTTCGTTTTTGATAGAATGAATCATTCTATCAACTTCACTTTTTAACACTACACTACTATTAACAACTGCAGCAACTTGATCTATTACTTGAGGAGATGAAAATGCAGTACTAGATACAAGAACTGCACTAAGAACTAATACTTTCCAATAAGTCATATGGATTCCATTTTCTGTTCCAAACGGTAGGATTGTGAATCTTCAATATATAAGAAGATTAGATAGCGCTTTGATAAGGTAAAATACCTTGATGCAACATTTGAGTGGTATCTAACCGACAATCATTAGTACTCAGACCACGGAGCTCAATATTGAAAATAAGTTTATTATCATATTTACTTGTACCTTGTACCCAATCTTTAATGTTATGTGCATAACCCAATTTAATCGCATAACAACAAGAGCTATATTGCATGCCTACTAACTGATCTACTATCAAACGAGTCTTTGTATTGTAATAACAAGAACCCACTATAGACCACTGATCAACAATCGACCAGCTAGCAGTAATACCAATTTGAGATATATCCTGTTTATATCGAGACTGATCTATATCGCTTTCTAATAAAACCTGAGTTATATAATTTTCACTAATATAGCGATAACTCATTTGTATCATATGATTAACATCGGAACGCCATTCTAGAATACAATCCCCTTGGGAGATTCTATCTAAGTAAGTATCATAATATACTCCACCAGACAGAATGAAATGATCTTGCATTCTAACTTTACCAGACGCAACTAATGCTACCATACCTGAATGACGATTAGACTCATGATTTACTCTAGGGAATTCCGACACAAGCGAGTAAACTTGCCCTATAGAAATATTAAAACATTCATACAAATGACCATCAAAAATTCGCATAGTTAAACCGGTTGTTAACTGATTAGTAGATTCAATTCGATCTAAACCACTATATTTACGTTCTTGAAATAAGCTATAATAATTACGAAGTAATAATGTAGAATCATAGCTATGTATTGATCTTTGATCATGATACGGAATATAAAGATACTGAATCCGGGGTTCCAGACTTTGTGTATAACCTGGTAACAATATCATATTATGATCAAAACGCATTTGCTCATCAATACTAAACTGCGGTATAATACGATTTACTGAATTTTTCAACTTATTAATATTTTTGTTCTGTAAATTATAATACTGTATATTTTTTTGTAAATAATGAGTCGCTAGAACCTTAACTGTAGTATTTAATCTATTCCATTCAGTTATATATGGCCAATTTATCATGGGTTCAATATGTAAACGCATAGCCTCTGGCATATGTGGGTTACGATTAGTAAATCTGACAACCTGGGAATATAGGTGACTATCAAATAACCCGATATTATGTGAGTCATAATTAAATTCTACCTGAGGTTCGGCTGAATAAAAATCATGATAATGTTTTGTAGATAAAATCTGAAAATATTTTCTAGATAACGTTATATCCCAATTACTTCCTACATAACTCCAATCAAATTTCTGTGCAAGATAACCGTTAGTTGTAGACCCATACTCAGAATCTAAATCTCGAAAGTAATCAGAATCACTGACCTTGGTATACTCAGACTGAAAATGCCAAGAATCAGTAAAAACATTAGAATGATGCCAATGAAATAACCACCTAGGAGAAGGTAGATCATGTCGATGATGTCCATATGTATACATGCGATCATCTTTTAAATAATCGAATTCTAGTAAACCAGAACCAATAATCAAATATCGAAATTCGTTCTGCCACTGTATTCCCCGTCGACTGATATAACGCGTAATAACAGTAGCATCTGCTTGAGGCCCTATATTCCAATAATACGGAAATAAAAATTGTAAACCCCCAAATTTATTATAAGATCCCTTTGGTACCAAAAAACCAGAACGAGCCTTATTTCCTGTTGGAATCTGTAAATAAGGACTGTAGAAAACAGGAATAGAACCTATCTTAAATCGTGCATTCCAAATCTCAGATAATTCCAAATCACGATCATGAATAATCTTAGAACCCTCTACGATCCAACCTCTCTTTCCAAGAGGACAAGAAGTAAACGTACCATTCTTCAAAATAGTATAACGGTTATGCTTTCTTAATTCTATTTTTCGAGCAAATCCTCTTTCTTGTCGTCCAATAATTGTATAAGTACTATTCCACATATTAACATCTTTATTATGTAAATTTATCGAAGCCTGAGGTCCTGATAAAGCTATGTGATCATCATTATACTGAACATCGCCTAGCAGGTCGATAGTATCAATAAAGGTTGTAGCACCTCTGAAAAATTTTCGATTTAAATAAACATAATCAGATTTTAAATGTCGATTCCCATGATAAACATTAACATGACCATTGAAAATAGCGTTATTTGAATAAATAATAGTGGCCATGTCTGAAGTAATGGTTACGGACAACTGATTCAAACATTGTTCTTGTATAAATCGACCTTCATTACTTGGTGATGCACTAATGCATTGTAATGTAGATTCACCAGCTAAAGCTGAATGACTAAATAGAACAAAATTAACAAGAACAACCACCAAAGTAGATAATCTGATTATTATATAAAATATCAAGAATTATCCTTATAATAATTGGTATCTGAAACCATCGGTAAGATCCATTAGAATGAACTGTATATATAAAATGAGCGACAGATGTCTCTGTAAATAAAATAAAATTTATGTCTCTCACACTCCTTACATTATTTATCCAAATGATAATATTTCCATCGTGCTAGTCGTCTCTTTGTTATGTACAGAGATAATAAATATAAAGATTTTCAACTAAAATCTTATTACAAATCACGATTGGATCATTTTATTTATCTCAGTGATATATTATGAACTACTAGACACAACTAAATTTTTCAAATATATTATAAAGAAATAACACAGAATCAAAAATGCTACATAACATACATGTAAAGCCCCCATATAAGAAACTAGTGGTTCCGTTTTCTTATTCCATCCATATTTTACTAAAACTAATCTCGTTTCTATAACTTTGTTATTCTGTTTTAACTAAAACAGAAGAAATTAAATATTATAACAATCCATCTTTTCTCTTACTCTGCTATAATTAAATAGATATTTATCGCTCTCGTTACGTCAAGGGACTCTTCTATTAATATAGATTGTTTTAATATTAAATATTAATCTTTTCATGTATTCTTCTGAATCCAAAATCTAAGTACTACATATATCTATGATACAAATCATCTAGTGCCACACTACACAATTCTAACGAAGTTTACCTTATGATAAGATAAACATCACTAAGATAAATATACTCAGAGATATATACTTACTTTAATATCTATACGATTATATAAATAAGAAATATATATTATAAGATAACATCACTTTATATACATGGCTTTAATTATCTAAATACTGCATTTTTATTTTTAGTTCATTACAGAAGATAATTTTTAATTAAAAAAATTAGATTGTATGTGTATATAGATGTGTGCATATTAATAAATATTAAGAACATATCTTTTATTCTACGTCTCTACTAACTGTAGTAATAAAAATATTATATAATAACAGCCCTTTTATTTATGACCTACCAATAAACTTACCGGAAAAAAAGTAGTATCATTCTGTTCTAAAAATTTAAAAAATCAAACTTTTTAAATAATCGTATTGATTTAAATAAACTACCACTTACCATGCAATATAAATTAACAGACTTATTAAAATTATAGCATTATCATTAATCTACAGAATTTTATTAAAAAATCTTAAATTTATTACAAATATATAGTTAACCTCATACTCTTAGAAACAATCAAGCATATTTAAAAAAATTTCCTAGATGCGCTCCACTATAATATAAAATTAATAATTCATATATCAAGAATGACTTGTTTGCAAGCAAACATAAATGAAAAATATGCAATAGGTAAAGAAATATATTTTAATTTTGCATACTATCACATAAGATCTGTGAAAACATTCATTAATCAGACATAGCCATAATAAAATTACTTAAATAGCTTATAATATTAGAAATACAACACTATATTAATGTCTTGCATAATCACTTCCCCTCTAGGAGAATATATATTCATCTTTCTATAAAACGTTAAAAGTCAATAACCTAATGAGGAGTTTATGTTCTACTGGGGGAAAATATTAGGATTATTTTGGGGATTACTATCTGGCTCAAGCCTCTGGAGTATATTCATAGGTATTTTAATAGGACATTTATTTGATAAAAGTCGTTGCCCTGATAATCAGCATGACGCTTTTGAGCAACAAAAGCGACAATCTCTATTCTTTCGTACAACTTTTCAAGTTTTAGGACATCTAACAAAATCTAAAGGAAGAGTAACCGATAAAGATATTGAAACTGCCTCCAAACTAATGGACCGAATGAAGCTGTATGGAAATAGCCGACAAGAAGCACAATGCGCTTTTCGTGAAGGAAAAAAGATAGATTACCCTATTCGCGATAAATTACGTGAACTACGAATTGCTTCTTCCGGTCGCTTTGATTTACTTAGAATGTTTCTTGAAATCCAGATTCAAGCAGCATTTGCTGATGGTATCTTACATCCTAATGAGCGTCAAATATTATATATTATTGCTGAAGAACTAGGTATATCTTGCCAACAATTTGATCAATTTATACAAATGATGGAAAGCGGACAACAGTTTAACAACACATATTATCATGACCACCATTCACATACTGAAAATACCTGTCGTTCAAAACAACAAATACCAACGCTCGAAGATGCCTACACCATGCTTGGTGTTTCACAAAGCGACGATTTTACGACGATAAAACGAGCTTACCGCAAAAGAATGAGCGAGAATCATCCAGATAAATTAGTAGCTAAAGGCCTTCCCCCAGAAATGATGGAAATGGCAAAACAAAAAACACAGGCTATTCAAGAAGCATATGATCTTATAAAAGTTGAAAAAGGTTTTAAATAATTTACTGTCCTTTATAATTATGTGACTGACACTTAACTTTATAAACTTATGAACCAGTCTGATATAGATTTTCATAAAATTAAATATTTTATTAAGAATATTAATATACAATCTAGAATTCCTAGATAATCAAACTATCTCTATCCTTATTAAGAGCAATCATAAAAATGCTTTGACAAAACTAATCGCTAATCTATCACAGGTCTCTAAAGACTACCTGTAATTTTTGAATTACATAAGTAGTTATAAAAAGACTTTCAATTTAACTCTGAATATTTTATATGTTAGAGAAGCGCAGACCTCAGATTTTTAATATTAAAATAATACTAGTTTATTTAGATAACATACTATAAATACATAACAGATCTGTTATGAGATGTTTTATATAAAAAGTTAAAAAATCTATTATCTTTCTTAGTAAGCTTCATCATATTTATCCATTATTATACAACTCACTAAAAGATTGAATAGTCTTTCAAAAAATTACATGCTAGAATATAAAAACTCAATACAAGATATAATCTTCTTACTAATTATCAATTAAAATAACAATATAATTCATTAAGACTCATAATATGAACAATCAAAAAGTAACTATTGTAGTGAAAAAATCAATAAAATAATTAAGATCACTATTAAATATTAAAAAAAGATAATAACGCTTATCGTTATTATACTTTTATCTATTTATGTATCTACTAATCTATCCAAATTTCTTGTAACTTACTTATTCTATGAAGGTAGAATACTCTATTGATCAGAAATAGATTACTAATTTTTAGTTTAAACTTATCTCCTGTTTTCATTATTATTTTATAATCTAAGAAATCACCTGATTATTAATCATATTGATAAAAATCATACTTACAAGATCCTTTATATAAGATTATCAACACCTCATAACCACTGAACTGGTTAATATTTTGATAAATATGAAAAAATTTATAGTCATCTATAGGTAATGACGACATCATGTTATGATGATAATACGATTTTTTTTAAAAAAAATAAGTATTACTAGTTTCGATAGCAATAATAATACATAATTCAATTCTAATTTTTATTTGATACCCAATCTTAATCTATTATCCCAAACATACTTCGTCTGACAAAAAGCTTTATGATCGAAAATATAATAGTATGCCCTTTAAATAATAATTATTTTCCTGGATTAGTATACATAGCTTTCATTCTAATAGATCTAGGACAGAGATGCTAATGTAGCATATCGTATAAATATTACAGAACTATTTATGCATTTGATCTATCAAAATAGGATTATTTTCTCGAATAAATCTCTGTAGAGCATATAATTTTTATATATAATAACCTAAAAACTAAATTTTTTCTCAAAAAATCAAGCTGGATTACTAATATCAATAAAAGTAACATGAAGAGAGTGTTTTTCAGACAGCCATTGGCCTAATGCCTTTACCCCACCTCTTTCCGTGGCGTGATGTCCTGCAGAAAAAAAGTGTAAACCCTGTTCCCGTGCACTATGTATAGTCTTCTCAGAGACCTCACCACTAATAAACGCATCAACCCCAAAAGAAGCAGCTGAATCAATAAAACCCTGTCCAGCACCACTGCATAACGCTATATATCTGATTAGAACAGGTGCTCTATCACTAGAACAATGTAACGGTTCGCGACCTAGTGTTAGATAAATACGCTGTTTTAACTCCTCTGCACTTAAGGGAACGCTCAGTTCACCCCAAGGTAATAACGATTGAACTTCACCATTAATTTTAATGCCTAAAGAACTTGCTAACTGCGCATTATTACCTAAAATTGGATGCGCATCCAAAGGATGGTGCCATGAAAAAAGATTTAAATCATGTTCCAAAATTATTTTAATGCGGTTTCGTTGCATACCCATAAGCCCAGGGCGTTCATTTTTCCAAAAATAACCATGATGAACTAAAACTGCATCTGCTTTTAAACGCACCGCTTCAGTAAGCAATCCATAACAAGCTGTTACACCACTAACAATTTTTTTAATCTCACTTCGACCTTCAATCTGCAAACCATTTAATGTATAATCACTAAAAGATGTGCTATTTAAGAGTTGATTGACAATCTTTTCTAGATCAGTGTTACGCACAATTATGCATCCTATGATTGAATTATCTCAAAAACTAAATTAGATCTTATATTTAAGATGTATTATCATTATGAAATTTAAACGAAATAAAAGATTATTGTCTAAATTCACTCTTAATATCACGTTTCTTTTTTCAGAATAACGATCGGTTCTTAATGATACTAAATAAATATATAAAATTATAAATTTTATGCCATTATTACTTAATAATCTGATTTTTTAAAAAACTTAAAGAAAGATCTATAAAAAAATAAAAATAAAAACTATATTTTATAAATAAAATTTATTTATTAATGTTTATTATGCGGATCTTTGTAATTTATTAAATCTTATGATAAAATATGAACTGATGAAGTGTTTGTGGTTCCGCTTTCTACCAATGCTCCAGATACCATAACTAAAAAATCACCTTTACGGGCATATCCACTTGCTGCTGCAGCCTCTTTACCAAGACGATAAAAATCATCTGTAGAAGAAATACATTCAACTAATAATGTAATCACACCTTTGCTTAATAACAACTGTCTTGCTATTTGTTTATTTGTGGTTAAAGCCAAGATCGTAGCACTAGGAAAATACTTCCGTATGGCTTTAGCAGATTTACCACCTTTCGTTGCAACAATAATAAGTGGTGATGACAACTTCTCAGCCATTTCGACTGCGCTGCGACAAACTGCTTCAGTAATACGTAATTTTCGATTATTACTTTTTAAGTTAATACGACTTTGCATCACACGATCAGTTCGTTCACAAATCGTAGACATGATCCTAACAGATTCTAATGGATATTGACCTTTAGCACTTTCACCAGATAACATTACTGCATCCGTACCATCTAAAATAGCGTTAGCTACATCACCTGCTTCCGCTCGAGTGGGTCGAGGATTTTTAATCATTGAATCTAACATTTGCGTGGCGGTGATGATCACTTTTTGTGCTTCATTACACTTTTTAATCATCATTTTCTGAGCAAAAATAACCTCTTCTACTGGAATTTCAACACCCAAATCACCTCTCGCAACCATAATACCGTCTGACATATGAAGAATTTTATCAAAGTTATACAAACCTTCCTGATTTTCAATTTTAGATATAATCTGAATCTTTTCACCACCATGTACGTTAAGATATTCACGAATTTCCATTACATCATCAGCTTTTCGAATAAAAGACGCAGCAATAAAATCTACATCTTGCTCACATCCAAAAAGTAAATCACGCTTGTCCTTTTCTGAGAGAACAGGTAAGTTCACTGAAATACCAGGTAAATTAATTCCTTTATTCTCACCTAAAATACCACTATTCAGAACTTTACAAACAACAGTGCCGCTTGTAATCTCTATTACTTTCATACCGATCAATCCATCATCCACTAATATAGTATTTCCAACATTTAAGTCTGACGTTAAACCTGGATAACTGACTGCTACAACCGTGCTATTTCCATTAATATTTTGATTAGTAGTAAAGGTAAACCTCTGCCCTGATTGTAGGAATACACCATGGGAGCTTTCCAATTTCATAGTACGAATCTCGGGTCCCTTAGTATCAAGAAGAATAGCCGCCTGATAAGTACTGTTTCTAATTACATTACGCAAATTAGTAATGCGTTGCGCGTGCTCCTGATAACTGCCATGAGAAAAATTTAGGCGCATAACATTCATGCCTGCATCTAGAAGTTGAGTTAAAATCTCCTGAGATTCAGTTGAGGGACCAATGGTGCAAACAATCTTAGTTTTTTTCATAATGATTCATCTAAATGTAATAAATAAAATATATACTGATGCTCAATCCGTCTTGAAAAATCTGATGCAAATTTTTAATACAATCAAATATTGAATTATAGATTCTATATTATAATTAGGGGTTAATTTGAATAAATTTATCATATTTAAAATATAATGTTAGCATGCACAACTAAACATACTATAATTTTTATTATCTCATTAATTAAAAGTAACCATTTTATAACAAATATTTTTTTACAGCATTAAATATAAAATATAAATAGTTATAGATCAAAATGCATATCATAACGCTTGTCAGAAAAATCTATGTTACAGTATAGTTTCTACATATCTAAAGACTCACAAATATAACTATTTAAGAGATTTCTTTTAAAGAAAAAATAGAATATTCAATGATTTTTCTTCAAAAAGTAGTCTGAATATTACAATACAATTTACAAAAACTAAATTTATGTTTGAACCTTTCATGATATATAGAACAGTTATCATTTTTATCCTATAAACTTATTATATCAAAATAGTATAATTATTATATCAAAGTAATATAATAGAAATGATGAAGTTATAATATCAGGCTATATGCATTTTAGAAACTTTTCCAACATTATCTAATCCTATTTGAATAAAATAAAAGTCATTTCCCCGCATACTTTCTAATTTGTCAAAAAACCAATAGATCAAAGAATTAGTTAAATTTTTTTAAAATAAAATTAATTAGCATTACCACGGGGTCTTTTCAGATTTACGGAAGTAATAAAAGTTAAAAAGTCATTATTAATAATAATGCAACCTAAGAAGTTATGCTAATGCACTTTATGCATTAATGTAAGACCCATCTAAAACATGAAGCGTATATATAATTAAAGAATAGTACAATTATAAACAATGTAATACCTTTCAAGTAAAAACTGCTTGTAGAAATATATTATTCTGTTAATTAAATATTCTCTTTATTAAAAGAGAATATTTAATTAAGATAAAAAGAGAGAAGAAAACATTCTCATTAATATAAAAAAGATACTTGATGTCAAAGAAAATTTTTACCCATGAGAAAATGGTTCATATAATTTAGAAGATAATCAAAAAAACCATTCTTACTAGATAACACAATTTTATCAAATAACTCACCAGACGCCATAATCTCATCACCTGTGACATTGCTTGTAATTTAAACATACACTGAAAAGTGTATATGTCTTTTTATTAAAAATAACGTCTATTTTCAAACATCACGGTAAAGACATTATAGAAAAGGGTCTGCTATTTAATAAAATTCTACTTATGTAAAAAGATGACTAAAACCAATATGTGTATTAATAATTAATACTAAACAATAATTATCTATATCATTACCAATCGATTTAGAATAGAAAAAAAATAAACATAATCAATCAGACAATTAAATCATACAATTAAATTAACATTAACCAATTACATATTCTAAACAAACCATTATATATATGTTTTTTAGAAACAAACCATTGTTGTCGTAAACAAATAGAAATATTTTCTATTATATTGTATTAGTTAATACACTAATTTAGATTGTATCTAATATCCATTCAATTAATAATTATCTACTCACTAACTAACAATAATGCTTTTAAATTAAAAGAAAAAAAATTGCTTATATAATTAATCCAGTTCATCGCGTATTAACAAATATAGCGGTTAAATGAATAGAAAATACGTATAAGCTAACAATAGTAATCCAATAAAACACATCTAAAATCTATTTCAAACTATTAAGTATAAACTTTATGACCATTGTAATTATAATCTAAAATCTACAGATTTTCTATTTAATATAAATAGGGATATAGTAATAAAAATATTACAGAAATTAATACGTTTCGAATCCAAAAGACCTTATGAACTCAATTAAATAGCTGAATGAAAGTATGTTTTAAAATTAACTAAAATTCAAAATGGAAATATATGATGAGCATAAAAACTCCTTTGCTCCTATCTAAACCTTCACTTCTACAATCAAAAAAATAAAACAAAAAAAACTTAGGTATAAATTAAAAAACATTTTATCTTTATTTTAATACTTCATTCCACTTAACCTAATAGTTAAATCAAAGCTGAAATTCATTAGAAATTGAAATATAAAATATATTTTTAAAATTAATCTTTCTGCAAGAAAGAATATCATTAAAAAAAATAAATAAATTAACAAATAAAATAGAAAATATTTTTTAAAAATATAGATAATATATCAACTATTTCATTTACATGTAACCTACTTTTCATCAAAATAAACTAAAAAAATCCATATCATGTCTAACTGCAAGTTGAAAAAATATCCTTAATTATAAAATGAAAGTGATACAATATCATGTTATCATAACATGATAAATCAACCTGATGACTTTTAATTCCATAACATACGAACCAGAACTATAGTACGCCATCAATCAAATGTTAATCTCTAATACTTAATATTAATAAGATTTATATTCAATAAAAATTTATATCAGAAACCAAATCAACTCTGATATAAGTATATATAAATCCCATTTTATTTCTTTTTTTTAATTATTATCATCCTGATAGTTACCATGAGAGAATAAGATTCTTTAATTTATACATGGTTATAAGTTGTGATGATATACAGATCCAATTATCATGATCAAATCATCTCTCTAAAAAAACCCGTTCTATTTATATCCACAATAATTCTATCTGAAAATTATACCTTCACCTTATATTCAACTTATAAAAAAATAAAACAATACTATTATGTCATATTCTATACATAATCAAACCTGACAATTATTTTGACTACTAACCTGTCTTTCTGACTATCTAATAAACTCTTAGTATTATAACAAATAATATTCAACTAGTAGGAATTTTTTCATAGAAATTATAGAAATGATTTTCTATATTTTAATCAGAGCATCTCATACACTAGAAATAAACATTTCTATAAAAATTATTATATATCGATAAATTAAAAATTTTGCAATATACATCATGAAGTGTAGATACTAAATTAGTATAGTTATAATATAGAAGAAAATAATACATTTTAAAACACCGTTATAAAAGGTATCAAGGAATGAAAAAATTTTTAATTGCCCCATCAATTCTTTCTGCAGATTATGCCCGACTTGGTGAAGACACTTCTAAAGCTTTAGATGCAGGTGGTGATTTAGTACATGTGGATATCATGGACAACCATTATGTTCCTAATCTGACAATGGGTCCAATGACTGTAAGAGATCTTCGTAATTATGGCATAACAGTTCCTATTGATGTACACCTTATGGCACAACCCGTAGATAGCTTAATACCTGATTTCATAAAAGCCGGTGCCAATTGCATTACGTTTCATCCCGAAACATCGCAACATATTGACCGAACTCTACAACTAATTCAACAATCCGGTTGCAAATCTGGTTTAGCATTAAACCCTTCTACATCTCTTGAAATCCTTCGTTATGTTATGGATAAGATCGATATTATTTTACTTATGTCTGTTAATCCAGGATTTAGTAGACAATTATTCATACCCGGAACCCTAAAAAAACTTCATCAAGTTCGTAATCTAATTGATCGAAGTGGTTATGATATTTGCCTAGCAGTTGATGGAGGCATCCATATTAATAATATTTGCGAAATTGCTAATACAGGCACAGATATGTTAGTAGTAGGGTCTACTATATTTGATAGTATAGATTATAAAAAAGTAATTTCAGCTATGCGGATTGAACTAGAGAAATCTCACTATATATAATTACACTAATTCTCATATAATAAGCTCCCTTTGCTACATGAATATTAGTCATGTAATCTTCTAGATTAAGAGTTATATGCTTACTTTATATACAATATTTTTATAAAAATTACATTTAAAAATAATATTTTCATAGTTATTTAAATTAATTTTCTACTAGAATATTGCAATATCATATAAATTCATCCATTAAATATCTTAATTTATATAATATATGAAATACACTGTATATTCTTCTTTTATGATATCATTTAGCATTTTTAAAATATAAAATATTGCATAAAATAAAAAATTCGTAACTTCATCTTATAATCTAGAAAATTATATTTCACTTAATATTGAGTTTCAACCGATCACATCATATACCCGTCAAGTAATTATAGAACACAAATAATTAGAAATTACTTAAAAACCAGTGTCTAAGTAAATATTGAATAGAACATATTTCATACTGACTTAATAAAACCTAACTAGAGTTGTTTTAGTAACTCTATTAAAGTATACAATAAAAACGAATAATCATTGTAACTCACTACCAATATTATATTAAACTTAAATCTAATTAATTATAAAATCAATAATGACAATACTAATATTATAATTTTCTCCTCTATAAATTCTTAATGAAAAATAATACTTTTAATATACATTCACTAATCTTATAATAAGATATAGAAATAAATTTCAATAGAATACAATTCTCAATTATACATATATAAGACGATACTAAATTCTAAAAAATTCCCTAAGTCTTTCAAGTCATTAGAACGACTACTGATAAATAATCTCTTTTATCAGAGAAAACACCATCTTCCTGACAAATAACCATTGAATAAATATTTATTCATATCTTGCTTGTTATCAATATAATTCATGATGAATAATATAAGTTGCTCTAAATAGAATTAAATATGCAAGTATCTTGCAATAAACCTCCAAATACAACGCTCTAGGAACTTTATACAATAAATTCTCCAAGCTAAACAATAAAATCATTGAGATAGCTCTCTATGTAATATAAGAAAAAATAAGAAAAAATTAAAAAAACTCTCCAAAATAAAGCATAGATAAAAGAATCTACGTTAGAATTCGCTACAAAATAATTATAAATATCCAGATTATCTAAAATTCCTAGATTAAATTAAATTATCTATATAAACCAAAAATCCAGGATATGTTGATAATACATTAAAAACAATCGGAGGCCATTAAACAAATTAAATCATTACACCAAACTAATAATCTTCATAACTTGATTATCATTCATAACAAATATTATTACTGTAAGTCTTTGGATAAAAAAGAAATATATTAGTTATAATTCTAGTAACAGTAAAAATTTATCTAATCAGATTATTGTAATTTTTAATGAATATTTTATTCTATCTTTAATATCTTAGAAACAACACACCAAGTACACAGAAATCGATAGATCAGCTCATCTTCTCCAAAATGAGAAATGTAACAATTACAAACCACATCTTTCTCTTCATGTACTTACTCTGTTAACAGTCATATTAAAAAAATAAGTAATATTAAACAACTTTCTAAATTTTATTAAACCACATACAAAGTCAAGCTATAATGCACTCATGATATATTGTAATACGGTTAATAATATTACAAATTAAAGAAGATAAAACGCATCAATATTAGAGAATAATAACAACCAATATCATTAGAAGTTCTATCAAAACACACAATCCAGTTGTTACTAAACATAAACACAATGTAATATCAATATAAAATAATATTTAGATACTGCCAATACTAACTAGATCAATATTCTATCAAGAACACTCGATTCTACATCAATCCTTAGAACTATAATTTACCATATTAATTTACTGCTATTTCAGTTACACTAATAAAATTATTGAAGATCGTAAAAATTAAACTGTCTGTAATCAGGATCAAATATAACTAAATTCTAACTCTTGATATATCCATAAAGATTAGATTCAACCTAAATTTTAGCCCAAATATAAGTGATATTTAAGGTATTAAAGGTTTACACTTATTATTTTTACTAATCTTTAAAATTTTATTTAGTATCTTAAAAAAACTAATAACAATATTTCTAATGCTATTAGCTGTACAAATACAATTTATAACATATTATTACTGCTCTACTTGATTATGATTGTAAATCGTTTTTAATTGAAAAGATATGAATTATGTTTGAATAATATAATACATTTATATCCCCTATAATGGCGCACACTTATGCTAGATCTATTTTCAAATCTTGATATCCATGGCGGACTATTATTGCTAGCTCTTCTCTTTGTATTATTTTATGAAGCTATAAATGGCTTTCATGACACAGCCAATGCTGTTGCGACTGTAATCTATACTCGCGCAATGAGCTCTAAATTTGCAGTTGTAATGGCAGGAGTATTTAATTTTTTCGGTGTTCTATTAGGGGGGCTAAGCGTTGCTTATGCCATAATACACCTTCTTCCTATTGATCTTCTTCTTAATGTTGGGTCATTTCATGGACTAATCATGCTTTGCTCTATGTTATTATCTTCTATTATATGGAATCTTGGTACGTGGTATTTTGGATTACCAGCTTCTAGCTCTCACACCTTAATTGGTGGCATTATTGGTATTAGTCTAACAAACGCATGCTTAACCGAAACGTCAATTCTCCATGCACTCAATATTCCACAAGTAATAAATATTTTAACCTCACTGGTTGTTTCCCCACTATTAGGATTAATAATTGCCGGAAGCCTCATGCATCTCCTCCAGAAATACTGGAGAAACAGCACAAAACAAAAGCAAATTCATATGACTCCAATAGAGTTAGAGAGATGTGATGGTAAGAAAAAACCACCATTCTGGATTCGAATGGCCCTAATCCTGTCAGCAATAGGAGTTAGTTATTCACACGGAGCTAATGACGGGCAAAAAGGTATTGGTCTTATAATGCTAGTTCTCATTGGAGTTGCACCTGCTGGTTTTGTAGTCAACATGCATGCAAGTAATTACGAAATCATTCGTACCCGCGATGCAATCAACCATCTCGAGCAATATTATTATCAACACATCCCGTCCCTCAAAAAAAATATACAGAAATCACCAACTATTTTTCAATTTGAATCGAAAGAAAATTCTACTCATCTATCTAATTCTAATTTGAACATGTCACACCTACTCTTATTAATTAAACAAACACAAAAAATCCTTAATAATATCACAAGTTATCAAATACTTAACCTAGAAGAACGAAGACAGTTACGGCAGCTCTTAATGCATATATCAGATAAAATAGAAATAGCTTCCTCCTCAAAAAAAATAACGTATGAAGAAAAAGTTTTTCTTAAAAAACTGAAATATGATATCCTCAGTACCGTCGAGTATGCTCCTATATGGATTATACTATTAGTCGCATTAGCTCTATCACTAGGTACCATGGCAGGTTGGCAACGCATTGCAATAACAATCGGTGAAAAAGTAGGAAAAACAGGCATGACATATGCTCAAGGAGTAGTTGCACAGGTCACTGCAGCCATGTCGATTGGTGTAGCTAGCTATACAGGAATGCCTGTATCAACTACACACATTCTTTCTTCATCTGTAGCAGGAACTATGTTAATCAGTGGAGGAGGAGTACAAGGTCCTACAATTAGAAATATTGTCATCGTTTGGGTATTAACTTTGCCTATTTCAATTATACTTTCAGGATCGTTATATTGGATAACGATCACCATCCTCTGAACTATAACATCTTTAAAACATATAAAAAGGAATCAACTAATCTATAACATTATTATACTTATTAACTCCAATCACTCTGGCTTTCTAGTTAAAAAATGGCATTGAAGATATAATCAATTTTCATAAACTTACTAAACTAAATAACCAAAAAAACTAGGAATTTAATTTACACATACAATTACAGACTCTTAGAATAGGTAATTGAAAAAATATCAGAATACTATTCTAACAGATCTAGTGTAATTCTGATGTATTATTAGATTATAAATCTAATAGTTTCTTTAATCTAGAAATAGTTAAATTAACATTAAAACCAATCGCTCACATCAAACTCTACAAAACTATTTTCAAGCCATGTCTACATTAAAAAATATTTTTATATTTACAAATACATACTAAATACTTTTTTATATTAGATCTTAATCTAACAACCTGTAATGATGACATTATCATCATTTATCTATAGAACTATAATGCTAAGACTTTCCTATACAAGTACTGATTGTATTGACTGTAATATCATTTCAATAATAGAGATGTCTCTTGTTTTTCAAAAAAATAATAAAAAATATATTAGATAGATAACGAATTAATAGCAATCATATGGAAAATCTACTAATATCTTTCTAAGAAAAAAGAAATACCGCATATATTAATATCCTATAGAAAAATTACACTTATTAAAATGATCTATTTTATTTAATTTAAGATTTAATCTTATCAATATCTTGGATAAGATTACTCTATAGATGCATAAATATAATAGAATAAATCTTATTTTTTATAGATTATAAAATGAATATAGAATGGTAATTCTATACCATTTAATTCATCTATATTTTGTATCTAATAAATAAAAATATTAGAATATATTAACTTAATATATATTTAGTCTAAAATACTATTTATCATATCTTATACACAAACAAATATTATGTTATCTAGAAGATAAACTCATAAAAAAATTATAGATGAATAGATTTTATTTAAAACATACCCTTATTCTCTAAAGAGCTACCTATATCTTTTATTCAACTATCAAAAGATAAATTATATATTAAATCAAAATATATTTTCTAGATTTATATAAAAATAAAAAACAAAACCCTTAACACAAAGTAAGTTTATGTATATATATTACAAATATATTAAATAACATTATAATAATCTCATCCTAACATAATCAGATTTAATTCAGTGACATAACATTCAGATCAAAGATATAAATAAATTTATTTTGATACATTTTCTTTATTGTACACTATAAATATTTATCACAAATATTACATACAATATTAATTAAAGAAAATGATTCCATTTTATTATCCTGAGATTTATATAAATAAAATTCACCCACCTTAATGCCTAAAAAGATAAATCAACACTTAATATAGATTGTCAATCATAAATTACATATATTCTACAGACCTCTTCGTTCATTTTCAACGACTCTAACCTGTATTTCTTTCTTAGAATTTAAGTCAATCATTATTATTTATACTATGAATCTGGTAGAAATGAATTAGATTTAAGTAAAAATTAATAATAATAAAATATTACAAAAAATTATTCAATTTAACATATTCATATAATCTTTGATAATAAACACTGATAAATACTTAGTATATTTATTTTAAATAACATGTCTGTACTAATAACCAGAAGATATAGCTAGTCACCAAACCCGCTTTATACTAAATTGCAACATATCTTATTTTAATATCTTAAGGGATTACACATGATTCGAGTATGGGCAACAGTCATAAAATATCATAATGGTTTTGCTACATTATATGTAGAAAAAAATAGATCCTGTATAAATTGTATCTCTTGTACCGAGAATAAAAAAAACAGATTTAATAAGAACACCTCTAAAGATTTATATATAATTGAAGTATATAGCTATCAATCTCTAGTACCAAAACAACAAATTCAAATAGGTCTATCTAAATCCAGCGCGCTTATAACGGCATTACTCATTTACATAACTCCCTTGCTGGGTTTATTGCTTTCTGGCATATTATTTCAGATATTTTTAAAAACTGATTTAGCAGCAATAATAGGAGTTTTACTAGGAGGAATTAGCGGATTTTGGTTAACAAAATGGCTATCTATCTTATTAATGCGATCACCATCCTTTCAACCAGTAATTATCTATCGCTATGTATTATCTGATTCACTCAAACTTTCTATAAAGAACTAGTGACTCTTCATTTCTCTATTTAAGTAACCATCTACTCAGAACAAGACATCTCTAACATAGGATATTAGTCATAATTATATTTTTGTATTACCTAAACGCATCATACTCATATGTAAAATATACTAAACAAACAAAAACTACCTAGACTATACAAAATATCAAAAATCATCTCGACTTAATCAATTATTATAATCTATAATCTCCTTGTGTTAAAATTACAATACAATATAAATTATTACAATCATAAACCGTTATGATATATTTTAATAGTTTCAAATCAGTTTTCATTTGAGCGATAGAAGATACATCACAATACATATTATTTAATAATATTATTTAATAATTAATTATATTTATTCCTCAAATGCATCAATTATAAAACCGATGATATATTTCAAAACATATTAAATTGTATACATTGATTCTTAATCAATAAAGAAAAGAGTTTTACATAAAAATAAAAAATTTTATATATTAAAAATATTATAAATATTAATATTTAATTTTTTTTGATAATTAAATAATTATTTATAATTAGATAAAGAAGCTGTTTGTGTATATATTTATATAAATAGAAAATCTTTTACTATCAAACTATCTACTATAATTACAATACGAAAAATAAAATTCTAATTATTTAACTCATAATAATTCCATTATTGAACTAACACATAAGTCATCTCAAGATGATATCTTCATAGGATATAATCAACTCCTTGTAAATTTTCTGAGAACTTTGAATAAATAATAAGTATAAGATAGATTGCTCTTCTAATCAAAAATATGGATATATTAAAATAAAAAATTAAGATGATATAAGAAATCTAAAATAATGTCTAATAATAAAATATTCACCGTCTCAAGAAGAATGGCTCACATGTATGTCTTTTTCTTATATAGCTCAAGAATATATCATTTTGAAATCAAGATTTAATATTCTATAAAACAGACCATTACAACTAGATACTTAATTTACACATAGTAAGCTTAATTCCATTCTAATTATTTTATTCATATTGATGTTTAAAATTTTTTCTTTTAAATTATTTGTATCACAGCTCTTCTTTTATAAGAAGATTATTTCTGTCATCTTAATAAAATTAAAAATATAAAAATCAAAAATGATCTTAAAACTTGATTTTAAATGGTTTAATATATATCAGAATATGATTTTCATAAATAAATACTATTATAGATATTTTATTATCCATGGACTACATGGTATATTATGATATAATCTAAAATGATATATAATTATATCCTATAAAAATAGAAAAATATGAGAAAAAGTATCCACGATAGAATACTAGGTAATAAAAATAAAAAACATGTAAAAATTTACATATATGTATTATACTTCAATAAAGTATATACCTGCTTATCATTCTAACAATCATGTTATTTATTTAAATACTACATCATATTACATAAAACTACATAAAGGAATCTTTATGTTAGAACACGAAAACATGATATACACAACAAAAATAATAGATAAAATTTGTTCTCTAGCCTATCAAGCTGGTTGCGCTATCATACAAGTATATGATGGCTTTATACCTTTAAATATACAAAAAAAATCTGACAACTCTTTAGTCACAAATGCAGATTTTTCAGCACATAAGATTATTTCAGAAGGCTTAAAAATATTAACCCCCCAAATACCAATCTTATCTGAAGAAGAGTCAGATCTTTGGATAAATAGACAAAATTGGACAAAATATTGGTTAGTAGATCCTCTCGATGGAACAGCAGAATTTCTTAACCATAATGATGAATTTACAGTGAATATTGCATTAATTCAGTCCGGTATACCTGTATTAGGTGTCATATATGCACCAGCATTAAAAAAAATGTATTTTGCAATCAAAGATAAAGCTTGGAAAAAAGAAAATGGATTAAATATGCAACTCCAAGTTAAAAATGCACAACCACCTATAGTAGTTATTAGCCGCTCACATAATAATAATTATAAATTAAATAATTATCTTAAAACACTACCAAAACACCAAGTAATTAAGATGGGATCTTCCTTAAAATTTTGTATGATCGCTGAAGGAAGAGCGCAAATCTATCCAAGATTAGGAAAAACCCATATTTGGGACACAGGCGCAGGACACGCAATCGCTATGGGATCAGGAGCTAAGATGACTAACTTTCAAGGAAAACATATCGATTACACCCCCACTCAATCATGTCTTAATCCAGAATTTATCGTATCATTAATATAAGATTTATTTACACAATATAAAAATATAAAAATCGGTTATACTTACCCCGAAACGATTTTTACTCTACTAGATAAGAAGTATCCTCATTTTACATAATGAAACAAGTCATAGACGTCTGTAAGATTAATAAAATTCTATAGGTAGTCTATATTTATAGACTCTTAGAATGATTTAATAGAATAAACCAAAATCAACCATAATATCATAGCAGCACTGTATTATACAGCAACCAAGATATTAAAAATAATAAATAAACATTACTGAAACTAAAAAATAAAAAAGACAGTTTTCACTATAAAAATTAATCTACAACACTAGAACCAAAAATACGAAATAAACTAAAAGCAGAATTATTATGTTTAATAACGTCATATTTATGACTACAAATCATCTACCATTTGCACGGAATAACCTATATAAGTGGCTGGAGTCATATTTTTTAAACGTGTTTTTTCTTTTTTTGGTAACTCTAAACCTTCGATAAAATCTTTTATTTCTTTAGCACCAATCTTATTACCACGAGTGAGCTCTTTTAATTGATCATAAGGTCTTTTAAGACCATATCGACGCATAACCATCTGTATAGGTTCAGCTAATATTTCCCAGTGAGAATCAAGCTCTTCTGATATAGAAGAATGATTTACTTCTAATTTGAAAATACCATTAAGAATAGCTTGATAAGCAATTAAAGAATAACTAAACCCTACTCCTATATTTCGTAATACAGTTGAATCAGTCAAATCACGCTGCCAACGTGAAATAGGTAGTTTTCTTGCCAAATAATCTAAAAGCGCATTTGACAGACCTAAATTTCCTTCAGATTTCTCAAAATCAATCGGATTAATTTTATGAGGCATAGTAGAAGATCCAATCTCAGAAATAACCATCTTCTGCGTAAAATAATTAAGAGAGATATAACCCCATATATCTCGATTAAAATCTAAAAGAATAGTATTGAATCGTGTTACACAATGCAACATCTCTGCAATAAAATCATGGGGTTCAATTTGTGTAGTATAAGGATTCCAATTAATACCAAAAGAAGTGACAAACTCCTTGCTAAACTGACACCAATTTACACTTGGATAAGAAACAACATGAGCATTGTAATTACCAACCGCACCATTAATTTTACCTAAGATCTCAATATTTTCTAGTTGCTTTAATTGACGTTGCAATCGATAACATACGTTAGCCATTTCCTTACCTAATGTAGTGGTAGTAGCAGGTTGTCCATGCGTACGAGCTAAAAGTGAAATTTCTCGATAATCTATAGATAAATCTTTAACTACATTAATAATTTTTTTCCAGAAAGGGAGAAGAATGTCATGCCGAACTGTTTTTAACATTAATGCATACGCAAGATTATTAATATCTTCTGAAGTGCAAGCAAAGTGAATAAATTCAAAAATAGAATGTAAAGAAGGAAGAGATAAAACTTTTTCTTTTAAAAAATACTCTACTGCCTTAACATCATGATTAATTATTTTTTCAATTCTCTTAATACGCATAGCATCTTCGTTGTTGAAAGAACTAATAATTGTATCAAGAAAATTATTTTCTTCAGAAGAAAACTGGGGAACTTCATTAATTTCTAAGCACGAAGATAGCTTTTGCAACCAACGAATCTCAACCTCAATACGAAATTTTAAAAGGGCGTATTCACTAAAAATTGCCCGTAAAGGAGCAACTTGCTCACTATAACGACCATCAATAGGCGAAATAGCAGTTAAAAAACATAATTCCATGATCGTTACTCCACAAAATAAAATATTAAATATTATCTTTGTTTAAAGATTCCAATATATCCTTTGCTACCTTTACTAAACGGTGGCGAAAAAAAAATAACTGCAAACGATTACCTCCAACCTGTTTCCATAATACAGCAGAACGAACACCTGCAAGCAGTATTGCACGTACTTGATTTTGTATATATATATTTTCCAATATAGTTTTGGATCCAGAAACCTTAATACAAGGACCAAGTGGTCTAATGATATTAGTATACATTTCTGCAATTACACTTATTACTTTAGTAGAGTCTATAACGTCATCATCTAATTGTTTAGAAAGATTAATTATGGATCCAGATAAATTTTGTAATGCTGTTTTACTAGCCTGTAACTGACGTTCTAACATCATTATACCCATAATATAATGAGTAATTTCATTTGTTAAATTCTGATAAATTCTACTATTAAATAATCCAATTAAAGTCTCCAAACCACACTGAACATTAGATGTTTTATTACCAAATACAGATAATGTAGAAACTGGATTTAAATCTAGCAAACTATTAAGAGAAATTTTCAATGCCCATGTCGAACATTTACCATGATGTGCTAGTTGTTGCACTAACCGCGTGGCTTGACATACACCTGCGAAAGAAATGGCGATATCATGATGTTTTTTTACCACAGTCACTCCTTATTTCTCCAGTCACATGGAATCAACGGAAGGCGTTGTTCAATAATCCCACCACCGATACATACATCATTAAGATAAAATACCCCAGACTGACCCGGCGTGACAGATGCCACAGGATATTGAAAGTGTGCTATGACACAATCATTATTTAACAAAGTTACAATACAGGGAATATCTTTCTGATGATAACGGGTTTTCACAACACAACTCAGTTGAGTTGTTAATAAGTTTCTATTCATCCAGCTTAATTTCCGAGCTATTAGCCCAACTGACATAAGATGAGGATGACTCCGTCCCTGTGCAACAACTAAAATATTCTTGGAAATATCTTTATCTACCACGTACCAAGGATAATTATTACTGAATTTTTTCCCACCAATCCCTAAACCTTTACGTTGTCCCAATGTATAGTACATGAGACCCTGATGTTCACCAATTTTATGACCATCGATAGAAATAATGATACCAGGCTGTTTCGGTAAATACCGTGAAAGAAATCTGGAAAAATTACGCTTACCAATAAAACAAATACCAGTTGAATCTTTTTTCTCTGCCGTAATTAATCCGAGTTCTTTAGCAATTTTTCGTACCTCAAATTTATATAAATCACCAAGAGGGAAAAGACTACGTGTAATTTCTTTATGTCCTAAGGTATAAAGAAAATAGCTTTGATCTTTTTTACTATCTACACCCCGTAAAAGCTCGAGGCAACCATTTATATCTCTACGACGCACATAATGTCCGGTAGCAATATAATCCGCTCCTAAATCTTCTACCGCAAACTCTAGAAACATTTTAAATTTGATCTCTTTATTACAGAAAATATCTGGATTTGGTGTATAACCAGATTTATACTCGTCTAAAAAAGGCTGAAACACATAATCCCAATACTCAGCAGAAAAATTAACAGTATGTAAATCTATACCAAGCTGTTGACAAGTAGCTTCAGCATCAGCTAAATCAGATGCTGCTTCGCAATGCTCTGTAGAATCGTCACCTTCCCAATTCTTCATGAATAAACCTTCAACCTGATAACCTTGTTTCTGCAATAAAAAAGCTGCTACAGAGGAATCTACACCACCAGACATTCCAACGATTATTTTTTTTTTATTATCAGACATTATATCACCTGGATTCAAACAACTAATCCGATAAAGTTTAAAAATACTCAGACATCTAAATTAATTATTAGAACGCTATTTAATCGTAATAAATTAAGAAAAAAATAATATTTAGGAAAATTTCTTAACCATATTCGTAAATTATTTCATTCAATATCAACTAATATATCTAAATATCTCCCTTGACTAACTTTTTAATATCCTAACATAATATACTTTCTAGGCTTGTTATTAGAATTATAATATGATTGCGTAATCTCAAAATAAGATATCTCAGCTCATTCTTTGTAATAATGACCTCAGGCCTCTTGATCCTTGATAATAAAAAATAGAAAATGGCCCTTAGTCATAATCGAATTGATTATCATTTCTTATTCAGTAAGAAAAAGAAAAATTAACCTTAAAAACACTAAATCCTTATATCAAAACTCTTATATAAATAACACTCGTTCTTTCTTCATACCACTTATCTTGATCTATATGTTTAACTGTCATTACCTAATATCATTTACATAAGTCATATAATATGTTAAATAAAGTTAGATAAAATCTAATAATTACATCTGTAAAATCCATATTATAGATTGATGTAAAAATCACTAATCATAATCAATCGAATTCAATATTGACATTATATTGAATAACTACAAACTAACTATATCAATATTATATAGAATGAATACAATACACATATTAAAAAAATATTACTAAGAACTATCTTATCAATAACAACATACTGTTATTTAAAATATAATCATGAATATAACTACAACCTATAAGAACCCGTTAATAAAAATTAAATAATTTATAAATTATCATTGATAAATTCATAATAATTAATTTCAAATTTTTCATCATTACATTACTAATTAAAATCAATGATGAATTTCATTCAGGATAAAACTTTATATATTCAATATCAAAATCAGTGATTAAAATAATCTTAATACTTTTAAATATAGTAAATAAAAAATAATATTTTAATAAAATTACTCATGAAGGTAGATAGATATGCAATGTACATAATAATCAAATTAGATAAACACCATATTATTAAAATAAAATATTACATAAAATTATGCTATATATTAATATTTTATTAGAAAATTTTTCCAAATTATATCAAATTCTAAGATAATATAACCTTATTTTATATAGAAAACCATTATAACTTTGTTGTTTTATAAAAATAAAAATAAAATCTCTTTTAGTTTAGTAAAACCAAATACAAATAGCACTTTGCTCATTCTAAAAAATAATAATTAAAAAAACGAAAAATACTAAATATAGATAAAGATTGTCTGTTTTTTCATTAAGTAAGTAATTAAGTTGATCAACTTATATTATGTAATAAACTATGATCTCTAATAGAGATTAGTTAAAAAAATCGTACTAAAAAATTTAATAAAATATATACTCGCACTAGATCTGGATCTCACTCATTATCTAATTATTTTCGATTAATTAAATAATTCCTTTTTATCTAAGTTATAAAATAAATCTAGTTTTTAGAGAAATCACAAAAAAGAAAAACACGATGATTCGAAAAAATCATATAATTAATATATATTACTTTTCAGGAATTACCACCAGATTGTATTCAATACATTTTAAAAATAAAAAAATTAAGAAAATGAATGAAAAAGCATACATTATCTTATAAGACACATTGCGTATAGTTCTAGTAACTCTAATGATTGACTTATTATCTAAACATCACAATGATAACTTATAACTCTTGATATTACTACAATGCACAATTTCTATCGATCATGCAGATAATCAGAAAATTATTTCTCTATAAAAACTCTTATAAAAACTATAATAAAAAATATATTCAACATCTTTTTATGCATTCAGGATAAGTATATCTATACCTACCAAGGTGTTCTACAAATTCTGTAGTATCTTGATAAATATATAGATGAAACAATAAATAAACTTCTTAAGTAAAAATATTAGCACTATTATTGTTTCTACCGAGATTAAAGAAATTAAAGTCAGACCTATATGAAATTGTTTATTTTTTAAAACTATAAATTATAGAAGACTAATATTATGTTAGATTGTTCAATACTATATGTATCTTAATCCTAGTCTTATATAGGCTATACTAGTCTAATTTATTCCAGACTACAAAAATAGATATAATCTAAACTGCGATATCTAATATACACTAAATATAGCATATCTATTCCAAGTACCCTCTATTTTAATTTTATATTGTGCCATGGATAACCAGTCTCATCATAATGAATCTCATGTTCATAACATACATCATATTAATGATTTCTCCTCATGCGAGATATATAAAAATAAAATATATATGTATAGTCAATTTATCATATAGATGCTCTTAATCCATTAATAAGCGAAATAAATAATAAATAGATACATCTTTATATATTCAAGATATACTGATAGTTAGTAAAAATATATTAATACAATTATGCTTTTATAACTTTAATAAATTAAAACTATTTAATCTTTGTCTTTTACGACAATAACTTATACAAAAAAAATCGCTTGATTATAAAAAAACCTTTATAAATAAAGGATCCAATAAATCATATATTACTTATTGTTATCTGATTTTAACAATGATAGTTTTTGAACCTATATCAATCGATCCAAAACAATAAATCATTTAAACATTTTATCTAATAGTAAAAACTAATTAAATTATACCTATGTTATATAAAAATATAAATAAGAACTCCATAACACTATCTTAACTCAGATAAAGCAAGATGATTTTAAATTTTTCCTAACAAGTGAAAACCTTTCTACTGTATCAACAATTGATTTAGTATTTAAATCAATTTCAATATTGACTTTTTGACCAAGAATTTTAAGACCTAATGTAGTTCGTGATAATGTTTCTGGAATTAAATGCACGCAAAATGTTTTATTTCTAACCTTCCCTACCGTAAGACTTATACCATCAATCGCAATAAATCCTTTATAAAAAATATATTTTATCTGACTAAAGTCTTGAACCTCAAACCATATTTGGTGAAGATTGCATGTACTACGTATGCGAATAATTATCGCAGTCATCATAATATGACCTGATATTAAGTGACCACCAATTTCATCGCTAAATCTAGCTGCACGCTCTACATTAACCTTTTCACCCACTTGAAGCAAACTTAAATTAGTTAGTCGCAATGTCTCTGTCAGTACATCAAAACTAATTTTATCACTTTCCACCGCAACAACTGTCAAGCAACATCCATTACAAGCTACTGAACCACCTACTTCTAATCCTAAGAGAAAATTTAATGGCATTTGAATTACATAAGTGCTCAAGTTGATTTTATTCTCAATAAAACACACTTCTGCAACGCTTTGCACCAAACCGGTAAACATATTTAACCTCAATCTTACAAGAATATATTATACAATTTTCTGATCATGAAGAAAAGACTATCATTCTATTATTAATATTTAACGCTATATTTATATTTCTCTCTTAAAAAAATTCCATAAACTTTTTAAAATACAGTATATAAAAATACTAATGATAAAATACAAGATCCTGAGAATCTAAATCATAGAATAAAATTCTAATAAACACTTGAACAAACTTATTACTTTCTAATAATTCCTGATCTTTTCACTAGTAAGCCTAATTTCAATCAAGTCCAACGTAGATTAATGATCTATTAATTTCATATAGCTTATTTATCTAAATACTTCCTTGCTATCTCTAGAGCTTTATTAGATATAATACTAAGACTAGCGCTACGACCTATAGTCAAACAATCTTCTAACCTTAAGTCTAGAAAAAAACTAAAGAGATTCTTATTACATAAATCACTAGGTCGTTGACCTTCAATAAGGGTTAATAAAATCGCAAGAAGCCCGCGAATTATGCGCGCATCACTATCGCCATAAAAATGAAGTTTATTACAATTCTGCATCTCATGTCCAAACCAAATCCGACTTGAGCAACCTACCCGAGATAGTGGATTAGTTTTGATAGAATCAGGTAGCTTAGGAAGATGATTACCTAATAAGATGATATATCGATATCGCTCCTCCCATTGAGTAAAATAAGAAAATTGATCTAACAAAAAGTCAGATGTAATAGATTTACCAAAGGGATGCATAATCAGTAATTCTCTGTCGATTATATGTTCCATAACATACTTAACTATTAACAATACATGAATGAAATCATAGATCTTATTTTATATTCCTGTTCAAAGAACTTATGTCATAATTACATAGAAGTAATAACGATATATATAATGTGATTTATTATTTAATAAACTTGACATGCATAATGAAAAATTATTGTTTTAAATCAAAATATAATTCATGCATTAGTAATCAAGTTTAAATAAAAAAACAAGATATATACATTTTATTTATTAAAGATTTGATATTTTCAGATAAAAATAATTAATAAATATTGCATAATTTATTTACCTGTATGTAAAAATCTTTAAAAAAAGAATTAAATATCGTTGATTAACTAATTTATAATATATCTATTAATATTATAATTAATACTATAATTATTATTAATAAGGACATATCAAAAAAAACTATGGTTATAATTTTTTAAAAAATTTGATCTTATGAAAATTTGCTATACAACTTATTATTCCCTTAAATATATAAAGACATAATACATAAATCATCACTAAACTATATTATGCTAGTCATTAAGACGCTTATCCTAAGCGGTGAAATGACTTTTCTGATATTAAAGACATTTAATATCATAACATCCTAAATCCTCTTTTAAAAAAGATTAAATATAACCTCAGAAAAATACCGACTTTGAATTAAAAACTCTTTATCTTTATGATGCATAAAAATATATTCTCTCGTGTTTTATAATAAAAACAGAACCTACTCTGCCAATACATATAATCTTACTGTTTCTCAAAACACCTTAAGTAATAAACGACTAAACAATAACTTCTAATGATCCAATATATAAAATTATTTCTATAAAAATGATACTAATAAAACATAATTTACAGACCTTTTAATCTAATTAAATCACCATAAATTCACCATAAATCCATATAAATAAAAAAAATAAATCATAATAATTCTAACTATCAATTAAGCTTATGTAATCGTATTACATTTTCAATATTATATTAAACAATTATTCATCAACCTTTTTCGTAAACGCTTCCAAATATAACTCTAACTATAGAGTTAGGACAAATAAAAAACACCCACTCATACCTTTCAATGCAAAATCAGGCTAATTTGATTATATAACATATTATTTTTATCTATAAGTCTAATAATAGTAGAGATAATGCAATAAGAGTTTATTAGCAATATATAACACTCTTTGAGCCTAAAAAAATAAGTCAGATTTTAAACAGTATTACTGAATTTATGCTATACAAACTACGTATTAAGTCTTATGCCATAACGCTAATTTAATCAAATTTTATTACCTATAAACTCTTAATTAAACTAGATTTCTAATCTTTAAGCAGTATTTCTTTGTCTATCTAATTTTAATCTTCACATAGATCAAATACAGAAATAGTAGAAAACTGACGTACATTTCTTACAATAAAATATTATCATGAATCAGTAAAAAGCGCATACCCTACACCTACTTCTACGAATTAACTACAGACATAGACTATGGATAAAAACTCTATAATCTAAATAATGTTATTTTCTTTCTATAAAAAAATACATATAAAGTTCTTTAATATAGACAATGCTGCTATGGGAGACTCTAGATTTATATGATAATATAAATCATATTATCTATAAGATTATCCTATTTATAACATTATGACTTATGTTCTTTAGAATTCAATGCAATTTTCTTTAAATAAATATTTCAACTTTAAACTAACTTATAAAGCTAATGCATGAAGGTATACTATTTATTATTTCCGCTCCTAGTGGGGCCGGAAAATCAAGTTTAATCGAGTCACTTTTAAAAACCAAACCTCTATCGAATATGAAACTATCAATCTCTCATACTACGCGTACAATCAGACCAGGAGAATATCATGGAGAACATTATTACTTTATTAAAGACTATCAATTTCGTAACATGATTAATAAAAAAAAATTTTTAGAGTATGCTAAAGTTTTTGGAAACTACTACGGCACCTCAAGTCAAAATGTCACCCAAATACTACAACAAGGGTTTGATTTATTGCTTGATATAGACTGGCAGGGAGCTAGGGCTATTCGAAAGGTAATGCCAAAATCTAAAAGTATTTTTATCTTGCCCCCTTCAAAAAATGAGTTACAACGTAGATTATGTCAACGAAATCAAGATACTCAGTTTGTCATTGCTCAGAGAATGGACCAAGCTATGACTGAAATCAGTCATTATGTAGAATACGATTATCTAATAATCAATCAAAAGTTCGACGATGCTCTTCTAGATCTTCAAACTATTATTAAATCTGAACATTTACGTCTAAACCGTCAAAAATTACGCGCTAAGACTTTAATAAGTCAATTACTGACAAACTAGAGGTTGGCTGATTATACTAACTTCTAGTGACTTAATCCTGATAAATTCGAGGTCTATCATAATGGCACGCATAACCGTACAAAATGCAGTAAAAAAAATTGGTAATCAATTTGATCTAGTTCTGGTAGCAGCTCGACGAGCTCGTCAGATACAAAGTAGTGGAAAGATCCCTTTGGTACCAAAAAGAAATGATAAGTCTACAGTCATTGCTCTTCGAGAAATTGAACAAGGCCTTATTACCACGCATATTCTTGACATCTTGGATTGCCAAGAACGAACAGACCACACGAATAAGGAAGGGAAAGAAATCAAAAATATTAATAAAAATTATTTTTAAGATTTAACAGATGACATTTTTGTGTTATCTGTTAAATCTTATGAATTAGATAGCCATCGCAAGAAAACTCTTAAAATTACAATATCTATTCTCATTCTGAATATCTAAGATGTTCAGACTAATTCATTAGATAGAGAAAGATTTAATCTTTACATTTTACCTAACAAAACCATGATTTCTTATTGAATAGAAAAACTATGATGATCAATTTAAAAAACATGTTGACTAACGACACAACGATATGCAAAATATTGATATTAATCGTGCTTATAATCAATAATAATCAACACATTCTTCTTAAGAAGCCTTCCGATCTTATCTTATCTTATCTTAACACAAGCCTACTTACTGAGAATTTTTACTCTGAGACATGCTGTGTGTAAAATAAAAAACAAACAATATTCTTTCAATAAAAAGAATAACATTCTGTATTACATAGATAATCAATAAATATAATTAAAATATAATAAAATCTAAAAATAGATGCTTTAACAAACCGCTTTCCTGTACTTAAGTGCATTTATAATATCACATTATAGTTCATGATCTTTATGATTAATCTAAATAATTATAACTCCATATTTTGCAAATAAAATATTAATTCAAAAATTCTCATACTGGACACAAGAAAAAAAGAAAGAGTATCATAAATAAATTTTAAATCATGCTAAAAGTATCACTTTTACGCCTAATAATATCCTATATTTTGCGTCTATAAATAAGAAGGGTTAGGACAGGTCGCTGTATTTTACAGGATAAATAGTAATAATGTTTATCAGAGGGGCATAGAGAAATGAATTAGCTTATAGATAAAATAATGACAGACTTAATTAAACTATCGAATATATAAATATTTAATATTCTACCTAGATACTGCACACGGTATAACAATACCTGGACAGGTAACTGCAATATCAGTCAACTGAACAAGTAGGATTATATATGAACAAAGATAACAAAATGAGCGCAGCAAAACGCGCTTCAAAAAGACGTTGGTTAAACGCTCAAGACTCTGGTTATCATAAAGCAATGGACAATCGGCATGTTCAGATGATTGCTATCGGTGGAGCAATTGGAACAGGCCTATTCCTTGGCGCCGGCGCTCGCTTACAAATCGCTGGACCAGCATTAGCATTAGTTTATTTGGTGTGTGGTGTTTTTTCATTCTTTATTTTACGGGCACTAGGTGAATTAGTACTACATCGTCCTTCGAGTGGAAGTTTTGTTTCTTACGCTCGTGAATTTTTAGGTGAAAAAGCTTCATATGTAGCAGGTTGGATGTATTTTTTAAACTGGGCCATGACTGGAATAGTTGATATTACAGCTGTTGCTCTATATATGCACTACTGGAGTGCTTGTAATGACATACCACAATGGGTATTTGCTCTCGGAGCTTTAGCTATTGTTGGAAGCATGAATATGGTCGGAGTCAAGTGGTTTGCCGAAATGGAATTTTGGTTTGCACTTGTCAAAGTACTCGCTATAGTTATATTTTTAATTGTAGGATCTCTTTTCTTAGGAAGCGGACAAACTTTAGATGGAAACACAACCGGCTTTCATTTAATTACTGACAATGGAGGTTTTTTTCCAAACGGTTTACTACCTGCTCTCGTGTTAATTCAAGGCGTAGTATTCGCATTTGCATCTATTGAGCTAGTAGGAACAGCAGCAGGCGAATGCAAAGATCCACAAAAAATATTACCGAAAGCTATTAATCGTGTGATCTGGCGTATTGGTCTGTTTTACGTTGGATCAGTAGTATTATTAGTTTTACTACTTCCTTGGAACGCTTACCAAGCGGGACAAAGCCCTTTTGTTACTTTCTTCTCTAAATTAGGTCTACCATATGCTGGTAGCATTATGAATATTGTAGTGCTCAGTGCAGCACTTTCAAGTTTAAACTCTGGCTTATATGCCACAGGACGTATTTTACGTTCTATGGCCATGGGTGGCTCAGCCCCTAAGTGCATGTCTAGGATGAGTAGTCAGCAAGTTCCATATATAGGAATTATCATGACTGTTGGTGTATATATCGTTGGTGTATATCTCAATTACATCCTCCCTTCTAGCGTCTTCGAAATCGTTCTAAATATCGCAACTCTGGGAATTATTTCGTCTTGGGGTTTCATTGTTATTTGTCAAATCCGATTACGTCAAGCAATTAAAGAGGGCAAAGCAGAGGATATTAGCTTTAAACTTCCGGGGTCTCCAGTTACATCTTGGTTAACTTTAATTTTCTTAATAAGCGTTTTAGGCTTAATGGCCTTTGATTATCCAAATGGAACCTATACGATTGCATCAATACCATTATTAGCGGTAGTGCTTACTCTAGGCTGGCTCCGTGTTCGTAGGCGCGTGCACTCCCTGGCCCAATAAAATAAACAAACTATCTTCATAATAATTAATTAATATCTTGTATTTTCTAAATTCTTCTTGTTCGTAATGAAAAGAAGAATTTAGAAATAAATAAAAAAAATCAATATAACCAAACTTACTCCCAATTTAAAGAAAATGTCTTTCTATTCTAGTAATCAAATTATTATCTAGTAAAAAAATAAATATATAACATCCAAAACGAGTGTAAATAAAACTTAATTCCTTAAGATTTGTTATACAAAAATTCATTAATTAATAATTACTTATATTATAAATGTAATAAAATATTTATTATTATATTTTTAAGTGAATTTTTCCTAATTAATAGAAATTGTACCTCCATTCTATTAGTTCTTATTAAAGAGTGAATAAATTTTCAATAATTCATAGACATACTTACAATTAAAGATCTATTGATTGTTAATAAAAACTAAAAACCCTCTATAATATTAAAATCTATATTTTGTTTATCTTAATTAAATTTATTAAAAAAATTAAAATCTCACTACTGAGCACATATATATAGAAAAAATAGATTAAAAACCAAAACTAAACTATTCATTAACCCGACATTACATCAGTTCACTACCATAATATACCTAATAACATTAGATCATAAAAATAGATTAACTAAATAATTTAGATTACAAACTATATCTATCAACACTAGTAATATAACTATATGCATGGAAAAAATGAATTTATTAATTTGAATTCTTCTTGGATATATCTAAAGAAATTATAAGCATCACTCAAATCTATTAATCATAAAAAACCTTGTTTATCATACTATTAATAAATTTAATCAAGACTTAAGAACTCATATCAAATATATTTAATAGAAAATTTTTCTCTTAAGAAAATAATTCAAAATATAATTTCTATTTCTTTATACAAAATCCAGAATGAAAATGAAATTTTTTTCCTATTTGAGTTAAATAATCTTAAAAATAATAAAATATGATCATTTATTCTAGAAAAGACAGGAAATAAGAAAATAATCACTATTATAATAAAAATTATATTGATAGAATCTAAATTCTTTTATTTAAAGAATTAATAAGTGAGTTTTATTAAAACATAATATATTATATGTAGAAAACTAATCTGACTGCAAAGTTACAGCTAAATATAAATCGCTATAATACATCTACAATAAACATGTCTTATTTTACGAAAACACTCATCTCAGTGAAAACTATTAATATGATCAAAATCAAATTAACTATAATCACCATAGGTAATCTATACACTTATTCTTTACAAGAATATCAAAAATTCAGTAAAAATTTTTAAAAAGTTTTTTCTAATCTGAAAATAGATGTTCTAGATATTATTATTTTCATTCAATTTATCTACAACTAATCCAATTAATCTTGGGAGAAAAATCATCAAATAAAGAAAAGTAATTTTCAAGTTCTTTGAATCAAAAAATTGTAATCAAACAAAAGATAACAATATTTTCTTTTGATTTTATATTTTTTACATATATGACAACCTCTCTTCTTACTAAATTAATTAATAAAAATCAATAAAATTAGAATTAAAATATTGTTAATCTTCTAGCAAAACAATATTAGATAATTTTTATCTAGTTAACATTGACTAAAAATAAAACTTTTATTGTAATTATAAAAATGTATAACCTACTGCTTTTATTCAATTAATCCTTGTCAATTCAATTATTCTATTGAACGTATCTTTAATTATTTGAAAAACATTTGATCACATTAGATCTAAAGGTATTTTAACACTATCCTAATAAAAAAAATCGAATAGTTTTAGCATTATTTCTTATAATCTTCTGAAGCATGCAATTTTACTAATGATGAATCTTATGCGCTAGACCACTCTGACATTTTACGTTCATTCTTATAGAACTCTCAAGCACCAATTGATTGGCGCAAATGGTCAAGAACTTTTTAGCACGAGTAATTGCTGTATAGAATAATTTTCGAGTCAAAATAGGCATGACCTGGGTGGGTAAAACCAATACCACATTCTCAAATTCTGAACCCTGAGCCTTATGTACTGTTATTACAAAAGCAGTCTGATGTAATGGTAATCGAGCAGGATCAATAGCTACCATACCTCCATTGGATAATAGAAACCAAACTTGTAACTGTTCATGTTCATCCTTGATAGCTATACCAATGTCACCATTAGATAATTTAAGTTCCTTGCTATTATGAAGAATCATAACTGGACGTCCATGATACCAAGGACAATCTAAAAACATTTCATGACTAATAAACCCCTCCTGATATAACATATATTCAATAGACCGATTCATTCCTAATACACCATATAAACCTTCACGTAACACACATAAAACCTGAAATCGACTAAAAGCATCTAAAACCGTATCTGGCCCTGACCCTTCCTTTAATTTTCTTAAATAATCGTAATACCCTTTTATAATAATTTTTAAAATCTCATGATAATCAGAGTCTCCTGTTATTGTATAGTAAGTAATATCATTAAAGTTACTTGTTAATACTTTCTGAGCTAATCTAATATTGCCTCTATTTACTGCTTCAGCTAGCTGTCCAATCCCGGATTCTATTTTAAAACGATAGTTTTTATGTAATAAGCAAATCATATTACCCACTGATGAAAAATCGCTATATTCACGAGTAATAACGTTACAACCAGTTAAACGAGAAAGCTGAACAGCGCGATCAGCGCTATATCTATTATCAGAATAGTAACATATATCAGAAAATACCGTTCCAGCTTCTACTGAAGATATCTGATCACGATCACCAAGAAAAATTACCCGCGTCTGACTGGGTAAAGCAGAAATTAAATTATCAAACATTGATAAGTCAATCATAGAAGATTCATCAACTACGAGCACATCCACCGGAAGAGTGTTACAACTATTATAATACATATGTTGACTATCAATTTTAGCCCCTAAAAGTCTATGTAGCGTTGTGGCCTCTAAAGGAAAACTCTCTAAATCACGATGATCTAAAATTAAGTTTTGTAAAAATAAACCTAGTTCTTTCGTTAATCGAGATGCTGCCTTACCGGTTGGCGCAACCACTTTAATAGACTGAGGTGATAACGATAAATTAATTAAACTAGCTAAAATCTTTGCTACCGTAGTTGTCTTTCCTGTTCCGGGTCCACCAGAAATTACTGATATTTGAGATGTAAGCGCGACTGCAGCCGCAATCTTTTGCCAGTCTAATCGATCCTCCTGACCAAAATAAAAATCTAGTATCTCACGAATTTTACCTTCTTCTGAATGTACAAGAAAACTTTTATATCTTATAAAATCAAGTACGACCTCTTCGCTTTTCCACATATGGTGTAGATATAGACGCTGATTCTTTAATACTAATGGAGATGCTTTGGTCCCGTCACTGACTGCTGAATACATATATAATAATAACTCTACATCTTTAGGCATGTTAATAGCCTGCCACATAGCTTGAGCTAACTCGTGATTTAAACCATAAAAAAAAAGTCTGGATGTATCTGTGATAAAGGAAGACATATATGTCCAGCTCCAACATCACGACTTAACAATGCAGCTGCTAACATTAAAATAGAATTTTCCTCTCTTGCTATAACTTTAGCAAACTGCACATCAAAACAATGAAATAAATTCTTCTCTTGTCCAAGATACAATAATTCTATTAATTTCATAATTTACATACCAAATTTATAATATTTAAAAAATACATGATATAAGTAAGAACACCGTTACGCCATATTCAAAATACATTAATTTTGGATGTGAATAAAAAATCCAAATGAACATATTACTGTAAGTATTTACTATAAAATCTCACTGTTAATGTTTGATTATATCTTTTTAAAATAAATATTAATCCTAAAACCCTATATTAATTAATATATAGATTCGTCTTCCTATTCATTAAAGTATAAATAACTAATTGTCCTATAATAGGAATACACCTGTCTCTAAAATATTAGAGATACTATCATTCTCTATCTCTACCTAGAAGATAACTATTCTAAATTAACAATCAATACATATTCTTATTTTAACTCTAATCCTATCTCTAGAATTATTGTATAATTGACAAAAATTTTATGTAGGATAGATCTATAATGTTATATTATTTCTAATAAAAATGATAAACCAATATTATTTACTCAAAAACTACATAAACTAAAATTATATTTTATTAAAAATAATATGTAATATCCTAGATATTTATAAAACATCTTTCTCTAACTCTCTGTTTCTAATGTTCAAGGAAAATTCAATACTAATTAAAAATTATAAAATATATCTAATAATAAAAAAACTTTAAGTACCATGGTAATAAATTAAATTTCATTCTCAATATTTTTACAATCTAAATCAAGTTAATTACTTTAAAAAAATTAAAAATTATCTAACACCCTCAATCTGATTTAAAATCAATAGTCTTAATAAAATTTAGCCTTAAATTTTATTAAGACTATTTATATATATTATGCTTATTTTTATATAAAATCTAAATAATATTTTTCAAATATGAATTACCCATTATAACATAAATCTATATTTATTATTAATACAAAAATAAAAATTTACTAATAAAGAAATTTAAATAATATTAAAAATATAGTGTCCAAACAACCACGAAGTAAAATGAAAACTCTTCTTCTCTTAATAAGAGAGAAAATTATTGAATTAAAAATACATTTTATATATAAATATTATCTGTTAATAATTGAATTAATATGCAATTAAATTACATCGGTGCTAGAACAAAACAGAACGTTACTTATATATTAAATATTTATATATAAATATAAAAATGCTTAATATCACTTTCTATGTTCTTTTTTAAACTAACATCCACTTCTTTAATAAAAGAACTCTATTCAATATAAATCAATTCAAAAGATAGGATACCAATAATCTACAATCTGATATATCAAATATACATATCTCATTAATAAACATTAAAAAAGAAAATTTGTAAAAATCAAAAATCAAATAATCGTAAAACAAATAATATTTTAATATTTAAAATAGAGAGATTATTACTTTTATAAAAATAGAGAATTCATTTTCTTAAAAAAATTAAAACAGAAGAATCATCACTGATCATAAATATTTCTATATGAATTATCTAATTTTACACTGACATTTAGAATAAAAAGAAAATGTTATGGTTAAAAACCCTATGATATACAGAAAATACCATATCTTCTTCTTGGCTAAAAAATAATATGTTTATATAATCAATACTATACAATACATATGAGACATACTCCTACCACTTATCATCCCTGATTAACATAAAATCATTATCAAAATGAGATAGTCCTCATATGTTTCTTGTATAATAACTAATATAAACGAATAGCTCATCAAATTATATAATATCTAATCATATCAACTTTTCTTCTCTTTCAGACAAAAGAAAAAAGAAGTTTTTCCATAAAATGGATTATTATCAATTAGATTGTATTGATTTCTAATTATGCATGAAGAAATTATATACATTTTTTAAAAATTTTTCATATAAAAACAGAACAACTAAAAATGTAAATAAATTACTTAGATAACCCATTGATTATTCGTAATACCGATTATATATTAATCTCCATTGTCATTACTCTATAATCCTTAAAATTAATTAAAGAAATATTAAATACTTCCTAATTGGAATTTTATATTAATGTACTATCGACAATATATTTTATCTCGATTCTATATAAAATTAAATTAATTTAAATTTATTAGAATAACTTTTTAAGTTAGAACATTTGATCTCTGATATATCGAAAATACAGATTCTTAAACGTTATCAACCTATAAGAATCTAACTTTGTTAAAAACAATATGGATTTCCATTATATGACCATATCCAGATAACGAATATTATATAAAAAAATTATATATATCTATATTCTTATGATATAGTTTTTCATATTGAAAAACTAGATGAAATCTATACAGATATACTGAAGCTACCTATCTTCATTGAAATTACATTAATATTATTATACTAAATTTAAATCTTAGATTTAATCTTAATCTCATTAATAACACGTTCTACATATTAGTTCATTATAGATTATAAGATAATACTAATATAATTTTCTCCCTTCTGAACCTTCTCATCCCAAGATGATAAAATCTATACCAAATAAATTAAATAATATATTTATAATATTTTAGCACTAAGAAAAATAAAGATATAAGATACTGAAGTCTAAATAACTTATATGCAAAATAATTTATTTAAATATTAATTAATCCTTTCATTTATCATATATAAATCTTAATTAACAATTAACAAATCATACTCATAAAACGTATTTTCTTAGAAATCTTGACTAATGTCATATTGAATGATAATCAAAGATATAAACTTTAAAAAAAGTTTATATAAATTAATCAATGTTAAAATATTACACACTGAATATAAACTTGTATTTTTTGAGCTGATTCTAGACAAATTAAATATAAAACATTCTCGTTAAGACACTGTAGTATCTAACTCTAACAATCCATGATGTAAAAAACCTAATATTATATATACGTATTACTCATTTTCTTTAATACAAGAAATCCAATGATTATAAGATTTCACAACATCAAATATAGAAATAATATACACAATACTTCAGTTGTTAAACATAGAAAGATATGCTCTAATTTTTATTTATCAGTTTTTAAAAAAAGAAATATATCACTTATAAAATTAATATTTCTTTATAATTTTTCTATCAACACTCACTATATTGAAATAATAAAATCTAATAAAGGATAAAAGTTGTAATCTATTAATGTACAAAACTTATCTATATCGCTCCTAAAGACTACATAATATCAGTATACCATCTAACCTATACAACTCTATTATAAAAAGAACCATCATAGGTATTCATACAGGACTCAGTAATTATTGTGAATTTCTTTAAATTAAAAAACTTTAATTTCCAGAAAGTAGGAAAAGAAGTTTTACAGATTGAACGAGAAGGGTTAGATCAGCTGGATCAGTATATCAATGAAAATTTCACCGATACCTGTGAGCTAATTTATCAATGCCGTGGAAAAGTGGTAATTATGGGTATGGGGAAGTCAGGACATATTGCTAAAAAAATAGCGTCTACTTTTTCTAGCACTGGTACTCCTTCTTTTTTTTTACATCCTGCTGAAGCCAGCCATGGTGACTTAGGCATGATTGGTAATAATGATGTTATTCTTGCTATCTCCAACTCTGGAGAATCTTTAGAAATTTTAGCACTAATACCCTTATTAAGGTATCGTCAAATCCCATTAATTGCAATAACTGGTCATGAAAAAAGTACAATTGCCTGCTTCGCAAAGATACATTTGTGTGTAAAAGTACCACAAGAAGCGTGCTCACTAGGACTGGCGCCCACTAGTAGCACTACTGCCACATTAGTTATGGGCGATGCACTAGCTGTAGCGTTATTAAAATCTAGAGGCTTTACACAAGAAGATTTTGCTCTGTCTCATCCTGGTGGGGCACTAGGACGTAAACTCCTTATGCGAGTCGATGATATAATGTGTTCTGGTGATGACTTGCCATGCATCCATCCTAACGCCTATTTACGTGAAGCTGTACTAGAAATGACATCTAAAAAAATGGGGATAATAGTAATCTGTGATCATAAAAAAAACATTGAAGGTGTCTTTACGAATTCTGATTTACGGAAAGTGTTTAACGATAATATTGATATTCATCGATCTCATATCGCCAACGTAATGACACCAAGAGGCATATCCGTACGACCTGGAACACTAGCAATTGAAGCTCTTAATACAATGAAAAAACACAATATTACTTCTATAATTATTTCTGACCAAAATCAACTTATTGGACTAGTTCATATACATGACATCTATCAAGCTGGTATAATTTGATACATGATAGAAGTAATTTTAATATAAACCGCTCGATTCTATTATCTGATTTCTTAAATAATTAAAAATTAATAGCATATTATAAAATCCGTAACAAGATGTTATTACTCCTCATCTGTTATAGATGAAATATAAAATTAAAGTGCTTCTTTTTCTCTCAAAAACAAACAATAACTTGATATGTAAAATTATTTTTTGTTAGTTTTTTAAAATTACTGAATAAAATCAACATGCAAAATATAATTTTTCTTTTAACATTTATACTCAAAAATAAATCATATCAAATATAGCTTGACTTATTCATTCACTCAATAATAAAACAAATTTGTTACATTATATTGAGGTATTAATAAATAGATTATATTAAAAATTAATAATCAATACATATTATCATTAATCATGCAATATGCATTATTAATTATATAAATAATTAGATAACATAAGATATATTCAATTTCTTTAATTCAATTATATGAATTACAATTAATAATATTATGATCGTCGATCATTATCACCAACCGCTTTCTTAAATCATCAAAATGTATTTATTATCCCACATTAGTCTAGATGATTGACGTCTCTTGTATTCTCATGTATAAAAGATTAATGAATTTCAATTAATAGAAACCCTACCTTAATCTTAATTTTGATGATAAAAAATTCCTACTGAATTTAAATTCATCAATTTTCAAGATTATAATTAAAAAACTCTTTCCTAATATAAATTTCAACTATAAAAGAAGTTAATATATCTACCAGATATAAATATATCTAAATCATATAACGAATTAATAAAGAGTCATAAAGAATCAATTTTTAATCATAATTAAATTACATCTTTTTCGTTCTAATCATAACATAACTACACATATTAATGATCATGCTATTCCATCAAATCTATTATCTAATGAGATCATAATAATTATGAATAATAAACATACTACAATTAACACCTGTTATGGTCCGATCCAGAATCATATCTTAAGTAAAGCAAAAAATATTAAATTATTAATCTGTGATTCAGATGGTGTTATGTCTGACGGAATGATCTATCACACCAATAACGGTAATATAATACAGAGATTCAATGTCAAGGATGGCTATGGTATCCGCTGTTTACTTAAATTTGCAATAGAAGTAGGAATTATTACTGGAAATCAAAGTCAAATGCTGAAAGATCGATGTTCTACATTAGGTATTTCTTATATTTATCAGGGGCAATCTAATAAGATTAAACCATTTCATGACATTCTATCTAAACTGAACCTGAGTGAAGATCAAATAGCTTATATTGGTGATGATCTCATAGATTTACCAATCCTACTTAAAGTAGGATTAAGTATAGCAGTTGCGGATGCCCATCCCATGGTACTACCACACGTTGATTACATAACAAAGATGAACGGAGGAAATGGGGCAATACGAGAAATCGCTGACCTAATTTTAATAGCACAAAATAAAATATTAAGAGATTTTAGTGGTAATCTAGATGGTCTATGCTAAAAGCATAATAACTCTGATTATAACACTATTTTCAATCATGATAATTAACTGTCTTGTAAAAGACAGAAACAAGGAAAAAGATACAAAAATTATTACGAATCATATTCTTATGCCAACATGCATTAGTCATCACGCACGAATACTTATGTATAACCCTCAAGGGATATTATCCTATCAAATCTTAGCAGATAAAAGCAGATATTACTCTAATGATGAAATTAGCTGGTTTACTAATCCAGTGATGATTATATATAATGAAAACAAACTACCAACGTGGATTATCAAATGCAATCAAGCTAAACTAGCCAAAGAAAAAATTTTATTTCTTTATGGAAACGTCATTATAAATAGCTTAATGGAGATAACACAGTTAAAATATCTTCAAACAGAAACTGCAAAAATTAACCTTATTACCCAAGAGTTGACTTCTGAAAATAAAGTGACATTATCTGGTCCTGACTTTTTCTCCACAGGAATGAAAATGTATGGTAATTTACAAAAACACACAGCTCAGATTATAGGAAAAGTCCGTACGACTTATGGCACTAACCCTGAAAAGAAAAATAAATCAATTATTAATAACGATCCTACTTCTGGCTTGTAATAGGGCAGCAGCAGGATTGGATCCACACTTAAAAACACCAATCCATATCGATTCGGAAAAACAAATCATCGATATAAAAAACAATATAGCAACCGCTAGCGGTAATGTTTCCATCACTCAAGGAAATCTTAAAATCATTGCTGATACAAGTACTATCTCCTTCTCAGGAGAAAAAAACAAAAATATAATAATCAACGCATATGGAAACCTGATTAGATTCTATCACATTTTGAATAATGGTCAATCTGTAAAGGGACATGCTAAAAAAATACATTATGAAATAGAAAAAGAACAAGTGCAATTAAGTGGAAATGCTTATCTTGAACAAGATGGAAGTAGAATACAAGGAGATCATATTACCTATCTCATTAATGAAAAAACAATGTATGCCATAAGTAATACAGGACAACATGTTACTACCATTTTAACACCTTCTCACCAAAAAAATTAAATTCTTTATAAAAAGAAAATAAAAAAATAAAATTGATTTAATATTATGCCAACTCTAATAATAAAAAATCTTATGAAAACCTATAAAGGTGATCTAATCGTAAAAGATGTCAGTCTACAAGTAAAATCTGGTGAAATTGTTGGTCTTCTCGGACCTAACGGAGCAGGTAAAACAACTACATTCTATATGATAATTGGGATTATTAAACATGATAAAGGATGCATTTATATTGACGATGAAGATATCAGCCTATTACCGCTACATGCTCGAGCTGGTCGTGGTATTGGTTATCTTCCTCAAGAAGCCTCTATCTTTAGAAGATTGAGCGTATATGATAACTTAATGGCTATTCTTCAAATTCGCAAAGATCTTACTCACAAACAACGCCTTAATCGAGCTAACGAACTGCTTGATGAATTTCATATTAGTGATCATCTACATAAAATGATGGGACAAAAATTATCTGGCGGTGAACGTCGGCGCGTAGAAATCGCTCGTGCTTTAGCAGCAAATCCAAAATTTATTCTTTTAGATGAACCTTTTGCCGGTGTTGACCCTATCTCAGTAATAGACATTAAAAAAATTATTGAACATCTTCGGAAAAGTGGATTGGGAGTATTAATTACTGATCATAATGTACGTGAAACTCTAGATGTTTGTGAACATGCATATATTGTGAGCCAAGGCCATGTCATTGCTTCCGGAAACCCGGAATCCATCATGGCTGATAAACAAGTGCAACACGTTTATTTAGGTACAGAATTTAGACTTTAATTAAGATTAAATCTTTATAAATAAATACAAAAATAAAATATATTCCTTGAACTATTTTTTATCTATTAAGTTACAAACCAATGCCTAAACAAGAATTTAAATTGTTCTAATCTGTATTGAAAATTTTTCTCTTTGCTAAAAACTTAGGCTTCAAATAAAGAGATAAGTTTTTCTTTCAAAAAATATGAATAACATCGCGTATTGATATCTAGATAATGAAGTTAATACATTTAATGTATATTAAGATTAAAATTCCATACTAAGTCATATAATTAAAAATATTCTAAATAAAACAAAAGACCCTCAATTCAAAATAAAAAAAAATTAAAATCAACTATAAAATGATTTTTTTACGATTTGAGTTAATAATGTTCTGGGTAAAAACTAGAAATTAATACATAATATATGCACATTCTTTTACTCAGCACAAAGAATGTAGTTATTCATTTTATATTAAGAATCAAAATTGTAAATCTCCAAAATAAATTTTTTAAAGACATTGAATACCTTACTTATTCCTCAAAAACTAATCCTTCTCTTGATATAACTATTACACGTAGTTTGATGCTCGATTCAATATGTATAAATGTTAGCGACAAAAGAACATGTCTGATATGATGTAATGATAGTATTTCGTCATGTCATAGATATAGTGATTAACTAAAATTAATAAAATAATTTCAAAAACTACTAAAATTAAACTATCTATAAAATAGATTGATCTATGCTTTTTTTTAATTATTACAATTTGTTTAAAATAACTTGTCAAATATATAAAAAATATATAAAACAGATACTACATCTAGAATTTAAAACTAGTTAAAATACAGAAAGAATTAAAAAATCTTTTCCTACATAAGCAAGGATTACCTATCCTATAAGATAGGGCGTTTGTTAACGATCTTAAAAAGAATAAAACTTAATATTTATAACTAACATATCTATATATGACATATTATCATATAAAAAATGAAATATAATTATTTAAGAAACGTTTCTAAACTCATAGCTCCTCTTTTATACTATATAAAAATACCCATCAATAATGATTGATATTCATTATTAGATATTCTTTATAGAAAACAATGATGATAAATCAGTTATAATTATAAAACGCTTAATTGTATAATAAGCGATACAAATGAATATAAATAATATGTCACAATATAGTGAATCTATATAATTATTTTTCTTAATAAAATTAAGACCTATCTTGACGATATTAGATCAGTATAATACTTTGACTTCTTATATCTTATAAAAAATAGTATTATAAAAAGTTCTATATTTTAGAACAACTATAGATCTAATTAATAATCCAAGATTCAGATACGAATTACTGATCTGAATTGTTTCACTAAGATCTTAATACAATAAAACCAAAAAATTATACCATGTGTAATATTAACTATGAAATCATATAAAAACTGTAGTTAAAGAATAGGGGCTTTCTCTATCAAAGATTTTATTAACTACATATACTTTACTTATATATCAAATCTTTATATTAATTACTAGATATAATGCAATATAAAGACACTGCGTCTCTTAAAGTAAAGAATCAAGCATAACTATGATAAACAATAATTTTAAATTAGAATTAGACGTAATATTAAGTATTTCTTGTACGCGAAACGACGTTCTTTGTTACAATAAACAAAGAGCATTAGAAATTATTAGTGAATTAGCTTCTCAAAAACTTAGACTTTCGCAGCAAGTTATTTTTAACGCCATACAAAATAGAGAAAAAATAGGTAGTACAGGTATTGGTAATGGCATTGCAATTCCTCATTGCAAGCTTGAGGAACAAAAACTACAATCTATTGGTGTGTTTATTCACCTTAAACATCCTATTATTTTTAATTCTATTGACAATCAACCAGTAGATCTGCTATTTGCAATCCTTATTCCATCTCAAGAATGTAAAACACACTTATACACACTATCTCTAGTAGCCCAACACCTAGCAAATAAAATAATTCTTCGTCAACTTAGATCCGCATCTAGCGATGAAGATTTATACCGAATTATAACTCAAAAAAAAATATAATTTAATTATAATAATTTTTCTAAAATAGTTCAAGATTAATCTGATTCTTCTATTTTTCCATCTATTATATTCAAGGAGATCCATTAATGTCCATGTCTAAAAACTAAAATATAATTGTAAATATTAAGCTTATATAAAAAGCTCTATAATTTTATATAAAACTATAAATGCATTTCTATATTTAGAATATATCTTAATGAATAAGATATAAAAAATAAAAATAAGGCAAATGTACTACTCATATAAAATGATGATCATACCAGAATAGTTCAATTTTTTATCAAAAATTAAATACCATGAAACCATGATCACCATTTAAATTAATTATACTATAAAACAACATTTTTTATTGATTTTAAAAAAATTATAACCAAAAACGTTATCAAAAGATATGATATTCCTATTATCTCCTTAATTTTCTACTTTAATCTAGTAAAAAATACTAACCTCTTTATTTAAAAAAAGATACAGAGATGTCCTTAATATCTATTAAAATAAAAAATTAACATCTGTCTAAAAAAGAAAAACACAGACTATTAAAATTAAGAATAGATATTCTTTATGTTTTATAAAATTATTCAAATTTAGTTGAAGACTGTTGAATACAAGTAATGTTATCTTGCTCGAATAATTCTTGTTCTAATATCTGTTGTAAACTCCGCATCTTCTTTTCCATATGTAATGCATAATCACGGGTTTTGACTTTTTCCTCAGCTAATTCATAGCAAAGATTTAAAGCAGCAATTAAAACTAATTGCTCAGTATTAGTGACTTTAGTACGAAGCTTTAAGTCTTGTAAACGTTGAGAAAGATCTTCCGCAGCTAAATTTAATGCACCCATTTCTTTATGAGGGCACTTGACTCGCAATGCGCAACCAAGAATATGAAGATCTACTGGTTGTGTAGATATATCGCCAGAATGAGTCATTTTGATATCCGTCATGATCTATTTTTCTATATACTATAAAAAGATTAATATAACTATCCAATCGACAAGAAACAACCCTATTCTAAATACTTATTACAAATCTTAATTTTTACATTATGATTTTATCTAAACAAGAAAATCTATATATTATTGAATAATCGAATAGTAATAATATGAAAGAAGCAAAATTATAATAAGAGATCAGTCTATCTATTATTCCCTAATACTTGCATAAACCTTAATCTAGGCTCACTATGTCGATACGTTAAAACTATGCATGATTTAAATCATATAACTTAATTTACTGTCTTGCCCATAGTCTGATATCTAACTCATTTTGATACATTTTATTATTATAAAAAATAGTAAGATCAAATATAGAAACCTCTTTCCAAAATACATAAATATGATTTTTTAATTTTTTTTAAAATAGAAAATAAAATCTGAATTTTAAAAGAAACAATTAAAAAATATGAATAACTCTTCCAATAAAAATAGATATGAACCACATTAACACAACTACCAACTAACCATACCTTATAGAGCTCGAATAAACTAAATAATAAATGAATATATAAAATATAAAAATAAAAATAAACTGATCTAATTTTACCAAAATACAGAGGAAAATTAGAATCCATATTATCTATGAACAACCTAACGTAATTTCTGACCTCATTTTTAAAAAGTATAGGAGATTTTTAACTCATAACAATCACAAACCATTCTGGTCATAGTTAATATAATCTCTTATGTTAATAAATTTACCTATATAAACTAACATTTTATATAATGTTCTAAACATTAGATGATAAATATTATAATATATTGTCAATATTATAACTTTAGAACAAATCAATATAGAGTAGTTAATTATCTTTCTAATTTTATTAAAAATAGATTTTTTTACATTACATATAGTGCTAATAGAAAGAATTAATAATGAAAAATCTTTATTTAGACTTAATAATATTAAATTATATTTTAAGATGATTAACTCTATTATTATATAATTTCTCTAAAACATATTAGAAATAAATTCTACTAGATTCTATCTATGAAAATGCATATTAACGATCTCTCATTTCTATTTATAATCTAATTAAAGTCAAAATAAAAATATTAAGTTACACTAAAGTTAGTAATTATCTGTTTTAAAAATCCTCTGAAACGGATAAGTAATTTTATCTTCTTTTATTAATAACTGTTTCGTAATTTGTATATGAATATTAACAATAATAATTAAAATATTTACTACAATTAGAACATATCTTTAAATGAAATGTTAAATAGAATAATCAGAATATCTTACTTAGTTTAAGGAGATTAAGTGATTAAAAAAGAATTTCTGTGCCGCCGATTAGCTTTATTAGAAAAAATGGAATCTTCTAGTATTATCCTAATCTTTTCAGCTCCCGTAGCTATACGAAACAATGATAATCCCTACCCTTATCGACAAAATAGTGATTTTTGGTATCTTACTGGTTTTAATGAACCAGAAGCAATGTTCGGACTGATAAAAGACTCAGACAACTGTTGTAAAAGTCTACTCTTTAATCGAAGCCACAATCGAAAAGCTCAAATATGGGGACAGAATTATATTGGACAGGAATCTGCACGTATAAAACTAGCTGTCGATTATGCTTTCCCATGGGAACAAATAGACAATCATCTCCATCTCTTTTTAGATGGATTAAAAATAATTTATCATGTAGAAAAACAATATTATTTTTCTGATCGAATTATTTTTACTGCATTAGAAAAACTCCGAATAAACCAAAAAAAAACTCTCTCCGTACCTCAAATCTTACTGGACTGGCGCCCATTGGTGCATGAATTACGCTTAATTAAATCTTCATCAGAAATAACCTTACTACGACAATCAGGACTTATTAGCGCCTTAGGTCATATGCGAGCTCTTAAAAAATTATTTCATGGTATTCATGAATACCAGATAGAAGGGGAAATTCAATATGAATTTAATCATCACGGTGCTCGTTGGTCTGCCTATAATACCATTATTGCCTCAGGAGAAAATTCCTGTATTTTACACTATACTGATAATAACAAGATTATAAAAAATGGTCAGCTAGTATTAATTGATGCTGGATGTGAATTTCAAGGTTATGCCAGTGATATTTCACGTACTTTCCCAGTAAATGGAAAATTTAATATTCCACAAAGGTTTATTTATACTACTGTTTTAAATGCATTCAATCTAGCACTAAAACTATATCAACCTGGAACCAATATTTACACAGTTACAAAAAAAATAATCGCTTTTCTAGTACACAAATTAGTTCAATTAAAAATTATGCAAGGTGATGTTCAAAAACTAATTAAAGATAAAGCTATTGAACAATTTTTCATGCATAAATTGAGTCATTGGATTGGTTTAGATGTACATGATTCATATTATTATAGTCAAGACGATAAACGAATCTTGGAACCAGGTATGGTCTTAACTATTGAGCCAGGTTTGTATATTACTACTGATTCAAAAGTACCATCAGAATATCGTGGAATTGGTGTTCGAATTGAAGATACCATTCTCATTACTAAAAATGGTAATGAAAATCTAACCTCAATAGCTATAAAAAAAATAAATGAAATAGAGTCTTTTATGGTCAACAGAAAATCCTTATGAGTGTTATTATCGTAGGAGCGGGATTGGCTGGACTAACACTGGCTTTTGCATTGTCTTATCTAACGCAAGGTAAAAAAGACATTAAATTAGTAGAATCTATTAAACCCGATAAGTTTCTTCACCCAAATCACAATGGACGTACTATAGCATTAGCTTATGGGCTTTGTCGAAAAATAGACGCACTTAATCTTTGGTCATTACTTGATCCTATAGCCACCGCAATTACTCGGATTCATGTAAGTGAACTCGGTTCTGGTGGTTTTTTCTCTCTTGATGCCTCTACTTATGGAATCCCATTTCTAGGGCAGGTTTTTGAATTAAATCAAGCAAAAAAAATTTTTTTTAATCATCTAGAAAAAAATAAAAACATTACTTTATACTGCCCAAATACTGTAATCCTCGTTACACAATATACAGATTATATTCTCATTAAACTAAATAATGGTGAAAAAATTAAAGGTGATTTATTAGTTGCTGCTGATGGTACATCTTCTAATATAGCTAGATTATGTGGTTTACAGTGGAAAAAAAGAGATTATCAGCAAATAGCGTTAGTAACTCAAATTTCTACTGACTTAGCACATCAAGGACAAGCCTTTGAGCGGTTTATCAGAAATGGATCATTAGCTTTACTACCAACTTCTAGAGGACTTAGTTCATTAATTTTATGTTTAGAACAAGAACAAATGAAAACAATGTACAACTGGAATGACAAAGAATTTCTGACTTATTTACAGACAATATTTGGATGGCGATTAGGAAAAATAACAAAAGTAGAAAAACGGTACTTCTATCCAATAGAATCATGCACTAGAGTAAGTACTATCGCTCAACGAACAGTATTAGTAAGCAATGCCGCACAAACACTTCATCCCATTGCAGGTCAAGGATTAAATTTAGGCATGCGAGACATATTAACATTAACTGATATTTTAATTTCAGCTTGGAAAACCGGAAAAAAAGCTGGTGATTTTTCTACATTAAAACAATACCAAAAACAACGAATTATTGATGTACAAACAACTATTGATTTTACAGATTTATTAGTTAGGATTTTTTCTCATCCTTGCTCGACGCTTTTCATTGGACGAACTCTAGGATTAATGATGATAAATGATATTACATATTTACACAACATATTTATTAAACGATCAATTCAATAGCTCTATGATACAACAGCCCTTATAATATTTTATATATACCAATTAAAATAAAATTTAAATATATTTAAATATGAGTAATACTAATTACTATTACATATAATAGACACGTAACTTATATATATTTATAACTTATATATATTTGAATTTAAACCGTACATTAACTTGCTAGGCATTATTTTAATAAAAAAAGCCATCATAGTGATGGCTTTTTTTATTAAAATAATGCCTAGCGGTTCCCTACTCTCACATGGGGAGACCCCACACTACCATCGGCACCACGGCGTTTCACTTCTGAGTTCGGTATGGGATCAGGTGGGACCACCGCGTTATGGCCGCTAGACAAGTTCTGTTATATTGTTAACTTGTTGCTCTTTTCTGAGCAAGGAAAATGCATATCCATTACAAGCTGAAATATATAATATCTGAGTTCTTAAGTATCTAAAAGAACGCTTCTGGTGTTGTAAGGTTAAGCCTCACGGATCATTAGTACCGGTTAGCTCAACGTATCGCTACGCTTACACACCCGGCCTATCAACGTCGTTATCTTCAACGTTCCTTTAGGACCCTTGAAGGGTCAGGGAAGACTCATCTTGAGGCAAGTTTCGCGCTTAGATGCTTTCAGCGCTTATCTTTTCCGTACTTAGCTACCGGACAATGCCATTGGCATGACAATCCGAACACCAGTGGTACGTTCACTCCGGTCCTCTCGTACTAGGAGCAACCCCTCTCAATCTTCCAACGCCCACGGCAGATAGGGACCGAACTGTCTCACGACGTTCTAAACCCAGCTCGCGTACCACTTTAAACGGCGAACAACCGTACCCTTGGGACCTGCTTCAGCCCCGGGATGTGATGAGCCGACATCGAGGTGCCAAACACCGCCGTCGATATGAACTCTTGGGCGGTATCAGCCTGTTATCCCCGGAGTACCTTTTATTCGTTGAGCGATGGCCCTTCCATACAGAACCACCGGATCATTATGACCTGCTTTCGCACCTGTTCGAATCGTCACTCTCACAGTCAAGCCAGCTTATGCCATTGCACTAACCTCACGATTTCCGACCGTGATTAGCTGACCTTTGTGCTCCTCCGTTACTCTTTAGGAGGAGACCGCCCCAGTCAAACTACCCACCAGACACTGTCTCCACGCCGGTTAACGGCGTTGGGTGAGAATAGCAAACTTTAAAGGGTGGTATTTCAAGGATGGCTCTACATAAACTAGCGTCTATGCTTCACAGCCTCCCACCTATCCTACACATTAAAGTTCAATATTCAGTGTCAAGCTATAGTAAAGGTTCACGGGGTCTTTCCGTCTTGCCGTGGGTACACTGCATCTTCACAGCGAATTCAATTTCACTAAGTCCCGGGTGGAGACAGCCTAGCCATCATTACGCCATTCGTGCAGGTCGGAACTTACCCGACAAGGAATTTCGCTACCTTAGGACCGTTATAGTTACGGCCGCCGTTTACCGGGGCTTCGATCAAGAGCTTTTTCTTTCGAATAACCCCATCAATTAACCTTCCGGCACCGGGCAGGCGTCACACCGTATACGTCCACTTACGTGTTTGCACAGTGCTGTGTTTTTAATAAACAGTTGCAGCTAGCTGGTATCTTCGGCTGGCTTTAGCTCCTCGAGCTTGTCGTTTCACCTGCAAGCCAGCGTGCCTTCTCCCGAAGTTACGGCACCATTTTGCCTAGTTCCTTCACCCGGGTTCTCTCAAGCGCCTAGGTATGCTCTACCTGACCACCTGTGTCGGTTTGGGGTACGATTAACTATGACCTGATGCTTAGAGGCTTTTCCTGGAAGCATGGCATTTATTACTTCAACACCTTAGTGTCTCGTCATAACGTCTCAATCTTACTGAACTTAGGATTTACCTAAAATTCAAACCTACACGCTTAAACCGGGACAACCGTCCCCCGGCCAATATAGCCTTCTCCGTCCCCCCTTGGCAGTCATAACTAGTACAGGAATATTAACCCGTTGTCCATCGACTACGCCTTTCGGCCTCGCCTTAGGTGTCGACTCACCCTGCCTCGATTAACGTTGGGCAGGAACCCTTAGTCTTTCGGCGAGCGGGCATTTCACCCGCTTTATCGTTACTTATGTCAGCATTCGCACTTCTGATATCTCCAATATCTCTCACGAAATACCTTCAACGACTTACAGAACGCTCCCCTACCCATCGGACGCATATTTAAAAACAGTTATATTAATGTAACTGTTTTTAAATATGCGTCCGATGCCGCAGCTTCGGTGCATGATTTAGCCCCGTTACATCTTCCGCGCAAGCTGACTCGACCAGTGAGCTGTTACGCTTTCTTTAAATGGTGGCTGCTTCTAAGCCAACATCCTGGCTGTCTATGCCTTCTCACATCGTTTCCCACTTAATCATGACTTTGGGACCTTAGCTGGCGGTCTGGGTTGTTTCCCTCTTCACGACGGACGTTAGCACCCGCCGTGTGTCTCCCATGATTACATTCTCCGGTATTCGGAGTTTGCATTGGCTTGGTAAGCCGGGGTGGCCCCCTAACCAAAACAGTGCTCTACCCCCGGAGATGAACTCACAAGGCGCTACCTAAATAGCTTTCGGGGAGAACCAGCTATCTCCCGGTTTGATTGGCCTTTCACCCCTAACCATAGGTCATCCGCTAATTTTTCAACATTAGTCGGTTCGGTCCTTCAGTTAGTGTTACCCAACTTTCAACCTGCCCGTGGCTAGATCACCGGGTTTCGGGTCTGTATCCTGCAACTAACGCCCATTTAAGACTCGGTTTCCCTACGGCTCCCCTATACGGTTAACCTTGCTACAAAATACAAGTCGCTGACCCATTATACAAAAGGTACGCGGTCACACTAAAAAATGCTTCCACTGCTTGTACGTACACGGTTTCAGGTTCTCTTTCACTCCCCTCGCCGGGGTTCTTTTCACCTTTCCCTCACGGTACTAGTTCACTATCGGTCAGTCAGTAGTATTTAGCCTTGGAGGATGGTCCCCCCATATTCAGACAGGATATCACGTGTCCCGCCCTACTCTTTAGAACCCACTCCTTCCGAATTTTTATATACGGGACTATCACCCTTTATTGTTCGACTTTCCAGACGATTCTACTAATTCGTAAGATGATAATGGTTCTGGGCTCTTCTCCAGTTCGCTCGCCACTACTAAGGGAATCTCAATTGATTTCTTTTCCTCGAGGTACTTAGATGTTTCAGTTCCCTCGGTTCGCTTCATATCACTATTTATTCATGAATATGATGATGTAATAAATTACATCGGGTTTCCCCATTCGGGTATCGTCGGCTATTACGGTTCATATCACCTTCCCGACGCTTTTCGCAGATTAGCACGCCCTTCATCGCCTCTGACTGCCTAGGCATCCACCGTGTACGCTTATTCACTTAACCTTACAACCCACAAGCGTCCTGTGGACTAATTAATCAATTATCTTATTAAGATACACTCAGTTCTATACTTTCTCTAATTATAGAAACTAAAATTATTTTAGGTATACTATTTTATTTTTTCAGCTTGTTCCGGATTATTAAAGAGCATTTTTCTTAAACAAAATACTAATACTTTAGAATTTTAAACATATTAATATAAAATTCCTTTTCACACAAGTTTTTATTGTGGAGCTAAGCGGGATCGAACCGCTGACCTCCTGCGTGCAAAGCAGGCGCTCTTCCGTCTGAGCTATAGCCCCATATAATTAAAACCTGCAAAAACCTTGTATAGACCCAAGATTATAATCTATAAATCTTAATTATTTAAGATTTAATTTACAATCAAAAAACTTGGTAGGCCTGAGTGGACTTGAACCACCGACCTCACCCTTATCAGGGGTGTGCTCTAACCATCTGAGCTACAAGCCTATAAGGTTTTACTTATTACTCTAATGATCAGACAATCTGTGTGGGCACTTCTTGGAATTCTATACTTAGTGTTAAGGAGGTGATCCAACCGCAGGTTCCCCTACGGTTACCTTGTTACGACTTCACCCCAGTTATGAATCACAAAGTGGTAAATGCCCTCTCGAAAGTTAAGCTACCTACTTCTTTTGCAACCCACTCCCATGGTGTGACGGGCGGTGTGTACAAGGCCCGGGAACGTATTCACCGTAGCATTCTAATCTACGATTACTAGCGATTCCGACTTCACGGAGTCGAGTTGCAGACTCCGATCCGGACTACGACATACTTTATGAGGTCCGCTTGCTCTCGTGAGGTTGCTTCTCTTTGTATATGCCATTGTAGCACGTGTGTAGCCCTAACCATAAGGGCCATGATGACTTGACGTCATCCCCACCTTCCTCCAGTTTATCACCGGCAGTCTCCTTTGAGTTCCCGACCAAATCGATGGCAACAAAGGATAAGGGTTGCGCTCGTTGCGGGACTTAACCCAACATTTCACAACACGAGCTGACGACAGCCATGCAGCACCTGTCTCACGGTTCCCTAAGGCACTTTTTCATTTCTGAAAAATTCCGTGGATGTCAAGGTTAGGTAAGGTTCTTCGCGTTGCATCGAATTAAACCACATGCTCCACCGCTTGTGCGGGCCCCCGTCAATTCATTTGAGTTTTAACCTTGCGGCCGTACTCCCCAGGCGGTCGACTTAACGCGTTAGCTCCGGAAGTCACTCCACTAGGAAACAACCTCCAAGTCGACATTGTTTACGGCATGGACTACCAGGGTATCTAATCCTGTTTGCTCCCCATGCTTTCGCACCTGAGCGTCAGTTTTCGTCCAGGGGGACGCCTTCGCCATCGGTATTCCTCCAGATCTCTACGCATTTCACCGCTACACCTAGAATTCTACCCCCCTCTACGAAACTCTAGACTACCAGTTTCGAATGCAGTTCCAAGGTTAAGCCCAGGGCTTTCACATCCGACTTGGTAATCCGCCTGCGTGCCCTTTACGCCCAGTCATTCCGATTAACGCTCGCACCCTCCGTATTACCGCGGCTGCTGGCACGGAGTTAGCCGGTGCTTCTTCTTCGGGTAACGTCAATGAAAGAGGGTTTTAACCTCTCTCGTTTCTTTCCCGCTGAAAGTACTTTACAACCCTAAGGCCTTCTTCATACACGCGGCATGGCTGCATCAGGCTTTCGCCCATTGTGCAATATTCCCCACTGCTGCCTCCCGTAGGAGTCTGGACCGTGTCTCAGTTCCAGTGTGGCTGGTCATCCTCTCAGACCAGCTAGGGATCGTGGCCTGGGTGAGCCATTACCTCACCCATAAGCTAATCCCGTCTGGGCACATCCGATGGCATGAGGCCGAAAGGTCCCCCACTTTGGTCATAAGACATTATGCGGTATTAGCTACCGTTTCCAGTAGTTATCCCCCTCCATCGGGCAGTTTCCCTGATATTACTCACCCGTTCGCCACTCGTCGGCAAAGAAGCAAGCTTCTCTCCGTTACCGTTCGACTTGCATGTGTTAGGCCTGCCGCCAGCGTTCAATCTGAGCCATGATCAAACTCTTCAATTAAAAGTTCAATATTTTTTACTTCATTCTTAAAAAATAAAACAGAATATATAATATATCTATATTAGACTGAAATATAAATTTTAAGACTTAATATTATTCACGTTATAAAAACGTTTTATAGATATTCTTAGAGTGCCCACACAGATTGTCTGATCAATTTTTTAAAGAACAAGTACATAGGATATTCATCATACACGTAACTTATTTATAGTCAACTTTTTTTTAACATTTTATTATACTTTTATTAAAAATCTATAATCTTCTGTTAATAAAGATCTTTGACTTAATTAAGTTCTCTATCAAAAAATATTCGCTAATCATCTATCTAAGCTCCCCAACCCTAAAAAGAGTTGGGGTGATCTTATAAAGAATCAAACGAATAACTACATCATACCACCCATTCCAGGAGAGCCCATTCCAGGATTAGAAGCTACATCAGGTGCATCACTTTTAGGTACATCAGTTATCATGCATTCAGTAGTAATCATCAAACCAGCAATAGACGCTGCGTACTGTAAAGCTGAACGAGTGACTTTAGTTGGATCAAGAATACCAAAATTAATCATATCACCATACTCTTCCGTTTGAGCATTATAACCGTAATTTCCTGATCCCTCTTTGACAGCATTTGTTACTACAGAAGCTTCTGCACCTGCGTTGGATACAATTTGACGCATTGGTGATTCCATGGCTCGTAGCGCAACCTTAATTCCAACATTTTGATCTTCATTCTGACCTTGTAGATTGCCTAAACAAGATGCTACGCGAACCAACGCGACACCTCCTCCAGCCACTACTCCTTCATCTACTGCAGCGCGGGTAGCATTTAAAGCATCTTCCACACGTGTTTTTTTCTCTTTCATTTCAATTTCAGTTGCCGCACCAACTTTTACTACAGCCACACCACCTGCTAATTTTGCAACACGCTCTTGCAGCTTTTCACGATCATAATCAGACTTTGTGTCTTGTATCTCTTGGCGAATATGACTCACACGGGCAGAAATAGCCTCTGACTTGCCACGACCATCAATAATAGTTGTAGTATCCTTGGTAATGACAACACGTTTGGCCTGACCCATATCTTCTAATACAGTTTTTTCCAATTCCATACCAAGATCTTCTGATATGACAGTTCCACCAGTTAAAACAGCTATATCTTGTAACATAGCCTTACGACGATCACCAAAACCAGGCGCTTTTACCGCAGCTATTTTTACTATACCACGCATAGCGTTTACAACTAAAGTGGCTAATGCTTCACCTTCAACGTCTTCAGCAATAATAAAAAGCGATTTACTTGATTTTGCAACTTCTTCTAAAATTGGTATAAGCTCTCTAATACTAGAAATCTTTTTATCCACCAGTAGAATCAATGGAGATTCTAGTTCTATTAAACCAGTATCTGGTTTATTAATAAAATAAGGCGACAAGTAACCGCGATCAAATTGCATACCTTCAACCACATCTAGCTCGTCGTGTAAACCATTCCCTTCTTCAACACTGATCACACCTTCTTTACCAACTCTTTCCATCGCTCTAGCAATTAACTCACCTACAGATGCATCAGAATTAGCAGAAATAGTCCCGACTTGCGCAATACCTTTAAAGTCAGAACAAGGTACAGATATTTTTTTTAATTCTTCCACTGCTGCAATTACTGCTTTATCAATTCCCCGTTTAATATCCATAGGATTCATACTAGCAGCAATTGCTTTTAAACCTTCATTAACTATAGATTGCGCTAATACAGTAGCAGTAGTAGTACCATCACCAGCAGCTTCATTTGCTTTAGAAGCTACCTCTTTTACCATCTGTGCGCCCATGTTTTCAAACTTATCTTCTAATTCAATTTCTCGGGCAACAGACACACCATCTTTAGTAATACTTGGTGCACCAAAAGATTTATCCAAAATAACATTACGACCTTTAGGTCCTAAAGTTACTTTTACCGCATCAGCGAGCAAATTAACGCCACATAGCATTTTAATGCGAGCATCATTACCAAACTTGATATCTTTAGCTGCCATGATGTATTTCCTTTTATATTATATTTCACATTACTTGTTGTAAAATAATAAAACTTTCTAACTCTAGATATTTATCCTTAAATCTTTTACAAGTATATCATTCCCTAAAATACATCATTAATACCCTAATCATGATAAATGATATAGTTGTAAAACTGATACCTTTAATTTAATTAAACTTAACTCAATCCTTCATGATTATATTAAAATCCTTAAGGACTTCTATTCTCTGTAATACAATTACTATTGTAATACAGTTAATATCTTCTTCCGGTAAAGAACCAAACAATCATTCTTCCGCTAACAAAACTCATCAAAAAAAAACGAATTAAAGTCAAACTTTATCTGTGCTCACTTATAAATAACTTGATTATATAACAAATTAATTTATTCGTTAACCTCCTAATTAAAGAAACCTAAATTAATATCAAAAAATACTTAAATCACCTTACGAATCTAATTAACTGTTATATTGAATTATATATGGTATTACAAAAAGATCTTTCAAGTGCTAATAGTAATTTTTTTCAAGATATAACAATAATCCTGTTAGTTAATTAAAGCATCAAGAAAAAAACATAAACTATAATACAACTATCTAATAAATCATTATATTGTTATCAACAATAAACAATATAATTTATCATATTTTGTTCTGTTTATACAGACATTCATAAATGAAATCAGATTCAATATTCTGCATAATCTCATAATCTCATAATCTCATAATCTCATAATAACTCGAATCTTAACAAAATAATTACTACTCTAGCACTCATAATAAATCTACAAACACATCAATAAATGAAAAATAAAAAAACAGGTTAATGAAATTTCATTATCATATTTATAACGTATTCTAAAGATATTAAAATAATCAAATACCCTATAAGATAAAATCAAGATAAAATCTTTTTAGACACCTCATATCATTCAATTATGCCAAAAAGAAATAGATAAAATAAACCTGTGATATTAGAATATTAGAACTGTAACTTTTAATCACCATAAATATCTATTTTTTTAAAAAAAGGTCCATCCAGGAACATATTCTAAACCAATAAAATATAACATATATAGAATTAAAATAATAAGCATTGGTGAACAATCTATACCACCAATAAGTGGTATAAATCTACGTATTCTAATCATCATCGGTTCTGTTAATTGAAATAAAACATAATCTAGTGAATTCGCTTCACGATGAACCCAGCTTATAATCGCACGACTGATTACAATCCAGAAAATAAGTGAACCAACTGATTTAATCAGAAGAACTAAGCCAAAATAGAAAAAGACAGGTTCAAATCTCAACAATCTTAATATAATCGGAACTAATAATACACTAAGAATATAAGCAATAGCTAATGTCGCAATATCTATTGGTCTAAATACAGAAAGAACGCGCTGAAACGGTCTAATCATAGGATAAGTAATTTTTATTGCACGCTGCAAGAACGGATTATAAAAATCACAACCAGTCCACTGCATCCAAATATATAGTAACAATATCTTAATGTACAAAGTTATTACAGTAGTTAATAAAAAAAACAATGCTAACATGAAATTCCTTAGTGATTTTTATTGACCAGGCAAATGTAGCTCTCTATCACTCTGGTGTCGTTTACCAAAAATAGAAGTACCAATACGAAGCATAGTGCTTCCACATATGATCGCATCGTTAATGTCCCCGCTCATACCTAGTGAAAGGGTATCTACATCAGGATAATCATCTTTTAATTGATTAAATGCTTTTTCCAATCTCTGATATTCCATGAGCGAAGAATTATTATTCTTTGACTCTTTCGGTATAGCCATAAGACCTCGCAACTTCAACCGTGGAAAATAGCTAATTTTCCTAACTAACTCTGGTAAATCTTCCAACAAAATGCCTGCTTTTGTCTCTTCATAACTGATATTGATTTGAATCAATACATTAATCGGTTTTTGATCACAAGATCGATATTTGTTCAGTAATTGTGCGATACGGAAGCAACTAACTGTGTGACACCAATCAAAATACTCTGATACAAGACGACTTTTATTTGATTGAACTCTTCCAATAAAATGCCAAGAGAGAAGAGGGTTATCTAAAATTTTAATTTTTTCCACTCCTTCTTGTGCATAATTTTCACCAAAAGAATATTGTCCAACGGAAACAGCTTCCTTAATCGCTGTAATAGAGTGATTTTTACTGACTGCAAGTAAAGTAATATTTTGAGGATTACGGCCGCATTTTTCTGCCATAACTGTCATCTGATTCCAGATATTGTATAAATTATATGTAATTAATTTCATATTTTAAATAAATCACGATGAAGAAAAGAAGAAACTTAAACATTTATCTTCACTGTTTTATGAGAGATAAGATCCTTCCGATATTAACCTTCAAATTGCTATAAAGTTTAATTTAATAATAATATTCTCAAATCTTATAGATATAGTTACTACAAATTTAGTCATATTACTCTAGTAATCTTATACTCCTTAATCAAGGAATTAATTATATATCATAATAAAAATCTGATCCCAAGAATGAATTTATTCATCATATCATATCATATCATATCATGATTATCATCATACAGTGATTTTGATGTAATCAAAAAAACACTCTAGAAACAAGCACAAATAAAAAAATTAAATATGATCTAGTCTTTTATAAAAATACCATATTGTTATAAATAATATCATAACCAAAAGGCATTGCTGCCTCTATAAAAATAAACTATATACACTTAAATAACGGTTACCTAGAAAATCCCGCACACATTTCTCTTTTAACACAGAGAAAATGTTATTTCCTGATTATTAAGTAATGATATACATCTTTTATTTTCTCATTAAAAAATTAAATAATTTTAAACTATAATAAAAAATAAAATTTTCGTAACATAATATTATAATATGAATCTAGATATTTCTCATCATAAAAAATATAAGTCATAAAAAATAAAATAGACGTAATGTTTAACGAAAATATTTTTCAACTAATAACTCCTCTTTAGACTGAAAAGAAAAGGAGCCAGATAAAGTATTTGGTATTTCATACTTAGACGGATAGTCTACAGAAACTAAATATAAACCACGAGCGGAAGCTGTTGCGGCCGCTAATGCACGATTTTTTGCTACAAGCACATCAGAAATCCAATGTTCAGGTTTTTTCCCAGAACCAACCTCTATTAAACTACCAACAATATTACGAACCATATGATGAACAAATGAATTAGCCTGTATATCAATGATAACATACCTGTCGTCTCGAGTAATATTTAAGTACATTATATTTCTCACAGGTAAACGTGATTGACATTGTCCAGAACGAAATGATGTAAAATTATGCTCACCTAATAAACAACGACTAGCACGGTACATTTTATCAATGTCTAAAAGATGGTAAATATATGCCGACCTTTCTCTAAAAATTGCGGATCGATGTAAATTATGATTGTTGACCACATAACGATAGAAGCGAGATAAAGCATTAAATCTAGCATGAAATAAATCAGGCACTTTCTTTACCCACCTTATAACTATATCTTCAGGTAAGCATCTGTTTACACCGCGTAGCCAAGCGTTCTCTGTGCGTTGAGAATAAGTTTTAAAATGAATAACTTGTCCAGTGGCATGAACTCCAGAATCTGTTCGTCCTGCACAAGTAACCCAAATTTTATGATCAGCAACTCGTTCAATGGCTCTTTCTACTTCTTCCTGTACAGTAGAGACTGAAATCTGGCGCTGCCAGCCCGAATAACAACTCCCATCATATTCCACACCAAGTGCTAATGTAGTAAAAGTCTTTATGACCTGGATTACCACGAATTAATATACTCCTAGATAAAATTACTAAATATTAACAGCTATTAAATTTATCATTCATAATAAATGATCAATGATTTATACTAAAACTACACAGATAAATGCTCTCATCGTTATCATTAAACCAACCAATACATAAAATATAAAATACCCAAAACTAATGACTCTAAAAAGCGCTCCTTTTTGATAGATGAAATCTCTGATAAAAATATAATGTTAAGACTATACTAAATCTATAATCCAGATCTTATATCTATTTATAGAACAAGAATTTAGAGAAAATTAAAAATAAAATCATATAGATAATCTATACTAATGTTCTCATAAAATGATCTCTTGCGTAAATAAAATTGATAACATAATCGCTTTAGTATCTACGCGCTTCTAATTTGTATCCCTAGTCTAATTAAGAACTAACACTGATTAAGGAAATTAACTCAACAGAACTTCAATCAGCTCATAATATATACAAAGTATATACAAAAAAATCACTAATTAATTAATGACGTATCTACATTAATCCAATATATTCTAATCTAATGTTAAGTAACAAAATACTTTCTGTGATTAATTACAAAAAATAAGACTTGGATGTAATTAACCGTACCAACTAAAACAACTATAGATCCTTACGTACTCTAAAAAATGATATATCTTATTTTTTGTTATTCTATTAAAAAAAATGGAAAAAATTAAACACTCTATCAATTTTCTATGCCCTTATAAATCCGTATAATAGGTTATTATAGAAATAAAAACTATTTTCTATTGTTATATAATTACACTATCTCATCTTATCATGATTATTAATAACTATAATATATTATTCAAGTAATCACTTTAACATAAGACATCTTATCGTTCATAACGATTCTACTTTATTCATTAGTATGATTAGAATCATCATATCGATGCACATTGATCATCCATCGATGATCACAATTACCTAAATATTTTATTAAAAAAAAATAAAATAAAACCATAGAAGTCAAGAATCAATACGATGCCTGAAAAAACGGTTCTCACTAAATAAGCCTAGCTAATTAAAAAGTCAAAACCCATTTTTTCTTAAAACAGAATACAATATCGATTGATCATATATCTTACTAAAAATATAATCAAAATATCTTAGCATCGACACATATTATAGAAATATTCTAATTAATTACTTAAAACGACTCGTAACTTATAATAGTCTAATCTGAAAATACTAAGATGTGATCTTAGAGTTAAAATTTCGTTGTGTATATCCAGTATATAGTTGTCGAGGTCGCGAAATTTTAATACCTTCATCATACATTTCCTTCCAATGTGCGATCCAGCCCACCGTACGCGCCATAGCAAAAATGGCTGTAAACATAGATGAAGGAATACCCATTGCCTTCAAAATAATGCCTGAGTAAAAATCAATATTTGGATAAAGCTTTCTCTCAATAAAATAAGAATCATGTAATGCAATATATTCAAGTTCCATTGCTACTTCCATGAGATCTTTTTTTACTTCTAGATGATTCAGGACTTCATGACATACTTCACGCATTACCATGGCACGTGGATCATAATTTTTATAAACCCTATGACCAAAACCCATTAAACGAAACGGATCATTTTTATCCTTAGCACGTCGCAAAAATACAGGAATATTTTCAATAGTACCAATTTCTTCTAGCATTAAAAGACACGCTTCATTTGCACCACCATGAGAAGGACCCCATAACGATGCGACTGCTGCTGAAATACAAGAAAAAGGGTTAGCACCAGACGAACCGGCAGTGCGTATTGTAGATGTCGAAGCATTCTGTTCATGATCAGCATGTAAAATGAGAATACAATCTAAAGCGCGTTCTAAGATCGGGTTAATAACATATGTCTCTGACGGATCAGAAAACATCATATATAAAATATTACCAGAATATGAAAAATCATGACATGGATATACAAAAGGCTTTCCTGTTGCATATCTATAACACATAGATACCATAGTGGGCATTTGTGCTAATAAACGTATTGCAATTAAATCACGATGACTCTTTCTATGAACATCCATTGAATCGTGGTAAATTGCCGCCAACGCCCCAGTCATTCCACAAAGCATTGCCATTGGGTGAGCATGACGACAAAAACAACGTAATAAATTATATATTTGTTCATGAAGAAGAGAGTTATGGGTTAATGAAATCTTAAAATCATGGAATTGCTTTACATTAGGAGCCTCACCATATAAAAGAATATAACATACTTCTAAATAATTTGAATTCAATGCTAGCTGATCAATAGGGAAACCCCTGTATAGCAAAACACCTTTATCCCCATCAATATAAGTGATACTAGATTGACACGATGCAGTAGAAGTGAATCCTGGATCAAAAGCAAAGTATCCTTGCGCACCAAGCGTGCGAATATCTAATTCTTGACAACCCAATGAACCCCTTAAAATATTCAACTCAATAGGATCTTTTCCATCGATGGCCAATATTGCTTTTTTCTTATCCATCTACCACCTCCTAAGTGATGTAATATGCATATGTTGATCACTGATGCCACTCATAATTGTGGCTCTATGCTCGGATATCAAAAACAATCTATTTCTATTTAATTATATCAAGCAATCCTAATTCGATTCAAAATCTTTTTTATAAGCTAACTCTATGTATATTAGAATAATGTTCTATCAACTCATAAAAAATATATTACATTAATTAAATAACTAAAATATATCGTTAAGAACAGTGCTCTATAACGAAGAGGACATAATATAACCTAGATATGAAGATATTTCTAGACACAAAATAGTCAGTTATCACTAATTATGTTGCTCATATTCATATCAAGAATATGAGCTATTTATACTGTAATCCAACAACTATTCACGTTCTATTCTATGATAAAGGAGATAAAGGAGATTAAAGATAACATCTATCATCTCTACATATTAATTAGAATCTATTAAAAGTCATAACTCAATCTGATATTTCTTCCTATTCTCAAACGCTAGATTATAGACTAACTTAAAAAATAAATCTCTTTGATTGATATCTTCTCTTTCTTCTCAGATCAGTGACAACACAAAGACTGATAATGCATTTTTTTAGAAGTGACTCTTTTCTTACAACACTGAATAATTAGAGCTCTAATCTAAAACTTTTTAATGAGCATATTTCTTAGTATATATCAAAAATTATTATATTTTTTCTCAAATATCTATTTTTTAAAACAATGATATTCACAACGACCGCATAAGGAAAGACAAAGGCTTAATATATTTTCATATTTTTCCATATTAGTCTATAAATGAATACATAAACTCTATTTAAGAAATATAATCAAAAAAACATAAAAGATAGCGGGTAATTTCTAAAAAAACTAGTTTGCACTATAACTTCTATTATGCAATTAATAAAAAAAGATAAAGGAATATAGCAAGATTAAACCTTTGGTATATGAGATCTTTTTTATCAAAACTAAAGGTTCTCCAAAACTATTAATCCAAATTGAGTTCTATATATAAAACGTAAAATAAATTTTTTTACCAAAACTATGTAACAAAAATTAAATACCTCTATATATTACAAACTGTTAAAATACATGCATTCTAATAAATTAACGAAACACTCTTAATCTTCCAAAAACTCTACGCATCTATAAATACCACTAATATAGCACAAGATTAGTAAAAATAGACTGTAAATATCAACTTATTAAAACTGTTATATTAATCATAAAAAATAGAATAAAGCCATAATAGAAAATATTGTAATTATATAATGATAAACTATAATATTGACATAGTTAATAGATCTTCTCAGATACTGAAAATAATATTATATCATAAAAACCAGATCATATATGAATCCATATAATATAGGCATAAATATACAGAGACCCCATCTAATTTATCTTCACTATTTAAAATACAGGATAAAATATGAAAGAGAGTGTAGAAACACCGTGAAAAAACAGAGACCAATAAATTTAAATTTGTCTACTATCTATTTCCCATTAACCGCAGTTACATCTATTCTTCATAGAATATCTGGAATTATCACTTTTTTCTCAATTGGAGCGCTTCTGTGGTTACTTGGACTATCATTATCCTCTCCTCAAAACTTTCTTCACGCATGTGCTATTATAGATAATTTTTATTTCAAATTTATTGCATGGGCATTGGTCAATACACTATCTTTTCACTTTATTGGTGGAATTCGACATCTCATAATGGACTTCGGGATTATTAGAACAACTGTGAACACAGGTAATATTTCTTCAAAACTTGTACTAGGTTCTGCTATTTTATTTGTAATTTTCTCCGGAGTTCTCATATGGTAAGCAGCGCTTCTGCCTTAGGGCGTAATGGTTTGCATGACTGGATATTACTTCGTGCAACTTCTATCATAATTGCACTTTATATACTTTATATTCTAGTATGGATTGCAATATCAGAATCTATAACTTACAACACTTGGCATATTTTTTTTAGTATACCTGTTACAAAAGTTTTTACTTGTCTAGCCCTGATTTCTTTAGTAGTACATGGTTGGATTGGAATGTGGCAGGTACTAACTGACTATATCGCCGCATACTCAATACGACTACCGCTTCAACTAGTAATAGTTGTAGTTCTTTTTATATATGCTATATATGGCACTATGATTGTTTGGAGCGTATGATGCAATTTCCAGTAAGAGAATTTGATGCCATTGTTATCGGTGCAGGTGGAGCAGGAATGCGTACTGCGTTAGAAATCACCAAGTCCGGCCAACAAACTTGTGCATTATTATCAAAAGTGTTTCCTACACGATCCCATACAGTATCTGCTCAAGGAGGAATCACCGTTGCACTTAATAACGCTCACCAAGATAATTGGGAGTGGCACATGTATGATACTGTTAAAGGTTCTGATTATATTGGTGATCAAAATGCAATTGAATACATGTGCAAAACTGGTCCAGAAGCTATTATAGAACTCGAGCATATGGGTTTACCATTTTCTCGCCTAGATAACGGACGTATTTATCAACGTCCTTTTGGTGGGCAATCTAAAAATTTCGGCGCGGAGCAAGCCGCGCGTACAGCTGCAGCGGCGGATCGCACCGGTCACGCACTTCTACATACTTTATATCAGCAAAATCTAAAAAATAAGACTACTATTTTTTCTGAGTGGTATGCACTTGATCTCGTAAAAAATATACATGGTGATATTGTCGGTTGCACTGCATTTAATATTGAAGATGGTGCAGTAGTCTATTTCAAAGCACGTGCAACAATTTTAGCAACCGGTGGAGCAGGACGTATTTATCAATCTACAACCAACGCATATATTAATACTGGTGATGGAATCGGAATGGCTCTGCGAGCAGATGTACCTGTTCAAGATATGGAGATGTGGCAATTTCACCCTACAGGAATAGCCGGAGCAGGAGTTTTAGTAACAGAAGGGTGCCGAGGTGAAGGTGGTTATTTATTAAATAAACATGGTGAACGTTTTATGGAGCGTTATGCACCTAATGCTAAAGACCTAGCAGGACGTGATGTAGTAGCACGTTCCATTATGATTGAAATCCTCGAAGGTCGAGGCTATGATGGTCCAGTAGGTCCTCATGTTAAACTTAAACTAGATCATTTAGGTAAAAAAATACTCCAATCTCGTTTGCCTGGTATCTTAGAGATGTCCAGAACATTTGCCCATGTAGATCCCATTCACGATCCTATTCCCGTGATCCCAACATGTCACTACATGATGGGAGGAATCCCGACTACTATCACTGGGCAAGCTCTAACAGTCAATAAAAAGGGAGAAGATGTAATTATCCCAGGCCTATTTGCAGTAGGAGAAGTTGCTTGTGTATCGGTCCATGGTGCTAATCGTTTAGGAGGGAATTCTTTGTTAGATTTAGTAGTATTTGGACGTGCTATTGGTCTACATATCAATTCTATATTTCAAAAACAAAAACCTTTATTAGAAGCAAGTAATAATGAAATTCAAGCCTCTTTATCACGCCTATTACGTTGGAATCATAATAAAGTAGGCGAAGACCCGAAAATAATACGAAAAGCCCTACAAGAGTGTATGCATCGAAATTTTTCAGTTTTTCGAGAAGGCGCTTCTATGTCTCTCGGTATAGAAGAATTAAAAGATTTACATAAACGCCTTCAGACTGCTCGTCTTGATGACCATTCTAGTGAATTCAATACAAATCGCGTTGAATGTCTAGAGTTAGATAACTTAATCGAAACTGCTTATGTAACTGCATTATCAGCATATTACCGAACTGAAAGCCGAGGAGCTCATAGTCGAGTCGATTACCCTTCTCGTAACGATGAAGACTGGCTATGTCACACACTCTATCTCCCTAAATATAAAAAAATGATACGACGAGCAGTAAACATGAAACCTATTTTTCGTTCACCCCTTCTTCCTCAAGTACGTCGCTACTAACGGTAGCTTCTGGAAATAATCTAATGATACTTAAATTTTCTATTTATCGTTATCATCCAGAGTTAAATATAACTCCATATATGCAAGACCATCTTCTGGAAATAAAAGATGGTGAAGATATTATGCTCTTAGATGCGCTTATTCTCCTCAAAGAAAATGATCCAACACTTACCTTCCGTTACTCTTGTCGTGAAGGAGTCTGCGGTTCAGATGGATTAAATATTAATGGTAAAAATGGTCTAGCCTGTATCACTCCAGTTTCAACATTAATACATAAAAATAAAAAAATTATTATCCGACCACTACCTCTTTTACCCGTAGTCAGAGATCTGGTAGTAGACATGAAACCATTTTATTTACAATATGAAAAAGTTCAACCTTATTTATGTCATGATTCCACAATCATGCCAGAAAAAGAACACCTACAGACACCAGAACAACGCAATAAAATAGATGGTTCATATGAATGCATTCTCTGTGCATGCTGCTCTACAGCCTGTCCATCTTTTTGGTGGAATCCAGATAAATTTTTAGGTCCAGCTAGTCTCATTACTTCTTATCGCTTCCTAATTGATAATAGAGATACCGAAACCAATAACCGACTTGATAATCTTAGCGATGCCTTTAGTGCATTCCGATGTCGTGGTATTATGAATTGTACTCAAGTGTGTCCAAAAGGACTAAATCCTGCTGAAGCTATTGGTCGCATTAAATCCAAACTTCTTCAGAGAGACGCTTAATATTTGTATATTACTATCTTCCAACTGACTAATCTAATATGTAACAACTATCTTTAATTTAATTCCCTAGCTAAAGACATATTAGCATCACTATATACTAAATGCATCCATAAATCATCAGTATTTTATACTATCATTTACTTACTATAGCCGATCCATTCAATAAAGTAGATGATACGCATATAAAATAAAATACAAACTATTCTTAAGGGATTCAAATGCAGAATAGCACAATAAAGTCCTGGCGAAATTCCTCTCGAATTACTGGAGCCAATCAAGCCTATATAGAATGCCTTTATATAGAATTTTTAACTAATCCATTCTCTGTAGATCAGACATGGCGTTCTATTTTTGAGAAAATTTCCAAAACTACTTTCAATCAAAAAAGAACTTATCTTTCCTCAAAGGAATCTTCTTTAGACTTAAATACAGACTATTTTATCTCACAGAATACTACCGAGAAGTATAATACAACTGATTATCTAGTAAAAATCTGGAAATTAATTAATGCATTTCGTGTATTTGGGCACCTTAACTCCAATACCAATCCGTTAAGTTTAAATCAAAAAAATAGAATTCCAGAGCTAGAACTATCCTACTATCACTTCAACGATAATGACCTAGAACACACACTACACACAAGCCATTACTTTTCTAACGACATAGGTGACATTAAGTTAGCAGATCTTTATCTCAGCTTAAAACACACTTATTGTGGTTCTGTGGGAATAGAATACATGCATCTCACTGATTCAGATGAAAGAAAATGGATTCAAAAACAAGTAGAGTTAATAAAACAACCAAATATCTTTTTAATAAAAGAAAAAAAACAAATCCTAAATGATCTTACTAAATCAGAAGGTTTTGAACGCTATATTGCTTCGCAATTCCCAGGTGCAAAACGTTTTTCACTTGAAGGCGGAGATACATTAATACCCATGTTGAATGTACTAATTCAACATGCTAGACAAAAAAACACCCATAAAATTATTCTCGGCATGGCACACCGTGGGCGTCTTAACACCTTGATTAATGTTCTGGGAAAAAAACCACAAGACCTCTTCAATGAATTTTCTGGTCAAGAACCAGTATTTCAAGGGAGTGGTGATGTCAAATATCACATGGGTTTTTCTTCTCACATAAAAACTGAAAGTGGTAGCGTACACTTAACATTAGCATATAACCCCTCTCATTTAGAAATTGTTAATCCAGTAGTCATGGGAATGACACGCGCACATTTAGATCATCTGAATAACATAGATCAGTCTCAAATTTTATCCATTACTATTCATGGTGACGCAGCTATTAGCGGACAAGGCGTTGTGCAAGAAACGCTAAATATGTCTAAAACACGTGGCTATCAAGTAGGTGGAACGATTCGGATTGTTATTAATAATCAAATTGGATTTACCACTTCTAATTCAGAAGACTCTAGATCGACGAATTACTGCACTGATGTTGGAAAAATGATTATGGCACCCATTTTCCATGTAAACGCCGATGATCCCGAAGCGGTAATCTTTGTAACTCGACTAGCCTTAGATTTCCGTTACACCTTTCAACGAGATGTATTTATTGATTTAGTCTGTTACCGTCGACATGGCCACAATGAAGCAGATGAGCCTAGTGCTACGCAACCTATGATGTATCAAATCATTAAAAATCATCCGACTACTCGTGAAATTTATGCTTCTTATTTGAAATCTGAACAAATAATTACACAGAAAGATGCTCTTGAGATGTGTCAAAGAAATCGTGATTTATTGGAGAAAGGAGATTATATTGCTCCTATAATACTAAACAAATCTCAAAAAGATAATTCTGTGAATAAATCATTAACGATTTCTAATCTTATAAAGCCTTACAAAGATTCAATCAATATCACTATAAATTATTTAAAAGCGCTTGCTATACAAATTAATACAATTCCAAAAGAAATAACTACGCATGCGCGCATTAACAAAATTTATAAAAATCGCTCCGAAATGGCGATTGGTCATAGACCGTTTGACTGGGGTGCAGCTGAAAATCTGGCATATGCTACTTTGTTGAATATTGGTATTTCATGTCGCTTATCTGGTGAAGACATTAGGCGCGGCACGTTTTTTCATCGTCATGCTATGATTCACAATCAATCAAATGGATCAATATACTGTCCTTTAAAACATATCAATAAAAATCAAGGTAAGTTTGATATATGGGACTCAGTTCTTTCAGAAGAAGCTGTATTAGCATTTGAATATGGTTACTCTATAACAGTTCCAGATAACTTAACCATTTGGGAAGCTCAATTTGGTGACTTTGCTAATGGCGCTCAAGTGGTTATCGATCAATTCATTAGTTCTGGTGAACAAAAATGGGGCTGTCGATCTAATTTAGTAATGCTTCTTCCTCATGGTTACGAAGGACAAGGCCCAGAACACTCATCTGCTCGCCTTGAACGTTATCTACAGATGTGTTCTGAAAATAATATACAAGTATGTATTCCATCAACACCTTCTCAATTATATCATATGTTACGACGTCAAATTCTGTCCCAACTACAACGTCCTTTGATAGTAATATCGCCTAAGTCCTTATTACGTCATCCAGAGGCTGTCTCTTCACTAGAAGATCTAGTATCTGGATTTTTTGAACTAGTAATAAAGGAGGTGGATAAACTTTCAATACCATTATTAAAACGTATTATACTCTGTTCGGGGAAAGTGTACTACGATCTATTGCAGAGACGACGTCAGAATCACAATATTCATGTTGCTATATTGCGCCTCGAACAACTTTACCCTTTCCCTGATCAAGTCCTTAAAAACTTATTAAAACAATATATCCATGTTAAAGATTTTATCTGGTGTCAAGAAGAACCAAAAAATCAAGGAGCATGGCATTTTATTAAAAAACATTACCGACGAACCCTACCATTAGGCGCTACCTTGCGTTATTCTGGACGACCACCCTCTGCTGCACCAGCAACAGGTTATATATCTTTACATCGCCAGCAGCAAGAAGAACTATTAAATGACGCATTGACCATTAAAGAATCTTAAGGAAATAAAATGAGTAGCATAAATATTACCGTTCCCGATCTACCAGAATCTGTATCTGATGCCACAGTCTCTAAATGGCATAAAAAAATTGGCGATCCAATAAAGCGTGATGAGATTTTGGTTGATATTGAAACAGATAAAGTAATTATAGAAATTCCAGCAACTGATGATGGTATTCTAACAGAAATTATAGTTAATACAGATACTTCTGTGAAAGCGCATCAAATATTAGGAATATTTAACTCCTTAAAAACAAGTAATCCATGCAAATCTTTTCATATTCCAGATCAAATAGACTCCCCAGAGTCTAATCAAACGCATTATATCAATACAGAGCAAGTACAATCTCTTAGTCCAGCTATGCGTCGTCTCGTACATGAGAATGACGTACAACCAAAAATATTAAAAAATAATAACTGTCATACCCTTGTTTCAAAAGAAAAAATAAAAGAGCATTCTGTTAATTCCTTTTTAAGCTCTTCTAGGTCACAAGATGAAAAAAAAACTGTATCCTTAACCACTCAGGATCGCAGTGAAAAACGTATACCTATGACACTTTTTCGCAAAAAAATGGCTGAACGTCTTTTACAAACTAAAAATACAACAGCCATGTTAACTACATTTAATGAAATAAATGTACAGCCAATTTTAACTTTACGTAAAAAATATGGTCCATTATTCGAAAAAAAACACTCTGTTCGTTTAGGATTAATGCCCTTTTATATTAGAGGTGTAGTAGAAAGTTTAAAACATTATCCAGAAATAAATGCATCTATCGATGATTCAGAAATAGTTTATCATAACTATTTTGATATTAGCATTGCCGTATCCACGCCGCGTGGTGTTATTACTCCAGTATTAAGAAACGCTGATATTTTAAGCATATCTGATATGGAAAAGACAGTCAAAGAATTAGCAACAAAGGCTCGTAATAATAAACTGAATTATCATGATCTTACTGGAGGAACCTTTACCATTACCAATGGTGGTGTTTTTGGTTCGTTACTATCTACTCCGCTCATTAATCCACCTCAAAGTGCTATTTTAGGAATGCATGCAATTAAAGATCGTCCAATGGCAATTGATGGTGAAATAGTAATTTTACCTATGATGTATCTTGCTCTTTCTTACGATCACCGACTAATCGATGGACGTGAAGCAGTGGGTTATCTTGAAAAACTAAAAAGCTTATTAGAAGATCCTACACGCATCTTACTAGATATTTAAAAAAAATTACTTAGTTATATTATAGATCATAAGATAGCAAGAAATATTACTCGTATACTTTTATATTAAAAATTTATTAAAATTAAAATTCTCTTTATCGTTATGATGATAGATACCTACAATAAATTGTATAAAGCTTTCTATTAAGCTTAGATTTGAGAGTGCAATCAATCTATCTTTTTTCTAAATTAAAGAAGATTTTAATTATTGATATATATTCTATATTTTGACATATAATATTATTATTAGCATTAATAATGATTATTTTTCTCTGGATTATAAACATGCCCGTAGTTCAGGTAGCTTTACCTATTCCTTATTCTAATAACGTTAACTATATAGTACCTATTCATATAAGAAATGTCATTATTGGTGGGCGAGTTCGCGTTCCCTTTGAAAATCGCCAAGCAATTGGTATAACTATATCTATTAAAGATAATAAAACACTCCCATATAAGAAGCTAGAAAAAATAAATTCAACATTAGATGCACAGTCACTATATCATCCTACCCTGTGGCGAGTTTTGCATTGGATTGCTGAATACTATCATTTGTCATTAGGAATAATCCTGTTTCATGCCTTGCCAAGTTTATTATGTAGAGGAGCATTGATAGAAAACAAGCCCCTATATCAATGGGTAATTACTTCTAAAGGACGTAAAACAGTATCTAATGGTTTTCATACACATACTAAGAAGGATAAACTGTTAACCACATTATATCATCGACCACTGTTGAGTTATCAAAAAAATAAAGATCAACTCACTGAGTTTATTCTTCAATCACTAGCTTCTAAAGATCTATGTAAATTAGAAAAAATTACTTATTTTAAAGAGGATTGGCGCAAGACCTATTCCATTAATGATGTGCATTTACGTATGAATGAAAAACAGGAAATGGCTGTTAAATCTATCTATAAATCGAATCATACTTTCATCGCCTGGTTATTAATTTGGACTATTAACTATGATAAAACTGAAATCTATCTTCGTATAATAGAAAAAACACTTTCTCAGGGAAAACAGATACTAATTTTAGTACCAAAAATTAGTTCAGTATTAAAGATGAATAAACTATGTAAAGAACGGTTTAAAGCACCAATTGATGTTTTGTATTCTGCATTAAATCATACAAAACACTTAAGTGTTTGGAAAAAATCCAGGTCTGGCGAAATAGCTATTATTATAGGAACTCAGTTAGCCTTATTCACCCCTTTGAACCAACCTGGACTCATTATTCTTGATGATGAACATCATCCATTTTATCAAGATAAAAGAGATTGGCATTATAATGCTCGCGACCTAGCTGTATTGCGTGCTAAAAAAGAGAACATACCCATTATTATGGGCTCTGCCACTCCTGCATTAAAGACTCTGCATAATGTTCATTTAGGCAAATATAACGCAATAAGTTTAACGCAGTCTCAAGACTGCACTAATTCCGTGACCCGTACTTTAATTGATTTAAAAAGCCCCTATTTAAAAAATGGTTTATCAGAGTTTCTTGTAGAAAGAATTTCATTGCATTTGAATAATCACAATCAAATACTATTATTTCTAAATCACAGTGATTTTTCTCTTTCTCTGTTATGCAATAAATGTAATTGGATAATGAAATGTGAAAAATGCGATTGTTATTACACCTTACATAAAAAAATATACCAACTACGCTGTCATTATTGTACAAAGACAATAAATATACCAAAGAAATGTTTTCATTGTAACTCTGTTTTCCTAACACCAACTAAAATAAGTACAAAACAGATAAAACTTAACTTACAGACATTATTCCCTCACATCCCTGTCACAAGTATTGATTCTGATAGAACCACTCCGACTAGCACATCTCTAGATCAACTAACAATTAATCATGGTGGTAAAGCTCATATTTTAATTGGAACAAAAGAACTTTTTCAGGAATGCTTCCTCTCACACGTAACGTTAATAGCTCTACCAGAGATAGATAGTATCTTATTTTCTACTGATTTTCAAGCTCTGGAGCATTTTTCCCAATTTTATCATCAAGTCATAAACATTTTAAATAATAACAAAAAAAAAGGAGAAATCATATTCCAAACTCGTTATCCAGAACATCCTTCTTTACAAGCTTTACTTAATAAAGACTACATGTTTTTTGCGAAAACAACACTTTTAGAACGTAAAAAATTTTTACTTCCACCATATACTAAACAAATATATTTTGAAGTAGAAGATAAAGATACAAAACATGCAAAATCCTTCCTAATACAACTCATTAATTTTATTCAATCAAGTCCAATATATAATGCATCCTTGCATATAATCGGTCCCGAGCCCGTCTCATCCGTTAATCAAAATAATGTATATAAATGGCAACTATCTCTGTATCATCAATCTCAATTTATTCTTTATCAATTGACAAAAGTCAGTCTAATATTTATTAAAAAGTTACTAACTGTAAGAAAAATTAAATGGAGATTAGAAATCCATTGATTTCATTAATACTCAATCACAAACTATTTTGATATAAAGATTCAAAATATAACAAATTCTCATGAATTTATAATTTACTCAAATAAACAGTTTTAATTAATTATCAATATGTTATTAATGTCTTGTAAAACTAGTAGGTATCATATCTTTAATATTTCTCATCATTTTTTCCATACCTCCTTTTTTTATCTTTTGTACCATTTGTTGCATATCATTTAACTGTTTAAGTAATCTATTAACATCTTGTACTGTCACACCTGAGCCAAAAGCGATTCGTCGTTTACGAGATCCCTTAATTATATGAGGACATTGACGTTCTTTGCGTGTCATTGATTGAATCATGGCTTCCATTCGTTTTAGAGAGGTGTTATTTAACTGTGATTGAATATGATCTGGGACCTCCTTCATTCCTGGTAATTTATTGAGCAAATTAGAAACACCACCTATATTACGAAATTGTTTTAATTGATTCAAAAAATCATTAAAATCCAGGTTATTATTCTTAAAAGTTTTTTGCGCTAATTTTTCAGCTTCAACTCGATCTACTTTATTCTCAATATCTTCAATTAAAGATAATATATCACCCATTCCTAAAATTCGCGAAGCAATTCGGTCAGGGTGAAAAGGTTCTAATGCCTCAAGTTTTTCTCCTACGCCCATAAATTTAATAGGTTTACCGGTGACATAACGAATCGATAACGCAGCTCCACCGCGGGCGTCGCCATCTAATTTTGTTAAAATTATACCAGTTAATTGCAATGATTCATTAAATGCTCGAGCAATATTAGCTGCATCCTGCCCAGTCATTGCATCAACCACTAGTAACGTCTCTATTGGTTTAATCACTTTAGATAACTCTTTAAGTTCTTTCATTTTGAAACTGTCAAGATATAAACAACCTGAAGTATCTACTATAAGAACGTCATGGAATCTTAACTTAGCTTGATGAAGCGCAGATTTGACAATATCAATAGGATTTTGATTTAAGTAAGATGAAAAAAAATCAAGTCCAATTTCCTTAGATAAAGTTTCTAATTGTTGAATTGCAGCTGGACGATAGATATCAGTGGAAACCATTAGAACTTTTTTTTTATATTTATCATGTAGTAGTTTGCTAATTTTAGCCACACTTGTAGTTTTTCCAGAACCCTGTTGACCCACTAAAAGAATTACTGCTGGAGGTTCAATTTTTAAATTAAGAGTTTCATTTTTTTCACCCATTACCAAAGTTAGCTCATCTTTCATTAGTTTAATAAACTCTTGGCTTGGAGTAAGACTTTTATTTACTATCTGATTAATAGCGCGTTCTTTTACATTTCTAATACATGAACGAACTACCGGTAAAGAAACATCTGCTTCTAATAATGATTTCCGAACTTCACGTAAGGTGTCTTTAAGATTATCTTCAGTTAATCTACCGCAACCTCTCATTTTTTTTAAAGCTTGTGATAAACTTTCAGTTAAATTATTGAACATATTTTATGTCTCATAATAATCAAATCATCTTAAGGAAGTAAATGTTTTAAGAAATGACATTTAAATATTTAATTATTATAAAATAATTAGATTTATAAAACTTTCTTCCAGTTAAATAGATTACATTTTTTTAGATAATATCAATTAATATCTATTAAATTTTAATATAAATCATTTATTGTATCGATTAAATTTAATGTTAGTAATTACAGAAAAAGGTTAAAAACCACTCTCACCAGTTTATTAAGAATTGATTTGAAATACCTTTTTGATTAAAATCATAAATTTTATCGTAAATAAACTATTTAAATTAAAAATCAATCAGATAAAAATATAAAAAAATTAGCTGTATTAATAAATTGCAATTTACCTATCTGTAGATAGGCTATTAATGGGATAATCTTTTTATATTAAAATAATCATTTTTCACTTATAGATTACAAATTAAAATCTTGGTGGCCCCTGCTGGACTTGAACCAGCGACCAAGCGATTATGAGTCGCCTGCTCTAACCGTCTGAGCTAAGGGGCCTTTAAAAGAAAGGTATTGTAAAATATTACTCATAATTACACTCATATTTAATGAGTGAGTCAATATATTTTAAATCATATAACATGATATTATCATAGATAATCTCTATTATCCTATAATAATCTTTTATTCTGATTGAAACAACTGACATGAACATGTCTTTTTCATTTAATTTAGGTTTTAAATAAAATAAATTATATTTTTATATAGAAAAATAAATTAGCTTAATAAAATTATTATAATTCTTATCCATTCAAAATCAATTATACAAACATTTTTTGTTAAATTACTTTGAGGTAGAGTAATTGAGAGAATTACTTCTTTGATTTTAAAATTAAAGATATCATAATATATGAACATACAAACTTAAATTGTTACATTAACACTAAGTTTTCTAACTAATAAAAACATCAAATTCATGAATCACAGATATACATGATTTTTAGTCATGATAAAAGCTATTAAATCGACTCATACTAAAAAAATCTATAACACATAAATGTTATAGAGCTTTCTTTCAATTTTAAATTGACACTAAAATATGTTATTATTTTTATGATCAAAAAGTATTTTCATACTACATTTGTACTCAAAAATTGATTTAATGTAGGAGTTATTCTAGTTGTAATATTATCATAATTTTTATCAATTTTATACAGTTTTATTATGTATTAATTGATAGATAAAATTTCTATAATTAATTTCTTGTATTGTTTTATAAAAAGATTGTTATATATTACATTAATAAAAAATTATTATTCATTTTTAGTATAATGTTAGTATAAACTTCTCTAGTGGTTTTCAAGTTTACACGTAAGTTATTATCATAACTATATTGGTAATAGTATATTTATATTTAATATAAGTGATCTCTTTTATAGATATTTATTAATATTTATTCTTTTTGATTTATTAAATTAGAATGATTATTTTTTTAATAATGAAATTAATTTTTATTTAGCAATAAACTTGACCAAGAAACACACCATGGCTTCTGATCTATTTTAGGAAGTCCATCTAAAGTTATAAATACACCAACAGCAGCAATAAAAACTTCTCCATAAAAAATTAAAGGAATGCGTGTACGCTTCCATGGTGGAATCTTATACTCTTGCCATATTTTCTTTAACGAACGACTCCTAGAACGACCTAGGATTTTATATATTCCACATGAATAGAAACGTATGTTAACACTAATATTTGTGACAGGATAACGCAACGCTATACCATTTGAAGACTGAGTCAGTTGACCTAATCCATCAGGTAATAATAGAGGTTTCCAAGGTCGCTCCCATAATAACTTAACATCAATCAGTGACGTTCTCGATTCTATATAATATAATCGAGAACGAAAACGCCTAACTTCTCGCAATCCAATTTTTAAACATGGATTTGCATCTGGACGACTCATTATTACTTCTGTCCATATTCGTTGCAATCCATCGCAAGATGGCAACTCACCATTGTATTGATAAGAAATCCATCTACGTAATAACGCAGAACGACGAGCATAGCTCATTGTTAATAATGGTATATAATTTAATGAATTAGAGGAATCTATTAAAGAATTTAATGTTTCTGATAAGAATTCATCTAATAAGCGTTCTTGTTCACCACATAATCTTGCGCTACGTGAGACTGTTTTAGAAAAATATGGCCACCTTTTTTTGAGTAAAGGCACTACTTGTAAACGTAAAAAATTACGATCATAACGCATATTATGATTACTTTCGTCTTCAATCCAGATAAGACCATGGTGGTTGGCTAATTCTTCTAATGCCTTTCGTGTATAAGTCAGAAGAGGACGAAAATGGTGCCTACCTCTTTGACTTCGTTGAGGAGACATTGCTGCTATACCAGCCGGACCGCTACCACGCTTTAATGCTAACAAGACCGTTTCACACTGATCATCTTGATGATGACCAGTAAGTAATACCTCTTCTGATAAGAGTATTCTATACAAAGCATTATAACGTTCTTGACGTGCTGAAGACTCTAATCCATATTTTTTAATATTAACTTGAATACTTTGTACTACCAAAGGCACTTTCCAAATATTACACTGATTTTGGCAATGAACAATCCAGAGTTTAGAAGAATCATGCAACCCATGATCAATATAAGCCGCCCGAAGGTTAAAATCACTTGATCGGTCACGTAGTTGAACTAATTGATGAAGAAGAACACTGGAATCCAAGCCACCGCTATAAGCTATCAACACAGAGCGTTGATTTAAAAGAAATTTTTCTAGATTAATAATAGAAAACATTTTTATATAGTCGCAAAGAAGAAAAATCACCAGATATCAGATATAATAAGTAATCTTTCTAGGTAATTAACTTAAATGTATATTGTTGAATATACATTCTATAGAATTGCAAATTAACGAATCTTGAATATTTATTAACTAGTCATGTTGTCATCTGTAATTGTACTACTTTGAATTAAAAAAAATAAAATATTACATATTAGTAATATAAAATTAATAATTAATTTTATTTTTATACATAATTTATAGATAATTGTACTAGATAAAATCGTATGTTTATTTATTAAACAAATATAAGATCATAACAATATCTTTACAATATAAGTTATGATTGCATAACATTAATCTGAAATTCAGCTCTAAGTAAATCAATTACATTGAATCACTTATACAATATGATATCAAAATAATAACAGAATTTATATTCTTAAATTTTATTTTTGATTTTTAATATTTTTTCAATTATTTATATTTATAAATATAAATAATTTTATTAGCTATATTGATTTTGTACGAATAATAATTTTGAATAATCTACATATTTCAAAAATATTATATTTTATATATAAAACTCATTATAGAATAAGCAAACCTTACAATCAGATAACAAAGATATTGAAATAATTTAATTTTTAATTAAAAAATTTACTCAAATTACCTTTTACGATAAGAAATAGGTTAATACCTTTCTCATTTGTATTTCTGTCATTATCTGGGTTATGAACATCGAATTAATAAATTAAATTTTAATATAAAAAATAACATAAAGCTATTAATCAAACACATTTGAATAATTTAGAAATAATTTATATATATTTTAGGTAGTTACTTTATTGAAATTTACTTAATAAAAATCTATTAGCATTCAGTTTTATATTTAATTATATAATATATGTTACTTTATATAACAAATTTATATTTTTAATATATATAAAGTCTTATATGTGATGAATAGTGACTTAATCGTTTAAAAATACTGTATTAAAAATTTTACAGACAAAGTAACAATTAGAATTCCTGGATCACCCAACACAACTTATCAATTACAACTCCAATAATATAAGTATGATCATAATATTTCAATCATAAATGTTGAGTGTAAATCCAGGTTTTCTAGTATTGAATACTATAAGATTAAATCTTATTGACTAAATTAATCACTAAGGTTAGCTCGATTACGTAATGCTTTTCCTGGTTTAAAATGTAGTACAGATTTTCCTTTTAACTGTACTTTCTCCCCAGTTTTAGGATTACGACCAATACGAGATGAGCGATAATGTAAAGAAAAGCTGCCAAATCCTCGAATTTCGATACGCTCACCTTTAGATAGTATACCAATCATCTGTTCTAGTATCTCGTGTATTGCATCTTCAATAATTTCTACTGAAATATGCGATTGTTGTTCAGCTAACCTTGCAATTAGTTCCGCCTTGGTCACAAAATCCTCCGTTAAATTACCAATTAAAATAATTGTGATAACTCAACTTTCTTTCTAAAAACAATATTGTATAAACTAGTTTTATTCACTTTGTGCAGCTTTAAAGGCTTCAGTCATTACATTAGAAATGTTACTACCCTCTTGCTCTTTGTTAACAAGATTACTATTATCTCGTTCATCTATTTTATCCTTGGATCGAGATGATAGATTTACTATACGATTTTTGCGATCTGCACCATTAAATTGAGCTGTAATGTAATCACCTACTTTGAATATAAAATCAGAATTTTCTGTATGTTCTGATGTTGTTTCGATTAAACGAAGATATCCTTCTACACCATCATCTAATTTTACTGTAGCACCTTTTGAATCAATAAATGTGATTTTCCCATTCACAAGAGTGCCTTTTTTATTTAATACAAGATAATTACTAAATGGATCTTCTACTAATTGCTTTACGCCTAAAGAAATACGTTCACGTTCCGAATCAACTTGTAAAACTACAGTAGCAATGTCATCACCTTTTCTGTAATCCCGTATAGCTTCTTCACCTGTATTATTCCAAGAAATATCAGATAAATGAACTAAACCATCAATACCACCTTCTAAGCCTATAAAAATACCAAAATCTGTAATGGATTTAATTTTTCCTATAACTCGATCGCCCTTGTTATAAGTTTCAGAAAATTTCTTCCAAGGATTGGCCTGGCATTGTTTGAGACCAAGAGAGATACGACGACGCTCTTCATCAATATCGAGAACCATCACTTCTACTGTATCCGATACATTAACAATTTTAGATGGATGGATATTTTTATTAGTCCAATCCATTTCTGATATATGTACTAAACCTTCAACGCCTTCTTCAACTTCAACAAAACATCCATAATCTGCTAGATTTGTTACACGACCAATCAATTGAGTGCCTTCTGGGTAACGTGTAGAAATAGCTACCCATGGATCTTCTCCCATTTGTTTTAAGCCTAATGAGACACGAGTTCGTTCACGATCGAATTTTAGAATTTTCACTAAGATTTCATCGCCAACAACAACAATTTCACTAGGATGTTTTACACGCTTCCACGCCATATCAGTAATGTGAAGTAATCCGTCAACGCCACCTAGATCAACAAATGCACCGTAATCAGTAAGGTTTTTAACTATTCCGCGTACTTCTAATCCTTCTTGTAAATTAGTTAAAAGGTGATCACGTTCTGCACTACTTTCTGATTCGATAACAGATCGACGAGATACTACAACATTATTTCGTTTTTGATCTAGTTTTATAACTTTAAACTCTAGTTCTTTACCTTCTAAATGCAGCGTATCACGAACTGGACGAACATCTACTAAGGAGCCTGGTAAGAATGCACGAATACCAGCTAGTTCAACTGTAAACCCCCCTTTAACTTTTCCATTGATCACACCAGTAACAGTTTCTGCTTTTTCATAAGCCTTTTCTAAAGCAATCCAAGCTTCGTAGCGTTTAGCTTTTTCTCGAGATAATAGTGTTTCTCCAAAACCATCTTCTACTGCATCTAAAGCAACATCCACTTTATCACCAACTCGGATTTCTAGCCTACCAGATGTGTTTTTAAATTGTTCTGTAGAGATTGTAGATTCAGATTTTAGACCTGCATCAACAACAACAACATCTTTGTCAATGGATAACACTATACCACGAACGATAGAGCCAGGTCGAGTTTCAATTTTTTTTAGAGATTCTTCAAATAGTAAAGCAAAAGATTCAGTCATAATTGGTAATCTTCAGGATTCTTAAATTTAACATCCCCTGTCATCCTGACAGGTAGAATTTTGTGGCATGATCCATGGTATCCATCACATAGAATTAGATAAATGATTCTGTACTATCTAACTTTTTTACAGATTCAATGAACATTCCTCAGATCTATAGTAAAGTAAGTTTTTCATATACATAACTAAGAGCAATTTTAAGTACTTGTTTCATTGGGATATTGGTTGAATCAATTTTGAGTGCATCAGGCGCAAGAAGAAGAGGAGAAGTACTGCGGTAATAGTCACGTTCATCTCTCTCTTGAATCTGATTTACAAGGTTATTAAAATTAACACTAAAGCCATTGTTCTGCAACTGTAGCTTGCGTCTGTTTACACGTTCAGACAAACTGGCATCTAAAAAAATTTTAACTAATGCATCAGGAAATACTATTGATCCCATATCACGACCATCCGTAACGAGTCCTGGTAATACACGAAACTTACGTTGAAACGATAGCAAAACTTCCCTAAGACGAGGTAATATAGCAATTCTTGATGCTAGATTGCTAATAGTTTGACTACGAATTTTCTCAGATATATCTTTATTTTCTAAAATAACCTGTACTTTTCCATTTTCAGAATAAAAAGTAATCTTAAGATGCATAGCAATTATGCAAAGATCTTCTTCAGAATTGGTATTTATTTGATTTTCTAATGCTAATAGCGCTAGAGCTCGATAAATGGCACCAGAATCAAGGAAATTCCATTTTAAAATATTGGTGATTTCTTGACATAATTTTCCTTTCCCTGCACCGCTAGGACCATCAATAGTTATGACAGGTATCATCTTGATCATCTAGCTTTCTCCTTAACTAAAACGCTTAAATTTACCTAATCATACTTGAATCTATTATGAATATACTTCATCACGGTGACTGAATTATAAATCGTGATAGGTTCTATAAAATATTGATTAAACTTCTAAATCATATATTGATGAAGAAACATTTATAAAAATATTAAATAGTGTAGAGATTGGATTTATAGATAAGATTTTATAGCTCAATGATCTCTATAATCATTTTGTTTTAAAAAAATTGAATTTTAAAAAATGAAACAATTGAATTTCTTATTCTAGGGGCGTTATTTTATATAAATTGAGTAATAATTCTATATAAATTCTTTTGTATCTTAATATATAACTTATATGACTTATATATTCTATTTTGTAATATTTTATGTTAAACACCGAGATTAATGATTTTTTCGCAAATTTACTAAATTATCTTCTTTATATAGATAATAAATTTAAAGATTAGTTTTTTAGTTTTATTAAAATAATATAACGAATCAAAAATTATAATATAAAAGAAATATTATAATAGGGTTAGCATTAATATGAGGATAAAAATATAAATCATAAATTTTATTATTAGTAACTATTTAAATTATATGTTTAGTTGTATTAGGTTAATATTAATTAATAAATTGTAAATAAAAGAAATAAAGTAACTATTTCTATTTTCAAAAATATAACATTTTAAAAAAAGAAAAAGAATAAAAAAATAATTTAAAGATTATTTAAAATAATTCATTATTTCTTATTCACTTATATGAGAATCTTTATTTATTTAGATTTATCTAGAGTATTTACTTCAATAGAATAATGAATGAAATTTAATTTCAAAAAAAATACTTTAAAATTGTAATAATTTTGATTATTAATCACATTAAAATTGATACTTTATCATAAAAAAACAATAGACCCAGCAATATTCAGTCACTTATAACATTTTTAAATCAAATCTCATCAAATATGGAATTCATTGGTGCTGATATGTACCTTACATATATTAATTAATATTTAAAGCATTATGAATAATTATTTACTATCAATATTTTAGAATTTCATTTAGGTTTGATGGCAAAATTTTATCTTTTTTCAAAGATTATAAAATAAACAAAATCGTATCTATATTTAGTCTTTTATCAACAAAAAAACAAGTTAATTATTTAAAATTTTTAAATCACTATCGTCATCTTAAATTCTAAAATAATATGTTAAAATAATAAAATTATAGATTTAAAAAAATTTTTTATTTTATCCAAAAGCAAATAATTCAAATGACTTATCTGTGGTGTCGATATTCAAAATCTAGCATAAAATCAATTAATTTTTTTACACCAGAAAGTGGCATGGCATTATAAAGTGACGCACGCATACCTCCTGCTGTTTTATGACCTTTTAATCCATATAAACCAGCAGATAATGATTCAGAAAGAAATGGTTTTTCTAATTGTTTATTTAGAAGATAAAACGGTATATTCGTATACGAACGATTGGATATAGCTATATCATTATAATAAAGAGCACTGGCGTCAATAGTATTATATAAGAGATTTGCTTTAATTTTATTTATTTTTTCTAGTTCGTTAAGTCCTCCTTTTTTTTTAACCATTTAAAAACTAAACCAGATATATACCAAGAAAAAGTAGGAGGAGTATTAAACATAGAATTACTCTCTGCTAATACTTTATAATGTAAAATTGATGGTAATCCATTACATGCTTGATCTAAAAGACTTTCATGCACAACTACTAATGTTAAACCAGAAATACCAATATTTTTTTGTGCAGCAGCATAGAAGATACCATATTTTCTTACATCAATAGGTCTTGATAAAATAGTAGATGACAGATCTGCGACTAAAGTATGATGAGGAAAATTAGGTTGTTCATGAACAGCGATTCCATCAATAGTTTCATTAGGACAAAAATGTACATAAGTAGAATCTTCTGATACTTTCCACTCGTTCATTGGAAGAACAGAACGATATCCTTGCATCAAGGTTGTCGCGTTAATAACATTGGGTTTACAATATTTTCTTGCTTCTATACTAGCATTTCTAGACCAATATCCTGTATTAATATAATCTGCCTGAGGATTTTTCCCTAATAGGTTTAAAGGAATTGATGAAAATTGCCCTCGCGCTCCACCAGAACAGAATAAAATTTTATACCTCATTGGAATCTTAAGTAAATCGCGTAAATTATATTCAGCCTCTTCAGCAATATCAATAAATTCCTTACTGCGATGACTGATCTCCATAACAGATATGCCTAAACCTCGCCAATTTTTAAGTTCTTTTTCAACATGTTTAAGTATATCTCTAGGTAACATAGCTGGTCCAGAACTAAAATTAAAGATTAGACTCATTTTTTAACCATATATTAAAATGTTATGTGCTAAAAATTTATTTTTCTATATTATATTAGAAAATTTTTATTTATTGTATTATAAAAATTTATTTTTTAATAGATAATTTTATTTCATATGTATGGTTTAAATAAACATAGTTGCGATATTAGATCTTTTACCAGGCCTTATTGATGCCAATAAAGTATTTATTAAATCAACACTTAATTAACCTAATATAAAGAATAAATTTTATAATAGTTAAGTATTATAAATACAAGAATAAAATATTAAAATAGACTAATAAATCTGGTTTAATTATTTACTAAATGATTGTCCAAACATTATGTATCTATTATTGAAACTATTAATTTTATCGAAAATAGGTAATTTATCTATTGATTACATTAAATATATTTTACATGATAGATAACATTGTATTATTAAATAGTGATTTTAATATTGAATTAAACATTATTGGATTGATTATCAAATGTTCTATTAAATTTCATTTATAAAAAAATAAAAAGCAACAATATGTGCTAACTAAAGGATAAGAAATACTTGAAGTTTATACGATGACTAGAATAATGGATCTAAACAATAAGAATCAGAAAAATGCCTAATCTCCCTAAGTTAAGCTTATACATTCATATGCCGTGGTGCATAAAAAAATGTCCATACTGTGATTTTAATTCATTTGTTTCACAAACACAAATACCTGAAGAAAATTATATACGTCATTTACTAAATGATCTGTCGAATGATATCTCCTTAATATCTGAAAGGAAAATAGATAATATTTTTATTGGTGGAGGCACACCTAGTTTATTTAGTGAAAAAAGTATTCAATTATTGCTTGAGGGAGTACACACCCGTCTTTATGTTTCTCCATTTGCAGAAATTACTATAGAAGCTAATCCTGGAACAATGGAAATAAATCGATTTGATGGTTATCAAGCATCTGGCGTAAATCGTATTTCAATTGGCATTCAGAGTTTTAATCAAAAAAGTTTACAACATATTGATCGTACCTATTATTCAAATAATGCAATACAGGCCATAATTCTAGCAAATACACTAGGCTTAAATAGTTTCAATCTGGATTTAATGCATGGTCTTCCGCACCAAACAAAGAAAGAAGCATTAAGAGATTTGCAAGTAGCAATTAATTTAAATGTTCCACATATTTCATGGTATCAATTGACCATTGAGCCAAATACATTATTTTCCAGATGTCGACCTTCATTACCTAATGAAGATGATTTATGGGATATTTTTCAAAAAGGAGATCAGTTGTTACATGCTGCTGGTTACGAACAGTATGAAATTTCATCTTATTCTAGACAAGGGCACTACTGTGCACATAATCTAAATTACTGGCGATTCGGGGATTATCTTGGTATTGGTTGTGGGGCGCATGGAAAAATTACTCAATTAAATGGTTCTATTATTCGTACCGAAAAAACTAAACATCCTCGTAAATTTATGTCTGGTTGTTATTTATATAAATTATCAGAAGTATGTGACCATGACAAGCCATTCGAGTTTTTTATAAATCGATTCCGATTATTGGAACCTATACCTAAAAATGAATATAGAAGTTACACTGGTTTACTAGAACATAGTATTAGAGCTCCTCTTGATATACTAATTACGAAAGGTTATTTAATAGAAACGGATAATTTTTGGCAAACCACTCAAAAAGGACGATTATTCCTTAATTCTATGTTAGAGGTATTTTTATCTAAATGATACAGTATTAATATTTAATATAAGATATTATTGCTTAATAAAAATTCTATTTAACCAATAAAAACTTTATTATTTATATAATAATTTTAATTATTTTATAAACAAGTAATTATAGTTAAAATATAAAAAATATTTTTATATTCTAATATAATTTATATATTTATTATTTCATATAGTTGATGTTGTTATTAAAAACATAAGATTGTATATATTATGGATAATATATATATTTTATATATTATCTATTCATTTTAGATAAATAAAATATTTTTCTTTTATTTTTATAAAAGATTTTTATATATTTTATTAAAAATATTTTTATGTTTGATTTAAATTATGAATATAAATTAATTAATTTATATTAATAACAAATTCATTGAAAATAATTAATACTAGCTATCATAATAAATAACTTCATCTCTAAATCTCTAAACAATATTTTTAGCACAATGTTTGTACTGTTGTAGAGTATTCATCAAAATTTAATGAATTTTTAAGATTTTTAATCGTTGTTATGATTGTTAAATTAAACATCTCTAAGAGATAGTCGGTTGTAAGCTATCTTTATATTTATTCTAATTAAATCCAGAAAGTAATAGATTAATCCATTAATCTTGAAATAGTATTGCATATTTACTGTTTATGGTTATTTTAGTTTTTTGATAGTATCATTATCTTCAATAAGACATTCTTAACTATTGTTTGGACTAAAAATAATTATTACAATTATTACTTTAATTGATGAATGAAATAAAAAATTATTATTTTACTCTGCGTTAGATAACACATGAGATGAAGTAATATCTATTAATATCATAGATTCATGTGTCAGAACTCTCTATGTTGCAATCCTGGACAATAAACTTCTAAAACACTTAGAGTAAGCTGCATAGCGATAGGGCTATACCCATCCATTATTTCTAGGTCACGAGGGTATAAAGTGTTTGACGTACTTATGTATTTGTTTGAAACTTACATTCATAATCAGGAAGAAATGTGCGTGGATCAAGATAAGTTAACTAATGATTTATCGGATGCAGGTTTTCATCGTGAAGATATTTTTAATGCTTTGATCTGGTTGGAAAAATTAGTAGATTATCAAGATGAATTGATTTCTCCAATTTTTTTAACTACTGATTCACTTTCTATGCGTATTTATACTCAAGAAGAAAGTCAGCGTTTAGATGTAAATTGCCGAGGATTTCTTTTGTTTTTAGAACAGATTCGAGTTTTAAACCTCAAAACACGTGAAATGGTTATTGAACGTATTATGGCTTTAGATACTCTTGATTTTAATCTGGATGATCTTAAATGGGTGGTTCTAATGGTTTTGTTTAACCTTCCTGGGTGCGAAGGTGCTTATCAAAAAATGGAAGAATTATTATTTGATCATAGTGATGATATTACACATTGAATATGAACACTACAATTCAGTTGTGACATGAAACATTATTGCATAAATATGTTTCAAACATGCGTTTGATTTAAAATTAAATATTTTAAAAAAAATAAAATTAATTGTGTATTGATTTATGTCCTATAAGTTCTATCTGACTTTTTATAAAAAATATTATTATATTTTTCATAAACATTAATATTGAATATTCATTATAAATAAATAATAAATGCTTTATAAATAGAAGAGTGAGTGATCTCCTATAATTAATTTTTAATTTAAAAAAGATTTTATTTTTTTTAGTCAAAAATTTTATATTTTGCTTTAAAAGTAAATCTTCATATGAAGATAATTCAGAAAACTATATTAGTAAATTTAAATATAATATCAATTATGTATTGTATAGAGTGCTATTTCTCAAATGTATATAAAATATTGAATTATTTCTCATGAGATACTTTTATCTTGCGCAGAGATAAAAACCTTATATATAATAATTTTTTATTATAAAAATCTATAATATATATATTATATAATATATTTTAAAATAATTTTCGTAAAATATTTTGAATTTTTATTTATTAAAAGTTTTTAATTGATGTATTTAGGTTTTTTATTATTTATTTATGAGTCTATTATATTATATAAATAACTTTTATTTTCATATTTTATTATGAAATTTTAATTTGGAGCATAGCACACATGAGTCCCATTATTCATTCATTAATGGAATGTGCAAGATATGTATCTCAGTCAATGGTTGTCTCTTATCCTACTGAATCAGTTTTTGGATTAGGCTGTAATCCTAATAGTCAGATAGCAGTCCAACGTCTTCTTGCTTTAAAGAAAAGATCAATGAAAAAAGGTTTAATTCTAGTATCTGCAAATTATAAACAACTTATACCATGGATTGCTGATGAGGAATTATCTGATGATCAAAGATCTTACATGTTTTCACGATGGCCTGGACCGGTAACATGGATTGTCCCAGCTCGCCGTACAACTCCATTCTGGCTAAGAGGGCAATTTACTACAATTGCAGTACGTGTTAGTAATCATCCCACTGTAATTGCTTTATGCAAATCTTGTAATACAGCATTAGTATCAACAAGCGCTAATTTAACGGGATTTCTTCCATGTCGTCGCGAATCCGAAGTGATAGAAAATATTGGTAATCATATTCCAGTATTAGTAGGTCAAACTAGTGGTCATCTGCATCCATCCGAAATACGTAATCTTCTCACGGGGGAGTTAATTCGTGGAGGATAAGATAAAAAATTTTTTGATAGTGATATTTTTATTGTAAATGTAGTTAAAAAATCAAATCTATTTAATTTGTTAAGAATAAATAAAGTTTTTATATAAAAAAATGAGCTTATGTTATTTTTATTTTTCTTTTTTTATGTTTCTTGGTTAAGAAAAATAAGACTTATACAAAGATCACATCGTTAGTTTTGTATGGTGCATGAGAACTTGATAATATTAATTTAAATTTTAATAAATTTATGTTTTATTTATATTTCGAAATTAGGCTATAAATTAATCATCTTTTTATATCTATAAAATAAATTTATTTATCTAGATAGCTTACAAATATTTATTTAAATCTTATTTTATTGCTTAAACAGGCACTAATGTTACGTTTCTAAATAAAATATTAAATAATTAAAAATGAATATTTTTAGTACATAATATTAACCGTGATTGGAATTCATAATCTACTGTGTGTGAAATATTTTAATGAGCGAATGGCTTATTGATTATTCAAAGATTTACTAATCAAGTTTACTATATTTTTTAATTATGAAATTTTATATTTTATTATTGCAGATACCGTTTTAGGAGATTTTGTATATATTTTATAGATATTTGTATTGATAATAGAAATTTTTTAAAAAGAATTTTTCTTCTAACACATGTTTAAATATGATTACGTATATTTAGATATATTTTATATATTAAAGGTCATTTTATATCTATTTTCTTATATGATATTGATTTCATAATATAACATAAAATTAGATTTACATTAATGTTTTTGTAAATTATATGTATATGTTTAGTAACGATTTTTTCTAAATAAATTCATTAGATTTATTTCTTAGATCAATTGTTTCTTAAATTATATCTTAACCAAAATTCCATTAATTATTAAGAGTAGATTGAAAGTTATTTTAATGTTTTAGATCAAATAATTAGAATATATAGAAACTACTGTCTGATTATCTTTATCTTAAAGATAAATTAAGATTAAATTAGATTTAAGATATTACCATAATTATCTTATTTTTATTATCTTATTTTTAATTTTAACGTAGAAGATCTATTTGTTTTCAATATGGTCGCTTACATCTATATTGACTTATTCATAATATTACTAATTTATATTGTATATTACAGTGTGTCAACTGATTAGTTTAGAATCAATTTAAAAAATTTTATCACAAGATTTGAAGTTACTCATTATCTTGACATTAAAACCTATTATTCAGCCTTGAATTTCTATACTAGGTCTCTAAATTTTCCTCTAGAAAACATGTATTGCATTAATGTAAAGGATATGACTAATTGATACAAATCATGTTTTTCTTAATACTGCATCTATTGATATAATATTT
>NZ_LR217699.1:0-37254 GCF_900698855.1 Candidatus Erwinia haradaeae
TTTATATAGTCATTTTTTAATAATTTTATAAAAAAGAAAAATAAAAAATAATTTTCAAGCCTATTGTCTGATGCGTACAACAACATAATAAAGTATAAATAATAAATTCATTTTATATAAAAAGTTGTTTAAGAAAATATATCAATTTTAAACGTTGTTATTAAAAAAATTTATTAGAAATTAATAATAACATTAACTTAGTATATTCTTAAGATTTATGAAAATGATATTAAATATGATAATTATATTTATTTATTAAAGTTTTATCTAAGAATTTTTTTAAATAATTGATTATACTTTAAATTTAATAATTACTAAATATTTTAATTAATATTAACACTTATTATGTACTATGTTTATACAAAGTTTGTGTTTTATGGTTTGCTACAAATTAAAGAATAAATCATAAAAAATAAATAAAATTTTAAAAAAAATAATAGATGAAAATCCTAATGTAATAATTATTACTATCAACGCGTTCTTTAATTATTTATGTCAATAGTAATTGTATTTTATTATTGTGGATAACCAATATTTTTAAACTGAATTTTGATAATATATTTTAATATATTGAATATCATAGAATTTTCTCAATAGATTTTATAATCTATTTGATTTTCAATATCATTATTTAATTTAATTTAGTTCAATTGAAAATTATCAAATAAAATATTATAATAAAATATGTTTTTTTTGATTTTTTTATTTATTTATACTGAAATGATTTTACTTTTATTACAAAGATATAAATAAATATGAATATATAACAAATGGATTAAAAGCAACCATGTAAAATAATGTTATTACATTACCTATTATCTTAAAATTTATTAATTAATGACTAATTAAAATATTTAAAATAATTAAGGAAATACATAGATATATATTTATATATATCATTTAATTAAAATTAATTTTTTAAATTTCATAAATTTTTTAGATATTCATATTTATTAACATATTTATTTAAAATAAAGAAATTAAAAATAAATGTTAACTACTAATTTCTAATTATTTATTGTTTGATAAATACTAAATAATATTAATAATTTATATTAATGTACAAATTATTTTGTAATCTGAGATAAATTTTTATAAATTTTATAACATAAAAATAATTTATTTTATGCGATTTTAAGAATTAAAACAAGATCTATATATCATATATTTTATCCATAATAATTATCACCCCTTCTCTTACTTTTATTCTTCTTTACTGTGTCCATAAAAAATTCTCTACGAATGATTCGTTTCGCTATTAGACCGTTTTCTTTGGTTTGTTTAGAAAACACCCTCTATTTTTAATACAGGGTGGATTTTATTAAAAAAATCATCTTTTTTCTTGAATATAAAAGATCTACCTAAAGACCTGTGAAGGGCTTTAGGTAGTCTTTCTTTAGAAAGCATATTTTGTGCAGAAATAACGTTCGAAATTAATAAAAAAAAATTAAAAATATAAAGGTTTAAATTTTTTTTTAAAAAAGTTTTAAGGCTGATTTAATTAATATTAAAAAATTCTTCATTTCACATTAATTTTGGGGTTAAAAATGCTTATGTAGAGAAGAAATAAAGATAAAAAAAACTGTTTACCGATACAAGAAACAGGGGAGATCTAATCCCTACCTGGAATTTTGTTTATTATGTAATTTGTTGAAAAAAAATCAGCAATTTAAAATTACTAAGTTATGGTAGAGGGATTCCTGCACGCTCAAGGAGGAGACGATAATACTGCTCAGTACTTGTGGCATGATTCAACAGATGTGGAAATTCTGTCTTGATCGCATTTTCTAAATTTAATCGTATTACTGGTGTGCACGCATCACTTGCTGACCACGCCCACCAAGCCATTTGATACCGTACTTCACTTAAATGTCGAGATGAAATACGTTGTTTTTTATGCGCAATTAAAGAAGTGTTAAGATCTGCGATAATAGATTCTTTTTCATGAAATAATTCTGGACTAACCACCCAACGTTTAATACTTTTTAGTCGGTTTTTTAAAGAGTGATGACGATCAATATCAATTCCAAGGCGAGCCATTTTTAGCTGATGACGCTCATATTTATTACGTAAAGAAACTGAAATACCTGCTGATATTGCCCACTGACGATATTTATGTAGCCATTGACGCACGCTTTCAACATTCATTCCGCGTGAGGTAAAAAAGTTTTCTGTCAAGAAAACTCTCATTGGTTTATTCTGACCGGAGTCACTTTCTCGACCACGGTGAACTATGACGTAATCTAATTGCTCAAGTACACGCAAGGCGTGTAATAGCACGTCGTATGCTTTACGGCCATTATTGTAGACATGTAGGACACCCATGCGTTGTGCTATTTCTGCGATTGGTAGTATAACCTCAAACATATACTGACTGTATGGACTGTAGTCACAGTTTGCTGCAAGAGTTAATGAAAGAGCGCTGAGCGCTTCTCTACTTTCAGAGCGCGCTGTTATACGAAGTGGTTTTGGTTGATAGGAGCGATCGAATATACGTGAATAGGGTGTATAACCATTTCTTCTCAGTGCTATAAGATCACTATTTTGACGCCAATCATGATTTTTAATACAAGCCATAACTTTTGCAGCCATTCCACGCGGTATTTTTCCGGTAAATTGTGGCTTATGATTACGGTGTATTTTGACTTGCCCTTTGCGCTGACAATTAGCTTCACCACGACGTGTCTGACGATATAGAACTTGGTCAGATTCTTGTAGCATTACGGTGTTATCATTCACCCTGTCCAAATCTTATGGCGGATAAGGGTTGTTTTTTTAATATGCATTTGTTATAATCCTTTACAGGCATTAGCCTGCTAACGACCCCTCGGTCTCTGGTTCTTCCGCCAAGTTGACGCAGAATCGAGGGGTTTTTGCATCGAACGACCACTTCAATGTGATCGCATCTCCCGAACGATTTTAGGATACGTCCAATCCATTAAGTTTATTTTGTTGTTCCAAAAAGCGGTTAAACATTAGAATCAAACCAAAATATAACTACAACATGCACCAACTCTTTAGCTATTCTGAAATTATTTTTCATATATTAAAATCTGTAAGCCAAGAATTGATCAAGAACATTTCTCTTAATTTAATTCCATAATCCTATGTTAGTGCATGGCTCGATACTAACTGATATGGAGATGCTCTAACTGTTTTTTTACAGAGAGAGAAATTTTATGTTGTGTTATCTAGATATACGTGGAGCTATAATTCTCCGAAGAACTTAATTTGCTTTATTCTGTTATCTTAATGTTTAAGCTAATTAGTTTTTATTCTTTGTATATCTTAATCAGAGTGTTTCATAGAAATACGTCTGATTTTATTTTAGTTATGTTAAACAACATGATCTATGTCTAATCTTGATCTTCGTGTATTTAGTTACATAGGCTAATATGTTTGTTCTCAATCTTGAACACTAAAAACAACGAAGTGATCTAGATGCGTTAATAACCACTCTCTATTAACCCCATACTGAACTCTTTGTCGTATCTTAAGATTCTCAATTACGACTCTTGAGGCTGAGAGTATTGGTCTAACCAATATATCATCCCTATTTTGGGGCGGAATCAACAACTTAATTTTTTCGACGAGCTTTAAAAGTAACTCGTATTTTTAGTATTGATTAGCTTATTTATAGTCTTTTTATAGAGTCGTATTTTCTTTCCAGCAAGATTTATTTTTGAAAAAAATGCTGACTGAATTAATCAAAAGAAAATATTTTATCTATTCAAACACTTTATTTCTAGATCAAGCTAATTTCATACTTTGTTTACCATGGAAGAGCAATATTTGGCGGACGATCTATGCTCTTTCATATTAAACTTCAAGTTTTAAAATTCCTAATAACAATATCACTTCTTTTTGATTATAGATATTGGATATTAACTATTGTTATCTTTCTCTAATTGAAAATTCTTCGAAAATTCTAGATTAAAATAGCCATACTTCTATTAGGTAATAAATTATACCAATAAAATTCACAAAGAAGAAGTCCTAATATTGTCTATTATCCATTTACTGAGTTTATTAATATAACACAAGCAGTGGATTTGGTGATTTATCTATTTAATTTTAGAAATTTTATTTAAATTCTGTGATGCTATACGATAATTTGATAATTCTCATCTATATCTGCTCGATGGAATTCAGTTTATTTATATACTCTTTATAACATAAATTCTACTTATATAGAAAGGTTAATAACAGTAATATCTTTATTCTTCAAAAATTTTTAAGGTTACTCGATATTAATCCTACTATATACTATCTTTTCTATTAAGAATTAGTCTAAGAACAATATAAGGAATGTTAAAGGACATAATATCTTTTCAATGTTTTTAAATTTAAAATCGATTGTTAGTGAAATTTTTTATTAGAAAATATTGTCTATTAATCAACTATTATTTTAGACTTGAAATGAGATAAATCACCAGAACTTGATTAATGGTAGGGATCTAGTTTTTTTTATGAAGATTAGACGAGCTCTTTCCCGAAAGAAAGATCAAAGAAAGTACTAAGATTCATTTTTTCTAGTAATAGAAAAAATTTCAATATCAGTCATGCTATCTAGATGATAGAAGACTATCTATCTATAATATAACAATATGTAATTGTTCCGCAGACAAAAGAGTGTCTGCGGCTTGGCTTAAAGATTTCTATCGAATTAAAGATGAAATCAGAGATATCTTGGTTTCTTGACTTGCGTTTCTATGAATAATCTTATAATAACTAATATCTCAATAAATATAGTAATCATAACAATGAATTAATAAAAAGTGAATATTTCAGGGTTTAGATATAGTAAGGTAATGCACCTTACAACACAATAAAAACTAACATCATATCTGTATTATTATTTCTATAATGATCTATATCATTTTGAGTTTTTATTTAGATTATTCTTGAACATAATTAGAGCGAAAGCATTTAAGAACCTCTAAAGGAGCTACATTTATAATAGAAGATTATAAATGAAATATATTCTTAATTCTCTTCTTATGAACCCGAACACCATTAATTAGTGCGCAAAATTAATTAGTTTGCAGCATTATAATATTTTTCTGTATCTAAAGATAGCAAGCTTTCTGTTAGATTTTTTTCTTTTTCTTGATTACCTTCTGATATCTTTTGATGTTGGATTGTAAGACCAAGTTTTTTAAATAACCGTAAGTCATGATCTTCATCTGGATTAGGCGCGGTTAGTAATTTGCATCCATAAAACACAGAGTTAGTGCCTGCCATAAAACATAGTGCTTGAGTTTGTTCATTCATCTGTTCTCTTCCAGCAGATAATCTAACATAAGAATTTGGCATCATAATACGTGCTATGGCAATAGTACGAATAAAATCAAATGGATCTACGTCATTAGCGTCAGATAGTGGTGTACCTGGTGATTTAACCAACATGTTGATAGGAATACTTTCTGGCTGTATTGGTAAGTTAGCTAATTGCACCAGTAATCCTGCTCGATCATTGATGTTTTCACCCATCCCTACAATTCCACCAGAACATATTTTAATACCTGCTTGACGTATGGTACTAAGTGTATCTAGCCTATCTTGATAACTACGGGTGCTGATGATTTTGTTGTAAAATTCTGGTGATGTATCTAAATTATGATTATAAAAATCTAGACCAGCTTTAGCCAACCGATGTGCCTGATCATTGTTGATCATGCCTAAGGTCATGCAAGTTTCAAGACCCATCGCTTTAACACCTTTGACCATCTCTTCCAATAATGGCATGTCACGATCACGTGGATTTTTCCAAGCAGCCCCCATACAAAAACGTGTGGAACCAGCTTTACGTGCTTTTTGTGCCGCATCAAGTACTTTTTGTACTTCTATCAGGTCTTCTTTTTGAATACCTGAATTATAACGTGCGCTTTGCGGACAATATTTGCAATCCTCTGGACAAGCGCCTGTTTTTATTGATAACAGTGTGCTAACTTGAATTTCACCAGAGATAAAATGCTGACGATGTACCTGTTGGGCTTTAAAAAGTAAATCAAAAAAAGGCTGATCAAACAATGATCTGGCTTGTTCAGTAGTCCAGCGTTGAGGAATTGACATAACAGTTACCCATAAAATATTTAAGGAAATAGATGGTTGTAAGTATAAAGTTTGCCGTTACACTGTCCATAATGTATTTAAATTTATTTAATAGGATATCCTGATGCAGGCTAATGATCTCGCTTTTGACAAACGACACGTTTGGCATCCTTATTCGTCTATGACCCGACCTCTACCTACTTATCCGATTGTCTCTGCCAGTGGTTGTAAGTTAATTCTTGGAGATGGTCGGCGATTAGTGGATGGCATGTCTTCTTGGTGGGCAGCTATTCATGGTTATAATCATCCTATAATTAATCAGGCAATGCACAAGCAAATTAACGAAATGTCACATGTTATGTTCGGCGGTATTACTCATCCATCTGCGGTAGAATTGTGTCGTCGTTTGGTTGCATTAATGCCGTCTGACCTGGAGTGTATTTTTTTAGCTGATTCCGGTTCTGTGGCTATAGAGGTCGCAATGAAAATGGCACTGCAGTATTGGCAAGCATCTGGCCGTCCTCGTTGTAAATTTCTTGCGCTGCGCCAGGGCTATCATGGTGATACTTTAGGTGCAATGTCGGTTTGTGATCCTATTAAGTCGATGCACAGTATGTATTCCAGTTATCTGCCTGTGAATCAGTTTGTTAATTCTCTTAGAAGACGTTTTGGAGAAACTTGGCAAATAAGTGATGAAAAAGAGTTTTCTACCCTTTTTTCTTCGTGCCATCATACCTTAGCAGCAGTGATCATGGAGCCAATTGTACAAGGGGCTGGAGGGATGCATTTTTATCACCCTGAATATTTACGCGTAGCACGAGCTTTATGTGATCAATATGGAATATTATTAATTGCTGATGAAATAGCAACTGGGTTTGGTCGTACTGGTAAATGGCTAGCTTGTAATCATGCCAATATTATTCCAGATATTTTGTGTCTTGGGAAAGCGTTAACTGGAGGTGTGTTAACTCTTTCGGCTACCTTAACCCGTCGTTATATAGCAGAAATTATTAGTGATAGTGACGCCGGTTGTTTTATGCACGGTCCCACGTTTATGGGAAATCCTTTAGCTTGTGCAGCAGCTACTGCTAGCCTATCTCTTCTTGAAGACAGAGCATGGTATCATCGTGTAACAGCAATTTCTGCTCAACTGAGAAGGGGATTATCTCCTTTAGTGGGGCATCCAAATGTTCTGAATGTCCGAGTATTAGGAGCTATTGGTGTAGTAGAAGTAAGAAGAGTCGTAAATATATCTTTGTTACAGAATTGGTTTGTTGAGAATGGTGTATGGATCCGTCCTTTTAGAAATCTTATTTACTTAATACCTCCTTATATTATTTCATCAGAAGAGCTTACACAACTTATTGAGGCTATTACTAATTCTTTAGATCATCCTGAGCATTTCGATGCTTGAATACCTATATAAAGAATTATATTTATTAAATTTCTTGTTTCAATATTCAATTAACAGCCAAACATAGCACACGGAATAAAATAAAGTCCTTATTTATTTACTGGAGTATGGATATGTTTCGGATTCTTCATTTTCTAGCATCACTAGCTGTGATTATATTACTGTCTGTGTTAGTAAGCGATGACCGAAAGAAAATCCGTATTCGTTTTTTGAGTCAGCTTCTTGTTATTGAAGTTCTATTGGCATGGTTTTTTCTGCATTTTGAAATAGGTGTGGGATTTGTAAAAAAAATCTCAGAGTTATTTGATCATTTGCTAAGGTGTGCGGCATATGGAACTAATTTTGTCTTTGGCAACATGAGTGATAAAGGGCTCGCATTTTTTTGGCTTAATGTTCTCTGTCCTATTATTTTTATATCAGCGCTGATTGGTATACTTCAGTATTTGCGTGTCCTTCCAGCTATAATTCGTATACTTGGCACTGCTTTATCAAAGATTAATGGCATGGGTAAGCTAGAATCTTTTAATGCGGTTAGTTCACTAATGCTTGGACAATCAGAAAACTTTATTCTTTACAAGGACATATTAGGACAAATTTCAGAAAAACGCATGTATACGTTGGCGGCGACAGCTATGTCGACTGTTTCTATGTCTATAGTTGGTGCTTATATGACTTTGTTACAACCAAGATATGTGATACTAGCTTTAGTATTAAATATGTTTAGTACTTTTATTATTTTATCGTTAATTAATCCCTATTGCGTGGATGTTCAAGACGAGCTCAAACTAGCTGATCCTCATCAAAAACAAGGTTTTTTCGAAATGCTTAGTGAATATATTTTAGCCGGTTTTAAAGTCATGGTGATTGTAACAGCAATGCTTATTGGTTTTATTTCTTTAATCACTAGTTTTAATTCTTTGTTTGATTCTGTGTTTGGTATTAGTTTTCAAGGAGTTCTTGGTTATATCTTTTTTCCACTAGCATGGGTATTAGGTATTCCAAGTTATGAGGCCTTGCAGGTAGGTGGTATTATGGCTACAAAACTAGTTTCTAATGAATTTGTTGCAATGATTGATCTGCACAAAGTTATAGAAAAACTTTCTCTCCATTCTGAAGGTATTTTATCAGTATTCTTAGTGTCTTTTGCTAATTTTTCCTCAATTGGCATTATTAGTGGTTCCATCAAAGGTCTACATGAGGAACAAGGCAATATAGTATCACGCTTTGGTTTAAAACTTTTATATACTTCCACGCTCGTAAGTCTTTTATCAGCTGCAATTACAGGTTTTGTCCTCTAACAATATTAAGACTAGGTAAAAATAGTTTCTAGATGTTTTGCATGATCTATATGGATAATGAAAACCATTTCAAACAATATAAGTAATAAAAATTATACTAAATCATTCAGAATGAGTTATTATATTTCTTATTTTAAAATTTATACCTGATGAATGTAGTTAATATATTTTAGCGGATAGTAAGAGAATTAGGTTCTAGAGACAAAAAAATAATTCTGTAAATTACAAAACGTGCATTTTATATAAATATGATAAATAATCTAATATTTTATAAGATCTGGATAGTAATACAATGGATTATAGAGATAGTAACATCAAAATATGATTTGTATCATCTTTTGATTGAAGTTTAATTATTTGAGTCAGTGCTTATTAATACAATTATATTGTATCTAAACTAGAATATTATATATTTAATTTTTAAACAATTTGCATACATAATTAAATATTCTTCTAACTTAGAAATAAGATTTACTTGAATAGAGATGACATCTTTATTTACTTGTGAACCTCTGTTTTATTCAATGGCCTAATATGCTATATAAAGAATATTTGAATCAGAAAGAACCGGTTTGCAACAAAAATCATATGAATGAGCGAATGTTGTATAGGTCGCACGGAGAGTGTTTGTTTGTCTTCGTAGATAAAAATATCTGTTAGTAGTTAGAAAAATATCTAGACAGTTACTAGTGTTATGTTAATTCATAATAAAATTAAGCTTCGATTTTTTTAAATCGAACTAATGTTATTGTAACAGCTCTTCCTTCAACAGGAAGAGCTGTCTGCAGATTAGAATTAATTTTTACATTTAGGATGGATCAATAGTTTGTTGCATTGTGTCATAGAAAATACTAGAGTGGCGAAAGTATCTCGAGTAAACAACTAGAAGGTTGTATATGTATTGTAAATATTATAGCTAAAATGAAATAGTTTTCTAATAGCTACCCTTTAGTCTAAGAACGTTTGGTAATGAAAATCGGAGAGTGATCTAGAAGATATAGCCCGGTAAACGTGACAAATACTACAGAATAATTTTGAATTATAAACAAAAATAGCGCCTTATAAGGCGCTATTTTTGTTTATAATGTCAAGTCTTGTTATGTTCAATAGTATGCCCATCTTTATTATTGTTATTTGATCCGATAGAAATCTTTTTGGGTTTCTCTTGTTCGGGGATGTCATAAGTAAACTGTAGTGTTAATAATCCATTATCTAGCTTGGCTTGATAAATCATAATGCGATGCTCTAAACTAAAACTTAGAGAAAATTCTTTTTTTTGGATACCTTTGTGAAGATAAGTCATACTGTCTTTTTCTTCAGTAGAAGTTATTTCTTCGCTTTTTGGAATACCACGTAAAGTGAAGTGATTATTAAGTACTGAAATATCTAATTCATTCTGCGTATAGCCTGGTACGCTTACTGTCATTTCATAATGTTCTTTATCTTTTTGTAATAGATTGTATGCAGGGACATCACCAACAGGTGATTCACCTGTTAGACGACTAAAAAGATTGTCAATCTGTGTAAAACGATCAGATAAAAGATTATTGCTCCATGTAGGTATGAGAGAGAAAGAACGGTAGGCCATAGCATCCTCCTATAAAATACATATAATTGAGAATAAAATTATACTCACATATTAACTATATGGGTATGTATAAAGATATTTCAAGGATTGTTATTAAAAAGATTGAAGAAACTAATATTTTCATGACTCAAGTCTATTTTCCTTCTATGGAATTAGTTCTATTTATTGAAGTATTTTAGATTATTAGCTAGAAATACATATTTATATATATTTCATTTTTTTGATTATTATTAGAATTAGAGAATCATTAATACATTTAACTATAGCTTCTCAAAATAATAACTTTAATGGTTATATTCTACAGCAATTTTTTGGTTTGATAAAATAGTAATAAATTTTACTAGATAAGATTTATATCGTTTTTTTTGAATATAAGATTTAAACCATTTTCCTAAAATACTCTAATTTATTGATGTACAAGAATCGATAACATTGTTTAATAGAAGCTTAGATAAGATTTTTAAAAATCTTCATTATATTAATCATTCCATTCAAAAAAGTTAAATTCTTAGATTGGATTAGGACAGTTCATTTTCTTGTTTCTAAGATTTCATGGTTAATAAACGTTTTTTAATTTTTATCAGGTAATCTAAAGGTTATTTTTATGAAATCAATTTATCAATTTCAGCTGATGTCCATTGACTTTATTAATAAACATCTCTAACATATAATTAGTATTAGTTAAAAAATCAATCATGAATAATACTAGTTTTAATTTTATCTAGTACGCAGAGTTTAAATCATTAATTCTTCTTATTCTTCATGTTTTAATCGGTGCCTTAATAAGAGATTAGTTAATTTTTAATGAACATACTAATGATTACTCTAGAGAGGGTTGCTAATAAAACTAATACCTATCCCAATAGATCTAATCTTTATGTAACTTGAATTCTAATTTTAAGACAAAAGAGATTCTACTCTATATATGAAATGCTACTTTATATTATGATTAAAGGTATTTTAGTCTACCAAAAGTAGATTTAAAGTTTTGAAAACACATTTATAAATGAAAATATGGATACATTTTATTTTTTTAAGTTTTTAATTACATCATTTATAATTATTATATAATTTTAATTACAGTTAATTAAAGGAGAGCGCTTCTTATCGCAAGACAAATATATTGTCGATAAAGTAATTAAGAATGTACACAAGGCCCTATAATGTTCGTAATTGCCTCCAGTATTTTAGAGATAGATAAATAAGGGTCCTGTCCTAATATTTAATTTAAGTGATATTTTACTTAGAAACGTTATAACTTAGTTAATAAGTGAGCCTAATTTAAAAAGAAAACCTATAATGTAGATAAAAAAAGAAATCTACTTAGTTTTACTAAGATGTAAAATGGGATTGGAATGATTTAATTTTTCATATACATAGTGATAATAATAAAATTATCTTTATTGTAAATCTAGGATATAATCCAGACTACATCATAATCTAGTTTATAGTATATTCTAGTAGCTTGTTATGCATAAATTTAATCGTTAATGTCTCTTCTAGCTTAATGGATTATAAATTCTCTAAGGTTGTTTATGATAAAATACGATTCCTATCAATAAACTAATCCTTCTTTATTATTTTAGTGAACAACGTACAGAAAAATAATGCACAGTTTTTATTGGTCAATAAATATATAAATTATATAGTCAATAGACTGTTTTTTATAAAAATAAGATTTGCTATATAAATAGAATTTCCGTTATTTCGTTATTAAGCAGTATTTATTAATTGGTAAGAGTGTAAATTAAGGCTCTTCTGTAGTAGTAGATACGTAATGAATTTAAATTAATTTAAATAGAAATAGTTATTTCTATATAGCGCTATAGATTAATGATGGCAACATTAGTTTTTATTGAGCATAAAATATTCTTTGTCAAAAAAATTAAATTTGTTGAATAGCAAACAAAACAACCAATACTCTTTTTATCATGGTATATTTTATAATGTGCAATATAGTAAAATCTTTTTTTAACAGTCTTGTATTTTTTTTAATTATCATATCCCTTCCTCTATATGCAGTTTGTATAACTGACCAAGATGTAGAAGTCGGTTTTTCTCCCGGAGGAACAGCGCAAAAAATTGTTCTTTCAGCAATTACAGGCGCTACAAAATCAATAGATATCGCTGCCTATTCATTTACTAGTAAGCCTATCGCTTTAGCTCTGATTGAGGCCAAGAATCGAGGCGTAAATATACGATTAGTCGCTGATAGGAAATCAAATAGTAGTAAATATACCGCCGTAACCTATTTAATTAATAAAAATGTCTCAGTTAGACTTAATGAAAAGTATGCTATTATGCATAATAAATTTATGATTATTGATGGCATCTCAGTGGAAACGGGATCGTTTAATTATACACAAAACGCCGTTTCTCATAATGCAGAAAATGTTATTTGTTGGCACAATCGACCAGATATTGCTAACAAATATTCTAAAGAATTTAATAGATTATGGTTGGAATCCATATCTATTAAACCCATTTATTAATTTTACATGAATTCGAGTATATATCTATCTTTTGGAGATATAGTTGTATCTATTTTATTGGTAATTCATGAGACTATTAGTAGATACATTAAGAAATATTCTAAATAAATTAGTGCTCTACAGTAGTTTTATATGCTATTTGTACTGGTACAAAGAAGAATTCTTCTGTCTTTAAAATAAGAATTAAATTCTGGTTTACGCTTTTCACCAAAACATAGATGTTAACCATTACCTGATTTTTTAATAACTGAAATAGAATGCTCTATATTAAGAGATGTATAAAACAACTTGCTTGATGTGTAGTATATAGAGTTTTTCTACTCAACCAAACTGTTTAGGTTATATAGAAAATGTTATTAGAGTATTTAGTTGGACTCTGTATAAAAGATTATTTATCTCGTTTCATAACCCTCCCTGAATTTCTTGCATTTTATTGTCTTTAAGTTATTATATATATAAATATTACAGATTATTCCATATTGACTACAACATAGTTATAGATTATTAATGGTTTACTTTTATACATAGACATGGTTATGGGATGATTTATGACTTGAAAATAAGATTAAATTTTTTTATATGAGAATGAGTTATTGTATTAAATGAATTTTTAGGTCTGTTGTATAAAAGTTCTTAACTATTAGAGATGAATTGATTGGGATTTAGTGATATCATTATATTTTGGTTTAAAATATTTTATGTTCAGAATTATATATGAATAGATTTTTTTTCCTTTCTCTATCTACAGACAGATGGTGAGATAAGATGGACAATTTAAATTTAAACTTATATATTTAGCATTTATTACAAGAATAAAAAAGATGTCTAATATATAGACTAGAATAGTAAGTTGTTAATTAAATCGGTATAGTATGTTCTAAGTATTTCTAAAAATCTTAATATTGGTTAGAGATAACTAGTCAATAGGCATTATTACCTTATGCTAGTTTGATTCGATAATATTGCTCGTCTTGATGTTGTCAATTTAAGGTAAAGCATATTATGGCGTCAACTGCCTATTGTGAAAATGTCAGAATAAAATTGCATTTTATATATATTGATATGTAGAAGTAAAAGATATAGAGTTATTTTTGATATTTTAGAGAAAATTTATGATAGGACAACGTATTGGCTATACCCGAATCAGTACCATACACCAAAATCCACAGAGACAACTTGACTCCGTCAAGGTGGATCGAATTTTTACTGACGTAGCATCCGGAAAAGAAATTAAACGACCTCAATTAGAGGCATTAATTAATTTTGTTCGCTCCGGAGACACTGTGCTTATCCATAGTATGGATCGTTTGGCACGTAACCTTAATGACTTGCGTCGCATTGTGCAAATGTTAACAGAACGTGGAGTGCGCATTGAATTTATCCAGGAAAATCTGAGTTTTACTGGGAAAGACTCGCCTCTGTCCAATCTCATGTTAGCTGTTATTGGAGCGTTTGCTGAATTTGAACGTTCTTTACTGAAAGAACGTCAACGTGAAGGCATTGAGTTAGCCAAACAAAGAGGTGTTTACCGAGGTCGCAAAAGAACGCTTTCAGATACACAAGTCACTGAACTATGTCAACGGGTTGCTTCTGGGGAAAAAAAAGTAAAGGTTGCGCGTGATTTTTCTATCAGTCGGGAAACCTTGTATCAATATATAAGAAGAGCAGGATCAAGCGTTGTATGAAATTATTGCATTGGATAGATACAGTTAATAATAATAGTGTTTTTATAGAAATCCCCATTGAAGAAAACAATCTTCAATATTTTGTGAATAAAAGTGATTTCTGATTCAGTAAAGGTTCAAAGTATATATAGATATTAGAGTTGATTTAAAAAAAATGCTAAGGATAAGTTTAGGCATACGATGTTTATCAGTATAAATTGATATATTTTGTTTATTTAGGTCTATTAAATAATGTGATAGCCTTAATCATAAGACAGGCGGTAGAAATAAATCTAAAACTGAAGGAAAGGGTATACAAAACCTTTTTAAAAATCGTATTAGGGATTTCGTTCATTAAAATCAAGATAGGAAGTAGACGAGAACTTTTATACACACACTAATAAACAAGAGAAGTAATCACACTGATTTTATCTAATAGATAAAGTATAAATATATGTATCAATGTAATTAGTATTCTTTATTTGATTGACTTAGTTATTTACTCTTAACTATTAGCTTAAGAGTAGGTCCTGTACAATTGAGGACTAAATATAATTGTTCAGAAATATTTTGCATAATTCAAAGATTTGGTATCTCTTATAAGCATAGAGAAAAGATCATCGTATTACATTAAAGTTCTAAAATGAATTTTGCAAGAAGATACAATTATCATTTTAATCTATTTTTATGCAGTAAATACTTATTGAACATATCTATTTTCAGTAGAAAATCAATATATTGTATGCTCTCTACTCGTTCTTTAGAGGACAGAATATTAATATTAAAAGATCACTCAAACAGAGCTAAGATCTACATTGCATTTTATCTATAAAAGATCGTATTTCGTCCATCAGAAATACAAGAAGCAATACTTTATTAACGTAAAGAAACTACAATTAATTTTGCAATATAAGTTGCATTAGTTTGAATTAAAATGCATCTAGATTACTTAGTTTTTTCTTTTAAAATTTTAAAAATTTCTGAATATCAATAATTTTTCTTTTTTTATATATAAGATTGTAAATCATTACATCAATTCAAGTTATAAATTGACTTTTTTCTTTATGAGAGGTAACTATTCAGTTATAACCAATGTTGAGTAATTATAAAAATAATTATACCAGATGCATTATTTTTACAATAAGACTATTATAGGAATAGTCTATAGATTTACAAGAAGAAGGTATTCAACTTCAATACTATATAAATATCATCTACACTTAGCTATAGGGGCTTCAAATTGGTTTTGTAAACACCTAGAAATAATCTTTGTTCCAGGAAGATTATTAACTTAATTTTTCTACAAAATACTAAAAAATTAATTTAACTTAATATATAGAGATGATTTTTTATCAATTTATAACGAATTTATAATTATTCTAATATACAGTTGCGGTTTAGTATCGACTGTAATCTTCTTATCTAACATAAGAAAGCCAGATCTAAATAATCTGTGTGTAATATGAATTGAGTAAAGTAATACATCATGTTTAAGGTTTATATCTTCTTTCTTGTTTTGAGAGAAACTAAAAAAATCTTTTATTATATAGTAAATAATGGAATTTTTAGCTTATAGAAGATTAATACGTCCTAAGAAAGATAAAAACTAACGTCTTTATGTCTAGTGATTAGTCGTAATCTAATAATGGAGATGATCTATGAGTGCTTAATAGTTAAACATTGTCATAGTTTTATAGGGCTATATCAGATAAAAAAATCGGTTATTTTCCTAATGATTATTAATTTTTAATGGTTCTTTATAATAAAGAATTAGATAATATATCTATTATTGCACCAATCTATAAATATTTGAGTTAAACTTAAATTACTGAAATTTATTCAATCTATAAATTATAAATTTTTAGTTTAATGTAGTTAAAATATTCTGTTCTTTATACATTAGAGAAATTCTGTCTTCTACCGTCCAGACAACAATAAGCTATGTTATATGAAGGAATACGAGTTATTAATTAAAGAAAAATCAACATATTTTCTCTATGTGTATCTACATCAATAAAGAGAGTTATTAAGTAATGAAAGGTCTAATTATGCAATGATTAAATCAATATAGATAATAAGTCATACTAATAATTAGAGATCAAGAAAAGAATTATTACTTAAAAAAGAACTTAAATCGATTAAACATGTTGTCAAATAATCAATATTAATCTATATATCCAAGAAAAAGATTAGATCTTACTTTAATCTTTATTTTTATATATTAAATAGGTTAGAGAGATTAATACAAATTCATTATTTAAGTCATAATAATGTTATTTATTATTAATAATAATTGTATTAGAGAATTATATTCTCCAATTTGAAGATTAATCATCTAGACAGAATGTTTATCTAAATTTTTATATTTTTAATATCATTAAAATAGATTTTATTATTTTATATTTTTATTATTTGAAATAAATTTCATATGATTTTAATACACAATAAAATAAAATAAAAGTATAATTTAATTAATATAGAAGTCTTATATTTATGAGATGAGATTATTGAATATTAATATAATCTATATCTCGTATATTTTTTATATTATCTTGAATAGAGTTATTAATTATTATATAATATAGATTATGAATCTATGTTCAATAACTAGTGATTACGGATATTGAATGAAAATCTTATGTAATAGATCTAATGAAGATAAATAAGATTCATGTCAAAATAGAATGGATATTCTTCCTATCTTAATTAATCTTATAAAGAAAAACATCGTTAGTATAAAGATGATTAATATCTAGATCAACCTAAGCAAAAAAAGTATTATTAAGATACTAAATACTGTCGTTAGAAAAACTAAACGAATAGTATTTAAATAGCTTTTTTCTCTAAGAAATATAGAAGATCATGCACATTCTATATTGTGGTATTCATCATTGTTAAACCTGTTCTGATTTGATGTCAATGTTAATATTATAAATAGAATTCATATATTAAAATTTTAAATTAGATTAAATAATAATTTATATATAATTTGATTAAAATTTACTTAAACATGACTTTTAAAAATCAAATCTTTTTATTTTATAGATGTAAATAAATAATGTTGATAATACAATCTAAGGGATTCTAGTTTATAATTTTATTTAAATATTAATTAAATATATTGCATAAGAAATAATCAATATGTCAATTGCAAAGAATGTAAATTCTATTTTAGTTCTATATTTATATTGTATATAGATTATGAATAATTTAATGAATTAAAAGATTGTGGTAAATCAAAATTATTATTAATAATAATTTTGATACAAATTCGTTATGAATCCTGTGGCTGTTAACATAGCATCTTTCTGCCGATTAAGATCACTACTGATATTATTATGTATAATAAAGATAAAGGTAAGAGATGAATAATGCATATCGCTATTTTGTGTTCTATATTTTAATATTTATGCAGAGCTCTTGTTCTAACCCTCATCCTTTATTAAATTATAAAACAATAATATTAACAGGTCATACTATGGGGACTGTTTGGCGAGTAAATGTAGTGGATATAGAGGCTAAACGGAAACAGACATTGTATACTTCTATACAAAAAATACTTGATTATGATGATATTCAGATTTCCACATGGAAAAGTAACTCAGTATTATCACGTTTTAATCAATATCAAGGCTATAAATCACAACCTGTGAGCTCAGAAATTGCTGATATTATTACACAAGCACTGCGCATTGGTAACCAAATGAATGGAGCAATGGATGTTACTATTGGTTCTTTAGTAAATTTATGGGGCTTTGGGCCTCGTGGTTCATCAAAATGTACTCCAACACAGCTTCAGATTGATTGTGCCCGTGCTCTTCATGGTCTTTCTTATCTAACAGTTATTAACTCTTCCACTCAGTCCTATCTTCGCAAAGACATACCAGGGATCTATATTGATCTCTCTAGTGTAGGAGAGGGGTACGCAGTTGATCATCTAGTTAATCTGATGAAAAAAGAAGGTATTGACAATTATCTTGTGTCAGTTGGTGGTGCTATTGTTACTTGCGGTCATAACGCCCAAGGTAAACCATGGAAAATTGCAATCCAGAAACCAATTGATCAAGAAAATGCAGTACAAGAGATTGTTGAACTGAAAGGATGTGCTATCAGTACTTCTGGAACCTATCGTAACTACTATGAGCTCAATGGAAAACCAATATCTCACTTAATCAATCCATTTACTGGAGAACCAGTTCACAATGAATTAGTATCAGCCACTGTAATTGCTCCTACCGCACTTGAAGCAGACTGCTGGGACAGTGGTTTAATGATTTTAGGCCTAAGAAAAGCTCAAGAATTAGCTGTTAAACATAAAAAAGCAGTATATCTTATATATAAAAAGAATAATCAATTAATTAGTTGGATCTCACCAAAATTTTTTCCTTTTATTGAATCACCTTCATTAAATAATACTCAAGCTAAGTAAGTAAACTCTATGTATATTTTAATATAAAAAACTCTTTTTACTATATTTTATTTAGTAGGACGTTCCTGTATTACGATAGAAATGGCTCTATATTTATAAAACCTCGTTAATAAATGTGTTTAATCGTTTCACACCATTCTTTCTTAACTAGGTTTTTCTATAGCCAGAATGATAGATGCCTAGCGCCATAACCTCGCGAGGAATTAAATATATTTTACAAGATGAAGTAAAAATCTATCTTGTTGTATAAATAAACTATTCGAGTCTATATACTTTTAAATATATATTATTACGATACCGCAATTAGGACTTAAAAGAATGCATAAATGAAATTTACTTAAAATTTGTTTCAAGATGACTGAATTTATAGATTCATGCTCAAAGTTTTAATACTATATTATGATTAAAAACATTGTATATATTTCAGAATAATTCTTACTGATCCTCTTCTCAGAACAATATAGATTAATCAAGGGATTTATTGATGAACATGATAAAACTAGTTCTTATACGTCACGGAGAAAGCCAGTGGAATAAGAAAAATCTTTTTACTGGATGGCATGATATTGATTTAACCGATCAAGGTCGGTTTCAAGCGGTCTACGCTGGTCAATTACTAAAAAAAGAAGGATTTGTTTTTGATTTTGCTTATACTTCTTTTTTAAAGCGTGCAATCCATACTCTCTGGTATATTTTAGATGAAATGGATCAAGCTTGGTTGCCAGTAGAAAAATCATGGCGCCTTAACGAACGTCACTATGGCGCGTTACAAGGGATGGATAAGACAGCTAGTGCTCAGAAATATGGTGCAGAACAAGTAAAACAATGGCGTCGTAGTTTAAGGGTTATTCCACCTCATCTGAGTCACTTTGATAAACGCTTCCCTGGTTACGACCCTCGGTATGGTAACTTAAATAAAGAACAGTTACCAACGGCTGAAAGTTTAGAAATGACTATTAATCGTGTCTTACCAATCTGGAAAACAGGTATTTTCCCTCAAATAAAAAACCATAAAAACATTATCATCGCTGCTCACGGTAATTCCCTTCGCGCACTCATTACGTATTTAGATAATATGACAGAAGAAGACATATTGGAACTGGATATACCAACTGGTATGCCATTGATTTATGAGTTTGATGAGAACTACCATCCTATTTCACATTATTGGCTAAGCTCTAGTAATAATACGATTTCTAAAAATAAATCCATTCTGAGCTCTTAGGTTATATCAGATTTAAACAACACCCACTAGAATTAACCTATGAAGCCAAACAAACATTACTTATTGTAATAATAAAAATTAAATTATAATCAAATATGTAATTGTAATTAATCAATATTCCTTTAAGGAGGTGATCTATATTATATAATTTGTTCTTAATTTACTGATTACAAATAGAGATAATATCTATTTCTTTTATGAAATTTTTTCTAGCTCATTAAAATAGATAGGATAAGTCTGAATTAAAAAATAAATAAAAAAATTACAAACATCTATAATTTCTAAAAATAAATTTCCTATTTAAGCAATCGACCCTACCCTATATTAGATATTGAGAATAATTAAATATGTAATAGATATCTAATTTTTATGATAATAATAAAGTATGCACGTTGAAAATATTCATATTAAGTGACAATAGAGAAGATTAGAATACAAAGTTTTATCTATCTTCTCACTTGATGCATAACGAAGGTGACCTCTGCTCTTTAATTATATTAAATATCATAGATCTTTGGTTGGATAGGTTGAATTGAGTATTAATATCTTTGTTATAAAATCATTAAAGAGAGGTAGAAGTACTTTACAAAAATATTTCTTAGTAATATTTGAAGCATATTGACGCTTTAATATATTAATAGGTTGTCAAATTATTATGGGTTTAACCACGCGTAACTATTAAGTGGATTGTATCTACATCATTATCTGATTTTAGACAGTAATACACCTCCGTCTCTCCTAATTTTCATTGCCTACGAGATTAAAATATTATTATTTTTTAGATCATAGATTATCTTATATAAAATAAAAATCTTTTAGTTTTTATAAAAATTATACTACATTACTTTGTCTATATTATAGTTAAGTAAACCATGATTTAGAAAAAATCAGCTATCTAATCTATAAATTAAAAATAGTAATCAATAAAGAAACCATTCCTAAAATTTTAATAGGTAGTTATATTGAGTTTGATATTATCCTAGTCTATATATTAACTATAATAGAATGTGATATAACTATAGTTTCAAGTCGTTAGACTTGATCCAATTAAGATGAAAATGTTCATCTTACAAGTAAGATGTATAGTACAATGTGATATTGATAATATATCAAGATTTTATCTATATATTATTTAATAGGTTTATTATGATCATTAGAATATTGGAGATAAAATTATAGTAAAATCTTAATATACTTCGATTCTTATTATCATTAATCTAAATAATGATATTAATATTTTATGTATATTATAATTTTTTTAATTAACACCCCTTTTGTCATCTTTTTATTTATCTAATATAAATAGTTGTTATAAAATAACCCATCTAGGTAGAAATAGAATTTCTATCGAGATTAAAGGTAGATTAAGATCAAGATATAAAAGCTAACATAGTATAAAATATTTTATTCATAATTAATATCAACGATGTATCTAACATGCAAGAATATCGACTCTATATACCATGTTTCTTCATTCAATAAGATCTCTTCACTAACAAGCTAGAAGCTATAAATAAAAAAAATTAGAAGAGCCTTTAAAAATATTAAAAACAAAAGAACATCAAATATACCACTAGGTTATTGGTATATAATGTAAATATTTATCTCGACTTAAAAATAACTAGAAACAACCAATGATAACGATAATTAGAAGATTAAAAGTGATATAATACTTATGTCAAAAGAACGTTTTTCTTTACGTTAATAAAGTATTGCTTCTTGTATTTCTGATGGACGAAATACGATCTTTTATAGATAAAATGCAATGTAGATCTTAGCTCTGTTTGAGTGATCTTTTAATATTAATATTCTGTCCTCTAAAGAACGAGTAGAGAGCATACAATATATTGATTTTCTACTGAAAATAGATATGTTCAATAAGTATTTACTGCATAAAAATAGATTAAAATGATAATTGTATCTTCTTGCAAAATTCATTTTAGAACTTTAATGTAATACGATGATCTTTTCTCTATGCTTATAAGAGATACCAAATCTTTGAATTATGCAAAATATTTCTGAACAATTATATTTAGTCCTCAATTGTACAGGACCTACTCTTAAGCTAATAGTTAAGAGTAAATAACTAAGTCAATCAAATAAAGAATACTAATTACATTGATACATATATTTATACTTTATCTATTAGATAAAATCAGTGTGATTACTTCTCTTGTTTATTAGTGTGTGTATAAAAGTTCTCGTCTACTTCCTATCTTGATTTTAATGAACGAAATCCCTAATACGATTTTTAAAAAGGTTTTGTATACCCTTTCCTTCAGTTTTAGATTTATTTCTACCGCCTGTCTTATGATTAAGGCTATCACATTATTTAATAGACCTAAATAAACAAAATATATCAATTTATACTGATAAACATCGTATGCCTAAACTTATCCTTAGCATTTTTTTTAAATCAACTCTAATATCTATATATACTTTGAACCTTTACTGAATCAGAAATCACTTTTATTCACAAAATATTGAAGATTGTTTTCTTCAATGGGGATTTCTATAAAAACACTATTATTATTAACTGTATCTATCCAATGCAATAATTTCATACAACGCTTGATCCTGCTCTTCTTATATATTGATACAAGGTTTCCCGACTGATAGAAAAATCACGCGCAACCTTTACTTTTTTTTCCCCAGAAGCAACCCGTTGACATAGTTCAGTGACTTGTGTATCTGAAAGCGTTCTTTTGCGACCTCGGTAAACACCTCTTTGTTTGGCTAACTCAATGCCTTCACGTTGACGTTCTTTCAGTAAAGAACGTTCAAATTCAGCAAACGCTCCAATAACAGCTAACATGAGATTGGACAGAGGCGAGTCTTTCCCAGTAAAACTCAGATTTTCCTGGATAAATTCAATGCGCACTCCACGTTCTGTTAACATTTGCACAATGCGACGCAAGTCATTAAGGTTACGTGCCAAACGATCCATACTATGGATAAGCACAGTGTCTCCGGAGCGAACAAAATTAATTAATGCCTCTAATTGAGGTCGTTTAATTTCTTTTCCGGATGCTACGTCAGTAAAAATTCGATCCACCTTGACGGAGTCAAGTTGTCTCTGTGGATTTTGGTGTATGGTACTGATTCGGGTATAGCCAATACGTTGTCCTATCATAAATTTTCTCTAAAATATCAAAAATAACTCTATATCTTTTACTTCTACATATCAATATATATAAAATGCAATTTTATTCTGACATTTTCACAATAGGCAGTTGACGCCATAATATGCTTTACCTTAAATTGACAACATCAAGACGAGCAATATTATCGAATCAAACTAGCATAAGGTAATAATGCCTATTGACTAGTTATCTCTAACCAATATTAAGATTTTTAGAAATACTTAGAACATACTATACCGATTTAATTAACAACTTACTATTCTAGTCTATATATTAGACATCTTTTTTATTCTTGTAATAAATGCTAAATATATAAGTTTAAATTTAAATTGTCCATCTTATCTCACCATCTGTCTGTAGATAGAGAAAGGAAAAAAAATCTATTCATATATAATTCTGAACATAAAATATTTTAAACCAAAATATAATGATATCACTAAATCCCAATCAATTCATCTCTAATAGTTAAGAACTTTTATACAACAGACCTAAAAATTCATTTAATACAATAACTCATTCTCATATAAAAAAATTTAATCTTATTTTCAAGTCATAAATCATCCCATAACCATGTCTATGTATAAAAGTAAACCATTAATAATCTATAACTATGTTGTAGTCAATATGGAATAATCTGTAATATTTATATATATAATAACTTAAAGACAATAAAATGCAAGAAATTCAGGGAGGGTTATGAAACGAGATAAATAATCTTTTATACAGAGTCCAACTAAATACTCTAATAACATTTTCTATATAACCTAAACAGTTTGGTTGAGTAGAAAAACTCTATATACTACACATCAAGCAAGTTGTTTTATACATCTCTTAATATAGAGCATTCTATTTCAGTTATTAAAAAATCAGGTAATGGTTAACATCTATGTTTTGGTGAAAAGCGTAAACCAGAATTTAATTCTTATTTTAAAGACAGAAGAATTCTTCTTTGTACCAGTACAAATAGCATATAAAACTACTGTAGAGCACTAATTTATTTAGAATATTTCTTAATGTATCTACTAATAGTCTCATGAATTACCAATAAAATAGATACAACTATATCTCCAAAAGATAGATATATACTCGAATTCATGTAAAATTAATAAATGGGTTTAATAGATATGGATTCCAACCATAATCTATTAAATTCTTTAGAATATTTGTTAGCAATATCTGGTCGATTGTGCCAACAAATAACATTTTCTGCATTATGAGAAACGGCGTTTTGTGTATAATTAAACGATCCCGTTTCCACTGAGATGCCATCAATAATCATAAATTTATTATGCATAATAGCATACTTTTCATTAAGTCTAACTGAGACATTTTTATTAATTAAATAGGTTACGGCGGTATATTTACTACTATTTGATTTCCTATCAGCGACTAATCGTATATTTACGCCTCGATTCTTGGCCTCAATCAGAGCTAAAGCGATAGGCTTACTAGTAAATGAATAGGCAGCGATATCTATTGATTTTGTAGCGCCTGTAATTGCTGAAAGAACAATTTTTTGCGCTGTTCCTCCGGGAGAAAAACCGACTTCTACATCTTGGTCAGTTATACAAACTGCATATAGAGGAAGGGATATGATAATTAAAAAAAATACAAGACTGTTAAAAAAAGATTTTACTATATTGCACATTATAAAATATACCATGATAAAAAGAGTATTGGTTGTTTTGTTTGCTATTCAACAAATTTAATTTTTTTGACAAAGAATATTTTATGCTCAATAAAAACTAATGTTGCCATCATTAATCTATAGCGCTATATAGAAATAACTATTTCTATTTAAATTAATTTAAATTCATTACGTATCTACTACTACAGAAGAGCCTTAATTTACACTCTTACCAATTAATAAATACTGCTTAATAACGAAATAACGGAAATTCTATTTATATAGCAAATCTTATTTTTATAAAAAACAGTCTATTGACTATATAATTTATATATTTATTGACCAATAAAAACTGTGCATTATTTTTCTGTACGTTGTTCACTAAAATAATAAAGAAGGATTAGTTTATTGATAGGAATCGTATTTTATCATAAACAACCTTAGAGAATTTATAATCCATTAAGCTAGAAGAGACATTAACGATTAAATTTATGCATAACAAGCTACTAGAATATACTATAAACTAGATTATGATGTAGTCTGGATTATATCCTAGATTTACAATAAAGATAATTTTATTATTATCACTATGTATATGAAAAATTAAATCATTCCAATCCCATTTTACATCTTAGTAAAACTAAGTAGATTTCTTTTTTTATCTACATTATAGGTTTTCTTTTTAAATTAGGCTCACTTATTAACTAAGTTATAACGTTTCTAAGTAAAATATCACTTAAATTAAATATTAGGACAGGACCCTTATTTATCTATCTCTAAAATACTGGAGGCAATTACGAACATTATAGGGCCTTGTGTACATTCTTAATTACTTTATCGACAATATATTTGTCTTGCGATAAGAAGCGCTCTCCTTTAATTAACTGTAATTAAAATTATATAATAATTATAAATGATGTAATTAAAAACTTAAAAAAATAAAATGTATCCATATTTTCATTTATAAATGTGTTTTCAAAACTTTAAATCTACTTTTGGTAGACTAAAATACCTTTAATCATAATATAAAGTAGCATTTCATATATAGAGTAGAATCTCTTTTGTCTTAAAATTAGAATTCAAGTTACATAAAGATTAGATCTATTGGGATAGGTATTAGTTTTATTAGCAACCCTCTCTAGAGTAATCATTAGTATGTTCATTAAAAATTAACTAATCTCTTATTAAGGCACCGATTAAAACATGAAGAATAAGAAGAATTAATGATTTAAACTCTGCGTACTAGATAAAATTAAAACTAGTATTATTCATGATTGATTTTTTAACTAATACTAATTATATGTTAGAGATGTTTATTAATAAAGTCAATGGACATCAGCTGAAATTGATAAATTGATTTCATAAAAATAACCTTTAGATTACCTGATAAAAATTAAAAAACGTTTATTAACCATGAAATCTTAGAAACAAGAAAATGAACTGTCCTAATCCAATCTAAGAATTTAACTTTTTTGAATGGAATGATTAATATAATGAAGATTTTTAAAAATCTTATCTAAGCTTCTATTAAACAATGTTATCGATTCTTGTACATCAATAAATTAGAGTATTTTAGGAAAATGGTTTAAATCTTATATTCAAAAAAAACGATATAAATCTTATCTAGTAAAATTTATTACTATTTTATCAAACCAAAAAATTGCTGTAGAATATAACCATTAAAGTTATTATTTTGAGAAGCTATAGTTAAATGTATTAATGATTCTCTAATTCTAATAATAATCAAAAAAATGAAATATATATAAATATGTATTTCTAGCTAATAATCTAAAATACTTCAATAAATAGAACTAATTCCATAGAAGGAAAATAGACTTGAGTCATGAAAATATTAGTTTCTTCAATCTTTTTAATAACAATCCTTGAAATATCTTTATACATACCCATATAGTTAATATGTGAGTATAATTTTATTCTCAATTATATGTATTTTATAGGAGGATGCTATGGCCTACCGTTCTTTCTCTCTCATACCTACATGGAGCAATAATCTTTTATCTGATCGTTTTACACAGATTGACAATCTTTTTAGTCGTCTAACAGGTGAATCACCTGTTGGTGATGTCCCTGCATACAATCTATTACAAAAAGATAAAGAACATTATGAAATGACAGTAAGCGTACCAGGCTATACGCAGAATGAATTAGATATTTCAGTACTTAATAATCACTTCACTTTACGTGGTATTCCAAAAAGCGAAGAAATAACTTCTACTGAAGAAAAAGACAGTATGACTTATCTTCACAAAGGTATCCAAAAAAAAGAATTTTCTCTAAGTTTTAGTTTAGAGCATCGCATTATGATTTATCAAGCCAAGCTAGATAATGGATTATTAACACTACAGTTTACTTATGACATCCCCGAACAAGAGAAACCCAAAAAGATTTCTATCGGATCAAATAACAATAATAAAGATGGGCATACTATTGAACATAACAAGACTTGACATTATAAACAAAAATAGCGCCTTATAAGGCGCTATTTTTGTTTATAATTCAAAATTATTCTGTAGTATTTGTCACGTTTACCGGGCTATATCTTCTAGATCACTCTCCGATTTTCATTACCAAACGTTCTTAGACTAAAGGGTAGCTATTAGAAAACTATTTCATTTTAGCTATAATATTTACAATACATATACAACCTTCTAGTTGTTTACTCGAGATACTTTCGCCACTCTAGTATTTTCTATGACACAATGCAACAAACTATTGATCCATCCTAAATGTAAAAATTAATTCTAATCTGCAGACAGCTCTTCCTGTTGAAGGAAGAGCTGTTACAATAACATTAGTTCGATTTAAAAAAATCGAAGCTTAATTTTATTATGAATTAACATAACACTAGTAACTGTCTAGATATTTTTCTAACTACTAACAGATATTTTTATCTACGAAGACAAACAAACACTCTCCGTGCGACCTATACAACATTCGCTCATTCATATGATTTTTGTTGCAAACCGGTTCTTTCTGATTCAAATATTCTTTATATAGCATATTAGGCCATTGAATAAAACAGAGGTTCACAAGTAAATAAAGATGTCATCTCTATTCAAGTAAATCTTATTTCTAAGTTAGAAGAATATTTAATTATGTATGCAAATTGTTTAAAAATTAAATATATAATATTCTAGTTTAGATACAATATAATTGTATTAATAAGCACTGACTCAAATAATTAAACTTCAATCAAAAGATGATACAAATCATATTTTGATGTTACTATCTCTATAATCCATTGTATTACTATCCAGATCTTATAAAATATTAGATTATTTATCATATTTATATAAAATGCACGTTTTGTAATTTACAGAATTATTTTTTTGTCTCTAGAACCTAATTCTCTTACTATCCGCTAAAATATATTAACTACATTCATCAGGTATAAATTTTAAAATAAGAAATATAATAACTCATTCTGAATGATTTAGTATAATTTTTATTACTTATATTGTTTGAAATGGTTTTCATTATCCATATAGATCATGCAAAACATCTAGAAACTATTTTTACCTAGTCTTAATATTGTTAGAGGACAAAACCTGTAATTGCAGCTGATAAAAGACTTACGAGCGTGGAAGTATATAAAAGTTTTAAACCAAAGCGTGATACTATATTGCCTTGTTCCTCATGTAGACCTTTGATGGAACCACTAATAATGCCAATTGAGGAAAAATTAGCAAAAGACACTAAGAATACTGATAAAATACCTTCAGAATGGAGAGAAAGTTTTTCTATAACTTTGTGCAGATCAATCATTGCAACAAATTCATTAGAAACTAGTTTTGTAGCCATAATACCACCTACCTGCAAGGCCTCATAACTTGGAATACCTAATACCCATGCTAGTGGAAAAAAGATATAACCAAGAACTCCTTGAAAACTAATACCAAACACAGAATCAAACAAAGAATTAAAACTAGTGATTAAAGAAATAAAACCAATAAGCATTGCTGTTACAATCACCATGACTTTAAAACCGGCTAAAATATATTCACTAAGCATTTCGAAAAAACCTTGTTTTTGATGAGGATCAGCTAGTTTGAGCTCGTCTTGAACATCCACGCAATAGGGATTAATTAACGATAAAATAATAAAAGTACTAAACATATTTAATACTAAAGCTAGTATCACATATCTTGGTTGTAACAAAGTCATATAAGCACCAACTATAGACATAGAAACAGTCGACATAGCTGTCGCCGCCAACGTATACATGCGTTTTTCTGAAATTTGTCCTAATATGTCCTTGTAAAGAATAAAGTTTTCTGATTGTCCAAGCATTAGTGAACTAACCGCATTAAAAGATTCTAGCTTACCCATGCCATTAATCTTTGATAAAGCAGTGCCAAGTATACGAATTATAGCTGGAAGGACACGCAAATACTGAAGTATACCAATCAGCGCTGATATAAAAATAATAGGACAGAGAACATTAAGCCAAAAAAATGCGAGCCCTTTATCACTCATGTTGCCAAAGACAAAATTAGTTCCATATGCCGCACACCTTAGCAAATGATCAAATAACTCTGAGATTTTTTTTACAAATCCCACACCTATTTCAAAATGCAGAAAAAACCATGCCAATAGAACTTCAATAACAAGAAGCTGACTCAAAAAACGAATACGGATTTTCTTTCGGTCATCGCTTACTAACACAGACAGTAATATAATCACAGCTAGTGATGCTAGAAAATGAAGAATCCGAAACATATCCATACTCCAGTAAATAAATAAGGACTTTATTTTATTCCGTGTGCTATGTTTGGCTGTTAATTGAATATTGAAACAAGAAATTTAATAAATATAATTCTTTATATAGGTATTCAAGCATCGAAATGCTCAGGATGATCTAAAGAATTAGTAATAGCCTCAATAAGTTGTGTAAGCTCTTCTGATGAAATAATATAAGGAGGTATTAAGTAAATAAGATTTCTAAAAGGACGGATCCATACACCATTCTCAACAAACCAATTCTGTAACAAAGATATATTTACGACTCTTCTTACTTCTACTACACCAATAGCTCCTAATACTCGGACATTCAGAACATTTGGATGCCCCACTAAAGGAGATAATCCCCTTCTCAGTTGAGCAGAAATTGCTGTTACACGATGATACCATGCTCTGTCTTCAAGAAGAGATAGGCTAGCAGTAGCTGCTGCACAAGCTAAAGGATTTCCCATAAACGTGGGACCGTGCATAAAACAACCGGCGTCACTATCACTAATAATTTCTGCTATATAACGACGGGTTAAGGTAGCCGAAAGAGTTAACACACCTCCAGTTAACGCTTTCCCAAGACACAAAATATCTGGAATAATATTGGCATGATTACAAGCTAGCCATTTACCAGTACGACCAAACCCAGTTGCTATTTCATCAGCAATTAATAATATTCCATATTGATCACATAAAGCTCGTGCTACGCGTAAATATTCAGGGTGATAAAAATGCATCCCTCCAGCCCCTTGTACAATTGGCTCCATGATCACTGCTGCTAAGGTATGATGGCACGAAGAAAAAAGGGTAGAAAACTCTTTTTCATCACTTATTTGCCAAGTTTCTCCAAAACGTCTTCTAAGAGAATTAACAAACTGATTCACAGGCAGATAACTGGAATACATACTGTGCATCGACTTAATAGGATCACAAACCGACATTGCACCTAAAGTATCACCATGATAGCCCTGGCGCAGCGCAAGAAATTTACAACGAGGACGGCCAGATGCTTGCCAATACTGCAGTGCCATTTTCATTGCGACCTCTATAGCCACAGAACCGGAATCAGCTAAAAAAATACACTCCAGGTCAGACGGCATTAATGCAACCAAACGACGACACAATTCTACCGCAGATGGATGAGTAATACCGCCGAACATAACATGTGACATTTCGTTAATTTGCTTGTGCATTGCCTGATTAATTATAGGATGATTATAACCATGAATAGCTGCCCACCAAGAAGACATGCCATCCACTAATCGCCGACCATCTCCAAGAATTAACTTACAACCACTGGCAGAGACAATCGGATAAGTAGGTAGAGGTCGGGTCATAGACGAATAAGGATGCCAAACGTGTCGTTTGTCAAAAGCGAGATCATTAGCCTGCATCAGGATATCCTATTAAATAAATTTAAATACATTATGGACAGTGTAACGGCAAACTTTATACTTACAACCATCTATTTCCTTAAATATTTTATGGGTAACTGTTATGTCAATTCCTCAACGCTGGACTACTGAACAAGCCAGATCATTGTTTGATCAGCCTTTTTTTGATTTACTTTTTAAAGCCCAACAGGTACATCGTCAGCATTTTATCTCTGGTGAAATTCAAGTTAGCACACTGTTATCAATAAAAACAGGCGCTTGTCCAGAGGATTGCAAATATTGTCCGCAAAGCGCACGTTATAATTCAGGTATTCAAAAAGAAGACCTGATAGAAGTACAAAAAGTACTTGATGCGGCACAAAAAGCACGTAAAGCTGGTTCCACACGTTTTTGTATGGGGGCTGCTTGGAAAAATCCACGTGATCGTGACATGCCATTATTGGAAGAGATGGTCAAAGGTGTTAAAGCGATGGGTCTTGAAACTTGCATGACCTTAGGCATGATCAACAATGATCAGGCACATCGGTTGGCTAAAGCTGGTCTAGATTTTTATAATCATAATTTAGATACATCACCAGAATTTTACAACAAAATCATCAGCACCCGTAGTTATCAAGATAGGCTAGATACACTTAGTACCATACGTCAAGCAGGTATTAAAATATGTTCTGGTGGAATTGTAGGGATGGGTGAAAACATCAATGATCGAGCAGGATTACTGGTGCAATTAGCTAACTTACCAATACAGCCAGAAAGTATTCCTATCAACATGTTGGTTAAATCACCAGGTACACCACTATCTGACGCTAATGACGTAGATCCATTTGATTTTATTCGTACTATTGCCATAGCACGTATTATGATGCCAAATTCTTATGTTAGATTATCTGCTGGAAGAGAACAGATGAATGAACAAACTCAAGCACTATGTTTTATGGCAGGCACTAACTCTGTGTTTTATGGATGCAAATTACTAACCGCGCCTAATCCAGATGAAGATCATGACTTACGGTTATTTAAAAAACTTGGTCTTACAATCCAACATCAAAAGATATCAGAAGGTAATCAAGAAAAAGAAAAAAATCTAACAGAAAGCTTGCTATCTTTAGATACAGAAAAATATTATAATGCTGCAAACTAATTAATTTTGCGCACTAATTAATGGTGTTCGGGTTCATAAGAAGAGAATTAAGAATATATTTCATTTATAATCTTCTATTATAAATGTAGCTCCTTTAGAGGTTCTTAAATGCTTTCGCTCTAATTATGTTCAAGAATAATCTAAATAAAAACTCAAAATGATATAGATCATTATAGAAATAATAATACAGATATGATGTTAGTTTTTATTGTGTTGTAAGGTGCATTACCTTACTATATCTAAACCCTGAAATATTCACTTTTTATTAATTCATTGTTATGATTACTATATTTATTGAGATATTAGTTATTATAAGATTATTCATAGAAACGCAAGTCAAGAAACCAAGATATCTCTGATTTCATCTTTAATTCGATAGAAATCTTTAAGCCAAGCCGCAGACACTCTTTTGTCTGCGGAACAATTACATATTGTTATATTATAGATAGATAGTCTTCTATCATCTAGATAGCATGACTGATATTGAAATTTTTTCTATTACTAGAAAAAATGAATCTTAGTACTTTCTTTGATCTTTCTTTCGGGAAAGAGCTCGTCTAATCTTCATAAAAAAAACTAGATCCCTACCATTAATCAAGTTCTGGTGATTTATCTCATTTCAAGTCTAAAATAATAGTTGATTAATAGACAATATTTTCTAATAAAAAATTTCACTAACAATCGATTTTAAATTTAAAAACATTGAAAAGATATTATGTCCTTTAACATTCCTTATATTGTTCTTAGACTAATTCTTAATAGAAAAGATAGTATATAGTAGGATTAATATCGAGTAACCTTAAAAATTTTTGAAGAATAAAGATATTACTGTTATTAACCTTTCTATATAAGTAGAATTTATGTTATAAAGAGTATATAAATAAACTGAATTCCATCGAGCAGATATAGATGAGAATTATCAAATTATCGTATAGCATCACAGAATTTAAATAAAATTTCTAAAATTAAATAGATAAATCACCAAATCCACTGCTTGTGTTATATTAATAAACTCAGTAAATGGATAATAGACAATATTAGGACTTCTTCTTTGTGAATTTTATTGGTATAATTTATTACCTAATAGAAGTATGGCTATTTTAATCTAGAATTTTCGAAGAATTTTCAATTAGAGAAAGATAACAATAGTTAATATCCAATATCTATAATCAAAAAGAAGTGATATTGTTATTAGGAATTTTAAAACTTGAAGTTTAATATGAAAGAGCATAGATCGTCCGCCAAATATTGCTCTTCCATGGTAAACAAAGTATGAAATTAGCTTGATCTAGAAATAAAGTGTTTGAATAGATAAAATATTTTCTTTTGATTAATTCAGTCAGCATTTTTTTCAAAAATAAATCTTGCTGGAAAGAAAATACGACTCTATAAAAAGACTATAAATAAGCTAATCAATACTAAAAATACGAGTTACTTTTAAAGCTCGTCGAAAAAATTAAGTTGTTGATTCCGCCCCAAAATAGGGATGATATATTGGTTAGACCAATACTCTCAGCCTCAAGAGTCGTAATTGAGAATCTTAAGATACGACAAAGAGTTCAGTATGGGGTTAATAGAGAGTGGTTATTAACGCATCTAGATCACTTCGTTGTTTTTAGTGTTCAAGATTGAGAACAAACATATTAGCCTATGTAACTAAATACACGAAGATCAAGATTAGACATAGATCATGTTGTTTAACATAACTAAAATAAAATCAGACGTATTTCTATGAAACACTCTGATTAAGATATACAAAGAATAAAAACTAATTAGCTTAAACATTAAGATAACAGAATAAAGCAAATTAAGTTCTTCGGAGAATTATAGCTCCACGTATATCTAGATAACACAACATAAAATTTCTCTCTCTGTAAAAAAACAGTTAGAGCATCTCCATATCAGTTAGTATCGAGCCATGCACTAACATAGGATTATGGAATTAAATTAAGAGAAATGTTCTTGATCAATTCTTGGCTTACAGATTTTAATATATGAAAAATAATTTCAGAATAGCTAAAGAGTTGGTGCATGTTGTAGTTATATTTTGGTTTGATTCTAATGTTTAACCGCTTTTTGGAACAACAAAATAAACTTAATGGATTGGACGTATCCTAAAATCGTTCGGGAGATGCGATCACATTGAAGTGGTCGTTCGATGCAAAAACCCCTCGATTCTGCGTCAACTTGGCGGAAGAACCAGAGACCGAGGGGTCGTTAGCAGGCTAATGCCTGTAAAGGATTATAACAAATGCATATTAAAAAAACAACCCTTATCCGCCATAAGATTTGGACAGGGTGAATGATAACACCGTAATGCTACAAGAATCTGACCAAGTTCTATATCGTCAGACACGTCGTGGTGAAGCTAATTGTCAGCGCAAAGGGCAAGTCAAAATACACCGTAATCATAAGCCACAATTTACCGGAAAAATACCGCGTGGAATGGCTGCAAAAGTTATGGCTTGTATTAAAAATCATGATTGGCGTCAAAATAGTGATCTTATAGCACTGAGAAGAAATGGTTATACACCCTATTCACGTATATTCGATCGCTCCTATCAACCAAAACCACTTCGTATAACAGCGCGCTCTGAAAGTAGAGAAGCGCTCAGCGCTCTTTCATTAACTCTTGCAGCAAACTGTGACTACAGTCCATACAGTCAGTATATGTTTGAGGTTATACTACCAATCGCAGAAATAGCACAACGCATGGGTGTCCTACATGTCTACAATAATGGCCGTAAAGCATACGACGTGCTATTACACGCCTTGCGTGTACTTGAGCAATTAGATTACGTCATAGTTCACCGTGGTCGAGAAAGTGACTCCGGTCAGAATAAACCAATGAGAGTTTTCTTGACAGAAAACTTTTTTACCTCACGCGGAATGAATGTTGAAAGCGTGCGTCAATGGCTACATAAATATCGTCAGTGGGCAATATCAGCAGGTATTTCAGTTTCTTTACGTAATAAATATGAGCGTCATCAGCTAAAAATGGCTCGCCTTGGAATTGATATTGATCGTCATCACTCTTTAAAAAACCGACTAAAAAGTATTAAACGTTGGGTGGTTAGTCCAGAATTATTTCATGAAAAAGAATCTATTATCGCAGATCTTAACACTTCTTTAATTGCGCATAAAAAACAACGTATTTCATCTCGACATTTAAGTGAAGTACGGTATCAAATGGCTTGGTGGGCGTGGTCAGCAAGTGATGCGTGCACACCAGTAATACGATTAAATTTAGAAAATGCGATCAAGACAGAATTTCCACATCTGTTGAATCATGCCACAAGTACTGAGCAGTATTATCGTCTCCTCCTTGAGCGTGCAGGAATCCCTCTACCATAACTTAGTAATTTTAAATTGCTGATTTTTTTTCAACAAATTACATAATAAACAAAATTCCAGGTAGGGATTAGATCTCCCCTGTTTCTTGTATCGGTAAACAGTTTTTTTTATCTTTATTTCTTCTCTACATAAGCATTTTTAACCCCAAAATTAATGTGAAATGAAGAATTTTTTAATATTAATTAAATCAGCCTTAAAACTTTTTTAAAAAAAAATTTAAACCTTTATATTTTTAATTTTTTTTTATTAATTTCGAACGTTATTTCTGCACAAAATATGCTTTCTAAAGAAAGACTACCTAAAGCCCTTCACAGGTCTTTAGGTAGATCTTTTATATTCAAGAAAAAAGATGATTTTTTTAATAAAATCCACCCTGTATTAAAAATAGAGGGTGTTTTCTAAACAAACCAAAGAAAACGGTCTAATAGCGAAACGAATCATTCGTAGAGAATTTTTTATGGACACAGTAAAGAAGAATAAAAGTAAGAGAAGGGGTGATAATTATTATGGATAAAATATATGATATATAGATCTTGTTTTAATTCTTAAAATCGCATAAAATAAATTATTTTTATGTTATAAAATTTATAAAAATTTTTTATAAAATTATAAAATGATTAACATTATGAAATTATATTATTTTAGATAAAAAAAGTGGACTAAAATTATTTTAAAAAAATTCTCTTAATTAATAAGATTTTGTCTTTAACAACAACTATAGAAAGGTTTAAGTAAAATAATTAGTTTTTATAACTTTATAAAATGACTTTAATAAATAAGATTTTTTTAACTAATATATTATACTTTTAGTATAAATATTTTTTATTTTCAAATAACATATATTTGTATCCAATTAAAATCAGAAATGTAATGATGATCAAAAAAGAGATATATATATGATGTAATCATTGAGTAAAAATGTATTTTGGTAAAAACATCTATTTTAAAGTATGAATACTATTAATTATCTCAATTAAATTATTCAAGAAATTTATATTTTTTAGAAATAATTGACAATCAAAGTCAGAATTTATTATTTATTAATATCTTATCAAAAATAAGAAGATATATCATTCATTTAAAATAACGTATCTTTCATTCATTAAAATCAATTCTTTTAGAAAAAATTAAAATTCCTTTAATATTATATATATAATTTATTTTAATTGGTTTAAAATAAAATTTTCTTAAAATTTATTTCAAAAATATTAACTATCCATTAATAAATAAATTAACAATGTTATTTATTAGATTCGACGTTCAATTAGGAAATATTAAAAATTCTTAATACATGATATTTGTAACAACTATTAATGATATTCTTAAAATAAATTTTTTGAAAGAGTTTTTAATGATTCAACTTTGAATAAAAAGTTAGTCTATAATTAAAATTATAGATTATATTTTTAGAAAAATATTTTTAGAAACAATTAATTTTTTTTATTTAAAAATAAAATAAGTTAATTTAAATAATTTTAAATAGTATTTAATGTAATTAAAATTTTTTTAAAAATGTTTTATTAATAATAAGTAGACAAATAAAGTTTTTATTTTATATCCAACCTTTTTATTCACTTATATTAAAAATAATATAAAATATTGTTATTATATCAGACTAGTAAATATATTTATATATTTTAAATATAAAAAAATAAAAAATTATAATAATTTTACTAAGTTAA